>NZ_PGVA01000026.1 GCF_002860125.1 Bacillus canaveralius
ACACTTACTCGGGTTGGACTTTCACCAACTAGCAATTAACGGCTTGCTGGGCACGCATAAATAGAAAAAGACAAGGAATCACTCTCCTTGTCACTCTATTTTTTTTACCTTTTATGTCGAATTCATCCCACAGCTGAAGCAGTGGGCTTTCTTCGACTAATCTGTAAAAATGGTTATCGGGAAATCGGTGTGTTTAAGAATCAGGGAATGCTGGATGGCCGTTATGTTGACGTAATGATTATGGAAAAGATTATCAATAATAATTGCTGATCTGGCTTGTGGAATCGTTCGGATGATATACTGGAAGTACCAAGATAATCGGAGTGATGAACGTGAAACAGATGGATTTTTCTGATTTAAATAGATCAATCGATGAAAAGAAAAGTGATGTTGAACGTAATTTGCTCCGGACAACTAGTTCGGAGCGAAAAATCCGCACCCGTCCCCGTGATGAGGAAGAAGCTAAAATTCTTGATAAACTATGCATCCAGCGGTGGAAAAAAGCAGAATCTGAAGGGAAGATTAAATATATAAGTGATCGGGTGTGGTATTATGAATTCGATTGAAGAAGCCAGGGCGAAAATCAAGTCACTTACTTCAAGAAATAAATTTGAGAAAATGATCGAGGTAGCTGCCATTCTGACAAAGCTGTTAGAGAAAAACCGCATCCGACCGGTGATTGTATTTTCGGATTGCAAATGAATCGCCGGGCCAGGCGGTTTTTGTTATGAGCATCCTGTAAGGCGAACGATACCAATCACTCACAGAAAGGGACATACTATTATTGTGACCCTCGCTCTGCTACATAAAAAACACCAAACGGGGAGGTTTTAACATTGTCAGGAAAAATAGAGTCCCGCTTCGCGGACGCTTGTATTGAACGGTGTGATAAGGAATCAGAACAGGTGATTGCTGCAGAAACACCAGCATTTTTAGAGCGGCCGATTGCATACCTTGAAAAACACAAAAATGAATTTATTTATCTCGAGTCTGATTGGTTCGACAAAATCGGAATCGATGCTGTTTCATTGGAAGTTGATGATGTTTTCGGAACATATGATACCATGGTTGGTTTAAAGCTCAAAAAAGCAGCGGAAGCTAGAATAAAGGCATACCTTAATCAAGAATTAAACGGGGAAGAAACGAAATATGATTTAATGTTCGATCATGCAGACGGTTTATGGAACTTAAATTTTACACTGAACTATGTGAACGCCTTTCACGAAGAGTTGTCAATCGGAGAAGCGTATAACCTGATTTATCTTTTTTTGTTTAAACTGGTTGAGGCGGCGGATCACGAATGCTCCGCAGAATTGAAATAAATCAAAAGTAACCGCTCCTCTGCCAGAGGAACGGCAACCGGTTCAAATCAGTTGTTGTTTTATCAAATATCTGATCACGGTCGCAACTGCATCGTCAAGTGAGTATAGACTCGTATCAATGACTAATTCCGGCGTTTCAGGTATTTCATAAGGGGAGTCAATTCCTGTAAAATCTCGGATTTCCCCTTTTCTGGCTTTCTTGTAGAGGCCTTTAGGATCCCGTTTTTCACAAACTTCAAGCGGACATTTCACATAAATTTCAATAAACTCACTTTGTTCAAAAAGGTTGCGGACTGCGCGCCGATCTTCACGGAAAGGGGATATAAAGGTAGTGAGAACAATTTGCCCGCTGTCGACGAATAGCTTGGCGACTTCGCCAACTCTCCTAATGTTTTCAACCCGATCTTCTTTGCTGAATCCAAGCCCTTTGTTTAAACCGTGACGAACATTGTCACCATCTAAAACATAGCTTTTTGCCCCTAATGTAAACAGTTTCCGGTCAACTTCATTGGCGAGCGTCGATTTTCCCGATCCGGACAAACCGGTAAACCACAATACGAAACTGCGATGCCCATTCCTTTTTTGTCTGTGTGCCTTTGTCACTGTCAAAGGGTGCCATACAATATTACTTGCCATCGTTTGCCACCATCCCTGATCGGAATAGTGATTGCTGCTGCATGCCTTCGATTAGTATTTTGGCGACTTCCGGGCGGCTGAATTCTTTCGGGGGCATCTCCCCGTTTTGCAGCATGGCTCTAACCTTTGTTCCGGAAAGGGACACATGGTGTTCTTTTCCATGTGGACATGTTCTCGATGATGCCATGTTTTCACACTTGCGGCAATAATAGCTATTTTCAAAGAATATTGTCTGAATGCCAATTTCTTCTTGGGAAAAAATACTAAAAATCTTCTGGGCATCATAGCTGCCGTAATAATTTCCAACACCGGCATGATCACGCCCGACAATAAAGTGCGTGCAGCCATAATTTTTCCGGACAAGGGCGTGGAATATGGCTTCTCGAGGTCCTGCATAGCGCATCGCAGCCGGGAAAACCGATAAAAAGACGCGGTCGCTTGGATAATAATGCTTTAGTAGAATTTTGTAGCTTCGCATTCGGACATCGCTTGGAATGTCATCCGCCTTTGTTTCGCCGACAAGCGGGTTAAGAAATAAACCATCAACCATTTCAAGTGCGCATTTTTGCAGATACTCATGGGCGCGGTGGACAGGATTTCGCGTTTGAAATCCGACAATCGTGTTCCAGCCAAGTTTTTCAAACATGGCCCTAGTCGCTGTCGGCACTAAGTAATAACCAGCAAACTCATCATTTGTCGGACGCTTTACAAGTGTTACAGGTCCGCCCAAATAAACTTCAGGGCGGTCAAACAATTTTCTTACACCGGGGTGGTTCAGATCCGCTGTTTTAAAAACTTGCTTCGCTTCCTCTGTTTTGTCCGGCATAAACAAATCTTTTACTGTCATTACACCGTATACGATTCCATCTTTAACAAGATTAATGGTTTCACCGTAATGAATATTTTTCGCCACTTCATTTGAAACAGGGAGGGTAATCGGAATACTCCATGGCAGCCCGCTGCTGAGGCGCATTTCTCTGACAACGGAACGATAATCATTTTCCCCCATAAAACCTTCTAACGGGCTGTAAGCGCCAATCGCAATAAGTTCAAGATCACTAAATGAGATATTATCCAATTCTACGATTAAATTTTCATCATTGACCGGAAGTTCCTCGTCAACACGATTTATTAACACTCCACCGTGTGGCTGAATCATGTTATGTTCCTCCTAACAGCTTCTACAGTTACTGGTTTCTTATAAAATACTGGTTTTTTCTTGTTCCTTGGTTTAATCAGGCTCATAAAGCCGACAGTAGCCACAAACACACATAGGACTGCTGTAATCGAATAAAGGTCAAAATCCATAAACAGTTTTACCAAGTTATACGAAAGCACAAGGGAAAAAAACGGTGACATAAACCAGACTTTCAACAACCTGTTAATCACATCTTTTTCCCATATTTCCCATCCCTTGCTGGACATTCCGATTCCGAGAATGCTGCATGTCGTGATTTGGGTCTGCGGTACCGGAATTCCAAACAAGGACGCGATGATCACAAGAGTTGCCCCAAGGCCAGAAACCGCACTGCCCTGTAAAAGACTTAATTCAGTGATTTTTTTTCCGTTCGTTTCAATCACTCTGCCCCCGAGTAATAATGCACCCAAAGCAACGAATAAACCACCTATAAAGATCCCGCTGTTAACATGGATAAGCCCTGCAGCAACAAGCGGTCCCACAGAATTGGCCACATTATTCATCCCGGCTGACAGAGCCTCCATAAAGCCAGTTGCAATCACAAGCAGGGCTAGAACTTTGGCCCAGCGCTTTTCTTTCAGGAAAGTGAGCTTGTGCTCCATTTTCTTGATGAGCTTATCAGCAAAATAGGCGAGGAAAAAGGCGATGATTGGAATGAAAATCCAGTACATGACGATGGTGAGAAGCGACCCGATATACACCTTTTTAAAAGCAATGCCAACGCCGACAATCGCCCCTACGGTAACCTCGCTTGTTGATAAAGGTATGGCAGCCAGGTTGGCTATAAAAAGCGATATCGTCGCCGATGCAAGAATAATCAGTGAGATATTGACATTGATAACATCCTGGGGGATGATCTTCGAACCAAGCGTTTTCACAACTTCTCCGCCCCCAAGTGCAGCTCCAAGCATCACTCCAATGGCACATATAACCAATGCAATCCGCTTTGTTTTAACAGCCCCGGAACCATAAGCAATTCCCATCGAAGCGGCTGCACCGCTTGCCCCGATATTCATCGCAAAGAAAAGACCGACTGCACAAGCAAGGACAATAACAATCAATGTTGTACAACTCCCATCATGACTTGTGCAGTCCACATTCAGTTTTTTCGCTTGTTGCCCATCTTCCAGCCCGGGAATCTGCAGGTCCTTCGACAGACACCGTGCAAGGTGCACAGCCAATGCTAGGATAATGCTGATCATGCAGAGGGTTATATGGAAGTTGATTCAACTGGATATATTCCCAAATATCATTCCATGTCCAGTGAATGAGCGGGCAAATTTTGATACTTTTAAATTTGTCGTCCTTATTAATGAATTGAATGTTTCTCCTCGTTAATGACTGCTCCCGGCGCAAGCCCGAAATCCAGGCATCGACCTTGGACAGCTCTGAAGCAAGAGGTTCAATTTTTCGCAGCTGGCAGCAAAGATTCGGGTTCCGCTTCCATAGTTCATCTCCATACTGATCAGCCTGTTCTTGAATGGTTAAACTAGGTTTAACGAATTCGATTGAAAAATCTTTGTATCGATTTCTTATTTTGTCAGCAAGTTCATATGTTTCTTTAAAATGCAAATCCGTGTCCAAAAAAATTACTTTTGCTTCCTTATTTACTTTCGATAATAAATCTAAAAGCACCATACCTTCCGCTCCAAAGCTGCAGGCATATACGATGCTGCTGCCATATTGCCGAGTCGCCCACTTCAGCACATCCATTGAATCACGCAACTGTCCCAATATCTGCTGTAAATTCGCTTCATTCCAAGTCTCATATGTTAATGCACTTTCCATCGATTTCCCCTCGCTTTTAGAAAAGTTTTGGGTAAAGGGACATTCACGTCCAAACACCCGATTAACCTTAAAAATTAGGTTAAAGCCTAAAGCAGATTATTCATTTTTTGGGGGAAATGTTCGCTAAAACGGCGCCTATTTATTGCGTTTTCCGCAGAATCCGGGGGATAAGGTACCTTTTACCAATAGGCGAATATACTTATAATGGTTGTGGAGTTTTCTATGTTAATATTTCAATCAATTTCAGGTTAAGCAGGAGAGTGCTAATGAAAATTACCATTCATCAAGGACATCAGCACCAGTTAGAACCTTCCGATATCAACATTGTGATCGATGTAATTCGTGCATTCACCGTTGCACATTACGCTTTTCGGGGAGGCGTAAAAGAAATTTTACTTGTAAAGGAAGTAAGTCAGGCTGTCAGGTTAAAGGAACAATACCCGAACTGCCTATTGGCAGGCGAGGTTGGCGGCCTGCCGATTAAAGGATTTGATCTCGATAACTCCCCCAGGAATGTATCAACACACAACATGTTTGGCAAAACAATCGTGCAAAAAACGACAAACGGTGTAAAAGCAACACTGAATGCATTAGAAGCAAATGACGTTTTTGTTACAGGGTTTAGCAACGCAAGGTCAACAGCGGAATATGTGAAAAAATTAGCAGCTCAAATTGATGATGCGGTCATCAATATTATTGCTTCGCATCCGGACGGGGATGACGATTTAGCTTGTGCGCAATATATGAAATCAATCATCGAAGGGGTATATTCAATGAAAGCCGAGGAAGTGGTCAAAAGAATTGTAAACTGCCGGGCGGCCGAAAAGTTTTTTGATGAATCACAACCCGAGTTTGACCATGACGATATTTATTTTTGTATAAAAGAATTGCCGGAAGAATTTGTAATGAGGGTTGACGTTGGACGAGGAATACCAAGAATTTTGATGGTGACACTATGAGTTATGCGGGATTAAGTCTGCCTGTTAGGCAAAACAAACCTAGAAACAGTGGTCTGACGATTTTGATAGATAACGGTGCACCAATGAGCTTTTTGGAGGATACGATAACAGATGCCGGGCAATTTATAGATTTTGTGAAGTTTGGCTGGGGCACATCAATCGTGAGTAATAATATATCCAAAAAAATTGCCTGTTTACGGGAAAATAATGTTGAGTTTTTTTTCGGTGGAACTTTGTTTGAGAAGTTTTTAAGCCAGAAAAAACTGGACGATTACTATCTTTACTTAAAAAAGTTTGGTTGTAACTATGTTGAAATCTCCAATGGGACAATCGAGATAGCCAACAGAGACAAAGCAAAATTTATCAACGAATTTTCGTCGGAATTTTACGTTTTCAGCGAGGTTGGAAGTAAAGACAGTGATGTGTCAGGATCCATTGATTCTGTTGATTGGATTGAATTTATACTGGAAGACCTTGAAGCAGGCGCAAAAAAAGTGATAACGGAAGCGCGTGAAAGCGGAACAAGCGGCCTTTGTCTGGGAGACGGGGAAATGCGGTTTGATATTATTGATGACATATATAGATCCGGAATCGATATAAATCAAATCATTTTTGAAGCTCCAACCAAGAAAATGCAAACTGCTTTTATCAAGCTGGCCGGGCCAAGTGTAAATTTGGCCAACATACCATTAGTTGATGCTATACCGTTGGAAACGCTGCGACTTGGACTACGTTCCGATACATTTTATTTATTCGACAGGGAGGAGAATAAGTGAGAGCTTCCAACAAAGTATTCCATCTCGCCATTCCTTGCAAAGACCTGGATGAGACAGTAGCATTTTATGAAAAGCTTGGCTGTGAACTGGCAAGAAGATACCACGACAGGGCAACTTTCAACTTTTTCGGTGATCAGCTCGTCTGCCATTTAAGCCCCGAAAGTATTGATTTACAGCCTAAAATGTATCCGCGCCATTTTGGGATTACATTTATGGAAAGACAAGAATTTGAGCACACGCTCAATTATGCGTATGAAAGAAATTTGCCATTTTTTCATGAGCCTGCGATTCGTTTTGCCGGAAAGCAGGAAGAGCATGAAACATTCTTTTTAATCGACCCGGCTAATAATTTACTTGAATTTAAATACTATTATAATATAAATATGGTCTATTAAACTTACCTGAGAGCGGATGTTTGCTGCTCTCTTTTTATTTTTGATCGCATTAGCAGCTATTTCCTATCACAAATTCTTCCATTAATCAAAATATTTAAATTTTTTTGTTAAAAACATAAAATCATACTAAAGACCTAGCGAAATTTGTCGATATTAGTAATATAATGTTGAATATAGGCAAAAAGAATCATGTTCAATTTTTATAATTTTTACTATTTATCCCGATTAAATAGTCATATCCATGTCTTTTCTGTTAAATTCATTCTTTCGATTGGTTGATATTGCCATCGCACAAATGGAGATGATCAATCAAAATACATCTGAAACCGGAAGTGTCATTCAGATGTTAAACGAAAAGTCGCTGGAAATTGAGAAAATAGTTTCTCTCATAAAGAGCATAGCAGAACAAACAAACTTGTTGGCTCTTAATGCCGCGATTGAATCTGCCCGGGCCGGTGAGCACGGAAAAGGCTTTGCTGTCGTCGCAGCAGAGGTCCGTAAATTAGCGGAACAGTCCGGTGAATCAACTGGGCAAATTAATAACCTAATAAAAGACATTCAGCAAAGCGTCAACCAGGCAGTCGAATCAACGATAAAAGGTGAAAATGCCGTAAAAACAGGAACTGAATTAGTTAATAACGCTGGTCATTCCTTTGAGGAAATTACGACAGCAGTTGTTCAGGTAGTAGACCGGCTAAAAGACGTAACAACCTCTATGGATCAGATTAACGAAGGAACCTTTTCTTTAGTTGACACGATGGTTGGAGTCAATGAAACAACCGTCAAAAAAAGCGAATACGCTCAGGAGATTGCAGCAGCAACTGAAGAGCAAACCGCCTCAATGGAAGAAGTCAGTGCTGCCACGGTCACATTGGCCCAAACCGCACAAGAATTGCAAAGCATTGCCAGACAGTTTAAGTTCTAATTTGGATAGTAGTTTGGAACGACAAATAAGCAGCAGAATTCATAAAGAGTTCTCTGCTTTTTTACTTTTATAGAAAATGATGCCTTCTCGATATTTAATAACTATTGTAAGATGAAATGAGAGAAGCTGGGAGGGCGCGTATGAAAATTTTATATATAGAAGATGATCTGGAAATTGGAAAATGGGTCAAGGGAGAGCTGGAATCAAAAGAATATGAAGTGTACTAGCTCACATCCGGACTGCAAATTCCTGAAAAATATAATGATTATGATTTAACAATACTGGACGCTGGTCTTAAGAAGAGAAGGATGCATCCATAATGGTATGCCTCATCGTGCAGCAAAGCAATTATAAATATATACCTCCGGCCTTCATGGTAAAATAGTAGAAGTTGTTTACAGAAACCAGAAGGAGTTTCCCTCGATGAATCAAACATTTAACAACAAGGAAAAAATGACACAAATATTGATCTTATTAATTCCGATCCTCATCACCCAGCTTGGGATGTTTTCAATGGTGTTTTTTAATACGGTGATGTCAGGTAAATATAATCCGGCAGATCTGGCAGGAGTGGCGATCGGTTCATCGATCTGGAATCCCATCTTTACCGGGTTAAGCGGTATTTTGCTTGCCGTTTCCCCGATTGCGGCCCAGCGCTTTGGTGAGAAGAAGAACAGTGAAATCACGTCTGTTGTGGCTCACGGTATTTATTTGGCTGTTTTGATTGCGCTGTTGGTTATCATAGTTGGTATTTTTGCACTCAATCCGCTTTTAAAAAACATGGACCTCAATCCAAGTGTAGCGCAAACTGCTCATGATTATTTGGTTGCGTTAAGTTTTGGAATGATTCCCTTATTTATCTTTAATGTGTTAAGGGCTTTTATTTATTCACTCGGGAAAACCAGGATCGTTATGATCATCACCATCGCTTCATTGCCTATTAATTTCTTCTTGAATTATGTATTGATTTTCGGCAAGTTCGGTTTTCCGGAGCTTGGAGGGGCGGGAGCGGGATATTCAACCGCGATCACCTATTGGATGTTATCAGGTGTAACGGCATGGATTATTGCCCGGCAGGAGCCATTTTCCGCTTATAATGTCTTCTCAAGTATGAATCATTTTTCATTGGCGGAATGTAAGGAAATTTTAAAAATCGGTGTGCCAATGGGGCTGTCGACTTTTTTTGAGACTAGCATGTTTGCCGTTGTCACGATTTTGTTGAGCCGATTTGATATTACCACAATTGCATCATACCAATCTGCGCTGAACATCGTATCCTTCCTTTATATGATCCCGATCAGTATATCGATCGCTTTGACCGTGTTAGTAGGGTTTGAAGTAGGGGCGCGGCGCTATCAAGATGCAAAAATCTATAGCTGGATGGGAATTGCGTTATCCGTGTTGATCGCACTTTGCACAGGATTAATGGTCATTATTTTCCGCTACGAGGTTGCCGGCGTTTATTCCAACGAAGCAGCTGTTATTGCGTTAACAGCCCATTTCTTGATCTATGCTTTGTTCTTCCAAATTTCCGATGCGATCCAGGCAACCGCGCAGGCTGCTTTACGAGGATATAAAGATGTCAATATCGCCTTTATCATGACACTTATTGCTTATTGGCTTATCTGTCTTCCTGTTGGTTTTATTTTAGCCCACCATACCAAATTAGGGGCGACCGGATACTGGATCGGCTTGACGATAGGATTATTGGCTGCGGGCATTTGTTTATCGATGAGGCTCATATATATTCAAAAACGGAAATTTAGCAGTGGCACACATGGGGCCTGACCCCAAAATGCAAGCAGCTCTTTTTTATAGGAAATAGAAAAAGCTGTCTATTTCCATGACAGCCTGCGCAATTCAAGTAATTGATTTTTTTATGTTAGATGGTTGACCTGTAACTGGCCGCCATAGAAATGTCTTTTCTTTAAGTAAACGTAAAGAGCAACAAACAAAACCGCGCTTAATGCCCTCATAACACTAGAGAGTCCCATTGCTATTTCCATCGTCGTTGTTTCAAGCATATACACACCGAATTGCGGAGCGATGAATCCAACAATAGCGAGTAAAATATTGTAGTTGGATATACAGCTGCTGCGATTTGTATCTTCCGTTACTTCAAGAAGCTGATTAAACAGCAGCAACACTGTCCCCGACACAAACAATCCGGAAAAAGTATTGATGACAATTAAGTAAATCAGATTTGTCGATAAAATTGTCAATATCGGAGCAGATGCCATTCCTAATGAAACAAACACGAGCATTTTCGCATTGCTGTGCTTATCAGCCATTCTGCCCCACCATTTGAAGCTGACAACTTGGCTGACTTGATTGGCCACAGCAATTAAACTAATCCATAAAGCTGTCGCTCCTGCATGTTTAATATTATAAATATTAAACAATGACCAGGACATCTGCCAGGCAAAATTAAAAAACAGTCCACAAACCAGAAAGTACAGGAAGGGTTTATGTTTAAAAACATTCACACCCAGCTTAAATGACTTGCTGTTCGTTTCCTTCTCAACACGGGGCTCAACATGCCTGTTTAAATAATAAATTTCAAGCAAGCCGACAAAAAAGGCAAACAAAAACAAGATCTGATAAGGAACAGGATTGCTTTTATCAAATTGTTGCAAGAGTAAACCCATTAAAAAAGTGGCGCCCATCCCAACAATTGTAATGATTTTATTCCGCTCGCTAAAAAAATCATTTCTTCTCTTCTCTGTAATGATATCGCCAATAAAGGCCTGCCAACTTAAATTTGCAAATGATCCCGGAAGATTCATCATGCCAACCAAAAGAACGAACAGCCAGCTTCTGTATTCAGATGGAATATAAATGACAAAAAACATCGCCACTAAAAACAGACGGGTAAATAAAAACGAGTATGCGGTAAATTTCTTTTTTTGTCCAAGCCGGCCTAAGATAACAGACCCGATCAGCATCGCAAACATACCAATAAATTGAGGCAGCGAACTTATTAATCCTACCTGATAATTGGTGGCACCTAAAACACTTATTGCGAACAACGGAAAATAGTTGTTACTTATGTTTAAAACAATCGATGTGCCAATTCCATTTTGAATACTCAACTTTTCGTTACTATCGTTCACACTTTTAATAAGTGCCATTGTTGATTTCATCTTCTTTCATTTATAAAAATAAACCTGGGCTGACTGACATGAAATTCCTTAGTTATCATAATCCTCTGATTATGTTTTGGCAATAGGGAATTTTGTTATTTTTTAACGAAATTATGACTGTGATCCAAGAAAAAATAACATGTGAAAAAAGCTGCGAAAGACGAGATGCAGGAGAGTTTTGCTATAATAGATTCTTGATGGATCAAACCATTATATCTCTTTGGCTAACCCGAATCTTTTCAAAAGTAATATCGATTTTAAATTTCAAAAGGAGGCAGGACAAACATGCGTTTACAAGGAAAGAAAATAGTAAGCCTTGTGCATCACGATTTTGAAGATCTTGAGCTATGGTATCCAATTCTTAGGCTGCAAGAAGAAGGGGCAGTTGTCCATCTGGCAGGAGAAAAGGCAAAAGAAAAGTATATCGGAAAATATGGAGTGCCAGCCATATCTGACTACTCTTACGGTGATATCAAAGCTGAAGATTACGATGCAATCCTTGTACCGGGTGGCTGGGCTCCAGATAAGATCCGGCGTTTTCCCGAAGTGATCTCACTGATTCAACATATGGACGAAAGTAAAAAGCCGATCGGGCAAATCTGCCACGCCGGCTGGGTGTTGGTTTCAGCGAAAATTTTGCAGGGTAAAAATGTAACCAGTACGCCCGGGATAAAAGACGACATGGAAAATGCAGGTGCAACATGGTTTGATGAGCCGGTTGTCGTCGACGGGCACCTCGTATCAAGCCGCCGTCCGCCGGATCTGCCTGACTATCTGCGCGAGTTTATAAAAGTACTGGAATAAAAGTAAACACAATTAGGAGCAGTCTGATAATCTAAAATTCCCCAAACAAAAAGCCGTTTTAACGGCTTTTTGTTAATACCTAAAGTCTATATGTACACAACTAATTTGGTTTTCTCTTGTTTATTTCCTCGGTTACAACATATGCTAATTCATCATTGCCAAACAGTGATAAAATATTAAGCAGCGTTTCGTCAGCAACTTCTCCAGCCTCATCCTTCGGCACAGTTAAATCTATTGCTTCCTTCAAGGCAACATTAGCGAACTGGTTTGGATAGGCCCTTAAATATAACTCTTCAGGGTTTAGATCATGATTAACGCACCACTGGGCAAATACGAGAATCATCATTTTCTCCTCACCTTGATAGTTTTCAATTATTTTCTTTTGCAGCTCTTTATGATCCATTTGAAATCTCCTTAAAGGTTCTATAGACAATTATAATAAAAGATGAATGATTTTTCACTGATGGAAAAAAAGTTGGCACATAGTTTTGCCCAATACAAAATCAACAATCTGTTTTGATTTTAAGTAGAGATAGCATTATTTTGTTTCTTTTAGGGAAGATAATGATTGAATGATTTTCATAAAGTAATTCATTAACTGAAAACGAACAGTTATTTAAATAAGATAGTATTATCGTTTCCTATGGCATACTTTGTTTAGACAACTTCATTCGTTTTTCGGTTTAGCTTATTACGTTATGAAATTTACTCGATTGTTAAGCTAATTCAAATGAGAGGGGAATATTCCATGGAAAAAATTGAAGTGGGCGAAGTGTTTACGATCAGTGATGAAAATGACGAGGAGCAGGAGGTTGAAGTGCTTGGATCGATGCATATTGAAGGCTCTGAGTATGTGGCAGTTAGCTTTGTCGAAGACCTCCAGCAGGACGACGAAGGCGACATTGATGTTTTCTTTTTAAAGGTTGATGACGATGGTGATTTCTCAGCTATCGAAACCGATGCGGAGTTCGAGAAAGTTTCTGCTGCATTTGCAGAAATTATGGAAGAGGAAGATTGAATGTACATAAAGTGAGCGATCAAGAATCAACAAGCAGGGGGGATGTTAGTATCCACCCCTGTTTTTTATTTCTTCCTTCCCGACGAAAGTAAGAATTAGCAGAAGTAAAACATAAAATGCCTGGTTTATTCATAGAATGGACAAGGTGTAAAAAAGAAGGCATCAGACGATTGGAGACGGGTGAAATAATGGTGTTGTCGAAGGGAAACAATCGATCATTAGGCTCAATATTCTTTCGGCAAGTGCTTACCTATGGTTATTTAACATTCGGTGGGGTTATTCAGGGAATAGGGATGGCGTTATTCTTATTTCCTAATTCGATTCCTTCCGGCGGCGCAGCAGGACTTGCTGTTCTTTTAAATTTTTTTCTGGACCTTTCATTGGGGCTGGCCCTTTGGTTTTCGAATTTGATTGCTCTTTCATTAGCCGTTAAATATTTCGGCTACGAATGGACATTTCGGACCATGTATTCGGTATCAATTACTTCATTTACCGTGAATTGGGTAACTGCTTTTTGGTATATGCCTGAATTAAATATAGGATTAGACATCGTTTTAGGTGCAGTATTGTATGGGATCGGCGTTGGTATTTTAATCAGGTACGGTTCATCGAGCGGAGGGATGGTCGTCATCGCACTAATCATTGCCATGCAAAAAAATTGGTCTCCAGGGAAAGCAATGTTTTGGGTTAACATATCGATATTTTTCTTAACTGCTTTAGTGATTGATTTAAAAATCGTATTATTTGCGATTACTTGTCAATTCCTATCGACCAAAATCATTGATTTGGTGGATAAATACAAAATAGAATTCACCGTTTTTCAAGAGATGGGATGGAGAAGAAAATAGTTGATAGCAATGAAAAGACCTAAATCGGGTTGTACAACAGAACACTGAACATATATTTAAAAATAGTGTATATAAAAAGTGTATTGATAAAAATGGGGGGAGCGGATATGTTCATTCACACGGTTCAAGCTGGTGAGTCTTTGTTTGCAATAAGCAGGAGGTACGATATATCACTTGATCAACTTCGGATTGTCAATGGTCTAAATGAAACGAATATTGTTCCCGGTCAATCCTTGCTTATACCTCTTTATACTTATACGGTTCAGCCAGGTGATACTTTTATGACAATTGCCAGAAAGAGTTTTGTACCACTGGATCAACTACGAAATGCTAATCCGGAAATAGATCCCGATGCTTTACAGCCCGGAATGAGGATCAGGATTCCTGATATTTCGTATTATTATGCAAGCACTCTTAGTTATTATGTTCTTCGGAACCCGGAATTGGACCGAGCATTAATCAATGATTTCGCCCCTTATGCATCCTACTTATGCCTGTTTGAATACCATTTTGCTAATAATGGGGATATCGCCAATGATTTAAATGACCTCGCTGCGATTGAGACGACATGGAGCCGGCGTGTCACTCCACTGGCAACCATCACAAACCTCAGCCCCGGGGGATTTAATCCTGAACTGGCTCATCAAGTCCTAAATAATCCCTCCTCAAGAACGAATTTAGTCAATAATATTTTTAATTTAGTATCCAGGAAAGGCTATGGCGGAGTAAATATCGATTTTGAACGGATAAGGGCAGAGGATAGGGACCTGTTTACAGGATTTTTACGGCAACTAAGAGACCGATTAAAGCCAGCTGGCTATGTGTTAACTATAGCCCTACCAGCCAAAACAAGCGAAGATATTCCCTGGTTAAGAGGGTACGATTACGGCGGGATTGGCTCTGTCGTTGATTTCATGTTCATCATGGCTTATGACTGGCATCATTCAACCAGTGAGCCAGGCCCTGTCGCACCGATCAACGAAGTAAGGAGAACGATACAATTTGCAATAGGCCGCGTACCAAGCAGAAAAATTATACTCGGAGTTCCTTTATACGGATATAATTGGGTGCTGCCGTATAGACCCGGTTCGATCGCACCTGCCCTATCAAATCAAGCTGCGATTGAAACGGCGATGAGGTACCAGTCACCGATACAGTATTCGGAGGAACATGAATCGCCCTTTTTCCAATATAGGGATGAACAGGGACAGCTGCATGTCGTATGGTTTGAAGATGTCAGAAGCATGAGCGTAAAAATGGTATTGGTTCGCGAGTTCGGGTTAGAAGGGGTAGGAGCATGGCAATTGACTCTTGGATTCCCGCCTGGAGTCTGGTTGTTGAGAAAATTTTTTCAGATTAAAAAGGTATAAGATTTTACGTACAATTCGAAGCCATCATGTTTATGCAGAAGATATAACCAAATTTAATTGTTATTTCCGCAAATTCGAGCAGAGTTACAAAACATGATAAATCTCGATCGATTATTTTTTCTCCATAAATGGGTTAATACTAAGATTATACATTGACATGGAGGAAAAACGATTAATGCGCAGAAAATGGGTTATTGTCACAGTTATTTTTATAGCTATTGTCCTTATTTCTATTGTTTCTTTCAGGTTTATCCATTTTGAATATGCTTATATGCCTGCAAGGAATAAGGTACTTTCGACTGAAAACAGAAATAGTGAAGGTTCCTATGATATATGGGGAACTATGGTTTCTAAAGAAGAAGCGGTTGAATTAAAAAAACAACATAAAGCAAGCAGTCTTTCCGCTGAAAACGGTGCAGTGGAAATCAACTACTCCTTATTACAACTAGGCAGAGAAACTTTTTACAAGGAAACCTTTGGTAATGAAGTTTTTCTTACAGATATTATGGGTGTCGTAGATGGCCCTTTAACGATAGCGAATATGTCTAAAGCTATTATAGCTCTGAAAGGACAAGGCACGACAAATTTGCGGGTTACGCTTGCAAAATCTGCTGTTATCGGAGATAAAAGTTTTAATAAAGGTGATTTGATCGATACCGGCATTGATGTTGCGAAGGGGAGTTATACTCCATTGGGGATGCCGGTTTCTTTATCTGATGGCAGAATCCGGGTAGGAATCAGTTGTGCTGCCTGTCATGCAACAGTTGATCCCACTAACAAACAGGTAATGGAAGGTGTCACAAATCCAGATTTAAACACAGGGCTCATTATGGCACTTGCTCCTAATACAGCTTCATATTTTACTCATTCTGAAGTTACTTCTCTTAAAAAGTTCTTAAATGAAAATTCAACTTCGGTCACTAATAGTAGTGGCGAACAAGAATTACTGCCGGATCCTTATCTTTTAGAAAACTCGGTAGACCGCACACTATTAAAATGGCCGCGCGGTAATTTTGATTCATCCATTGATATGAAAAGCAATCCGACTCAAATCCCTGATGCTTTTACTTTAGGAGATCACCCATTCAGTTGGAGCGGAGCCGCAATGGCTGGCCCGTTTAAAGGGTTAAGCGCGTTCAGCAATAATGTTCATGCGCAAAATTCAGATAGTCTTGCGCAGGCGCCATCAAGCCAAGTTCTTTTTGGTATAGACCCGGAGGTTTATCTCGGAACCATTCTTCAAAATTCCGCTGCCGAAAAATATCGGTATGATCCGAAAAAAGGGCAAAAACCATCGAGCCTTTTCGCAGATATCGATCCAACCCCGGGCGTTCCCGGCTTAAACCAAATGGTTAAACCGCCTTCTTTTCCAAAAATTACACTGGTCGCGCCAGATGGCCTGCATGTCAGTGCGCCGGATCACAAAGTAAATGAGCAAAATAATAGTGTGGCGGCATGGCAGAATACACTTGAACCGCCACAGAGAAAGAAGAAAATAAACAAGGAGATGGCGAACCAGGGAAGGAGTGTGTTTGTAAACGCAGGCTGCATTTCCTGCCATGCAGGGAACTATTTCACAAACAATCAGGTCATATCGTCACAAGTGCTTGGTACCGAGCCGACAAGAGCTGCCGCATTTAGGAAAACAGAGACGTTGTTCGGCGAGAGTGAGCTGTATGCTCCTAATACACCCGTACCCGTTCCCGAAAATGCAAAAGTATTGAAGGTGCCAACAAAGCAGTTTGATCCGGAGCAAATCAAACTTGCCTGGGCTAAAGATGGATCTCCCGGAGGTTATAAAGTTCCAAGCCTGATCGGGTTGTATTGGGGCGCGCCTTATTTGCACGATGGCGGTGTAGCAGTGGGACAATCGCTAAAAGACGCTGGTGTCGCTAACACGATTTTAAAAGGGAAACCTGCAGATCCGCAAAATAGCTTGCTGGCATTGATTGATCGAGATTTGCGGCAAGAGGTTATCAAAAACAATCAATCATCGCAACACTTACAAGATGTTAGAGTTACTGGTAAAGGGCATGAATTTTGGATTGACTCCGACAATGGCTTTTCTGAGACCGAACAAAAGGCGCTGGTCGAATACTTAATGTCTTTGAAAATGCCTTAAATAACATACTCTAAGCAAAAACCCGGCAAAATGTGCCGGGTTTTAACATGATTTATAACGTTCCCATCAAGATGCTTGCCACTATTACAGATGCAACGGTTACAGTTGTAAATCCGCCAATAAGGAGCGGTAAAAGGATTTGGTTGAAAATATATTGTTGTTCCTCATTTATTTATTATTATCTTCAGATAATTTCTTTTTTTAGAAATATAAAAATTAGTCTATAAAAAATCATTAAAAAAAGGACAAGTAGAATATCTTTATTAAAAGCAAGAAATGTAAAAATGCAACAATTGGAAAGTCATACCTATATATTAGAATAATTTAGATTAAAGCTACTAAAGCCAGGAGAGAGCATATAAAACTCAATATAAGTTCAACAATGACATAAAAAAACGACCCACTGGGTCTTATATTTTAACTGCAGCAAAATCTTCTACAACCTGCTTTACTTCTTCCATTACTTCCTTGGCAATATCAATCTCGTTCAGCTCGATTACTATAACGCTAAGTCTGCCAACATACTCTGGCTGTATCGACCTGTCCATTTCGTTCACCTTTTGTTTAATCCTCGACAATAATTGGTCTTTTACTGACGAAGAACACACTGCAATTGTAGGCAGATATACACTGTACGGAGTTATATCCGTGTCCACGTTTGTGATTAAATTTACCCGAAATTGTCCCATCGGAGTCTCAAGCTCGTTAAAGTAGGTTTTTCCATTTTGATGGGTTTCTTCATAGCAGTCCCAAGCCAAAATTTCCACCTCCTTAAGTAAACCCTTTTCTTTTATACTATCATTTTTTGATTATTTTGAGTACTTATTCTAGTTGTTTAAGCGGATCAACTTTTTCCAAGTATCAAACTTTATATGAGTTAGCTAAAGATGTTAATAAAGACAATCCTCCTGCGATAGCTCCTGGGTTTTCAGGGATTACATTAGCTTATAATGCGAAATATCTTGAAGAAGTGGATGAAATTTTGAAGAAGGCAGAATTAGCTGGCGCGGAAATAGAAAAAAGAGCCGACAAGAACAGATTGGGGCGGCTATGGCGGATATTTCACTGACCTTGATGCTACTATTGGGAAGTTGCATACGGAGATGACTGGGAATTTGATGAATCTAATATGTTAGTTATTGAAGAACAGTAATCAGTTCACATGAAATACTTGACCCGCTTTGCTATATGCAGAGCGGGTCTTTACTGATATGACAAGGGAGTGACATTGCTTTTTTCTTTTATAAAAAAACCAGAGTAAAGCTTGGGTGAACTTTATGAACAAAATTGATTTTAAGTTTTTTATGCTTTTTATTTAATTAATATTTAAAATAGTTTTAACTTTTGTAAAATTAAGAAAGCGATTACAAAGGAGGAATTTAAATGTTTACACTAAAAAAAGTTTCAGGAATGATGCTCGCTTTCGCGTTGGTTGGTGCTTTGGGGGCATGCAGCAGCGATGAACCGTCGGCCAAGGTTCAAAGAAGTGAGGAGAAGACAGGCTATCCGAATAAGGCGATTACGGTGGTTGCCCCATCAGGAGCGGGAGGAGGCTGGGATTTAACGGCCCGTTCGTTTGCAAAAGTTTTAAGCGAAACAAAACTGGTTGAACAGCCTATGACAGTAGAAAACAAACCGGGTGGCGGGGGTGCTGTCTTTATGGCGGAATATGCGACCCAGCAAGTACAAAATAACGATATGCTATTTGTAAACTCACCGCCCATCATCATCAATAATCTAAAAAAAGAAGGAAACAGTCCATATGGCTACAAGAACACGACACCATTGGCGCAGCTTACGAAGGATTATGGAGCGATTGTTGTCAAAGCAGATTCGTCATTCAGTAATTTGGAATCTGTGCTGGCGGAAGTGAAAAAAGATCCTCAGAAACTTACATTTGCTGGTGGATCTGCACCAGGATCGATGGACCACCTTGTATCCATTCTTCCAGCGTATGAATACGGAATTGATCCAACGAAGATTAAATATGTTTCTTATGATGGCGGCGGCGAAGCAATCACTGCCTTGCTTGGCGGCAATGCGGATGTGATTGGCACGGATGCTTCAAGTGTCAAAGAGTTTTTAAAGGCGGGAGATGTCAAGGTGTTGGCCGTCACTTCACCGGAACGGCTGGCAGGAGACTTTAAAGATATCCCAACAGCAAAAGAGCAGGGAATTGACGCGGAGTTTACAATCTGGCGCGGAGTATTCGGACCGGAAAAAATGTCTGAGGAAGCAAAAGCATATTGGGAAAAGACTATTGAGAAATTAGTAGACTCAAATGAATGGAAGACGGAAGTCGAAACACAGGGATGGGAGTTAGACTATAAGAACAGTGCAGACTTCAAGAAGTTTTTGGATGATCAGGAAAAACAAGTACAGCAACTGTTAGAAGCTCTTGGTATGGAAAAATAATCATTTAAGGGGAACGTCCTCCCCTTAAATGTCAACTGCGGTACACCTCACGCTATCATTAAAAAGTAGGAAGAGGAGTTTGCAACGAGCAGGGGGATAAACTTATGGAGTTGAAATTTGATCGTGTTGCAGCCATTTTGTTTCTGGCTGTCGGAGTGCTTTTTATGATTGGAAGCAGGGGGATTGCGAGTTCGGCATATGGAAGTGTAGTAGGGCCTGATATTTTTCCGTTCTTTTTAGGACTATTGCTAGTTTTATTAAGTATCCGCTTGTTTTTTGAAGCAAAAGGTACCGCTTCACATGCGGAAAAACAGGAAAAAAGGGAATACAAGCCTTTTCTCATCATTCTTACAGCAACATTGCTGTATATTTTAACGTTGGAAACAATCGGGTATGTGATCACGACTTTTCTTTTTCTGTTTGTGTGCTTTCAGACAATGGAACGTACAAAGGTGATTTCATCCCTTATGATATCGGCCTGTTTTTCTGGGTTGGTCTATTACTTGTACGTTGAAGTGCTGAAAGGGACGCTTCCGGGGTGGCCTGTCTGGTTTTAGTATTGGAAGGGGGGATTGCTGATGGGAACAATCGATTACTTAATTCAAGGTTTTCATACAGCATTCATTTGGTATAATTTGATTTTTGCGTTCGTCGGTGTGTTAATTGGGACTGCAGTTGGCGTTCTCCCGGGGATTGGCCCAATGAGCGGAGTTGCCTTGCTCATTCCCGTTACAGCTTCGATAACGGGAGGCCTGCCGCCGGAACAGGCTGCCACAAGTGCCATTATTTTGCTTGCCGGAGTCTATTATGGGGCCATGTATGGAGGTTCGACAACTTCTATTTTGCTAAACACACCAGGTGAGTCCTCTTCGGTCGTGACGACATTGGATGGATACCAAATGGCGAAACAGGGAAGGGCAGGCAGCGCGTTATCAATCGCGGCTATTGGTTCATTCGTTGCGGGAATTTTTACGCTGGTGGCCTTAATTGGCCTGGCCAAGCCATTATCGAACGTAGCGCTGAAATTCGGCCCGGCAGAATATTTTTCCCTTATGCTCCTGGGACTTGCCGCTGTCAGTGGATTAGCAGGGAAATCAGTCACAAAGGCGCTGATTATGACAGTTTCAGGATTGCTGCTTGGGACGATTGGCATTGATAATGTTTCAGGAATGGCACGTTTCACCTTTGAAGTACCATGGCTGTACCAGGGCATAGAATTTCTGACGATAGCAGTAGGGTTGTTTGCGCTCGGAGAAGTCTTCAAGACAATCCTTGAAAAAGATGAGGACAACGGTGAGGTTGCGAAAATTAATAATTTGCTTCCCTCTAAAGAAGAACTGAAGGAGTCGGCAGCACCCATTGCGCGCGGCTCTCTTTTAGGATTTTTTATAGGGATACTGCCAGGTGCAGGTGCAACCCTGGCTTCTTTCTTCTCATATATCATGGAAAAAAAACTTTCAAAGAATCCAGCGAAATTTGGAAAAGGAGCGATTGCTGGTGTCGCAGCACCTGAATCAGCAAATAATGCAGCGTCCGGTGGAGCGATGATCCCATTGCTCACTTTAGGAATTCCAGGTTCAGGTACGACAGCAATCTTGATGGGAGCCCTGATGATGTACAATGTTCAGCCAGGTCCATTATTGTTCGAAGACCATCCGCAGGTCGCCTGGGGCCTGATAGCGAGCATGTTCATAGGAAACGTCATGCTGTTGATTCTGAACCTTCCGCTCGTCAAAGTGTTTGCAAAAATTATCCAGACACCAAAGCAATTTTTAATTCCGATTATCATTGCCATTTCCATCTTTGGCGTCTATGCCGTCCAGGTGTCGACCAATGATTTGCTGCTATTGCTGGCGTGCGGTGTTCTGGGGTATTTTTTCAGCAAAAATGATTTCCCGATTGCTCCGCTTGTTCTTGGTCTTGTTTTAGGGCCCATGATAGAGAACAACCTTCGCAGAGCGTTGACCATTTCAAATGGGGACTACGGAATTTTCTTTGACCGGCCGATTTCCCTTGCATTTCTTTTGGTAACCGCCCTCTGGCTTGTAGTACCAATGATTTTAAAAATGAGAGGCAAACAGGTCATCGTCAATGAAGAAGCTTAAGATTATTTATATTAAACTGCCGCAAAAAACTCCTTTTTTCAAGGGGTTTTTTTCTATATGATTAAAAGAGAGGTGATTGGATGCGTTTACATACCAAACTAATGCTTGGAATCAGCATTGTGATTATCTTCCTGGGTGTGGTATATGAATATACTTTTAAAAACATCATGGAATCCAACCTTGAACATGATATAGGCACGAAAGCATTAGCAATTGCTGAAACGATTGCCAGTATGACGGAAATTGAACGGGCTTTTCAGTCAGAAAATCCCGCCTTTATCATCCAGCCGATCGCCGAAACAATACGGAAACAGGTCGGAGCAGAATTTATCGTTGTCGGTAATAGGGAGGAAATTCGCTATTCCCATCCAAACCCTGAGAGGATTGGACAAAAAATGGTGGGAGGAGATAATGGCCGTGTATTTAAAGGGAAATCGGTCATTTCAGAATCAACGGGCACTCTTGGACCGTCATTAAGGGGCAAAGCTCCGATCATGAGCGGGGATCAAGTGATCGGGGTCGTGTCTGTCGGGTATTTACAAACAGATATCGAAAAGGAAGTTTCAGCAATACAGCGTAAAATTTTTATCACTACAATGATCATTTTAGTAGGGGGGTTGCTCTCTGCTTTATTAATCTCTCTAAATATCAAAAGGGCGATTTTCGGACTCGAACCGAATGAAATTGCCTGGATGTATCAGGAAAAGCATGCAATACTGGAATCGATTCATGAAGGGATTATAGCCATCGATACTGCAGGCCGGATTACCGTTGTGAATGAGACAGCACACAGAATTATGAATATTCCAATTACCACCATTCTCCGTGGCCAAAGAATAGAAGACATCATTGAACATACTCATCTTCTTGATGTAGTCAGCTCAGGAAAAGCTGAATATGACCGTGAATTCATGATTGCCGGAGAGGTTTTTCTTGCAAACCGTGTCCCAATCTTAGATAAACACGGTGAAGTGATTGGCGCAGTAGCAAGCATGAGAAATAAATCTGAGCTCTCATCTCTTTTACAGGAGCTATCCCATGTAAAGGCCTACGCCGAAGGGTTGCGTGCACAAACCCATGAGTATTCAAACAGGATGTACACCCTGCTTGGTTTGATTCAGCTAGGTTCCTATAAAGAAGCGATTGATTTTATCTCAAAAGAAGTAGATGTAGCCCAAGGATTCATTCGTTTCCTTATGAAAGAAATACCTGATCCTATACTGGCAGGGTTTATTTTAGGGAAGATCAGTTTGGCGAGCGAGCTAAAAATCAATTTTTCCGTAGACCGGGAGAGCAGTTTTACAGATGTTCCCGTCGACATAAGCAGGGACCAATTGGTCACAATTATTGGTAACCTGATTAATAACGCCTTTGAAGCTGTACGCGAGAATAGACTCGAAGACAAGAAAGTTTCTTTATTCCTGACGGACCTTGGCAAGGAGTTGATCATCGAGGTTGAAGATAATGGCGGGGGAATAGCCATCGAAAACAACGGAAAAATCTTTCAGGAAGGGTTTACGACGAAAAACATACATGGCAACGCCGGGATTGGACTAAGCCTTGTGAACAACACGATAGAAAGATTAGGTGGATCGATCAGCTTTTCTTCCAAGCTGGGAGAGGGAACGATCTTTACTGTTGCTATACCGAAAAAAGGAGGTAAACTAAATGAAGGACAGCCGGAATATTGAAGTTTTGATCGTCGAGGATGACCTGAGGATCGCAGAAATCCAGAAGCGGTTTATTGAACAGATTGATGGGTTCCAAACGGTAGGGATTGCGGCCAGTTACATGGAAGCAAAGAGCTTTATTGATATTATAAAACCGGATCTTCTTCTGCTGGATGTCTACTTTCCAGACATGAACGGGATCGATCTATTAAAAGAGACGAAGCAGCAAACAAAACAAATAGATGTCATCATGATCACCGCTACAAAAGAAATACATAAGGTTCAGGAGGCTGTTAGTATAGGAATCTTTGATTACATCATCAAGCCTGTCGTTTTCGAAAGGTTTAGGCAATCCCTAAACCGGTATAAGGAATATCACACCAAACTTCATGAGCTAAGCAAAGAAAGTTTACTAGTCACACAGGAACAAGTGGACAAGCTTCTAAGGAAAGACATCGATGGTAGCGGAAGCGACAAATCGTTTTTGCCAAAAGGAATCGATCCGCTCACTTTGGATAAAGTATTAGAAGTCCTTGGCAAAGTCAATTCCGGTTTAACAGCCGAAACTGTCGCGAAAGAAATTGGGGTAAGCCGAACCACAGCGAGAAGATACCTTGAACATCTCATGTCTGAAGAAAAGGTCCAAGCCGATCTAGCTTATGGAACGGTTGGACGACCAGAGAGGGTTTATGTGGTAAAGGATTAAGATAGTAATAGCATCTTGGAATGCCGATGACTATCAATTCTAAGTCAATGTTCGTTTTTCAATTAAAGAATTGCTTTATGAAATTCATTCTATTAATAGAAAATAATAAATTATCACCAAAACATGTTATTTTATGCAGAGTTGTACAGCTTATAGGTTATAATTAAAAAAAAAACTAGGGGAATAAAGAAAAAGATGAATTCGATTGCTAGTGTTGGAAACTACTTAATAGTTAATGCAGAAGAAATAGCTGTTGAAATTGTTGAATATGTACTTGAAAAAATACATGCAGATATTCCTGACTGGGAATTAGCGAACTAAACATTGATTACTTAATTGTCGATTTTTCCGGAATTTTGAAAATTGACGCAGAAATTGCAGAATACCTATATCAAATCGAAAACGTTCTCCGTTTGCTTGGGCTACACACAATTGTGACAGGTCTACGGCCGAAATTAGCACAAACAGTCGTAATTGCAGGTATTGACATGTCATCTATTCAGACATTTGCTACGGTTAAGCAAGCACTGGAAAGTATAAAGCTGTAAATATAATTTATAGCGGGGGTTGCTGCGGCAACTCTTTTTTTCATTGAACACGAAAAAAACGAATAAATGTTATGTAAGGCATTGTTCTTTAAATACTTATAAGCTACTGTAAAACAAAATATTAGCCCTTGGTGAATGAAAGGGTAATAATAGAAGATGTATTTATCGAGGAAACAGGTGAATTACATGGCACAGCATGATTTTACGACTGGAAGCATCTATAAGCAGCTGATTGTTTTTTCAACACCGATTATGCTGACAAATATACTGCAGGTTTCATATCAATTTATCGACAGTCTATGGGTCGGAAATCTCCTCGGGGCTAACGCACTTGGAGCCATCTCCGTATCCGCGACGGTTATTTTCACTGTCTTGTCTTTTATTATCGGGATTAACAACGCTTCATTGACGATCCTCTCCCAACAAAAAGGGAAAGACAGCGAAGAAGGTTTAAAAAATTATCTAAATGCGTTTGTTGTTTTGCAGACAATATTGTCATTAATGCTGGGTGCAATTGGGTTTGTATTTTCCAAAGAGATCTTGTTGCTGCTCGATA
Source organism: Bacillus canaveralius (assembly GCF_002860125.1). GTDB lineage: Bacteria > Bacillota > Bacilli > Bacillales > Cytobacillaceae > Bacillus_BJ > Bacillus_BJ canaveralius. The sequence continues at coordinate 25,305 of NZ_PGVA01000026.1, forward strand.
CACCGGAACCAATGGTGGCTGAAGCGACATCCTATTTGCAAATCAATTTTCTTGGGATTTTATTTTTGTTCGGGTATAACTTTATTGGCACTGTGCTGCGGTCGCTCGGGGACAGCAAAACTCCGCTCTATTTCGTTGTTGTTGCTGTCGTCTTAAATGCAGTCCTTGATCCAGTTTTTATTAAAGTTTTCGGATTAGGAATTGACGGCGCTGCATACGCGACAATTCTATCCCAGGGAATTGCCTTCCTATACGGATTGGCTTATATTTTGCGTCTATGCCTGGCACCTTTTGCGCTTCCCAAAATTCCCCGAAGAGAAGAAGTTGGCATCATTCTGAAGCTTGGAATTCCTGCCGGGCTGCAAATGGTGGTTATCTCAGCAGGAGTGATGGCGATCATGAGCGTAGTTAATTCACTGGGTGCTGATGTTGTCGCCGGGTTTGGAGCGGCGCAGCGGCTCGACAGTATCATCATGATTCCGGCGATGGCACTCGGTACAGCCGTCAACAGCATGGCCGGGCAGAATATCGGGGCTAATCGCTGGGATCGACTCCATAAAATCGCCCTATATGGGACGCTGTATAATCTAGCAGTTATGTTTCTTATTTCTGCCGTCACGTTCCTGTTAGCACGTGTAAGCATCAGGCTGTTCATTCAGGAAGCAGCGGCCCTGGAGTTTGGGACCACATATTTGAAATTGGTTGCGTTTTTCTACCCGTTTCTTGGAATCAATTTTATCCTGAACGGTGTTGTCCGAGGCGCAGGAGCCATGTTCCAGGTGCTGATCTTAAACGTCATTTCCTTCTGGGTGCTTCGCTACCCTTTAACCTATTGGTTTGCCGGGATGTTCGGGGACAAAGGGATCGCATTGGGTATGGGTATAAGCTTTGTCATCAGCAGCATTATTGCGTATCTGTATTATAGATTTGGAAGATGGCGCAGGCAGGTAATTTTTAAAAAGAGTGAATAAAGGCTGGTAGGGCAGATACAGCACGGTTCATAAAGACTTAATCCTGCTTTTCAAAATGATCGTCATTGGGTATCTTAAAGGTATATATTTGCGAAGCGCTAAATCGAAGGGAAACAAAAACCCAAACCTTCTTCAGGAAGAGAACAATAAACAAGCAAGGATGATAAACATGGCAAGAATATTAGCCGTAATTGATATAGGCTCTAACACAATTAGACTGACTATTTACAATCATAAAGCGGACAGTATTTTGAAGGAAATTGAGAATATTAAGGTTTCAGCCCGCCTGCAAAACTATCTTAATAGTGAGCAAATATTAACCTCCGAAGGTCTTAATATTTTGTTGGACACTTTAAGTGTTTTTAAAGAAGTAGTCGCTTTACATAGGGTCACATCAATAAAAGTGGTTGCCACCGCCGCGATAAGAAGAGCGCAAAATCAGTCCGAAATAAAACAATTGATACATAAAAAAATGGGGTTTTCTGTCGAAGTGTTGCCAGGAGAATCCGAAGCGTATTATGGTTTTCTCGGTGTCATTCACGCTACTTATCTGAAGGATGGAATAACGATTGACATTGGCGGCGGCAGCACGGAAATTACCCTGTTCTCAAACCGAAAAATGGTCCACACCCATAGTTTTCCTTTTGGCGTAATCAGTTTAAAACAACAATTTATAAAAGATAAGATTCCTACATCCGAAGAATTATCCCAACTGTCTTCATTTTTACAAACTACATTTCAGCAAATTGATTGGCTAAAAAATTGCCGGCTGCCGGTTATTGGTATTGGCGGAAGCGCCAGAAATATAGCGAAAATCGACCAGGCAATCAAGAACTACCCGATTGATTCCATCCATCAATATGAGATTAACCAACAAGATATATTGACGGTGCAAGAAAAATTATCTTTGTTAACCTATGAAGAAATCCAACGTGTCGAAGGGCTTTCGAAAGAACGGTCAGACATTATCATTCCTGCAATTGAAGTATTTCTGGCACTTTATCAGATTGTAAATGCACCATTTTTTCAAATTAGCCGAACAGGAATCAGGGACGGAGTTTTATATCAGCAGCTCATCAATGAAGGGAGCATAGACTCAAGTCAACAGCCGCTTCAGAGAAGCCTTTATCAAATGGCAACTGAGTATGATTTGGATGTGGAGAAAAGAACTCAAGCCGCTAAAACCGCTGAGAAAATCTTCAACGCTATCCGTAACGAGGAAATGGTTGAATTGAATGAGGATAATTTAAAAGATCTAAGAAATGCCAGCTCTATTTATAAATTGGGCGAGTTTTTTGAAAGAGATTCAGCCACTGCGCATACATTTTATCTGTTGTCGATCCGTAATATTGACGGACTTTCCCATCGTGACAGGATAAAACTGGCTTTATTGGCTTCTTATCATTCAAAAAAGTCTTTTAAGGAGAATATTAATCCTTTTCGGGATTGGTTTACTAATGAAGACAAACAGAAAATAAAGATCCTTGGAGCAATACTAAAGTTTTCATTCATTTTAAGCAGTACAAAAAGAGACATTATACAGGATGTACGTTTTATACACGGAGAAGATAATATTAATATGGAGCTGTTTTGCGATCAGAGCTGGAAAGTGGAGCAACAGGCAGCAGGAAAACAGGTCAAGCATTTGGAACAAGCCCTGGGGAAAAGCATCAGCTTGCATTTTAAATGGCAAGCTTAACTTTAAGTGAAAGAAATTTGAAAATATCCCCATTAGAAAAGGGAGTGATCAATTTGCAACAGAAAATCGATTTAAATCAACCTGCTTTTTTTAATAATAGGGAACTTAGTTGGTTAGCGTTTAATAACCGAGTTTTGGAAGAAGCAATGGATGAACGGAATCCGTTGCTTGAACGGCTCAGATTCCTGGCGATTTTCAGTTCAAATCTCGATGAGTTTTATATGGTTCGGGTAGCCGGTCTCAAGGATCAGATAAAAGTAGGCTATATGAAGCCAGAAAATAAAGCGGGATTAACACCGAAAGAACAAATAACTGAAATTACGAAATTTACGCATGAAATGGTGTGCAGACAATACCTCACTTTCAAGCAACTACTATCGCTACTCGCAAAAGAGAATATTTCCTTTCTTTCAATCAAGGAACTTGAACACGATTCATTAATGTACCTGGAACAGCATTTTGACAAAGTTATTTTTCCTGTTTTAACACCGATGGCAATTGATGCTTACCGGCCTTTTCCTTTGTTGGCCAATAGAAGCATGAATATCGCCATTGTTCTTTCCGAAAAGGATGAATTATCAACTGACATAATAAAATTAGCAATTGTGCAAGTACCAAGAGGGTTCGCACGGTTTGTAGAAGTTCCAAACAAAGCAGAAAATGGCATCAAACAATTTGTATTAATTGAAGATTTGATAAGCCACTTTGTACATAAACTGTTTCATGGCTTACATGTTGAATCAGTGACTCAATTTCGCATAACCAGGAACGCAGATCTGGAAATACACGAAGAGGGCGCCAGAGACCTGTTAGAGGAAATTGAAGAAGAGTTGAAAATGAGAAAGTGGGGAGCGACCGTCCGTTTAGAAGTCGCCAAAGACTTTTTTGATCCTGAAATATTAACTTATTTATTAGATGAATTGGAAATACATGAAAAGGATATTTATTTTATCAACGGTCCTCTTGATTTAACGTTTTTATTCAGTTTTTACAAACAAATTGCTCCCGTCAAGGAACATCTCATTTTTGAAACGTATATGCCCCAGCCTCCGCAGGATCTTATCCAGAATACAAACGGGGAACAGCCACATATTTTTGATATTGCCGCAAGTAAAGATATTTTAATGCACCATCCTTATGAATCGTTTGAGCCTGTTATAGATTTAGTCAGGTGTGCCGCTGAGGACCCCAATGTGCTGGCCATTAAACAAACTCTTTACCGGGTCAGTGCAAGTTCCCCAATAATCGAAAATTTAAAAAAGGCGGCTGAAAATGGGAAGCAAGTGCTTGTTCTTGTTGAGCTGAAAGCGCGGTTTGATGAAGAGCATAATGTACATTGGGCAAAGGAACTCGAGAAGTCAGGCTGCCATGTTATTTACGGGAAAACGTCCTTGAAGACGCATAGCAAAATCACGCTCATTGTCCGCAAAATGAATGAAACCATTCAACGCTTTGTCCACCTGGCAACCGGAAATTATAATGAAGAGACAGCAAAGTTTTACACTGATTTAGGATTAATAACGTCAAATCCTGAATTCGGGATAGATGCGACAAATTTTTTTAATTATTTAAGCGGTTTTATGGAAAAACCGGATTTTCAGCATTTTTATGTGTCCCCTATGGATATTCGTAAATATTTAATTCGACTGGTTAACCAGGAAATAGAGTACCATCAGCAATTTGGGAACGGCAGGATCATTCTGAAAATGAATTCAGTCACAGACAAAAAAATAATCGTCAAGCTGTATGAAGCTTCACGGGCTGGAGTCAAGATCGATCTTATTGTGCGGGGAATTTGCTGCCTGCGTCCGAAGATCGAAGGGGTTAGTGACAATATCCGGGTCATCAGCATTGTTGGCCGTTATTTAGAGCATAGCAGAATATACTACTTTCATCACAATGGCCGAGAAAAAATGATCCTTTCCTCCGCTGATTTAATGACGCGCAACATGGAAAAACGTGTTGAAATTGCCTTTCCTGTTATCAACGATGAGCTGAAGGCTCGGCTGAAAAAAATGCTAACAATTCAACTAAGTGATAATGCTAAAGCCCGCGAACAAGACCAATATGGGAATTATTCTTATGTAACAAGAAATGCTGATGACCAGGAAATCGACAGTCAAATGATCTTTTTGGGTATGGCGTACCAGGTGACTGATGATGAAGAATAACAGGTGTTAAATAGGACAGGCATATGAACGCTCATTTTGCCCTAGTTCAACCATTCAAGTAAAGGGGGAGCGGTGCTGTAGTGACCGCCCTGATGCCCAAGGAGTATCACTTATGAATGCACTTATTTCAGTAAGTAATTTAAACGCGAAGGGCTGGAGAAGAAAAGCCAACATATGATCCCATTACGGGGTAAGTGGACAGGACAAAGAAAGGTAAAAGTTTTGGTTAGCAGAAGGATATCTTTTTTTCGAACATGTTGGAAATGGGTATGCGATGAACACGGATTTCGAGCTTACTCCACTCATCTTTCGTGGCGAATCGCCGTTTGTGATTGCTGATGAACTTTTGAAAGATAATGTCGACGATGTGCTTGAAGCAATATTAATAAAATATTATCACAAAGTTGAAAGCAGTGATTATGTGGATTACTATGATATTTTGGAAGAATTGGAGTGGGAGTTATCATCTGAACAGCAAAAATACCTTGCTTTAGTCTAAGACATTCAATTCATTGATAGGAAATACCGGAAGATGTTAACGTCGATATGAACGCATAATGTCTCTATTGCTCTTTAATATTAAGGATGATAAGAACTATGATTAGAAATAAATAGATTTATCCTCCAAAAAACCATTTCTTCAAATTAATATGACGAAGCCACCCGGAAAAGCCAGTAAGTATTGAAACTTACCGGAAAAACCAGTAAGCATTGAAACTTACCGGATTTTCCGGTAATATTTTTTGTGTACATAGCTCCCAGTATGTGTATAATTCGATGTATAGCAACAATTTTATAAGATTTCAATGAAACAGAGGGATTCGAATTGGAAGATAAAATAATTAAAAAATGTGTTTGTATATCAGCGGATGTCATTGACTCCAGAGTCAAAAGCAAACACAAGGAACTTCTACATATCGCTAATGAACTTAATCTTAAATATGAAAATGAAATAATAACTAAATTTACAGTCAGAGCCGGAGATGAAATTTTTGGCGTAGTACACGACTTTGATAAAGGATATCGTGTATTTAAAGATCTATTTAAATTATCAAAAACACACCAGGTACCATTGTATGTCGGCGTAGGTTTTGATGATATATTTAACCAGAATCTTATTGACCCAAATACAGTAAATGGAAAGGCGATTTGGAATTCAGCTGATGCAATAAAAATTCTTAAAGATAGCAAAAAAATAGCTCATTTAAAAACCTTAGATAAAAATTTCTTGTTTTTATTTCTGGTTGGTCATAAATTCAATCATTATATGGCAATAAATTATTTATTGTATTTTATCATTGAGAAAGTCATAAAAAGAACAGAAAAACAAAATAAAGCAATAGAATTAATAGAGAACAATCCAGATAAGAATTATAAAGAAATAGGCTTAAATTTAGACTATGACATAAACAATGCCGAATCCAATATAAGTAAACTACTTAACAGAGCTGAATACAATATTGTAAAAGAAGCAGAAGAAAATCTAATCAATTTAATAAATATTTTATATGAAAATGAAAGGAATCAATAACTAATATGATAATCATGTTCTTAATATTTGTATTGGCGCATTGTTTATCTGATTTTATTATTCAAACCGATTCGATTATCAAGAAAAAACAGGACAATAGTAATAGAGTTTTTAATGAAGGAATTTTTATTCATATAATACACCATTTTATTATTGGTGTTATGTTACTGGTTTTATTTGGAAATATCAAAATAAATCTGGTATTTGCTCTTATCATTATTTGTTTTGTACATTATTTTATTGATCTATTGAAAATTAAATACGATGAGAAAATGATAGAATACACTAAAAATGATGAATCCTGGAGAAAAAACATATTCTATTTTTTGCTTGAAAAAAGAACGATACTTTTTTTACTGGATCAAACCGTACATATTTTAACTATATATATGGTCCTAAAATTTTTTAACTACGTCTTTTCAATTAATGAAATAGCCAGTTTAGTTATTGATTTTTATCAAGACGCAATAACTATAAGTTTAACAACAAAAATCACTTCTGTTGCAATTTTATTAATACTACTAACATGGGGCAGTAGTTATTTAATAGCTGAGTTCTTTAAGGACATAAAGAAAGAATTAAATATGAATCCAGAAATCACAGCAAGTATAGAAGATCATCAACAAGGTGAAAATTTATCATTAATAGAATCACAAATAAATGCTTTACATCGAAATATAACGGTTGAACGGACATGGGAATTTTCAGCTAGTGAGAACGAAAAGAGAAGCATAAAAATCCAATTTCAGAATTTCAATGAGGCAGATAACAACTCCGTAGGAAAATATATAGGTATCTTCGAGAGAATTTTAATAGCCATTTTCGTTTTTCTTGGTGCTTATCAAGGTTTAGTACTGTTAGGGGGATTTAAAACTCTTACAAGATTCAAGCAGTTTGAAGATAAATCATTTGCAGAATATTATTTAATCGGCACTTTGTTTAGTATGCTCATAGGAGTAACCATCGGAGAAATAATCAAAAAAATAGTAATGAACTAACCCATTGAAAAACTACTGTACTATTGGAATGAAGTTTTAATTTTTTAGTACACATATCCCCATGAAGCTGGACTATTGTTGCTTATTGAGCAATGGACTCGCAACACCGACTTCCCGATCCTACTTGTTAGGAAAGATAAATAAAGGATGTAATAATGAGTCCAGAGCCTATCGAAACATCGGTAGGATTTTTTTTGTTTAGTATACATCCTGATGAACCAAATCATCAATGACGCAGACGCAAATTTTTTGAAATATGTTCCTTGTATAGTTTTCACCCGGTAATCAAGGCGGACATTAAGCACACTTTCTGTCGTTTTTATTTTGAGAGAATCCTCAGTTCTCATTTCTCTTTATTAGCTACAGCTAGTCCCAGAAGCAGCATCTGGCTTGCCACCATAGTCACAGATTTTTTCAGCATGTCTCGGTATTTACATTTGTGCTCTGACGCCTTATTAATAATGTGATCATCCTGTTTCCGTTTTGAACGGTGTTTACGGAGACCCAATAAAAATAGGCATTTGAAACAGTAACAATACCCAATTATAGTTCATATTTTGTTGGGGAGAAGATTCGATCGAAGTACTAGTGGATTCACCTAGTACACAGTTGTTTTTCTGATTATCTAGTTCTGTTCCCCTGTCATGTTGCTGGCACACTTTGTTAATTTAATTTACGGAGGTTATGAAAATGAATGATTTCCAAAGCCAACTTCAAATGTTGAATATTGGCGATTTCCAGGCGAACGAGGCAGTTCCTTGGGACCAAAACCAGTACTATATTGATCAGTCTCGACAATGCGGTGGCGGTTTTGGTGGTTGTTTTGGTCGTTGCTTTAGCTGCTTTAATTGCTTTCGTTGTTTTAGTTGCTTTAACTGCTTTAGTTGCTTCCGTTGTTCTAATTGCTTTAGCTGCTCTCGTTGCGGTGGTCGTTGCGGAGGTTAATAGTTCTAGTTTTCTTACGTAAACCCTAACAAGAGGCTGCCCCTGCATAAGCGCAGGGGCTTTTCACTTTAACATTAGACATAAGAGACAAATTGCGGCACATAGGATGATAGTAAACGTGATTCTATAGATTTGAGAATAAATCACGTGTAAGGAGGAGCGGAATGACAAATTTGATCCCTTCTATGCGTCTGAAAGTGAAAAGGGACACGTTTTTTCTCCCTGATCCAAATAGCAGTGTGTACTTTCGCAACAACTTAAGTTCGTTCCTTATGAAAGGCAGTTCAATTGATCAGTGGGTTGAGAAGCTGTTACCGATGTTCAACGGGGAGTACACATTGAGGGATTTGACAGACGGTTTGCCTGAGCCATACCGGGATCGGGTGTATGAGATTGCAGGAGTGCTGTATCGAAACGGGTTTGTTCAGGATGTGAGCCAACACCGCCCGCATCAATTGTCGGACCAGCTTCTAAAAAAGCATGCTTCTCAAATTGAATTTGTGGACAGTTTATGCGATTCTGGTGCTTACCGTTTCCAAGCCTATCGTCAGGCCAAAGTGTTGGCAGTTGGCTCTGGTCCTTTTTTTGTTTCGTTGGTTTCTGCGTTGATTGAATCCGGATTACCCAAATTCCATGTTCTAATCACAGACTCGGTACCAACCAATAGGCGGCGGTTGGAGGAACTGGCGGTACATGCTCTTAAAACAGACCCCGAGGTCGCGATAGAGGAGGTCACCTTGCATAAAGAGTGTGTGAGTTCATGGCGGGAGATTGTGCAGCCGTTTGATTCAATTTTGTATGTATCGCAGGAGGGAGATGTTGAGGAACTACGGGTTCTTCATTCGGTTTGCAGGAAAGAGAAGAAGGTGTTACTCCCAGCAATATGCCTGCAGCAGGTGGGTCTAGCGGGTCCGGTAGTTCATCCGGACTATGAGGGCTGCTGGGAGTCTGCGTGGCGCCGCATACACCATACCGCATTTTATAAAGACCAACAATTATCCGCCTACTCTAACATAGCGGGAGCGATGTTGGCCAATGTGATCGTGTTTGAATTGTTTAAACAGGTTACAGGAACAGTGAACGAAGTGGAACAGAAGAATCAATTCTTCCTGCTTGATTTGGATACGATGGAAGGAAATTGGCATTCGTTCATACCTCACCCACTGGTGACAGGACGGATATCGGCTGAATGGGTTGAAGATTTCGATATGCGGCTCGAACGGGGCGTCAGCAGAGGTGAGCAGAGTGAATTGCTTCTTTACTTTAACCAGTTGACATCAGAGGAATCAGGCATTTTCCATATTTGGGGGGAGGAGGACTTAAAGCAGCTGCCGTTGGCTCAGTGCCGCGTTCAGGCAGTCGACCCGTTGTCGAAGGGACCGGCTGAGCTGTTGCCTAACATAGTCTGTACAGGTCTGACGCATGAGGAGGCACGGCGAGAAGCAGGTCTTGCAGGGATTGAAGCGTATGTGTCACGAATGGTCGATGTGCTCGTTCCGACTCTAACTCCACTTCAGGAAGTAGAGGTTAGCATGGTAGAACCACAAGAATTTGTCGGCGTCGGAGCGGGGGAAACGTTTGCGGAAGGCGTTTGCCGCGGGTTGCAAAGGTGTTTGGTCGAGGAGCTGAGCAAGCAACAGGTCAATCAGAAGAAATCTGCCTCCCGCGTGCAGTTGAGTGCCGTAGAAGATGAACGCTGCCGCTTTTATTTGCAGGCACTGACTACGAAGCAGGGAGCACCGATAATCGGCTTGGGGGAGGAAGTGTCCGGTTTCTCTGTGGTATGGGTTGGTACGAACGGTCGCTGGTATGGTAGTGTAGGCTTGAATAAAACAATGGCGTTGCGGACTGCGTTACAACAGGCGCTTACGAAGGCACAAAACCAAGGGGCTTGCCTCACGACGGAAGCGTTTGAGGTTTCGTCCCTGCTTCTGGAAGAAAGGGTGCCGCTAAACCTAGTAATCCCTGTATGTGAAGAGACGGCACAAACCGAGGTCTTGCAGTCCGCCATGGAGACATTGGAACGGAACGGCAAGCGGCTTTTCGTGTTCGAACTACTATTGGAACCATTTTTAAAAGAGGAACTGGCAGGGGTTTTCGGTGTGTTGTTACGAGAGGAGGAAACCGGGTGAGTACTGTCGTGGATGTTGTCGGCGAAGGATTGTTGGCGGACCTGGCGTGCACAGAACTGTCCGCCCAATACCAGGTAGTTCGACATACCGATTTCGAGGCAGGAGTATCAGAAGCGACTGATTTGGTTCTGGTGTTGCACGATGCCTGGAATCCCTCCGTTCACCAAAAGGCGGAACAGGTGTTGCGACCAACCGGCATCCCTTGGCTGCGAGGCTTCGTTTCGTTTGGCGAGGGCGTGGTCGGGCCTATGGTTCACGTTAGTAAGCCGGGGTGCTCCCAGTGTGCGGACATGCGACGTCTCATGGCAGGACGAGAGCGTAAAGAGATGTCGGAGATGCAACAGAAACTTGCGGCGCAAGGTGGAATGTCGGGTGATGCGTGGGCATCGCGCACGGGACTATTGCAGATGGCATACGTGCTCAAGGCGGAGGTCCAAAGGTTTTTGGAAGGTGATCAGGCTTACTCGAAAGAACGGGTATGTTTAATCAATCTCAAAACACTGAAGAGTTCATGGCATTCCTTTCTGCCCGACCCGTTGTGTCCGGTTTGCAGTCAAATACCCGACGATTCACCAACCGCGGCCCGAATTTCGCTGCAACCAAGTCCGAAAATTAGCATCGATAGTTACCGCTGCCGGTCGATGAATGATCTGAGTAAAGTTCTAGTCAAAGACTATCTGGATAATCGGACTGGCTTTTTGAATGGGAAAATGTATGACCTGGTGCCGCCATTTGCCGATGTAAGTGTTAATCTGCCGTTGTTCATGGGGGACGAGGGAGCAGCAGGCCGGACTCATTCATACGCGGTAAGTGAGTCGACTGCCATTTTGGAGGGTTTGGAGCGATACTGCGGTCTGGCACCCCGTGGCAAACGGACAGTAGTTCATGACAGTTTCCGCAATCTGAAAGATCAAGCGCTCAATCCTATCATGGTAGGAGTACACGCAAAGGAACATTATGCGCAGCCTGGTTTTCCGTTCAAACCGTTTAATCCTGATCACTCAATCAATTGGGTATGGGGATACTCGTTTTTGCAGGAGCGTCCGATTCTGGTTCCTGAGTTGCTTGCCTATTACAGCCTGGGCTGCGGTCAGGGATTTGTCTATGAAACTTCCAACGGATGCGCGTTAGGCGGAAGTTTGGAGGAGGCCATTTTCCATGGTATTTTGGAAGTGGTTGAGCGAGATTCGTTCCTCATGACTTGGTACGCGCAGCTGACCCTCCCGCGTCTTGACCCTAATTCCGCCAACGACCAAGAATTGCAGTTGATGGTTGACCGTGTGCGGGCGGTGGCAGGATATGACCTTTATTTGTTTAACTCTACGATGGAGAACGGAATTCCAAGCGTTTTGGCGTTGGCGAAAAACAGGAAGCAAAAGGGATTGAATCTTATCTGTGCGGCCGGAGCTCATCTGGACCCGGTCCGGGCAGTGAAAAGCGCGGTTCATGAGTTGGCGGGCATGATGATGACACTTGACGAGAAATTTGAGGCGAACCAGGAGGAGTATGTGCGAATGTTGAACGATTCTTCCCTGGTGCAACAGATGGATGACCATGGCATGCTGTACGGTTTGCCACAAGCGCAAGAGCGCCTGCAGTTTTTGCTGGACGATAATCGTCCGTTGCAAACGTTTGAGAAGGAATTCAAGTTGAAGGCGAGGCATGCAGACCTGACTGATGATCTTCAGGACATTCTTCAGGAGTTTCGCCGATTGAACCTTGATGTGATTGTGGTGAATCAGACGACACCGGAAACCATACGGAACGGATTGTATTGCGTGAAAGTGCTGATTCCGGGGATGTTGCCGATGACATTTGGACATCACCTTACTCGCGTCACAGGGCTGGAGAGGGTACTGCGGGTACCAATGGAACTCGGATATACGAAAAAACCGCTGAAACTTGAACAGCTTAATCAACATCCACACCCGTTTCCATAAGCGGTGATTAGGAGGTAGGGGGATGAGTTTAGAGGCATTTCTGCACAATCTACATTTTGACATTGACAAGGTAAGTCCACCGGATTGGGAAGTGGATTGGGAAGACGCACCGCTTGCGTATAAGCTCTATCGTGGCTTGCCTGTGGTTCCGTTTTCTCTGGAAGTACCGCTGACGCTTGAAGGATGGGAATCGCCTGCAAAGCCTGACACTCGCAGAATCGGTGATTTTCTTTGGTATGTATTCGGACTTACTCAATTATCACAGTCAGTCTTTACCTTGGATTCCACAGAAAAAACTGCGGGCCTAATGCAGTCGTATCGGCGCTTTGCTCCTTCCGGTGGAGCGTTGTATCCAAACGAATTGTACGTGTATCTGAAGATGGAGGATTTGCCTGCCGGGGTGTACCATTATGATGTGGCACACCACCGCTTGGTGTTGTTGCGAGAAGGCAATTTAGATTCATATATAGCCCGGGCTCTTGGTAATCGCTGTGATTTGTCCGCTTGTTTCGGTGCTGTTTTTGTATCGACAATGTTTTGGAAAAATTTCTTTAAATACAATAACTTGGCCTACCGTCTGCAAGGGTTGGATGCTGGTGTGCTGATCGGACAGCTGCTGGAAGTGGCGAAACGGTTTGGTTTCGCATCGGGGGTGTACTTCCAATTTCTTGATCGGGCCATCAACCATCTGCTTGGGCTATCCGAGCAGGATGAGAGCGTGTATGCGGTTATCCCGCTATCGGTGGAACCTACGATCTGGTCTTCTAGCGGGAGGGACAAAGACGTGATCGTCTCTGCCGCCGAATTGTGTCGAGAGATGACAGCGATTCAGCATAATCTCTACGTCCGGTCACAGAGGGTCATAGAGTATCCGATGTTAACTAAGATGAATGAAGCGTCCATGCTGGAGTCAACGCAATCGTTTAGGGAGATCAAAGCGAAGGAGAGTATGAATTGTGAGGATCAAGCGATAGCCCTGCCTTACGTGAAGCGGTTGCCGTATGATCTCGCGTCGGTCTGCCGACAGCGGTATTCACCGGATATGGATTTCGTTTTGGGAAAGGTAAGTCAACCGCAACTGGCCGCTCTGCTACAGGAGGCGACGGCTTCCTTCTTGTATCGAAATGATTTGGATGGAGCACATAAGAAGCACGAGTCCCGTGTCTCACTGTATGGCTGTTTGTATAATGTTGAAGGCATTCCGGATGGTGCTTATCGTTATGACAGCGATGCTCATGTGTTACGACAGGTACATCCCGGAGATCATCGACTTCGGTTGCAATATGGATTGTCTCTAGATAATGTAAATTTATTCCAAGTACCACTTTGCCTACATGTGGCAGGAGACAAGGATCACTTCAAAACGGCACTGGGGTACAGAGGATATCGGATTCAACAAATGGAAGCAGGTATGCTCGTGCAACGATTACTGTTAGCAGCGTCAGCCATCGGGATGGGGGGGCACCCACTCCTTGGGTTTGATGCCAACTTGAGTGATGAGATATACAAAATGGATCCACAAGGCAAAACCAGCCTAATCCAAATCCCGACAGGCCTCTATCGACATCGACCTTGGTTGAAGGGGAGTTTGCATGGCTAAGTAAGGCAAGAATGAGAACTTTGGAGCAGTTGCGAGTAAATTCGTTATTCAACTTTTGCAGTTTAAAAATTAGCACTAAACCTTGACTGATCAAATGAAAACACTTCCTGTCCTCGTAACACCTTTTGATAAACAATTAGAGGCTATCGTATATAAAGAACATATAACTTTATTTGAGTTAATAATTTAGACATAAAAAGGGTAGTCTTTCCGTGGAAAGGCTATCCTTACTGTCATATTATCGAGATCAATTTGCTGGCCAACTAAGGTCCTAACTCTTTCGTATTCGTTTTGCTGAAGGACTTTTATCGACGTTTCAAATTTGGAAGTTGCGTTCTGAGATTGCTTCCGAATTCACGCAGGCTGATAATCCCGTATACCGTGTTTGGGTTAAAGGTAAATACGATCTTCCTAAACTAGCAAAGATTATATATAATAATGCTACCGATGATTGCATCAAGTATAAAAGGGATCTTATGTCACAGCGGTTAGAAGAACAGTTAGCTTATTAGCCAATTAGGAGAGATAATCATGTGGAAAAAAATTGACGGACGATTAGTTGCGACAAGAGATGAATCCAGGGTCAAATTTAGAACTAACGTGAGCAAATCTATTATTGATCAATTAAATAAAGCTGCAGCAGAATATGATACTCATGTTAATTACCTAATCGAAAATGGTCTGAAGAAAGTTTTGTCTGAAGGAGTTATAACATACAATAAAGAAACCAGGCCTAAAGATCGTATTCAATATAAAACTACATACGACAAAGAACTGTTGGAGAAAGTTAAAGAGTTTGCAAAGGAGCACAATTTGTTTATTAATGACGTTATTGAATATAGCGTTAAATTTATTGATGTTGAAAATCTCAAACATAGTGGATATAAACACAGAATAGAGTAGACTGTTTTTCATATTTCAAACAACGCCCCCAACATAATATATATTATAGGTAGTTCTATAAATTATTAATTTCATATCTCAAATACCAAGTATACTCATAATAATGAGACGAAAAAGAAAATTTCATTAATTTAGATCACTACCGAATTCTAATCTTAAATAACCTATATTCCGTTATACGCATTCAACCTATTAAATTTTAAACAGATAAAATAAATGTTAGCTCACTAGCTATGTGCAGAATCCAACTGATGCATTAAAACTAATCAACCAGGTTTGTGTATGTATTATCTTAAAAAGCTATTAGCAACAATCGTGATTTTTATGATTGTTGCCCCATTTCCACCCTCCCTGAACGCTATTAGTTTACATAATATAATTATGGGATCGTATATCTTTAAACTCCTTCTAACTGATCATTAAATTAAATGACTATACTCCAGTGTTCTGCAGGCACGCCTCCCACTTGTTTCTCTGCTAACGTTTTCATTATAAGTGTAAAAAAAAAATAGTCCCAAGCTAGATTTAACTCGGAACCCTTCTCTCCATGGTCAGACATCAAAATTCGACTTAATTAGGACTTTGGACATTATGCTTAAAACTGTTTGCTCTTATAAAGGTTAAAGACTCGATAAAGCTATAACTGCCTTTAGTTGATCAGCGCCTGGAGCGGTGCGGGAATTCGTCCGGCGCGACGGATTAATTTTTCCGAGCTGTATGGATTTACACCCATTACTGGAGCACGGCCGAGCAGTCCCCCAAACTCAACAATGTCACCTTCTTGCTTACCTGGAACAGGAATAACACGTACAGCTGTTGTTTTCTTGTTAATCATCCCGATTGCTGCTTCATCGGCAATAAGTGCTGACAAAGTGGCCGGCGTTACATCACCGGTCAGGGCAATCATGTCGAGACCTACTGAGCACACGCATGTCATTGCTTCCAGCTTGGATAGAGTTAAGGCGTTGTCGATAATTCCGCGAATCATTCCATTGTCTTCACTGACCGGAATAAATGCTCCGCTCAACCCGCCTACATATGAACTTGCCATTGCACCTCCCTTTTTCACTGCATCATTCATAAGTGCGAGGGCTGCGATCGTTCCGTGGGTGCCAACTCGTTCAAGCCCGATTTCTTCGAGAATTTCGGCTACGCTGTCATTCATCGCATTCGTTGGCGCAAGTGACAAATCCATGATTCCAAACGGAATGCCAAGGCGTTCTGCTACGACCCTTCCGATCAATTCACCAGCGCGCGTGACTTTAAACGCCGTTTTTTTGATAATATCCGATACTTCCCCAAGATCGGCGTCCGGATGTCGCTTTAATGCACTTAAGACAACGCCGGGCCCACTAACACCTACATTAATGACCGCCTCTCCTTCACCGGCACCATGAAAAGCACCTGCCATGAAAGGGTTATCCTCAACTGGATTGCAGAAAACAACAAGCTTTGCGCAGGCCAGACCATTTTGGTCCTTTGTTCTTTCTGCAGCTTCTTTAATGATCAAGCCCATTTGCCGGACCGCATCCATATTAATGCCGGTTCTTGTCGTAGCCACCGAAACGGATGCGCATACCCTTTCCGTTACGCTTAACGCTTCTGGAAGCGCATCAAGCAATGTTTGGTCGCCCTTTGTGATTCCTTTATGTACAAGTGCTGAAAAGCCGCCGATAAAATCTACTCTAAGGTCAGCAGCAGCTTTATCAAGGGTCCTCGCAAGTTCGACTGCTTGTTCTTTCGTTGCATTTCCAAGTATTTCAGCGATTGGAGTAATAGATATCCGTTTATTTATGATTGGGATTCCAAATTCCTTTTCGACTTGGTCAGCAACTTCCTTTAACCGTCCTGCATAGCTGACTATTTTGTCATAAACCTTCGTATTCATTTGTTGAAAATCAGAATCTGAACAGTCATGCAGGCTAATCCCCATTGTGACAGTACGGATATCTAAATTTTCCATCTCAATCATGCGCATTGTTTCCATCATTTCATCAATTGCTATGTTCATTTTTTCACACTCCTTCTCACACTCGATGCATCGCCTGAAAAATTTCTTCAAGCTGGATATTAATTTTCAGGGAGAGGTTATCTCCGATCTTGCTAAGTTGCTCTTGCAAACGATCCAGATTACCGGTTCCATTTACATCAACGATCATCATCATCGTGAAGAAATCCTGCAAAATCGTTTGGCTAATATCAAGAATATTGATTTCATTTTCCGATAAAACCGTGGTCACTTTAGCGATTATTCCCACCTGGTCTTTTCCCACAACACTTACTACTGCACGTCTCATCCTGACAGCTCCTCAAAAAGTTTTAGAAAATAAAAAAGAGACTGGATTTATCCAATCTCGGCAAAAAGTAGAATAACCTACATGATGAACCATAAGTTACTCTTCCGTCCTTTTGCCTGAGATTGTGAATCCTTCGGCGCCGCATCAGCGGTCTCTCCAGAAGATGCTCCCGTTATAGTTTTATCCATAACGATCGTCGCTTGTTATTAAATAATAAAATGATTATAACAATACAAAAATATAAGATCAAGACGATTGTTTGAAAAAGCAAACTCATCTATTAGTAAAGGCATGATAAAACACAGGTATAAACCTGTGTTTAAGAGACGGTTTTCTTCAATGCGACATTTAAATATTGTCTTGGTGTTCCTTGGTACACGATCTTATTGAATTGCGGATATACCGATTCAAATTGGATATAGATCGGTGAGTCTAAAAGCCATGGATAATAGGTGAAAAATGCCTGGTCCCCGTAAGTGATTGCGGTTAGCGCCAGCTCTAGTTCACGCTGGAAAATTAAAAATCTCACCTGTGAATATTTCTCATCAAAGTCACCATTGCTTATATACACTCTGCCAAAGAGAATATACTGTCCAGATTTAGGTTTCCACTCAGCAAACACTTCATCGCGCTGCTTCGAGTTAACGGCATCTAAATCGAAATGACAGCCTATTTTTAAGAGGAATTCTCCGTTCGTGTCAGAATGGGTAAGCGTGTATTTTCTGTTGTCCACTGGCCCAAACTGAGTGGCTGGGGCTTTTATGTCGGTGGACAGCTTAGCAGGATCAAACTTATTCATCGTAAGTATAAAACCCCCTTACTATAGCGATAATTTGTTTACCCCATATTATGTTAATACGGGGGAAATGTGACTAGAGCCCAGTGTTACAGAGTATTCCGCTAAATATCCTCTCTCATTTAACGGGCTGTCATCTTCCTGGAGCACTGGCACCTGTCTCATAGACTGCTGTTTTTATTAAGATCCACTTGCCATTCTCCATGCTCCATTCCGATTCCACGAAAGCGATGGCATCAGCACTATAGGCACCGCTGATTCTTTGTACTCCCAATAAACGATTAGCTGTTCCGTTACTTTCTACGACCTTTAATGTACTGTATGGGAACACCATTAGTTCTGTTGGTTCATTCAATTTACCATTCCGGTATAAGCCAAGGCGCTCATAATCGTCTTTTCTGCTGCTAAGATCGAACCGGTATGTTTTTCCGGTTTTATCAATCGTAATGGAGGCCTGATAGTTTTCTTCGAACTGGCTGGTAATAGCGACTGGATCGGGAACAGTCAAATCTGTCATTTTAAAATCCTTCAAAGTGTATAAATAGTAATTAGAAAGTCCGCCGCTTCCTCCAGACGGAATGCTGACAAACATATCGAGAACACCATCGTGATTGACATCCTTAAAATCAACAACAGGCTCATATCCACCTGCTAGTTTAACCTCGTACGTTTTTCCGTTCGATGCCTTTACTTCCAAAAAAACATCTTTTTGAAAATTCGCACCTTCTTCGAACGGAAGCCCCTTTAAAATGATCGTATCTTTCTTACCGTCTCCTGAGACATCATATTTTTCTTCTGAAAAGATGTTCATTTTGCCAGCCTGTTCAACTGCGTAAACGCCGGTGATCGCCGATAATGACATAAAAAAGAAAGCGGTAAAGGCAAATAACAAGTCCCTTTTCACAATATCCCTCCTCGGATTTTCTTGTTAATGTTAACTTCTCCTTTCTTGGAAAAAACATGTAAGAAAATCAGGGAACGATAAAAAACCCTTCATCTCGTTTGAAATGAAGGGTTCCCACCTTACAGTTTATTCCTCAGTTTTATCCAATTTCCAAAGATGCTTTAGTTTTCCGCTTTCAGTTTCATCAAAAATGAATGAGCCATTGGAATAACGGTCGGTAAAGCGCAGTTCTGCCGCAACGACATGCTCCACTTGACCTTTTTCCGTCTGCAGGAAGACCCGGTCTCCACTCTGCACGGTTGCAAATCCGACAATACGGTGAGGGTTTGCTTTTAGCTCGCGAAGAATAACAAGCCCCCGTTTCGCCCGGGAGGACAGTTCAAATTCGCTGAGCTTCATTCGTTTAATCGCACCACGCTGTGTCGCAACCACGATTGACTGTGAAATAGAGTGGTCGATTATTTTACCACCGATGACGAAGTCCTGATCTTTCAGGTTGATACCCTTCACTCCTGCGGCGCGGGCCCCGACAATGCTGACCTCTTCTTCACGGAACCAGAGAGCATAGCCAAAGCTCGTTGTTAAAAACAGTTCCTTTGTTCCATCCGTTAGATGAACATCAACGACTGTGTCATCTTCTTTAAGATTGATAGCGACGAGCGCCTTCGAATAACGCTGCGCCTTATAATGCTTTAATTCCGTTTTTTTGACCATGCCGTTTTTCGTCACGAATAACAAAAACGCTTCCTGATTGAAATCTTTGACTGGAATCGCTTCAATGATTTCCTCATCGCGATCGATCGGGACGATATTGGCAACATGCTGGCCAAGATCCTTCCAGCGAGTATCAGGAATTTCATGGACAGGCAAATACAAGTAGTTCCCTTTGCTTGTAAAAAGAAGAACCACTTCCTTTGTATTCATCTCCAGCTGGGAAAGAAGCCTGTCCGTTTCCTTCATGCCAAAATCCTGGCCATTCGACGCAGCAAAAGAGCGAAGGCTTGTTCGTTTCAGATAGCCGTCTTTTGTGAGGGTGACAATGACATCTTCACTGGCAACCAATACTTCGAGATTAATTTTAATTTCCGAAATCTCATCTTCAATACTCGTTCTGCGCTGGTCTTCGAAGCGTCTCTTGACGTCTTTTAAATCCTTCTTAATAACCGCAGCAAGCTTTTTCTCACTGTCCAGAATGGCGGACAGCTCCTCGATTTTCTTCGCTAACTCATCTGCTTCCTGCTGAAGCGCCGTTATATCTGTGTTCGTTAAACGGTAAAGTTGTAAAGACACGATTGCTTCAGCCTGTGCTTCGCTAAATTCGAATGATGAAATTAAATTGTCTTTGGCGTCGCGCTTGTCCTTTGAAGCGCGGATCGTCGCGATTACTTCATCAAGGATCGATAAAGCTTTCATTAGGCCGTCTACGATGTGCTGGCGGTCCTTTGCTCTTTGCAGGTCGTACGTGGCCCTGCGTGTTACAACTTCCTTTTGGTGGCCAATATATGCATCAAGCAGGTCGCGCAGTCCCATTAATTTTGGGTGCCGATTGTGAATGGCAACCATGTTAAAGTTATACGTGATTTGAAGATCGCTGTTTTTGTATAAATAGTTGAGCACGCCTTCAGCGTCTGTTTCTTTCTTTAATTCAATGACGATTCGCAAGCCGGTCCGGTCGGTTTCATCCCTAACCTCAGCAATCCCTTCAAGCTTGCGGTCAAGCCGAAACTCATCAATTTTCTTAACGAGGTTGGCTTTATTGATTTCAAACGGGATTTCGGTAATGACAATTTGCTGTTTGCCACCGCGTACTTCTTCAATCTCCGTTTTTGCGCGGATAATGATTTTTCCCTTACCTGTTTCATATGCTTTCTTAATTCCGTCTACACCTTGAATAATCCCGCCGGTTGGAAAATCGGGACCTTTAACGGCAGTCATTAAGTCTTCCACTGAACAATCGGGATTGTCCATTCTCATGATCACACCATCAATAACCTCACCAAGATGATGGGGCGGAATATCTGTCGCATAGCCGGCAGAAATCCCCGTTGATCCGTTGACAAGCAAATTAGGGAACATCGCTGGTAAAACAGTCGGTTCATTTGATGTGTCATCAAAGTTCGGAATAAAATCGACGGTTCTTTTTTCGATGTCCCTTAAGAGTTCGGCCGCAATCGCCGAAAGCCTGGCTTCTGTATAACGCATCGCTGCAGGAGGATCGCCGTCGATACTGCCGTTGTTTCCATGCATTTGAACAAGATATTTACGAACTTTCCACTCCTGGCTCATCCGCACCATGGCATCGTAAACGGATGTATCTCCATGGGGGTGATAATTACCGATTACATTTCCAACTGTCTTTGCTGACTTACGAAATCCTTTTTCATGGGTATTGCCCTCAACATGCATAGCATAGAGAATCCTGCGCTGCACCGGTTTTAAACCATCACGTGCGTCAGGCAGGGCCCGTTCTTGAATAATGTACTTGCTGTAGCGTCCAAAGCGATCGCCCAGCACGTCTTCAAGCGGCAAATCTCGAAATTTTTCAACTGAACTCATGATTCAGCACCCTCCTCTGCAACCGAGATATTTTCGTTTTCAAGGATGTTGCTGTCATCTTCAAGGCCAAAAGCAACATGGGTTTCAATCCATTTCCGGCGCGGTTCAACTTTGTCACCCATTAACGTTGTCACCCGGCGCTCTGCCCGCGCAACATCGTCAATGCGGACTCGGATAAGTGTTCTAGTTTCCGGATCCATCGTTGTGTCCCAAAGCTGGTCGGCATTCATTTCACCAAGGCCTTTATAGCGCTGGATCATATAGCCTTTACCAACCTTCTTAATCGTCCCTTGAAGCTCTTCATCGCTCCATGCATATTCGACCACTTCTTTTTTGCCCGATCCTTTGCTTACTTTGTACAAAGGAGGAAGCGCAATGAAGACTCTTCCTGCTTCAAGAAGCGGTTTCATATATCGGTAAAAGAACGTCAACAGCAACACTTGAATATGGGCACCGTCCGTGTCGGCATCCGTCATAATCACGATTTTTTCATAATTTATATCGTCAAGGTTAAAATCGCTGCCAACCCCGGCACCAACTGCATGAATGATCGTATTGATTTCTTCATTTTTAAAAATGTCCTCAAGTTTGGCTTTTTCAGTATTGATGACTTTTCCACGCAATGGCAGAACAGCCTGGAAACGGCGGTCGCGCCCCTGCTTTGCAGAGCCGCCTGCAGAATCGCCCTCGACAAGGTACAGTTCATTTCTCTGCGGATTTCTCGATTGAGCCGGCGTCAATTTCCCGGAAAGAACCGCATCAGAGCGTTTTCTCTTTTTCCCGCTGCGGGCATCCTCACGCGCTTTTCTGGCCGCCTCCCTTGCCTGGAAGGCCTTGATCGCCTTCTTGATCAACAGCGAACTGATATCCGGATTTTCACCAAGAAAATAAGCAAGATTTGATGACACAACTGCATCTACT
This sequence comes from Bacillus canaveralius, assembly GCF_002860125.1. GTDB lineage: Bacteria > Bacillota > Bacilli > Bacillales > Cytobacillaceae > Bacillus_BJ > Bacillus_BJ canaveralius. The sequence continues at coordinate 47,669 of NZ_PGVA01000026.1, forward strand.
GCCGAACGGGCTTCACTCGTACCGAGTTTTCCTTTTGTTTGTCCCTCAAATTGCAAAAGTTGCTCAGGAATCCGCACTGAAATGATTGCAGAAAAACCTTCACGAATATCGGCACCATCCAGGTTCTTATCCTTTTCTTTCAGAAGTCCGGCTTTTCTGGCGTATTCATTAAATGCTCTTGTTAACGCAGTTTTCGAACCGGCTTCATGTGTGCCGCCGTCCTTCGTCCTTACGTTATTAACAAAAGACAGAACGTTTTCAGAATATCCATCATTGAATTGAAAAGCAAAATCTACTTCAATCCCATTTTGTTCACCTTCAAAGCTGACAACAGGATGAAGGACATCTTTTTCTTCATTTAAATATTCAACAAACGCCTCAATCCCGTTTTCAAAATGAAATTCTTCTTGTACATTGTTGCGCTCATCGATAATATCAATTTTCATCCCTTTTAACAAAAAGGCGGACTCGCGGAGTCGTTCACAAAGCGTCTCAAAATTGTAAGTAGTTGTCGAAAAAATACTGGAATCGGGCTTAAAATGAATCGTCGTTCCAGTTTGATTCGTTTTTCCGGTCTTTTCAAGTGTCGTAACCGGCTTGCCGCCGTCTTCAAAGCGTTGTGTATAAATAGAGCCGTCGCGTTTAATTGTGACAACGAGCCATTCCGACAAAGCATTGACGACAGAGGCGCCAACACCGTGCAAGCCGCCGCTTGTTTTGTATCCGCCCTGGCCAAATTTTCCGCCGGCGTGAAGTACCGTCAAAATCACTTCAGGTGTAGGCTTGCCAAGCTTGTGCATCCCTGTCGGCATACCGCGCCCTTTATCGATTACACTGATAGAGTTATCTTTATGGATTCTAACGATAATATGGTTTCCAAACCCGGCCAGTGCTTCATCTACCGAGTTGTCAACAATCTCGTAAACAAGATGATGCAGACCCCGTGCATCGGTGCTCCCAATATACATGCCCGGGCGTTTTCTTACCGCCTCGAGACCTTCAAGCACCTGTATGGCATCATCATTGTAATCAAATGCTTCCTGATTTGCTGCCACGAACATACCCCTTTCATTGCTACAAAACAACATTAACGTATTCTCTGGATGTTGTCGAACACTCTTTTTAAGTATCGTCCATTTAAATTAGATTCTTTAGAAGTTTACCATTTTAGGAAATTGGAACAAACGTTCTTATCATATTTTACCATAAGTTCGCCAAGCGTCTATGCTTAATTGTATCTATTTATTTCGTTTTGGCAAATCTATTTGAAAAATTCATCGTAAAATCCAAAGAAATTTCGGCTTAATTGCTGTTATTTTATTACATAAACACGCGGTCTTTTAAAAAAAAGAAACATGAATCATTATGATTTCATGTTTCTTTAAAACGCTATTTCGTCATCGCATGCTCAACCTTGATACAGCGGTCCATGATGACAGTATAGCCTTTTTCTTTTAAATATTGAAAGACTTCTTGATCCCTTACCCCAAGCTGGGCCCAGAACACATCGGCATCCACTTCTTCAAACTCTTTTGCAAGCCCGGCTAAATGCTCGGGACGCCGGAAAATGTCGACAATATCGATATGGCCTTCAACATCCTTTAACGACGGAACAGCCTTCACGCCAAGCGCTTCATCAATATTTGGATTGACAGGAATGATTTCATAACCGGCATTTTGCATCGCTTCCGACACCATATAAGAGGTCCTTGCTGGATTATTGCTTAAACCAACAACAGCAATTCTTCTAGCCTTTTTTAAAATTTTGCCGATTTCTTCACGATCCGGATTTTCAATTGCCATTCTTTTCACCCTTTTCACTAAAAATATAGGATTATTCAGTGATTAAGCCCTTTTCAATCAAGAAATCTTTGGCCACCTGTTCAGGATCTTCCTTATCGATGTCGACCTTTGCATTCATTTCTGCCATTTCTGCTTCAGAAATCTTTCCGGCCAGACCATTCACAACCTTTTCAAGTTCAGGGAATTCGTCCAATACTTCCTGTCTGACGACCGGTGCTGCATAATATGGCGGGAAGAATCCCTTATCATCCTTTAAGGAAGCAAGATCATATCGGGCAATGCGGCCATCGGTTGTGAAGGCCGGAATCACATCAACTTCCCCTTCCTTGACTGCTTCGTACATAATATTCGGATCAAAACTTTTCTGGTCTTTAAACTCAAAATTGTAGGCTGCAACCATCGCGTCATAGCCATCCTCGCGCTCATAAAATTGGTGTGGTGCCCCAAAGGAAAGATCCTTTGAATATGGCACTAGATCAGAAAAATTCTCAGCTGCAATGTTTTTATCCTTCGTATAGGCAAGTGTATAGGTGTTTTCAAAGCCGAGAGGCTCTAGCCAAACTATATCATATTTTTCTTGATAACCCGTCTTTACCCGCTCAAATATGTCATCAGCAGACTCACCTGGTTCTGCCTTTTCTTTTAAAACCGCTTCAAGGCCGGTCCCAGTATATTCAACATACATATCAATATCACCTTTTTCCATTGCTGGTGTCAGGATCGAAACCTCCCCGAGTCCATCCTCCACCTCGACATCATAGTCGGTATGTGCTTTAATATATTCAGATAAAATATGCGGCAGGATGTATTGCTCTGTCCACATTTTCCCCGAAATAACAATCTTATCTCCTGAGTCACCGCTGTTGTTGCAGGCAGATAAAACCCCGATCATAAGCATAAGCGAGACGCACATTAATAATCTTGTTTTCATCAATTTCCCCCCTGAATATTTTTTAATCCCTTTGGTGTAGCTGCAACTTCAATTCGTTTTAAAATAAAGTCAAATAAGATTGCTAATAGTGCGGCAGGGATTGCTCCTGCTAACACAAGCTGATTATTCCAAGTCGATAAGCCCCTGTATATGAGTTCACCGAGGCCGCCTGCTCCGACAAATGTGGCCAGCGTCGCCACTCCAACCGTTAAAACAGTGGCAGTACGTACTCCCGCCATAATGAACGGAAGTGAGAGAGGCAGTTCAATTTTCGTTAAAATTTGTTGATTGGTCATACCCATTCCTTTGCCTGCTTCAATCACCGCACTGTCAACTCCGACAATTCCCGTGTATGTATTGCGCAGGATCGGAAGTAACGAATAGACCGTTAAGGCAGTAATCGCAGTCACATTACCAGTCCCAAAAATGGGAATCAGGAATCCGAAGAAAGCAAGGCTTGGAATTGTCTGAAATACAGCCGTAATCCCAATTACAAACTCGGCAAGCTTCTTCTTCCTTGAAACGATGATGCCAAGAGGCAGGGAGATTACTAGCGCAATCAAGATAGCCGTAAATGACAAAAATAAATGTTCCGTCAAACCTTGCCAAATATCATCAGATCTGGATGTAATCGTTTCTATAAATGCTGAAAATACGTTTTCTTCCATCTGTGGACATCCTCCATCCTTACCTCGGCCAAAACGCTTAATAAATGGTCTTTCGTGATGATACCGACCATTTTATGCTGTTCATCAACAACGCCGAGCGAATTTAGGTTTTTCTCAATAAGCAAACGGACTATGTCTTTAAGATCATCCTGCTCTTGCACGATCGGATAATCTTCTTCCTCGGTTAAAGCTGACATGGCTTCAAGGACTTCTGTAGGTTGAACGGTAATTCCTTGTTCGCCTTGGGCGGCTTTAACCATCACATCTTTCGCTGTTAAAGCTGTTTTTTCGGTTAACCGCTCTTCCCCCAAGAAGTCGCGGACAAAGTCATTTTCCGGGTTAGAAAGCAGTTCGTCAGGAGCTGCTATCTGAATGATTTCACCATCTTTCATGACGGCAATCCGGTCGGCAATTTTAAGGGCCTCATCAATATCATGTGTAACAAACACGATTGTCTTGTGAATTCGCTGCTGAAGGGATTTAAGCTCGTCCTGCAGCTGTTCACGGCTGATCGGGTCAAGGGCGCTGAATGGTTCATCCATCAATACGATCGGCGGTTCAGCGGCCAGGGCCCGGATGACACCGACACGTTGTTGTTGCCCGCCGCTTAATTCCAATGGATATTTGGACTTGTATTGTCCGGGATCAAGCCCAACCATCTCCAATAGCTCTTCAACGCGCTTTTCATAGTCTGCCTTTTTCCAACCCTTTAGCCTTGGGATTAGTGAAATATTGTCGGCGATTGTCATATGGGGCATCAGGCCGATTTGCTGGATCACATAGCCGATTCTTCTTCTCAGTTCCACACCATCCACTTCAGCAATATCTTCACCATCGATATAAATAGTGCCTGAAGTCGGAGCGATCAATTTATTGATCATTTTCAGCGTTGTCGTTTTGCCACAGCCGCTCGGACCAATTAAGACGACGAGTTCCCCTTTTTCAATATGTAAGTCGATCCCTTTTACTGCTTCAAACCCATCTGGGTATACTTTGCTCACCCGATTAAACCGGATCATTTACGATCACCTGCTTTTATTCTTGATTATCTATTTCGTGCTATTATTCCCCATAAGCGGTTTATCTCTTGCATTGACGCTTGAAGCTATATCCTTTTGCCTATACCCGAAAATTTTTCTGAAAAACCTTTCAGTCCGCTAAGATTTTCATTTATCTAACTTTGCGAACCTCTCGATTTCTATCTATTCCTTCTCAAATTTTCATGCTCAAATTTTCATGTCTTCCCTCCCTTTGACTTTCGCTTATTAGTTAATTCTGCCAGTTCTTATCGTAAAAGTCATTTTTCAAGCTTCTGTTTAAAAAAATGGCCTGATTGTCTCAGACCATTTTTCGCTGTTATTTCTTCGTGATGTTGTTATCTTTTTTCCACTGTAACGCTGTCCAGGCCGCTTCGTCGGCAAAATATCTTGACCAGCTTGCCACTCCTGCCAGTTCATATTGGGCGGCCATCTCTGTCCGTTTTCTTAATGAAAGTTCATCTTCAAGCCAAATTTTATATGTTGCTTGTTCTGCCTCATTATAGTATTCCGCGTAATTTTGGCCGCTGTCCGGATCATAAGTCGGTTGAATTTTGTTTGTAATAAGCCATTCCTTTACTTTATTCATCGACAGTGCCGTTGAAGTAACCTCGACGTTCCCGCCGGCGAGTACTTGTTCTTTCCAAAGTCTTGCGTATAAAGGGACGCCAAGAATTAATTGTTCTTTCGGGACTTCATCCAACAGTTTGCTTAAATTTTGCTCGACCCATGGAAAGCTGGCGACGCTTCCCGCCTTCTCAGAGCTTGCCCAATGCTCATCATATGCCATCACGATCATGTAATCGACGATATTCGCCAGTTTGTCTCGTTCATAAAAGGCAGACCAATTTCCACCGGAGATAAACGTAATATCCATCGAGACGACTAAGCCAGCCTGATGAAAATAAGCAGTTGCCTCGCGAACGAATTGGGTCACAAGCGGTCCATCAGCTTCATTTACATTTTCAATATCCAGGTTGATTCCGGCCAATTGATACGTTTGACTGTAGTTAAGCAGCTGGCGGATAATCTTTTGTCTTGTTTCGAAATCTTTAAAGGCTGAATGGGTCAGCTCCGGGTTAAAAGCGTTGGAAAAGAGTCCCCAAACATGGTAACCCCTGTTTCGCGCCCAGTTTACATAGTCAATGGATGCGAGATTTTTCACAGCTCCATCAGCTGATGTAAGTTCGAACCATGTTGGCGATACAACATTTACTCCGGGCATTGCCGGAATTTGATTCGTATCTGGATTTTTTGTATAAACAGCCTCCCAAGTAAGTTGGACAGGCCCGTCTAGTTGCGGAAGCACAGGATTATTCGAATCACGTGCAATGGTAACCACCTCTTCTGAAGTCTCCTTGACTAAATCTTTCTCGATATAGCCGGCAATTCCGCTTTCGTTTCTAACGAACAAATAATCGTCCGTTGCCTTTTCAATATATATCGGCTCTTGATCAATTGTTTTCGCAACATAGGCTGACTGGAGGCTTGCTTTAGTGCGAAGCCGCAACTTTTCAGCATGAGCATCCTTTCCCGTAATGACTCCTCTTGTCAGATGCTGCCCGTCCTGCTGAATCCAAACGGCATTTGATTCCTGCAAAACTTTAAATTGGATCGGAAAATAAGCCAGCATCGCATCGAGCGCGACATGCAATTCACCACTCTTGGCAGTTACTGCTGGAAACTGGAGTTCAACCGGCTGGCCATTTTCATAAATAGTCTGTGATTCGCCAGGCATTTGGACAACTTTATCCTTTGTTGCGATAATTATAGAATTAGATTTTTGATCATAGGCGATATTCCCTTCAATGCTGTTCATAAAGGAGACGGGAACATACACCGATTCACCTTCAATGATCGCATTTCCTGCTTGTGCCCCTTTAAAAAGAATCGGGTTGTCACCGATAAAATGATTGTCTTTCACCTTTGACGCAAAAGGATACAAGAGTAAGAGAACACTCGAAATGACCATCAAACACGCCAAGAGAAGTCCCCCGGCAATCCATTTTTTTGATAGTTGCTTTCGTTTCTCTCGTTGCAGAATTGCTATTTTCATCTCCCCCTCACTCTTATCGTACTGAAAACTGCCGGAAATGAAAAGGATTGTTTACCTCCAATAATACCTATGAAACCAATCTTTTTTCATCCCATATTGTTAACGAAAATAACAGACAAATAGTTTCATCATGAATAGAAAAAAGAACCGGTATATCCCGGTTCTTAATGAAAAATAGATTAATAGGTTGTAAAGCCCGTTGCTTTTTGGATTAAATAGGTTAAATACTTAAAAACGGGGAGATCGTTCTGATCCGCTTCGTAATCGACAGTATAACGCCCGTTTTTATTGTCCCAAATTCGCTCAAAATAGGAATCAACGTCTTGATATATATCTGTTTCCGGTGGTGCCGTGATTTTGATATCTGTCTCTAGATTAAGATCATTTAAGTTTCTTGCCGTAAAATTAGCAGAGCCCCCGATGATGACACCGTTGTTTTCTTTTTTGATAAACATTAGCTTACTATGAAATTGTTCTTTACCGATATCGTACCAGCGGATGTGAATATGGTCATGCCCGAGCTTATCCAGCTCTGCTGCTACCGGGATGTTTGGGAGTCCGATTTTTTCCGAGCCGAATGCATTTTTGTTCGGATCTAAAATAAGACGAATATTGACGCCCCGGTCTGCCGCTTCTTTTAAGTGGTCAATAACATGGCGATCTGCAAGATAAAACATTCCAAGCCATACTATATCCCCTTTTTTTGTATCATTGAGCTCGCTTAATATATGTTTTGGAATTTTCCCTTCTGTCAGGAGCTGGATTTTAACGGGGCCGGGTTCTGCTTCTGCAGCTTGAAATTCCGGCAGCTTTGGGCCATTTGAAATGTTGGAAACAGCCTGCTCAGATTCCAAAATGTCATTTATAATATTCCCGCTTACTTGAAAGGCTATATTTGAATGGTTAGCACTTTCATCATGAGGGTTTGCTGAAGAAATAATTGCCGTTTTTTCGGATACAAATACCTTACGGTGGTTTGCTTTAATGTTCAACAGTTTAAGATAGGAGCGCATCGTCACATCCGGTGCAGTTTCCGCCAAAGGATTCGGCATCCAGCCGTTGCCATTCTGGCCAAACCAGTGGATAAATGTTCGCCAAATCCCCGAGTAAAGAGGATTAGAATCCCTAAGCCGGTCGACATTGGTATACACGGTTTCGATTCCGTGTTTTTTTAGTTCTGTCAACTCCTTTGCTCGATGGGAGTTGTATGTTGTGTTGATCTCATCTGTAATAAAAATAATCTTGATATCGTTGTTTTCCTGCTTTTTCTTAATCAGTTCTTTTGTTAAAACAGCACTGATTTCGGGGAAATCCTTGCCTGGTTGTGTATATCCGTTAAATAAAAACATATCTATCACGATATACTGTTCAGCATTGCGAATTGCCTCAAATATGGTATCAAATATATGCTGATCATGCATGATGCGTCCATTTTCATCTTTATAGGTGAGATCATAAAGAAATGAGGCATCTTGAACAGTGTGAACTTTTCCTTCATATGAAATATTCGGGGGCAGCGGCTTTTGTCTATTGTAAATAATCACAGTACTGATGATGGCTATAACGAGAAGCGGAATCCACACCCTTTTTTTCTTTATCAGGATTTTTAGTTTATTCAATTTAAGACTCCCCTTTAAATGCTATCTGTTCGCCTTGAGTGGACTTACCGGCCTTTCACAGCCCATTTGGTCCGTTTTACCCATTTGCCACCAGCACAAAACTCCTTGTCTGCCGTTTAGCGAATTTAAAAAACTGCTTCGCTTTATGCAGAAGCAGCCTGTGTGTTCATTATTTAGTGAACTAGCCTTACTAGCATATGGGCAAGCATATGCTTTTCTTCTTGGTTGCCGACTTGCCAGAGCTCCTGCAACAATTTTTCTTCGCGATTGCGAGGCTCTTCCTTTTGGGCAAGATAATCACCAACCTTTTGGGCAGCGTTTGCGAGCTGCTCTTCATCAAGCCCCAGCTTCATTCCTTTCGAAACTTTATCGCCCAAATAGCTTTTAAATTGATCAAAATTGGCTAAGATCTCTTCCTTTTTTTCACTGCCCAGGTCATTTAATTTTGCTTCAATTCTTCCATCCGCGTCAGTATTAGATTGATTGATCTGATGTTCCATGGTGAACCTCCTTTTCTATTAATGGGTAATCTGTTTTCATTTACCCCTTCATCAGAAACTGAAACAGTTTCTAGCCATGCAAGCTATGTTTATATTATCTAGTTTGCCTTGCTGTGGTAAATTTATTGTCAGCAAACATATTTAAATCCGCGATTTATCTGCTATAATATTTTCGGGGTGCTATTATTATTTTGCCACCGATGAAGGGGTGAATACATGGCGGTTGACGCATTAATCATTTTATTAGCTTATTTACTTGGGTCAATTCCTTCAGGCCTGATTATCGGAAAAGTTTTTTATGGAACCGATATTCGCCAGCATGGAAGCGGTAACCTCGGAGGAACCAATACATTCCGGACTCTCGGAGTAAAAGCGGGGTTGATTGTTACAAGTGCCGATATTTTAAAAGGAACACTTGCTGCAGCATTGCCTGTTTTGTTTGGATCAGATATTCATCCATTGATCGCAGGTGTTGTTGCAGTCGTTGGCCATATGTACCCGTTGTTTGCGGGGTTCAGAGGCGGCAAGGCAGTCGCAACATCAGGCGGGGTGCTGCTTTTTTATGCGCCACCGATGTTTGTCATAATGCTGTTAATCTTTTTCGTAAGTCTGTACATAACAAAGTATGTTTCCCTATCTTCGATGATGGCAGCAATCGCCGCTGTTATTTATGCAATCATCTTTGGTGATCTTCCGCTCATCATCGTCGTCTCGATTCTTGGTTTTTTTGTGTTCTACCGGCACCGGGCCAATATTAAGAGAATTATCAATAAAACGGAACCTAAAGTGAAATGGCTGTAGAGGATGAAAACCTTCCTCCGCAGCCATTTTTCTGCAGTTTTTCTTTTCAATGGAACTGACAATCCTCTTGTAAGAACATTCATTCTGATCTTCCTTTCGGCTTTCAGTTGCATAGTCCGCCTACAATTCGCTCCATTTAAATAATTTTTTATTTGCTCAAATGCCAAATGTTCTAAAAAAGAAATATTTTGTGCGTTATTGCTAACATATGGGGTATTTTGGTATGATAATAGTATGAAAGTCTTATTTATCAGCAAACTCTTTTTTCAGTTCGCATAGTTTGACATAATCATACTTTATTATCCATAAAGTATATTGACCGTGCGATTTTGATACGCAGTTTTTTAATAATAATGATAAGGATGGTTCGGAAATGGACTCATATGAGAACGTTTTAGAAAAACTGCCTTTCCCCTATTTTTATATTGAGCATAACTTATTGATATTGATGGCGTCGAAGTATGCGGAAATGGCCTTTCAAGCGCCATATGCCTTTTCAGAGCTGGTGATGGAGCGCGATGAAGAAAAACTCCGCTCTTTCTTATTTGAATGCTCAAATAAGACCTCTTTGACTATTCCAATGAACCATGTGGATTACGGTTTCATAACTTATACCATTTACAAAGTCGCTTCCGAACCCGGGATCCATCTTTTCTGCTTTCCAACTGAAGCGCATACGGCAGAAATTCAAAGTTTAATCACTACAGTGGAACGTAAACTGACCTTTTTTCACGGACAGCTTGCCGAGAAAAAACAAGCCTTTGAAAAAGCCATACAAGAAATGCACGAAGCAGCGATCGCAACCAGCCATATTACTACTGTAGAAAAGCTTGCGGCCGGGATTGCCCATGAAATACGAAACCCGCTTACGACCGTGAAGGGTTTTATCCAGCTTATCAAACCATATTTAAATGAAATTGGGAAAGAAGAATATGCGAACGTAGCCCTTGAAGAGATTAACAGGGCCAACGATATCATTTACGAATTTTTGAATGCTGCAAAACCGAAGAAAAATAAAACCGAGTATGTTTACTTAAATACGATCATCCGGGAAATTTTCATGCTTTTTGAAAGCGAGGCACACTTACGGAACATCCGTTTTACAGTCGAGTATGACCAGCGAGATGCACTTTTACATATCGATAATAAACAATTGAAACAAGTGTTGGTCAATATGGTCAAAAATGCATTGGAGGCAGTCGATGAATTGGGCTCCGAAAGACAGGGCGACATTCAACTAATAACGCAAGTATGTTCAGGTTGTGCGTTTATTATTATTACAGATAACGGCTGCGGAATCGCTGAGCAAACGGCCGAGAAGCTTTTCAATCCTTTCTATACGACTAAAGAAACAGGAACAGGGATCGGTTTGTCTGTGTGCAAAAAAATTGTTGAAAGTAATGGAGGAAAAATATACGTCGAAAGTACGGTTCCTCAGGGGGCAACATTTAAAATTGCTCTCCCTGTGGCCAGCGAATTAGCCTCCATTTAGCAGCTTTGTCCCTGCTGCAAAGAAGCCGGGTGCTGTTTATATTCTCAAGCAGGGTCTGTTACAACAATCCCTGCTATTTGTCCATTCCCGTTTCCTGCTCTCAGCAAGATAAATTCATTTTTTTGTCAAGAAATAACGCGGGTTGCTTCGGAATATCGTTTAAACTAGTAATAAGAACATTTACTGATTAGGAAGGTGTTTACACAATGAAAGAATTGCACTTGAATACAGGCGAGCTTATATTCGCAACGTCGGTGCAGGAACATGAGGACGAAGAGTTCCATTTAGAATTTTTTCATTTCCAACCTGATTACGATTGCGAAGGAGTCCCACTAAAAACAATCAACAACTTTGATGAATTGATCGATTTTTTAGAGATGATGGATCCGCCTGTTTAGAATTTTTTTTTGAAAAATTGTTGCGATAAAGATTAAAAAGCGGCTGCCCCAAAATAACCGGGGCGCCGCTTTCTTTGCAAACGGGAAAAACCAGGCAATGCCCGGGCGTGATTAGGCATGAAAGTCTCAAATCTTCAGCAATTGAAAACGCCCTGTCCCAAGGACATCTTCGACAAAATCCAGCTTGATGTTGTTAAAATATACAGCATCCCGTTCGTGAATAACGACCTTTAATTCTTCAAATGTAATCACTTCATCAGCTTCTAACGGCCGCTCCTCCAGAGACAGCTTTAATTGGGGACCTCCTCAGCCGATTCCCATCGCAAGCCTTACGAAAAGCTCTTCTTCCTGAAATTTTTTCTCTTTCTCGACAGCTTTATGGATTGCATCATAAGCTTTTTCTGTCATCTTCAACATCGGATCACCCCTTGTATTTTAAATTGCTTTACCCTTCTCCATTCGTTCAAAACTAATGTAGTTTTAGACGGAGATCGGGACTTACGATTAGCCCAAGCCTGGTTAGATAGCATCTTCCCAAAAATTCAAGCAACAAAGTGACGGTTAATGGTAAAAGCGAGGAGTATTATTAACAAGATATGCGGCAATCGTCGGTGAAAAGTGGGCCGTTCTCTTCAATGGAGCTGCATTCGGATTTTCCCATCTTGCATATGGTTTTTCGTTTATTTCTTGCCTTGGAATTGCAATTGGTGGCCTTTTTCTCGCCGGATTAACGATTCGATCAGCGAGCCTGCTTCCGGCTGCCATTTGGCATGTCTGTCTCAATCTGCTCATGATCCTGAGCGGTTTAATTACGATATCGTAATCTTCTCGTAAAAACCAAATCGTCTGGCGCCGTTTCGAGCTTGAAATACCAGTGTTATCGGATATTTGTCTGTAAATTAAACTGATCGTATCGCGAATTTTCATCTGACCATACTATGTAGTGACGTTGATCACTCGCTTCAATGCCGGTTGTATTTTATAATGAAGGTATACAGCAATGGAAGGAGCCGAACCACATGAATATCTTTGTGAGCGATGATGCAGCTGAATGGTATAAACAAGAAATGCTCTTGAAAGACGGTGACTTTGTGCGATTTTTTGCCAGGTATGGCGGATGCAGCACTGTCCAGCAAGGTTTTTCCCTAGGCATTTCAAATGAAAAGCCGCTTGATATCGGGGCGAAAACGAATAAGGACGGCATCACCTATTATATAGAGGAAAAAGACTTATGGTATTTTGATGACCATGATCTCCGCATTGAATACGATTCAGAAGCGGAAGAACCTGAATATCACTACTCTAATTAAGGCAGACGCTGGTGGCGTCTGCTTTCCTTTTAACCTGCATTGAAGTCCTCTATCTTTCACCAAATATGCTCAAACAGCCCTTCTGTCTTCAAAATTTCAACCTGTCTTGAACCAATCAAGTCAAAATGCGGATAGTCTTTCCGATTATGAATCCACTCTGATTTAAGGTCATATTTGGCGCCCCATTCTGCCAATTTTTCAATGTTGCTGCAGCCTACTTTTGTAACAGTATTACAGCCTGGGAAACGTTCATCCAGCCAATAATGTGTTATAAAAGCTATTTCCCCGGCCGAGATTTTCCTTTTCCAATCCTGCAATTCCTGTCTGTTTATTCCGAATGCCAACGATCTCACCTCATGTCAATTTGCAGCTTGTTCCACTTTTTTTGCTTTTTCGTAAGCCTCATGCCAGTCAGGATAACTTCTTTTTATAGAAATTGGCCTGAATGATTCTTTTTTTACACAAACATGCTTGGATAAGCCTGTAACTGCTATGTTGCCGGATTCATCTGCGATCTCATAGGCATACGTGACCCTGAACCCGTCATATTCTTCAATCCACGTCTTAACAAGCGCTTTTTCTCCGTATCGAACCGGCTTTTTATAGGATGCTTGAATATCAATTACAGGGGAAATAATCCCCTCCCCTTCTAGTTTTGCATAGTTGAACCCTAAATCTTCAATCAACTGTGTGCGGCCGAGCTCCATCCAAATAAGATAATTCGCATGGTAGACAACCCCCATTTGATCTGTTTCAGCATAGCGAACTTCAATTTCCTTCACCGCAACATGCATGTTCTATTCCCCTTCACTTACTTTTTTGATTGCTTGTGCAAAATCGGCTTCATTCAGCTGAGCCGCTTTGTCTAAAAGCATTTCTCCTCCATAACTCGACATAAACCTGAGTGCCTGAAATTGAATGGCTTCATCAACAAGATTGGTTGCATATCGGCCATTCCCAAACGTGTCGGCATCTTTAAGAGAAGCACGTATAAACTGTCTGCCTTCTTCAGTTATTTGATATTGATAGGCCGCGGCATATATTTCAATGATTTCAAGTAATTCTTCTGTAGAATAATCGGGAAAATGAAAGAATTTCTTAAACCGTGAGCGGACGCCCGGATTGCTATCAAGCAGCCGTTCCATTTCGTTCGGATAGCCGGCTAAAATGACAACAAGATTTTCATTATGCTTTGTCATTTCATCAACTAGCGTATCGATCACTTCCCTGCCAAAATCACCATGGCCATTTCCGAGCAATGAATAAGCTTCATCAATAAACAGCACTCCCCCGAGAGCCTCCCGGATTTTCTTCTTAGTTTTTATAGCCGTTTGCCCGACATAGCCTGCAACTAAATCTGCCCTGCTTGCTACGACTAAATGACCCCGTTTCAACATTCCGCATTCTTTGAGCAACCGCGCATAAATTTTCGCCACAGTTGTTTTCCCGGTGCCCGGATTTCCGGTAAAAACGGCGTGGAGCTGGATTGTCACAACCGGCATGCCATGGTCTCTGCGGAGCTGCTGCATTTTAACAAATGAAATTAATGATTTCACGTCATTCTTGACTGTCGCTAAGCCGGTTAGCTGTTCCAATCGCTTGAGCGGTTTTTCTTCAAGCTCCCTCGCTCTTTCCGTGAAGTCTTCTTTTTCCAGAAGCGTATATATTAGAAAATCGTTGCGTTTTTCAGTTGAAGACCCTTTTTTAAAAATCGCATCAAGAACGAGGTTGCGGATAGTTCTCGCATTTCCAAACGTATCGTCAACGCGCTCCCTGTCAATCCGTTCGCCGAGTGCTCTCTTCGCATCTTCTGTTAAGATAAAATCATTTTCATAAGCAAGCTTTTCGGCTATCTCAACCAATTCAGTTTCGTTGTAATCCTCCAGGTGAATATGATTGGAACTTGGAAAACGGCTTCTCAAACCAGGATTGGTATCGAGGAAATGTCTCATTTCTTCAGGGTAGCCTGCCAAAATGACCGCAAATCTGCCCTCATACTCGCTGCCGGTCATAAGTGAGACAAGAGTGTCGATCGCTGTTTGGCCATAATCGCTCCCCGATTGTGAGTCCCGCTTTAAGCTATAGGCTTCATCAATAAATAAAACTCCGCCAACTGCCCTTTCGACGATCGCTCTGACGTTTTCTTCAGTCTGGCCCACATAGGCACCGATCAGCTGGGATCGGTCTGCTTCAATGACTTCCTCTCCGGGCAGAACGCCAAGCTCATGGAAAATTTTTGCGAATAGACGCGCTAATGTTGTTTTTCCCGTACCCGGATTTCCCGTTAAGACAATATTAAGGTTCAACGCATCCTTTGTTTGGAATCCAAGCGCTTTGCGTTCTTTTTGGTACTTTAGAAACCGGTAGAGGTTGTTCACTCTTTCCTTTACCGATTCTAAACCAATCATCTCATTTAGTTCTTCTAGAGGGCTTATGTTTTTGCTGTTCGTTGCTTCTTCCGTAAACAGGCTAAGCCATTCCAGTTTTAATCGCTCAATCTCTTCAAGACTCGTTTTCAGATCCTCCACACGGGTCGATGTATAAAAAACACCACTTATCGAAGCCTCATATTCTTCGGCCGCCTTTAACAAGCGGGATGTATAGTCAATCACATCTTGCAAAATTTTTATTAAGTTCGCGTATACCGCTTCAATAGCCGTCTGGTTGAGATCGATTAAAGCTTTTTGCCATTTTTCGAGCTGCTGCAACTGTTCCTCTGCCTCTTCCAAAAAGACTCGGCAAATAGCAATATATTGGTCGGCAATTTTCTGTTTTGTCGTCCGGTTATCGGTTTCTCTAATCGTTGGAAAAACAAGGCGGCTCAAGAGGTCCCGGTTCTTTTTCCATTCAAACTGGGCAAGATACGAGGTTGCCCGTTCATTGGAGGGATGAAACTGAGCGGCTTTTTCCATCCATGCCAAAACAAGTGAATCCTGATGGCTTTTTCGGCTTCTTGATAGTGCTGCCAATGTATATAAAACCGACAATTCTGCCTGGTCCTTATCATCATTTAAATGCGAAATTGTTTTTAACAATTCGCCCTCATTCGAAATACAACCCGTTTCTTTTAGCTCTAGTTCCCAGTTAGTGATTTTATCTTGGTGATTTAGCTGTTTGTGCTGTTTCACAATACCATCTCATTCTGTATGATCATTTTCTCTATCTTACCATAATTTAATGAGCAGCTAAAAAAGAACCGCCTTTTATAACAGGCTTTAAACGGGAAAGACCTGTCCCCGCTGGAACAGATCCTCCTTTAATCATTCCTTAAGTTTTCTATTGGTTTTGCTGCGCCTGTGCCTCATCCCTTACTTCTTGGCGCAAACCATCCAGGCTTTCACGGCGGCGTTCGTTCTTCGCTTCAACTTGGGCACGCGCTTCTGGTCCGGCAAAGTCAAGTGTCGCTTCAGCCTCTTCCATATTTTCAATCGTATTGACTATCATTTCTTGCAGTTTCTCGACATTATCACTGCGATCATCCGGTTTGGGTCTAATGTCAGCCATTGTGTTTTCCTCCTTTGGATTAAGATGCTACACAAATAGTTTGTAACGAATTCGAGAGAAAAATTAAGGGAAAAAGAGGGGAATTCTTATTATCGGAGTTGTTTTGTTGCGATCGAAACATTGATGAAAAAAGAAAACCTCCACCCTGATTGGGGCGGAGGTTTGGGCGGTCAGTATTAAAACCCAAGCCATTGCGAGACAATCCTGATAATGGGTTTTATTTATTCCCCTTTTGTCTGGATAACTTGAGGGTGCTGACCAGAGCGGTCCTGCATCTGTTTCCCTTTATTTCCCCCAAATCCCCGCGGTTGAGTACCTAAATGGTTTGGGACGAATTGTTGCCGGTTTTTTCCATGTATGTTCTTGCTCATGTAATCATCCTCCTTCTTTCATTATTACCATGAGAAGAAGGAACCATGACTGGAAAATAGAGCTGGACTACTCTGCCTTATCGAGTCTTTTTTGTTCAAGGCGGGCTTCTATTTTCTCGATCGCATCACGGTCATTTAGGAGCTGGCGCTTATTTTCCGAAACAAGCTCGGAAAAAGAACGTTTACGAGGCTTTCTCATCACTTTTCACTCTCCTTTAATATTATAGTAACAGTAATTATGCCCAAAAACGCTTTCAATTATTACAACTTTTTGAAAATTAAATATCGTCTTACATCTTATTTGCCATAATAAAAGACACCCTATGTTTGGGTGCCGCTGAGACCGGGTTATTCATTGATGAACTGGTTCATTTGTTCTTGTGTCATCGCGCCAATATGTTTACTTTGGACAATTCCAGCCTCATCTATATAGTAGGTCGTTGGGATTGATATGATTTGATAAATTTTGCTAACCTCTTCTTGATCATCAAGAAGAATCGTAAAAGTAACTCCTTTTTCTTCAGCAAATCCCTTCACATCATTTTTTGGGTCGATGTTCACCGCCAGAACAGCGATTTCATCCTTCATGTCGCGATAAAACTTTTCCATGGCAGGCATTTCTGCTTTACAAGGGGGACACCAAGTCGCCCAAAAATTGAGCATTACTTTCTTTCCTTTATAATCAGAGAGCTGTACTTTTTCCCCTGTCAACGCAGTTAATTCGAAATCGGGAGCTTTTACACCCATTTTCAGTCCCGGCAGATTGTCTGGCTGTTCTTCCTTCTCCATCGCCTGAACGATCGCCACGGTTAGTAAAGCAGTCAATATTACCACAGCGATTATTTTTTTGACCATGCTGTCCCTCTTTTCCCATTTTGTCATCCTCTATTAATAAGTATTTTACCCTAGAAAATGCGAAAAAATAAGGTGGCCAACGGTCAAAAAACAACCAGAAATGTGACGATTCTCGAAACACTCGTTAAAGAAGCTGGCCAATTCAGGTCAGCTTGAACTTGTTAATGATGATTGAAATAATTTAGGAAGTTGTTCCTTAAAGTTTCCTCTTAAAATCCCTTTTTCGGTAATGATCGCCGTAATTAAATGATGTGGCGTTACGTCAAAAGCGGGATTATATACTTTAACACCTTCCGGCGCTGTTTGTTTGCCAAGCCCAGCAGTAATTTCCGCCGCATCCCTTTCTTCAATTGGAATTTCGGCTCCTGTTTTAGTAGCAAGATCGATTGTTGAAATCGGAGCAGCAACATAAAAGGGAATATTATGGGCTTTGGCCAGCAACGCGACACCATAGGTTCCAATTTTATTAGCTGCATCCCCGTTTGCAGCGACACGGTCACATCCAACGATTACTGCTTGGATCCAGCCTTTTTGCATGACGATGGCGGCCATATTGTCAGCAATTAAGGTAACATCGATGCCGGCTTGCATCAATTCCCATGCTGTTAATCTCGCTCCCTGCAGAAGAGGGCGTGTTTCATCCGCAAAAACCTTCATGTCCCAGCCACGTTCTTTGGCGAGATAAAGCGGCGCAAGCGCTGTCCCATATTTTGCTGTGGCAATTCCACCGGCATTGCAATGAGTCAGGATTCCCATTCCATCTTCCAAAAGGGTTATGGCATGTTCACCGATACTCCGGCAAACCTGTTCATCTTCTTCACGAATTTTGTGCGCTTCGTCCTCGAGCGCCGCTTTGATCAACGTGACAGGCTTGCTGCTTTCACTCTGTGCCCGTTCATTCATCCGTCGTAACGCCCAAAATAGATTGACCGCAGTCGGTCGTGAGCCAGCCAGGTAATCTGATTTTTCTTTAAAAACGGTGTAAAAGGAAGAAAAACTGTCTTCAGGAGCTTCTTTGAGCCCGAGAAGCAAGCCGTATGCAGCTGCGATGCCAATCGCCGGGGCACCGCGCACCTTTAATTGCTTGATGGCATTCCAGGTGTCCTCGATAGCGGTTATTTCTAAAAAATCGATGATGGTGGGAAGCTTTGTTTGGTCCAATATATATAATTTTCCGTTTTCGTATGTGACGGATTGGATTGCTGTATTATTCATCAGTAACTCCTCTCACATTGCCATGCATTATTATGAAGAATATTTTAACACGCCGATGTCGAGCTTTTCTATTCCTATTTTCTAAGACAATTTCCAAAACGAGTATAAATGAAAGAACACCATGCAATGATTGCATGGTGCCTGTTGATTTTACCTAGTTTTTCAATTTATCACGCAGTACCATTGGCAGGATACCGCCGTGACGATAGTAATCAATTTCAACTTCAGAGTCAAAGCGAACAAGCACTTCAAATGTTTTCTTGTTGCCGTCTTCATCTGTAGCTGTTACTGTCACAAAGTCACGAGGCCTTACATTTTCATCAATTTGCACATTGATTATTTCTTTACCGGTTAAGCCAAGAACTTCTGCGCTCTCTCCTTGCTTGAACTGAAGTGGAAGTACACCCATCAATACAAGGTTTGAGCGGTGAATACGCTCATAGCTTTCTGCAATAACTGTCTTGATGCCTAGCAAGTTTGTTCCTTTCGCAGCCCAGTCACGGGAAGAACCCATTCCATAGTCTTTTCCGGCAAGAACTACAAGCCCTGTTCCATCTTCTTTATATTTCATACAGGCATCGTAAATGGATGTCACTTCGCCAGTTGGCCAGTATGTTGTGAAGCCGCCTTCTGTACCAGGCGCTACCTGGTTGCGAATTCGGATATTTGCGAATGTTCCGCGCATCATCACTTCATGGTTACCACGGCGTGAACCATAAGAGTTAAAATCACGTGGTTCTACTCCTTTTTCACGAAGGTATTTTCCAGCTGGAGTATCTTTACCGATTGCACCGGCTGGTGAAATATGGTCAGTCGTCACTGAATCACCGAATTTGCCAACAATACGCAATCCTGTTAAAGGCTCCACATGACCAGCATCAGGAGTTAAGCCCTCAAAGAACGGCGGGTTTTGGATATAAGTTGATGTGTCATCAAAAGAATATAATGGTTCGTTGCTCGTTTGAATTTCGTTCCAGCGGGCATTATCGTCAAAAACATGCTCGTATTCTTTACGGAACAAATCAGGCGTAACAGTGCGCTTTACAACTTCGTTCACTTCGGCTGTTGACGGCCAAATGTCTTTGAAGAATACATCGTTGCCTTTTTGATCCTTGCCGAGTGATTCTGTTTGGAGATCAATATCGACGGTTCCCGCTAATGCATATGCCACTACAAGCGGTGGGGATGCCAGGTAATTAGCTTTCACAAGCGGGTGGATCCTTCCCTCGAAGTTTCGGTTGCCGGAAAGGACCGAACCAACAAGAAGATCGTTTTCAGCGATAGCTTTTTCAATTTCCTCGCGTAACGGGCCCGAGTTTCCGATACAGGTTGTACAGCCATAACCAACGAGGTTAAAGCCAAGCTGTTCCAGGTAAGGAAGCAACCCTGAATCGCGCAAATAACCTGTAACAACTTTCGAGCCAGGTGCTAACGAAGTTTTGACGAACTTCGGAACTTCCATACCAAGCTCAACAGCTTTTTTCGCCACTAAACCAGCACCAACAAGCACATACGGATTTGAAGTGTTCGTACAGCTTGTGATGGCTGCAATAGCAACAGCGCCGGTTTTCATTTTCGTGGAATCACCATTGTGAAAATCAACGGTAATTTCTTTATTGATTTCCGTCGGCTCTAGCCCAAATCCCTGGTTTCCCTGCGGTGCGCTCAATGCTTCGTTAAAGGATTGCTTCATCATTGACAGCGGAATTAAATCCTGCGGGCGTTTTGGACCTGAAAGGTTCGCTTCAATTTCAGAAAGATTAATTTGAACAACATTTGTATATACTGGTTCTAGAGATGGATCAAAAAACAGTCCATTTTCCTTGCTGTATGTTTCGACAATTTTGATTTGTTCTTCAGAGCGTCCGGTTAAACGCATATAATCAAGAGACTCGGAATCAACCGGGAAGAATCCGCAAGTTGCTCCGTATTCCGGAGCCATGTTTGCAATCGTCGCCCGGTCAGCTAAAGGAAGTGATGTAACACCAGGACCGAAGAATTCTACAAACTTGCCTACAACCCCTTGGCTGCGAAGAACTTGGGTTACTTTTAATGCCAGGTCGGTAGCTGTTGTACCATTAGGCATTTCACCTACTAATTTCACACCAACCACTTCCGGAACCGGGAAGTAGGATGGCTGGCCAAGCATGCCTGCTTCTGCTTCTATCCCGCCAACGCCCCAACCGAGAACACCAATCCCGTTGATCATCGTCGTATGCGAGTCTGTCCCAACAAGAGTGTCCGGGAACGCTTCAAAATCTCCATCAGGCGTTTCAACTGCATGGACAACGTTTGCAAGAAATTCCAGGTTTACCTGGTGGACAATTCCGGTCGCCGGAGGAACAGCACGGTAGTTATCAAATGCTTTTTGCGCCCAGCTCAAAAATTGGTATCTTTCTGCATTCCGTTCAAATTCCAATTCCATATTAACCTGAAGGGCATCCGGAGTTCCATATTTATCGACCTGCACAGAATGGTCAATAACAAGGTCAACCGGCTTTTCCGGGTTGATTTTATCCGGGTCTCCACCCATATCTGCCATCGCTTTACGCAACGAAGCGAGGTCAACCACTGCTGGCACCCCTGTGAAATCTTGTAGAATTACGCGTGAAGGTTTAAAAGGAACATCTATTTCCTTAACTTCACTTGTTCCCCATTTAGCTAGGTTTTCAACATGTTCTTTCGTAATAACACGACCATCCAATTGGCGAAGTACTGATTCAAGCAGTACTTTAATCGAATATGGCAGCTTGGTAACTTTGCCTATTCCGGCTTTTTCAAGAGCAGTTAATTGATAATAATGATAGCGCTTCCCGCCCAATTCAAAAAATTTACGGGCATTAAAAACATCATTCTTTGCCATATATAGTATCCCCCTCTTTCGTAAACATCATATAACAAATGATATTAATTGTCGAAAAGTTTGAATTTTTTCTCCCATCCACTCTTTTCTCACAATTTTAATGTTAATACAACCTCCTGTATAAGTAAATAACAAGAAAGTTATTGTTTATGATAAGTTTTTCTTATGATTTATACGATTTTTAAAGTGTTATTGATAAAAAACTTGAACATAGCAACAATCATAAAATAATTTTCTAGTCGTTTCTTTTTCTTTATTATTGCAGGAAAGTTTTTTTTGCGCATATAAACACAATAAAAGCCCGGTACATGACAGTATCGGGCTGAAATATGTGAAGGGGTTCATCAGCACGGCTATTCGCCGACCTCTACCCCTTTGATCATTTCCTCTAAATCCTGCTGGTATTTTTCCAGCTGGATGCGCTGATGCTCTGATGCCACTTCCAAGGCATTTTCAATTTGCTGGTATGCCTCATTCACTTCATTTTTTAAATGCTTTAATTGATGCCCGTAGCTTGCGCTGTCCCTGACAATATCCAAATAAAGCTCCATCGCATTTTCCATTCCCTGCTGTGCTGCTTGAAAAGCTTGTTGTTTATCTTTATGGTAAGGCATGAATGTCACTCCTGTTTTAAAAATCTGTAACGTTAAATTGTGCAATCACTATGAATTTATTCAGTATAAATCGGAGGCAATATTTCCATCCTAACAGTAGGAAGGATTGTATGAACAAAAACTTAGAGCAAACATATGCACATAAACGGTCTAAAAGGAGATCAAAACTCTCAGCCGGCTCTGCTCAGCGGATCACATAAAGTTAAACGAAAACCATTCGAGACAACAGCATCACGCACACTAATATATGTAAGTGTAAAAGGCAGACCCCGCCTGAGCTAAGACAAATCACAAAAACGAAAAAGCTCTATCCACACCCTTTTTTATTTAAGCGAATGTAAAGCTTCTATAATAAAATCTTCTTCCTCGACAGCCACCGTTCTTAAGTCTATGTATACTTCATCCTTGTGAATTCTTGTAACGATAGCAGGTGTATAATCCATTCTCAACTTCCGGGCAGCCTGCTCAGCCTGAATGTCTCTAAACTTCAGCACTATAGGAAATGACGGTAATAAAACATCCGGCATAGTTCCCCCGCCTACCTGGCTCACTCCGTCCACTGCTTTCGCCGAAAAAGTAGCGGTTTTTCCAAGCTTTGCAAGAAAGTGCTCGGCACGTTCCATTAATTCTTCCTTTGAGGTGAGCAAGTCCCTGATCGCAGGGATTTTTTTCATTCCCTGTTCCCCTTTTAAATAAGCGATCAGGGTCGCTTCAAGGGCTGCCAGTGTCATTTTGTCAATCCTTAACACCCTGGCGAGCTGATGCTTTTTTAAACTGTCAATGATCGTTTTTTTTCCGGCAATGATTCCTGCCTGCGGACCGCCAAGCAGCTTGTCGCCGCTGAATGAGACAATGTCTGCTCCCATCTTTAGCACTTCGCCGACAACAGGTTCTTCACCAATCCCATGTTTACTGAAATCATACAATGCTCCGCTTCCTAAATCTTCATAGAAAATAATTCCCGGTTGCTTATTTGCAAGGGCTGCCAGATCATTACTATCAACCATTTCGGTAAAACCAATGACCTTAAAATTGCTTGTATGCACTTTTAATAGCATGGCTGTATTTTCATTAATCGCTTTTTCATAATCGCTTAAATGTGTCTTATTCGTCGTTCCTACTTCAACGAGCTTGGCCCCGCTCTCTTCCATAATGGACGACACTCTAAATGAGCCGCCGATTTCGACGAGCTGACCGCGTGAAACAACGACCTCTTTTCCAGATGCCAGGGCACGCAGGATCAAAAAAACGGCTGCAGCATTATTGTTGACGATCATTGCTGCCTCTGCGCCGGTAATTTGTTTTATGAGCGATTCTGCATGGGCATGCCGGGAACCGCGCTCCCCTTCAGGCAATTTGTATTCGAGATTGGAATAATAGCGGGCAGCTTCAAGTGCATGCCGGACTGCATCTTCGCTGAGCCTTGCCCTGCCTAAATTAGTATGTAAAATCGTTCCTGTCGCATTAATGACACGCTTGATTGTATAACCTGTCTGCACTGCAAGCTCTTCAGTTAGCAGCTTGAAAAAATCATCTAAGAACGCTGATGTACCAGGAGCTGCACCTTTCCATGCTTCCTGTAATAATTGCTTCCTGATTGAGTCAACGGTTTTTTTTACGTAAGTGGACATAGTTGAAAAATCTAACCCATGCTCTTCCATCAACAGCTTAAAGCGGCTGTCATTTTGGTATTCATGAACAGGGGGAATTAAACGCAATAACTGGTTCATTTTGAAAACCCCTCCAAATCATTTTGCGCGTTAATTATACCATTTTGATATGTCCAGCACATATCAGAATGTAAGCGAATATAATATAGTAGCAAGGAGGGTCATCATCATGAATGACGAAAGCAAAGAACAACCGCTTGATTTACGGTCACTTGAAAAATGGCTCGAACAATATTTTCTGGATCCGCTCACCAATTATTTGGATGAGACGGCGTTCAGAATTGATATGTTTGAAACAGAGCAAGAGATCATTATTGAAGCACTGTTGGGTGAGTTTCCTTCCTCGCAAATTACCGTCTTTCTTGAAGATAAATCGATTATCATCTCAGCGGTTGATAGCACTTCTGCCACTCCCCAGCTGCGCCAGCGTAAGGTCACTTTTCCTTTTTCAGTTATTCATAAGCATGTCCATGCAACATTTGCTCAAGGCATAGTCGAAATTTTTTTATCAAAAAATAAGGCTGGGTCAGGCCAGAATAGATTTGTGACCCTGCCATAATCAAGAGATTTTCCGTATAATCCCTCTACAAAGAATGCCTCATATACGAGCAGAAGAGGCATTCTCTATTGATATATCTCTATTTAGTTTACATAATAAAATTATCGTATATTATATATTCATGAATTATGCCACCGAAATTTATATCAATCCATTTCAAAACCCCCATCCACAATAGATGGGGGTTAAGGCGTTATGCCTCCATTTTTTCAATGATTTCATTCGCTTTTGGGAATACTCCAGTTTCGAGCTTGGAGTAGACTTTATTGCCATTGACTGTTACTTCAAATGCTCCCCCGGAACTCGGGATCAATTCAAGCTTCCCGATGTTTGCACGGAAATGGGTAAATAGTTCTTCCGCGAGACCCGCGGCTTTAGGTGCATAGTTTCACTGCATGCAAAATTCAACGGTTAACTGATATTTATTCATGATAAATCCTCCTCATGAAGTGTGGTATTCGCGAATGAATTCGCGTTATTAGTGACATTTTAGTACAAACGTTATTTTTCCGCAATTGATGAGTTTTATAATATGCGGTGATCACAATTAAAAGGTATACTGAATATTGGAGGTGGGACAGTTGAACGAGCATGAAAAAATTCGTCTTACATCATTATCAACAAAAGCTGGTTGAGGCTGTAAAATTGGTCCTGAGGACCTGGCGCAAGTTTTGCGTCTTTTACCACAGCAAGAACCAGTTCCAGAATTGCTTGTCGGGCATGAAACCTCTGATGATGCAGGAGTTTACCGCCTGACCGATTCAATTGCTTTAATTCAAACATTAGACTACTTTACACCGATCGTCGATGATCCGTATATGTTTGGTGCAATCGCTGCTGCTAATGCGTTAAGTGACGTATATGCAATGGGCGGTGAACCGAAAACGGTACTTAACATTGTCGGATATCCGGTGAAAAAGCTAGGGGCAGATATGCTTGCGGAAATCCTTAGAGGTGCCGGAGATAAAGTGAAGGAAGCCGGAGCCGTTACGGTCGGAGGCCACTCCATTGATGACCAGGAGCCTAAATTTGGACTTTCCGTTACCGGTATTGTCCATCCGGAGCAAATCTGGAAAAATGTCGGGGCGAGGCCTGGCGATGTTCTCGTGCTAACAAAACCAATCGGTGCCGGAATTTTAACTACAGGCATTAAAAGAGGAAAAGTTACCGCGGAACAAGAACGGAAGGTAACCGAAACAATGGCGATGCTTAACCGCACTGCCGCATCGCTGCTAAAACCGTTCCAGCCTCATGCTGTTACCGATGTAACCGGATTTGGCCTGCTCGGCCACGGCAGCGAAATGGCCGGGGGTAGCGGCGTCAGCTTCGAAATTACTCTATCTGATGTTCCTGTCCTTGACGGTACGTTTGAGCTCGCCGAACAAGGAGTCGTTCCCGGCGGTTCAAAGTCTAACCATGAATGGCTCAGTGACAATGCCGAATATGCGGATATTTCGTTGGAGGAACAGCTTGTCCTTTGTGATGCGATTACTTCTGGTGGCCTGCTTGTTTCGCTCGGAGCAGACGAAGCCAAAGCCTATGTTAAATCGCTGCAAGAAAATGGCCTCACTGATGCTGTGATCATTGGCCGCGTAATTGAAAAACAAGACAAGATGATCTACGTAAAAAGGTGAAATCGATTCTGATTTCACCTTTTTTACGGTGCACCCCTGCAGGGCGCGCCATTAAAACAACGCGTCCAAAATTGGGCGGGTTGGCTAAGCTATGATTGCTTTACAGCTAATTGCTGCAGCATATCCTCTGTCATTTTTGCCAGGTCAAATTCTGTTGTAAAGCCCCACTCTTCTGTAGCTGCTGTTGCATCGATTGAATTTGGCCAGCTGTCCGCAATCCTCTGGCGATCAGGATCAACCTGGTAATGAAGCTTAAACTCAGGGATTGCTTTGCGGATCTCTGCCGCAATCTCCTCCGGCTCAAAGCTCATCGCTGTCACATTAAAGGAATTGCGGTGTTTAAGACGGGCTGGATCAGCTTCCATCAATTCAATAATCGCGTTCAGTGCATCGGGCATATACATCATGTCCATATAAGTACCTTGGGCAATATAACAGGTGTAGCGTTTGTGCTTGACCGCTTCGTAATAAATTTCGACCGCATAATCCGTTGTGCCTCCACCCGGAGGGGTGACATACGAAATAAGGCCTGGAAAACGAAGCCCTCTAGTATCAACACCAAATTTATAAAAATAATAGTCAGCCAGTAATTCACCTGCTACTTTATTGACACCATACATCGTAGTTGGACGTTGCAGCGTGTCTTGCGGCGTATTATCTTTTGGAGTTGTCGGCCCAAAAGCGCCAATTGAACTAGGTGTAAAGAATTGACAATTTAAATCCCTGGCAATTTCAAGGGCATTCATTAAACCGCCCATATTCAAATTCCAGGCAAAGACCGGATTTGCTTCAGCAGTAGCTGACAACACCGCCGCCATGTGAATGATCGTATCTGCACGGTATTTTTTTGCTGTTGCAAGCAGTGCTTTTCCGTTTGTCACATCCAATATTTCAAAAGGGCCGCTTTCGGCTGCCTCGCAGTCTGTCTTGCGGATGTCAGTGGTGACAACATGATCTGCTCCGTATATACTTCGAAGCTTTACCGCCAATTCAGAACCGATTTGGCCTAAAGCTCCGGTAATTAAAATATTTTTCATATCGTGTCCCCCAACTCTATCTGGTCTCGTGTCGATTGCCGAATCAGCGCTAAATCATTCCCATTTCTTTACCGATCTTTTCATAGATTGACAGAGCTTGATCGAGCATTTCTTTTGTGTGGGCAGCTGATGGCATATTGCGGACTCTGCCTGTTCCTTTTGGAACCGTTGGGAAGACAATCGCTTTTGCGTACACTCCTTCATCATTCAATCTTTTGCTAAACAACTGGGTTTTCACTTCATCGCCAATGATGCATGGAGTAATCGGTGTTTCACTAGCGCCAATATCAAAACCAAGTTCTTTCAAGCCGGTTTTTAGATAATTGGCATTATCCCATAGGCGTTTATTTAATTCAGTGCTTTCCATTAATATTTCAATTGACCTGATTGACGCTGCCACATCCGCAGGTGTTAATGACGTTGAGAACAGGAATGGGCGGCTCCGGACCTTTAACCAATCGATTAACTCTTTTTTGCCTGCGACATAGCCGCCCACCACTCCAATCGCTTTTGAGAGCGTGCCAATTTGAAAATCAATTTTCTCGGAGAGGCCGAAATGCTTGACGGTCCCTGCCCCTTCACCAAGCACTCCTGAGCCATGTGCATCGTCAACATAGGTAATCAGATCAAATTCTGCGGCGATTTCAACAATTTCCGGAAGCTTTGCGATATCCCCGTCCATTGAAAAAACTCCGTCCGTAATCACCATCACTTTATTGTACTGGCCTGATTCGATTGCATCTTTCGCCCTTAAACGCAAGTCTTCCATATCGGAATGACGGTAGCGGATAATTTTTGCCCGTGATAAACGGCATCCGTCAATAATCGAGGCATGGTTTAGCTCATCTGACAAAATCGCATCATTTTTGTCCATAACCGCTGATATTGCTGCCATGTTACAATTGAAGCCGGATTGATAGGCAATCGCTGCTTCTGTATGCTTGAATTGCGCGAGCTTTTCTTCAAGTTCGACATGCAATTTCAGTGTTCCATTGATCGTTCGGACCGCCCCGGCCCCCACGCCAAATTGCTCGACTGCTTTAAATGCCGCATCCTTTAATCTTTGGTCCGTAGCAAGGCCGAGGTAATTGTTTGAAGAAAGGTTGACGAGTTCTTTACCAGCAATCTTAATCAATGGACCGTTCGGGCTTTCAAGCGGATCGATGATATTGTATAGTCCCTTTTCCTTTAAGTCCTCAAGATTTTTTCTTAAAAAATGATTTAATACACTGCTTGACATTTAAAATCCTCCCACCTGAGTTTTGTCAATTCAAAACAAACAACTGTCTTTTCCATACGTACATTAACATAGATTTAAAAGTTGATATAAAAGGCTTATCCACTATTAATTTAACATATTTACTAACATTGTACATTTAATAAGGACAGTTAGAAAGGGTTATTTTATTCTTTTTTCAAGCCAATTCAAAACTTCTATTGACAGCCATATGCAAGCTTCTTTTGATAAGGGCCAGAGGAAATTTCTTTTGTTTGAGAAAGGGTAAATAACTCGAGGGGTATATCTTCTGAGCGTGAATACGCGTTCTCTTTATGTACAGTAAAGGAGTTTATGAAATTCATTCAAATCAATGTCCTCATCGATTTAAAACCAGGCCTTGCCCAAACGCTCAATTCCTTCCCTGATTTCCATCTCTGTTAATCCGCCAAACCCAAGCATGACGAGGGACTTCGGACAATCGCCGCGATTAATCCAAAACTTTTCAGGCGAGTGAATTAGTACTTCTTGTTGCAGTCCCCGTTCCTTTAAATCCATAAAGTCACGATTATCGACATTTATCAGAAGATGTAAGCCCGCTTTTTGTCCGATCATTTCGATTCGATTACCCATGTATAAATTAATTGAGGCTGTCAGCATTCTGTGTTTCTGCTGGTATACTTTCCTCATTTTCCGGATATGCCGTTCAAAATCGCCTTGCTTCATAAAAAGCTCGAGGCCGTTTTGGATCAGCGGCGGAGAAGACTGGTTGTAATTGGCGAGCTTTGTTTTAAACAGGGATGAAAGTTGCTGCGGCAGAATGATATAGCTAAGCCTTGCCCCGGGCATAAATGCTTTTGAAAAAGTTCCTAAATAGATGACTTTATCATCATAATCCATTGCTTTTAATGGCGGGATCGGTTGGCTTGAATAACGGAATTCGCTGTCATAATCGTCTTCAATTATAAACCGCTCCCCTGATTCGGCCCACTGCAGCAGTTTTTTTCGCTTTTGAATCGATAACACCATTCCGAGCGGAAACTGATGGGCCGGTGTCACGTAAACAAGATTCGCGCCAGTATTTTCGAGTTCACCGATATTGATGCCATCTTCTTCGAGTGTCACAGGTGAAAGGCTGCAGCCAAGGTTTGCAAATACAGTTCTAACCCCATCATAGCCGGGATTTTCAAACGCAACTCTTTGTCCTGACAGGGACAAAAGCTGGCAAAGTGTACTGATTGCAGGCTGTGTACCCGCCGTAATCACGATTTGCCCCGGGCTGCATGAAATTCCCCGCGATTGGTTCAAATATTTCGCCAGTTCCTCTCTTAAAGCAAGGCTCCCCTGTCTCTCACCATATAAAAGAAGATCAGCTCTGCCCGTTGACAAGGCCTCATTAATCGACCTCTTCCACTTCTTTATCGGAAAGCTTTCAACTGCGATATCACCATACTCAAAGTTATATCGTACGGTTGCTTCATTCACGACTGAAAAATCGTCTTCGTGTTTAATACTCTGTGTGGCCAGCCCTATTTCTTCTTGCGGGGAAACCCAGATCCCGCTTTTCGCCCTGCTTTCCAAATACCCTTCAGCAACCAGCTGTTGGTAAGCCGTTTCAATCGTCGTTTTACTGACGCGTAAATGGATTGCCAATTGGCGAATCGGGGGCATTTTTACTCCCGCAACAAGACTGCCCGCTTCGATCTCCTTTTTTATATAAGAATAAAGCTGGAAATAAAGGGGCTGTTTTAAATTCTTGTTCAGAAAAACAATAAAGTCCATTTCTCTTCCCCCTAATCTGACCTTTTTATATTATTCAAATCTGACACTTTTAAAGGGGTCAATAACCTATTAAAATCATACTATCATAATAAAGCTTGAAGGGAAGCGAGAAAATGAATCATATGAGACAGCAAAAACTAGCGGTGCAAGACGAAGGAAAAAGCAATGAATTTTTATTGAAGAGCCGAATTGGCTACTTGGGATTAAGTGATGGCCAAACTCCATATGTCATTCCACTTAACTTTATCTGGCATGAACAAGCTATTTATTTTCATGGGGCTTCTGAGGGCAGGAAAATTACGATTATAAACAACAACCCGCTTGCCTGTTTCACCGTCTGTGAAGAATATGGAACAATGGTGGATCCTGTACCAGCCAAAACGGACACAGCTTATTTTAGTGTGGTTATACAGGGGAAATTGTCAAAGGTAACCGATCCAGCCGCAGCTACGGCCGTCATGCAGTGCATGCTTCAAAAATATGTCCCCAACTATTATGACCAGCCGCTTGCCGAGGCTCATGTTGTAAAATATCGTTCATCTTTAGGCAGCAAGACAGCGATTTATAAACTTGAACCGGACTTTGTGTCGGCAAAAGCAAATCCATTGAATGAAGATCTGCGGTTTTATCCAGGAAGAAGCGTCCAAAACGACAGCTAAACTGTATAATTTTTCAATCTGAGGCAAAGGTCTAGTGTTCTCACTGATTGTTTAGTATGATTGACATTGAATGATTTTTTTAAAAAGTGAGGCTAGACGAAGAAATGAGCTTATTGACTGTAGATAAATTGAGTCATACATTCGGAGACCGGACCTTGTTTAAGGATGTCTCCTTTCGATTATTGGCAGAGGATCATGTAGGTTTAGTGGGAGCGAACGGTGTTGGCAAATCCACTTTAATGAATATAATCACAGCGCAATTGATTCACGATTCAGGAAAGGTAGAATGGACTCCCGGCGTCCAATACGGATATTTGGACCAGCATACGATACTGACTCCGGGCCGCACGATCCGTGAAGTACTGCGTGATGCCTTTCTTCCGCTCTTTCAAAAAGAACAGGAATTAAACGAAGTCACCGCAAAAATGGCAGATGCTTCACCGGAAGAGCTGGAAATTCTGCTTGAAAAAATGGGTGAAATCCAGGATGAGCTTGATGCTGGCGGGTTTTATTCATTGGAAATAAAAATTGAAGAAGCGGCGCGCGGGCTTGGCCTCGATGCTATCGGAATCGACCGCGATGTTTCGGCACTGAGCGGTGGGCAGCGAACAAAGGTGTTGCTTGCAAAGCTATTGCTTGAGCAGCCGAAGGTCCTATTGCTTGATGAACCGACCAACTATTTGGATGTTGAGCATATCCGCTGGCTCACCGGTTATTTAAAGGAATACCCACACGCTTTCTTGTTAATCTCCCATGATACCGAGTTCATGAATCAAGTTTCCAACGTTATTTTTCATCTCGAATTCTCGAAACTAAGCCGATATACGGCGACCTATGAAAAATTTCTTGAGCTGGCTGAAATCAACAAAAACCAGCATCTCAATGCTTACGAAAAGCAGCAGGATTTCATTAAGAAACAAGAGGATTTTATCTCAAAAAATAAAGCGCGCTATTCGACAACAGGGCGCGCGAAAAGCCGCCAAAAACAACTTGACCGTCTCGAACGAATTGACCGCCCCGAAACGGCAGTTAAACCGACATTCGAATTTAAAGAAGCGCGCGGCAGCAGCAGATATGTATTTGAAGGGACCGATTTTGAAATTGGCTACAGCCATCCCCTGCTTCCCAAAATGTCGATGACAATTGAACGCGGTGATAAAATTGCGATTGTCGGCTGCAATGGTGTCGGCAAGTCGACGCTTTTAAAAACGATGCTCGGAAAAATTGAACCATTGAGCGGCAAAATTGAGCGGGGAGACTTTCTGTTTCCCTCTTATTTTGAGCAGGAAGTGAAAGCCGAAAACTTGACCCCAATCGATGATGTCTGGACTGAATTTCCTGGGTTGGACCAGCATCAGGTCCGGGCGGCTCTCGCCCGCTGCGGTTTGAAAAACGAGCATATTTCCCGCCCTCTAAATCAGCTGAGCGGTGGCGAACAGGCGAAAGTAAGGTTATGTAAGCTGCTCATGCACGAAAGCAATTGGCTATTGTTTGACGAGCCAACCAACCACCTGGATATTACGGCGAAAGCAGAATTAAAACGCGCTCTGCAAGCCTATAAAGGCACAGTTGTTTTAGTTTGCCATGAGCCCGATTTTTATGAGGATTGGGTGACAAAGGTTTGGGATGTCGAAGAATGGTCCCAGCAGGTCAGCAAAGCTTAGCTTACAACCAATCATTCCCCTCCTGTTTCACAAGGAGGGGTTCAATTTTGCTGTTAAAACAGAACCAATGTGAAAAAAGTTACAGTACAATCTTTTATAAAATAATTTTTCATTAATTTTGAGGTGAGTTGATTGAGAAAATGGATAGTGTTACTGTTATCGACTTTTTTATTGGCGGCTTGTTCAAGCAACGGCTCAGAGCAAACGACGGAGGACGTATTCAAGATTGGGGCAATTCCTGACCAGAGTGCCGCTGATTTGAATCGGAGCATGGAAGAAACGGCGAAATATTTACATGACGAAACAGGATTGAAAGTAGAATACGTCCCTTCGGTCGACTACGCCGCCCTCGTGACGGCATTTGAACGCGGAGAAATCCACCTTGCCTGGTTCGGCGGCCTTACTGGTGTCCAGGCCCGCAGCCTTGTTCCCGAATCTGAAGCAATTGCCCAACGCCCGATCGACGAGCAGTTTCACTCAGTGTTTATTGCCCAAAAAGGTTTGAATCTACAAAGCCTCGAAGACTTAAAGTCTTTAAGCTTTACATTTGGCAGTGAGAGTTCCACTTCAGGGCACTTAATGCCGCGCTATTATTTAATGGAAGCGGGAATCGACCCGAACACCGATTTCGACGGAGAACCGAACTTTTCCGGTTCGCATGACAAAACATACAAACTGGTCGAATCTGGGTCCTTCCAGGCTGGAGCTTTAAATGAAGCAGTGTGGACAAGTGCAGTTAAGGAAAACAAGGTTGATACGAGCAAAGTAGACGTTTTTTATACGACTCCCGCTTATTATGATTATAATTGGACGGTTAACGATGTAGACGATCAATTTGGTAAAGGTACGAAAGAAAAAATAACAAATGCTCTTCTTTCAATGGATGAAGAGCAGAAAGAGATTCTTGATCTGTTCTTTACCGATCGATTTATTAAAACAGAAAGCGCCAATTACAAGGCAATCGAAGAAGTTGCCAAAGAATTGGAGATCATCAAGTAGGTGAAGAAAAATGCAATCCGAGACAGTCATCAAGACGAATCAACTCTCCAAAAGCTATGATGGAAAAACGGTATTATCTGCCCTATCACTCTCTGTTACGCGCGGAGAGCTGGTCGCCGTCATCGGACCGAGCGGTGCAGGAAAAACAACCTTGCTCAATTTATTAGCTCTGATTGAGGATCCTGACGGCGGAACCCTTTTAATTGACGGACAAGCTCCAAGTAAAATCAAAGGCCGCAAACAAAGAGCCAAAAAAATCGGCGTCATTCGCCAGCAGTTTGACCTTGTTAACGAACTGGCGGTCATTCATAACACGCTCGCGGGCAAATTGGCCGAATGGGGCTTCTTTAAATCGCTGTTTTCACTCGTTTTTCCTCGAGAAAAAAACCTGGCTAAACAGGCATTAACAAGAGTCGGGCTGCTTGATAAAATGTTTACCCGGACCTCAAAGCTTTCCGGCGGGGAGCAGCAGCGTGTGGCTATGGCGAGGCTGCTCCTGCAAAAACCGGAGATCATCTTGGCGGATGAACCGGTTGCGTCGCTAGACCCGGCTCGCGCCGAAGATGTCCTTTCCATGCTGACAAGCCTTGTCCGGGAAGAACAGCAAACACTGGTGAGCAGTCTCCATTCAGTCGACTATGCCCGAAAATATTTCACCAGGATTATCGGAATCCGTAAAGGGCAGATTCTTTTTGATCGGCCGGCATCTGCAGTAACCGATGCTGAATTAAAGAGCCTTTATGAAATAAAGGAGCTGAGCTGATGCGAAAAATGATTGACAGCTTGCAATTTCATAAAAAGCTGCTGCTTACGCTTCTGCTCAGCTTTATTTTTATTTTGAGCCTGACTGGAGTCAATTGGAATGAAGAGCTCGTTCATCATGGCGGGGCCGCAACATTGGCCCAGCTTTTTGAATCCCTGCTTCAGCCTGACCTATCACCTCAGATATTATTATTGGGGATTTCTTCAACCGGAATAACGCTTGCATATGCAGTAGCGGGGATGACGCTTGCGATTCTTCTCGCTTTTTTGTTTGGAATTTTCGCGTCAGGAGTTCTATCGGACGGCAAAAAGCTGGCTTTCCTTTCAAATGGCTTTTTCAGAGGCATTCTTGGTTTTATGAGGGCGATTCATGAACTGATTTGGGCATGGTTATTTGTTGCGGCCTTTGGCTTGACCCCGTTCAGTGCGATTTTTGCCCTGGCGATTCCTTATGGCGGGATCCTTGGCAAAATCTTTGCTGATATGTTGAATGACGTGCCGCAAAAACCAATCGAAGCACTGAAAGCTGCAGGTGCCTCCAAGCTCCAATGCCTGCTTTATGGTTACTTCCCTGCCGTGCGCTCAAACATGATCAGCTATACGATGTACCGGTTCGAATGTGCGATCCGGTCATCAGCGATTATGAGCTTTGTCGGCCTTGGCGGATTAGGATACCAACTCCAATTATCTCTAGACGATCTAAACTATTCCGAAGTTTGGACGTTTATGTTTTTCCTAATCGCGATTGTTGTGCTAGTTGATCTTTGGAGCAACCAGATCAGGAACAGCTTCTTGGATGATAAAGCACGACCTTATCAAGGGAAGATTTCGCTGCTTTTTGCCGCTCTACTCATGATAGGCTCATGGTTATTTATCACAGTTGTCGAAAAGGCTAGTTTAATTGGGCTTTTCACTGAAAAGAATCTAAACCATGCGGTACAGTTTGTAAGAGGATTGATGGGAATCGGTGAAGAACTTCCTGCCTTTGCAAGCTGGGAAAGCTGGAGCGATGCATTGGCGTTAACCTTTGACACGTTCATGATGAGCATCATGGCGATTGGCTTTGCGACCATCGCCATGTTTTTGACCGTGATCCCGGCTGCAAGCAAAATCGCGAATGGATCACTCACGATGAATAAAGGCTGGTATGGAAGGGTATTCTTTGTGATTGTCCGCAGCATCTATATTTTTAGCAGAGCGGTACCGGAACTTGTTTGGGCAATGATCATTATTTTTATATTTAAACCCGGTATCCTTCCTGGAGCGATCGCGCTTGCTCTCCATAACTTTGGCATTCTTGGCAAATTATGTGCCGAGGTCATTGAGGACATTGACACTGGGCCAATCCGCAATCTCAGCTTAAGCGGAGCGAGCCGCAGCCAGCTTTTCATCTACGGAATCATACCAGCTGTGATGCCGAAATTTCTTACCTTTATCCTCTATCGCTGGGAAGTGATTATGCGGACCACCATCATCGTCGGCTTTGTCGGTGCAGGCGGCCTTGGCCAGCAATTTAAAATGAGCATGAGTTATTTCCATTACTCGGACATTACTTTGATCATTTTTTGTTACCTAATATTAGTTTTTATCGCAGATTCCGTTTCAGAGCTAATGCGGAAAGCAGCAAAATAAGCTAATGTAGCATTTGAAGATGGATGTTGGTCACGTATCTGTGTAAACTTTGCTTCGAACGGCCATCTTATCCGCGAAAAATTTCATATATCCGCGATTTTTCCAATATATCCGCGAAAATGGTTGATATATCCGCGAAAATCTTGATATATCCGCAAAAATGATATATCCGCGAAAATCTTGATATATCCGCGGAAAATTTCATATATCCGCGAAAAGCAAAATCCCGGACCGCGCTCCGGGATTTTGCTTTTTTAATATGCTTCGATACATACACATACCTATTCTAAAGATTGCTATCGATGTTTATTCCTGAATCCACGAAAACATATAATTTTCATCTTCAATCGCGGTCGCCTTTTTTACAACCTTCAATGGCTTAAACGTATCAATCATCACGGCGAGTTCAAGCGTCTCCTTTTTGCCGATGCTTGCTTCCGTTTTTCCTGGATGGGGTCCGTGCGGTATTCCGCTTGGATGTAGGGTAATCGATCCTTCCTTGATCCCTTTTCTGCTCATGAAATTGCCGGCGACGTAATAAAGAAGCTCATCGCTATTTACATTGCTGTGATAATAAGGAGCCGGTATCGCTTCAGGATGGTAATCGTAAAGCCGCGGGACAAATGAGCAGACGACAAAATTATCACCTTCAAATGTTTGGTGAACGGGCGGCGGCTGATGGATCCGGCCGGTTATCGGCTCAAAATCGCTGATGTTAAAAGCCCACGGGTATAAGTATCCGTCCCAGCCGACTACATCAAGCGGATGATGGTAGAGCAGATGGGCATGAAGATAGCCGCGCGATTTTGTCATAACTTGATACTCGCCACGGTCATCATGCGTTTCGAGCACTTCCGGACCGCGGATATCCCGCTCGCAAAACGGACTGTGTTCAAGCAGTTGTCCATATTCATTGCGGTACCGTCGCGGCGTCGTAATTTCGCTGAATGACTCGACCAATAAAATTTTTGTTTCCTGGCCTGCGTCCGGAACCAGCCGGTATATCGTTCCAATCGGAATCACGACATAATCCCCCGGGCGATAAGTAATCGTTCCAAACATCGTCTCCAATTTACCGGAACCATAATGAATATAAAGCATTTCATCGCCATCACCATTTCGATAAAAGCTTTCCATCGGCTTTGAGACGTTGATGGCGCCAATCAACAAATCGTCGTTTCCCAATAAATAGTGTCGACCCGTTAATGCGTCACTGCTTTCTTCCAATTTATCTGTATAAAAATGACGATGGCTTAAAGGATGATCCTCTTCGTATTCAGGCAAATACTTGCCGGCCAGCTCTGACTTTGCCACTTCGGTTGGCATGTAGTGGTGATACAGAGTCGATTGGGTTCCGGAAAACCCTTTTGTGCCCATCACCTGCTCCCTGAAGAGCGAGCCATCTTCTTTTTTAAAAATGGTGTGCCGCTTTGCCGGAATTGTACCCATTTTACGGTAATACATTGTCATCCATCTCCCCCTGATCCGCAATTATATTTCTTAATACGCCGAGCCCCGTTATTTCGAGGGCTACCTCATCTCCGGGCTCAAGCCAGCGGTGGACCTCTTGGCCGAGCTCAAGCAGGCAGCCGCTTCCAACCGTCCCGGAACCAATCACCTCTCCTGCATACAGTGCCACACTGTCAGATGCCCTATGAATCAGTTCGGGAAAAGAAAAATAAAGTTCCTTCATATTCCCTTTTGACAATTCCCTGCCGTTGACGGTCGCTTTCATCTTGAGGTTATAGTTTTTTGCCAGTCTATATGGTTCCAATTCATCCCTGGTCACGATATAAGGCCCAAGTGAGGTCGCGAAATCCTTTCCTTTCGCAGGTCCAAGTCCAACTTTCATTTCCTGGCGCTGCAGATCCCGGGCGCTCCAATCGTTCATGATGCAGTAGCCAAAAATATGTTCCTCTGCTTCCTCAGGCTTAATATTTTTTCCGCCTGTCCCAATCACACAGGCGATTTCAAGCTCATAATCGAGCCATTGGCATTTCGCAGGCTTATGGACCGGCTCATCCGGGCCGATAACGGCAAGATGGTTGGAAAAGTAAAACACGGGAATCTCGTACCACTCAGGAATCATCTCAAGACCGCGGTTGTGCCTTGCATTTTTTACATGGTCTTCAAAAGCATAGAAATCGCGAACGCTGCGTGGATTCGGCAGAGGCGCTTTTAGTGCAACTTCGCCGAGTGGGTATGTTCCCCAATCGGTTTTTGTGAAGCTTGGAAGGGAACGTACATGGTCCATGAAAAGGGAATGGTCCTGAATGAAATCCAGCATATTATTTGGAAGCACACCATTGGAAACCTCATGCATATCGACAACCAGATCTTCTCCCTGCAGCCACCCTGCCCCGACTGCACCATCTTTCTTTTTAAAGGTCACAAATTTCATTCATGTCACCTACTCCCTTTTCCGGATCAGTTCAAACGTCTCTGCAAGTGGCTTCGTATAAATATTGCCGGCCATTCGACCGATTGGGTTTAGCTTATCTGTGCGAATCCGCCCTTTTTCATAAAGTTCGTCAGCTACGCCGACGTGGATCACTTCTCCAATGACAAGGCTGCCGGCTCCTGGCAGCTCTCCAAAATGAAGCAATTGATGGAGCCGGCATTCCATATGAACTTTACTTTCTTTGACGCGGGGCGGCCTGACTGAAAAGCTCGCTTCCTTTGTCAGTTTGGCTGCAATGAATTCGTCGACTTCGGAAGAGAATTCTGTCGCGCAATCATTCATTTGCACGGCCATTTCTTCACTGACAATATTGATCACGAACTGCTTCGTTTCTTCAATATTTACGAGTGTATCCTTTTTCTCTCCATCCGTGCCACGCCTCATCGGCGAAAAGCATATCAGCATCGGCTCGGCACTGATTGCGGTGAAAAAACTGAACGGCGCCAAATTGGCGATTCCTTCTTCACTTACCGTTGAGACAAAAGCAATTGGCCGCGGCAAGATTGAACCGATCAGCAGCTTATACGCTTCCTTCCAGTCGAGATTTCCGGGCATTAACTCCATGTCAGCCCGCCCCCAGTCCTGATATGATACTCAAAACATGTTGATTATCTTCCCGGGTTCCAATCGTCATTCTGAAAGCCTCAACGTTCCCCCCAACGTGAACAGGCCGGACGCTGATGCCATTTTCCAGTAGCGTCATGGCGACATTTGCGCCGCGTACGCTTCTATAAAAAAACAAGAAATTTGTCTCTGACGGGTAGGTTAAAAATCCTGACTTTTCAAGCTCAGTGCGAACAAAGTCGCGCTCGATCCGATTTTTTTCTTTGCTGTCGCTGATAAAAGCTTGATCTTCCAAAGCAGCACAAGCAGCTATCTGGGCAAGCCCATTCACATTAAAAACATCCTTGACCTTTTTCAGCTGAGCTGCGGTCCCGGAATCCATCAAGCCGTAGCCGACCCTGAGTGCAGCAAGCCCGTAAATTTTTGAAAATGTCCTTAAAATAACTAAATTCGGAAAAACATCGAGAAGCGGAACAGTCTCTAAAAATTCCTGTTCTGAAACATATTCATAATACGCTTCATCCAAGACAATCAGTATATGTGCCGGGATGTTTTCGATAAAATCAAGCAATTCATCTTTTTTTACAATCGTGCCGGTTGGGTTGTTTGGATTGCATATGAATACCATCTTGGTACGTTCCGTGCAAGCCTTTATCATCGCTTGTAAATCATGGACACCATCCAACAGGGGAACTTGAACGGGTCTGCCCCCTTCGATCGCTACATTTGTAAAATACCTCGGGAACGTCAGATCAGCCATGACGGCTTCATCACCATTATTTATGTAAGCTCTTGTTAACAGGCGAATCATCTCTTCAGATCCATTTCCAACCACGATATTGTTTGTGGAAATGCTGTAGAGGCTTGCAAGTTTGCCAGTCAGTGTAGCCACCATGCCGTCTGGATAATAATTGAGCGTCTGCAAGCCAGTCGTTATCGCGGCAGGCACAGCGGCTGAGCAGCCGTATACGTTTTCATTATCCGCCATTTTTCTTAATCTGCTTAGCCGATACTGTTCAATCACTTCTTTTTCCGATTTACCAAGCATATAAGGGGCAATGCTTTCAATTTGCGGGCGGATTTTTACTTTGTTCATAAGTGCACCTCTTTAAAAA
This sequence comes from Bacillus canaveralius, assembly GCF_002860125.1. Lineage (GTDB taxonomy): Bacteria > Bacillota > Bacilli > Bacillales > Cytobacillaceae > Bacillus_BJ > Bacillus_BJ canaveralius. The sequence goes on from NZ_PGVA01000026.1 coordinate 87,460, forward strand.
AAGGGGGATTTCTTTCCCCCGCTATTATTTTTATAAATTTCCGCGTTTTGCCTGCTCGCGTTCAATCGATTCAAACAATGCCTTAAAGTTGCCTTCGCCAAAACCGCGGGCTCCTTTTCGCTGGATAATTTCGATAAATAATGTCGGTCTGTCGACGATCGGTTTTGTAAAGATCTGCAGCAAGTAGCCTTCATCATCGCGATCGACGAGAATGTTAAACTCTCTGAGCTTATCAATCTCCTCATCTATTTTTCCGACTCGTTCTGTCAACATCTCATAATAGGAGTCTGGGGTTGACAGGAATTCCACACCATTGTTGCGGAGAACGCGGACGGTCTCGACGATGTCCTCTGTTAAAATCGCCAGGTGCTGGACGCCCGGCCCATTATAAAACTCGAGGTACTCTTGAATTTGCGATTTTCTTTTTCCTTCTGCCGGCTCATTAATCGGAAACTTAATGCGGCCGCCGTTGTGCATCACTTTTGACATAAGTGCCGAGTATTCCGTACTGATGTCCTTATCGGTAAAATGCGTCATTTCCTTAAAGCCCATCACATTGGCATAATAGCTAACCCACTCTTCCATTCGCTCGACATTTCCGACAACATGGTCAATCCCGATGAAACCCGCATCCTCAAACGGAGTTTTCGTTTCATATCGCTCATAGCCGGGCATAAACACACCGTGATAGTCATTACGTTCAACAAGCGTGTGAATTGTATCGCCATATGTACCGATCACGGCTTTTTTAACAATCCCGTCTTCATCTTTAAGTTCATATGGAGGAGTGATTTCGATCGCCCCGCGTGAGACCGCCTCGCTGTAGGCCTTTTCAACATTATCGACCGTAAGCGCAATATCCTTTACACCATCGCCATGCTTTTTTACAAAGGAGGCAATCCGGCTGTTTTCTGTCAATGCACCTGTGATAACAAGCCTGATTTTTCGCTGCTGAAGCACATATGATACCGTTTCGCGGTTTCCAGTCTCAAGTCCTGAATAAGCAACAGGCTTAAAGCCGAATGCTGTACAGAAGTAATGGCTGGCCTGCTTGGCATTGCCTGAATAGATCTCAAGATAGTCAACCTCTTTTACCGGGAAAAAGTCTTCGATCACTGCTTGCGATTTCAATGTATTTTCTTGCATATCAAAACCTCCTGTTAAAAGTTATTAATATTCAGAATTAATAGTAAAGTATTCTCTATCTTTTTTTCAAGAGCGTCATGTAAAGCTATAATGCTTCTATGCAGTAAAGATCAACTAGCTTTTCACCTTGTCTTTCCGCTGTGGAGGTGCTAAATGAATTGCATTCCCTTTTATGGCTTCAACTGCCTCCAACAGGGCTTCATTGACGCTCGGATGCGGATAGTGCGGGAATATCAAGTCTTCATCCCTTGCCGCCATCTCCATGGCAATCGTTCCTGCTGAAATCAACTCAACTGCTCCAAAACCAAATATATGAACGCCTAGTAGAATATCGTTTTTTTTATCAAAAATTACTTTTACAAAGCCGGCGCGCTGATCGTGAATCACCGCATACCCATTTGCTGCGAGCGGAAATTGACTTGTTACAATCTCATACCCTTCTGTTATCGCATCCGCTTCAGTCAAACCGGCAGCCGCGATCGGCGGAATCGTATGAACAATCATCGGCAGCAGGTTTAAATCAATCTCTGCAGCTTGGCCGGCAATCGTTTCCGCCGCCGTTTTTCCTTGCTTAATCGCTTTGACCGCAAGTGCCGGCCCTGCGGTAACATCACCAATCGCAAAAACATTGCTTTTCGACGTTCGGCATTGTTCATCAATATTCACATAGCCGTCCCCCTCCATCTCCACTCCTATTCTATCAAGCCCCAGTTCTTCAAGATTAGGCTTTGACGCTAAAGAAATGCACAAATGCGATCCTTGCAAATCCAAAGTTTCCTTTTCTGTTTGCAAAATGATTTTCACTTTCGCATTTTCAACAGTCACGTTTTGCAGAGCGACATCTTTGATCACTTTTATGCCGTTCTTTTTCAAAATCCGTTTTAATTCGCGATTAATTGACGCATCAAAAGAAAAATCATGTTTACGCTCTTCGAGAATAATTGTGACATCAGCGCCAAATTGTTTAAAGCTGACTGCGGTTTCAAGCGCGATATAATCGCTGCCGTAAACCAGCAGTTTTTCAGGGACGATTTGGATTGACGTGATGCTTCTTCCCGTAAAAATCCGTTCCCCGTCATATGGAATCACTTCAGGAATGACTGGAGTGCTGCCTGTTGCAATGATCGCGTTTCTATATTGAAAAACCTCATAATGGTCGCCATTTTCGACGGCGATTCTGTCTCCTGGCAAAAAATAAGCGGAGCCGTGTACAATCTCAATTTTGTTGTCTTTACAGAGCGCCGCAACCCCGGCATGAAGCTGGTTGACTACTTTATTTTTATGATTGGTAAGCTCGGCCAAATCGAATTCAGTCTCTCCGGTACGGATTCCAAACAAGGCCGAATTGCCAATCATATGCAGTTGTGCGGCTGCCGCAGCCAGCACCTTTGACGGGATACAGCCACTGTGGAGACAGACACCGCCAAGCTTTTCCTTTTCAATGATCACAACAGACCTGCCGAGCTGCGCTGCCCGAATCGCCGCATTATATCCGCCCGGTCCGCCGCCGATGACGATCACATCACATTCTTGAACAAGTTCGCCAACTACCATTAGACCATCTCCAACACAAGCATTTTCGGATTTTCGATCAGCTCGGCTAATCGATTTGTAAAGCGGACGGCTGTTGCACCATCTGCGACACGATGGTCAAATGACATCGAAATATTCATGATCGATCGAATCGCAATTTCATCGTCACCGATGACAACCGGCATTTTCTTCGTTTTATGAAAAGAAACTAACGCTACTTCGGGGTGCTGAATGATCGGGGTCGCACCCAAGCTGCCGCCAAGAGGCCCGACATTGCTGACGGTAAAACTTCCGCCCGTTATTTCGCTTATCTTCAGTTCATTTTTAAGTGCCTTCTCTGTTAGTTCTTTTACCTCGTCATGAATCGTGCGAATCGTTTTGTTTTTGACATCGCGGATCACTGGGACAATCAAGCCATCTTCTGCATCAATCGCCAAGCCGATATGATGATCCGTTTTGATGTCGATCATTTCTGTCTCTTCATTTAAAACGGCGTTAAAGATCGGAAAATCCTTTAATGCCAGCGATAAAGCTTTGATAAAAAATGACGTCGCCGAAATATATTGCCTGGTGGTTTTTAATTCCTCGCGAAATTTGATCAGTTCAGTTACATCGATTTCTTCAAAATGGGTGCAATGCGGAATGGTATAGATAGATTGGACCATTTTTTTGGCAATTTGTTTTCGTCTGCCGCGGAATGGAATCGATTTTGCAGGTATGGCTTGCGGCCTGTCTGAGGTGTGGCTATCAAATGTAAGATTCGCTTCTTCTTTGTGCGGATGTGCTTTTAGCTTTGCATGCCGGATTACATCCTCATCGGTTATTCTTCCGCCCGGCCCCGAACCGGTAACATCCTCAATCGATACTCCTTGTTCACGCGCGATTTTCCTCGTATAAGGGGCGGCCAAAATTCGTTTCGAAAGCTTGGGCGCAGCAGCAACTGGTTGCTGCTTTTTCGCGTCTGGAAGTGCTGCAGTTTCTAAAATAAACAAGGTGGAGCCGACTTTGACCGTCTGACCTTGTTGTACGAGCAATTCCTTGACAACCCCCGCGCTTGGAGCCGGGATTTCAGCGGTCATTTTATCGGTTTGCACCTCTGCCAGTGCCTCGTCTTCTTTGACCGTATCGCCCGGCTTCACGAACAGGAAGTTGATTTCCGCTTCTGTCATCCCTTCGCCGATATCATGCAGCTTTACTTCGACCATCGTTTCCCCTCCTAAAACTTGATTACTTTTTCGATCGCCTTGATAATGCGCTGTGGGGTCGGCAAATAGTGGTCTTCAAAGCCGAAGTAAGGAACAGGAGCATCGAAACCGGTGACCCGCTCTGCCGGTGCTTTTTGATAGAGGAAAGACGTATCGTTAATGATCGAGATGATATCATTCCCAACCCCGCTCGTCGCATGTGCTTCATGAACGATTACCGTCCGGCCTGTGTTTTGGACAGACTCGGCAATGATTTCTTTATCGAGCGGATAAAGGCTCCGCAAGTCGATGACATCACATCCGACTCCTTTTCCTTCCATTTCTTTCGCCGCCTTCATTGCAACCGGAACCATTGCGCCCCAGGCAATGACAGTCACATCCGCGCCTTCCCTGAGCTTTTTTCCTTTCCCAATTTCAACCCTGTATTTACCTTCAGGGACTTCTTCGCGCACCGAGCGGTAGCTTCGCATCGGTTCTAAAAACAAGACTGGATCCGGATCCTCGATTGCGGCAATAAGCAGACCTTTCGCATCGTATGGATTGGATGGGCAGACAACTTTGATGCCTGGCATATGCGTAAACAAGGCCTCTGTGCTGTCACAATGAATTTCAGGGGCTCTAACTCCTGCTCCATATGGGGCCCTGATCACGATCGGCACGGTAAAATGCCCCATTGTCCGCATTCGCAGCCTGGTCGCATGGGTCATAATTTGCTCATAGGCCGGATAAATAAAACCAAGAAATTGAATTTCGATGACCGGCATGAACCCATTCACTGCCATCCCGATCGCCGCCCCGACAAATCCGGCTTCACTTAGTGGTGTATCCATGACCCTCTCTTCCCCGTATTTTTCCTGGAGCCCATCAGTAGCGCGGAAAACCCCGCCGTTCTTTCCGATATCTTCACCGAGAAGAATGACTTCCTCTCTTTCCTTCAGCATGATATCAAGGCCATCCGTGATCGCTTGAACCATCGTCAGCATGTTTGTTTTTATTGCCGTTGTCATGTTGGTATACCTCCGAGAAGCTTGAGATAGTCATCTTTTTGCTCTTGCAGCGTCCATGTCGGCACAGCAAAAACGTGGTCGAAAATATCGGCAGGATTTGCAGGAGGAAAAGCCTCCATTTCTTTCACTGCCTGGTCGACTTCCCGGGCAGCTTCCTCCTCAGCCTTTTTGACAAAATCCGTATCATAAAATCCTTCGTTTTTCATCCAGCATTCAAGACGCAGAATTGGGTCGTCATAACTTCTTCTTTCCTGACTCTCCTGCTGGTTACGGTATTTGGAAGGATCGTCTGCAGTTGTGTGGGGGCCGTACCGCCACGTTACTGCTTCGATCAGAGTTGGACCATCGCCATTTCTTGCCCTCTGCAGTGCTTTTAAAGTCTGAAAATAGGCCGCGAACACATCGTTGCCATTAATCCTGACTCCCGGGATATCATAGGCAAGCACTTTTTGGGCAATCGTCTTCGTATTCATTTGCTTGTCAAGCGGAACCGAAATCGCATACTGGTTGTTTTGATTAAAAAAGACAACTGGTGCTTTACAAACGCTGGCAAAGTTGAGGCCTTCGTGAAAATCGCCTTCAGAAGTGGCTCCATCGCCAAAATAAACGATTGCTGCATTTTTCGTTCCCTTCAGTTTTTCCGCCAATGCAGCTCCGGCGGCATGGGGAAGCTGGGTGGCAATCGGAATCGCAGGCGGGAAAATTTTCTTTCCCTTTGGAGGAATACAGCCTTCATTCCGGCCATTCCAGAACAACAAAATGCTTTTTAAAGAGTGTCCAAATGTCATTGTGGCCCCATGGTCCCGATAGGTCGGGAAAAGCCAGTCCTCTTCATTCAGCGCATGGACACTGCCAACCTGGGCTGCTTCCTGCCCTTCAAATGGTGCATATGTGCCGATTCGTCCCTGCCGCTGTAAACTGACGGCTTTCCGGTCAAACGTCCTGAGCCGAATCATGTTCTGCAAAAAATCGCAGGCAAGCTCCTTTGTCAGCAATTCCTTGTATTCGGCTGAAACTACATTTCCGTCTTGATCAATCACTTCAAAAATCGGGAATTGGTTTTCCATCCTTCACACCCTCGCCGTGATTATATTTAAGATTAATACTTTAGTAATATTGTTTAATAGCGAAAAAAATTACGTCCTGACAGCCCACTTAGGACGTTTCATGTGGGAGAAAAAGCTATTTCGTCGTGTTCTCGCTTCAATTCGCTGTTCACAGAAATGGTTGGCCGCTTCTACGGTCGTAATGCCTGTTTCTGTGGAATGCTTGTAAATATTTAAAAGAGAATTATAGATTGCTTTCGTTTTTCGGAGCACGCGCTCTTTATTCGGAGTATAGAGCTCATCCGCAACCTGGATGAGGCCGCCTGCATTTACGATATAATCGGGAGCGTATAAGATCCCTTTTTCTTGAAGCATCTGCCCGTGATGGAGCTCGAGAAGCTGGTTATTCGCCGAGCCAACGACTGCTTTAACCTTCATGACCTCAATGGTTTGATCATTGACAATCCCGCCCATTGCACATGGAACAAAGACATCGGCATCCGCCGCATAAATTTCATCACTCTTGATCACTTTTAAGGCAGTGCCAAGCGATTTTGCCTTTAAGATCAATTTCGCAATCGCATTTTCGTTAATGTCAGCAACAAATAAGTCGCACCCTTCCTCCAGGAGACGGTCCGCCACCTTTAGCCCCACCTTGCCAAGACCCTGGATTGCATAGCTTTTTCCTGATAAATCTTCAGTTCCCCACACCGCATGATTGGTTGCCTGCAGCCCGTAGATGACTCCCTGTGCCGTCGGTACCGACGAGTCGCCGCTCCCGCCGTACACTTCATCGGCACCCACAATACAGTTCGTTTCTTTTAAAGCGTGAATAAAGTCCTCCGGGCTTGTTCCCATGTCCGTTCCTGTATAAAATCGCCCATTGAGGGACTCAACAAACTGGCCAAACGCCCTGAAAAGTTCCGGGCTTTTATCCGTTTGTGGATCACCGATAATCACTGCTTTACCGCCGCCAAAATCAACATCAGCGGCAGCACATTTATACGTCATTCCTTTTGACAGACGCAGAACATCCTCCAATGCATCATCGACAGTCCGATAAGGAAACATCCGGCAGCCGCCGAGCGCCGGCCCGAGTCTTGTGCTGTGTATAGCAATGATCGCACGCAATCCGGTCACTTCATCATTGCAAAATACAACCTGCTCGTGCTCGCGAATTTGTTCAAAGATATCCATCTGTGTTCCTCCTAAGCATAAATGATAACGCTTTCATTTTTATAGAAAATAATAACCCTCCAGTTGTGGGCTCAGGCTTGCTCAATGTCTTCAACTAACTCTCTTATTCTATCTTTTGATAAAATAACCTGGGTTACTTCTCCGATCCCGATCAGCTCCTTTTCGTTTCGGGCTGATACTTTTGTGATCACTTTATTATTTTTCAATCCAATCACCTCTGCGGTGATGGTAAGCTGTGACCCTGCCGGACTCGGGGCAAGATGCTTTGCTTTGACCTCCGATCCCATGCCTTCTTCATCTTCTTCAAGAAAGGGCAGAATAATTTGTCTTGAAGCCCACTCCATATGGTAAATCATCGTCACAGTCGAATAAGTGCGATGCACAATTTCCCCAGCAAAACGGGCATACATCTCCGGAGTAACAACAACCTTTATCGTCACCCCGTCTCCGATTCTTAAACCGGGCTTCATCCCATTCCCCCTCGCTTTTTCTCTAAAACAGATAACTATTACTCATTAAATATGTATGACGTATATTTAACGATATAATAACATTGCGTATGTTTAATAGTCAATTAATTATAAATATTTATTAAAATCTGATTTTTATTTACTTTATCTAAAGCATAAGAAAAGAAAAAGGATTAAATTAGGAGCAACCGCTAATCAATCCTTTTTCTTTTCTTTTATGTGAGCAGAGCTCTGTCATTGGCCATTTTTGAACCTTTGATTCTCTGGAATTCGAGCAGCAGGCTTTCAATTGTGAGCTTTTTCTTGTCGCTTTCATCGACCTCAAGGATGATCTCACCATTATCCATCATGATTAGCCGGTTCCCTAAATCGAGAGCCTGCTGCATGTTGTGGGTCACCATTAATGTCGTCAATCCGTATCTCTCCACAATTTCTTTTGTCAAATTCGTAATCAATTCAGCCCGTGACGGATCAAGGGCGGCTGTATGCTCATCCAAAAGTAGGATCGCAGGATCGGTAAAAGTTGCCATTAGCAACGATAAAGCTTGTCGTTCCCCGCCGGAAAGCATACCCACCTTTGCATTTAACCTGTTTTCGAGGCCGAGATGCAGGGATTCGAGAACTTCACGAAAGTACTCTTTCCTTTTTCTCGTCACGCCCCGCTTTAATGTTCTTGATTTATTGCGTGCATAAGCCATTGCCAGATTCTCTTCAATCGTCATGCTTGGAGCTGTTCCTGCCATTGGATCCTGAAAGACCCTGCCGATTAATTTAGCGCGCTGATATTCCGGAATCGACGTGACATTCTCCCCGTCAATATGAACCTCGCCAAGATCGGGGAGAAGAACGCCGGAAATGATATTCATTAAAGTCGACTTTCCTGCGCCATTGCTGCCGATGACCGTGACAAAATCGCCTTTGTTAAGATGCAGGTTCAAATTGTTCAGAGCGATTTTTTCATCGGGGGTGCCTTCATTGAATACCTGGTTAATCTGATTTAAGCGCAGCATTCGCCTCACCCTTCCTTTCAGCACCTACATTAAGCAGTTCGACTCGTTCTGCATGTCTTCGTTTTTTTCTTTTCCGATCACGGTAGCCTTCCATTACTTTCGGAGTGATCAATGCCAAAATGACAATCGCTGCGGTGATCAGCTTCATGTCGCCCGCTTCAAGAAACTCGACTCTCAACGCCAGGGTAACCACAATTCGATAAATAATTGCTCCGCCAATGACAGCGAGTGTTGTTCTCGCAATTGTTTTTGTTCCAAATATCGCCTCACCGATAATGACAGAAGCTAGCCCGATAATGATGATGCCAATTCCCATGCCAACGTCTGCGTATCCTCCCTGCTGGGCGATTAGCGCTCCCGAAAAAGCAACCATCGCATTGGACAGGCCAAGGCCGATAATAACCATTGCATTCGTGTTGGCAGATAAACTGCGGATCATCCTTTTATTATCACCGGTAGCTCTTAAAGCCAGGCCGATCTCCGTTTTTAAAAACCAGTCTGTGAAAAGCTTAAAAGCAAGAGTAACGATCAGCATGAACAATAAAATTCCCCATGTTCGCGGTAAGCTGCCTCCGAGCCCGACTGCAGTCAAAATCCCGTTAATAAAACCATCAAGACCGATTTCGGCGGACGACTCACTGACATTTGTCAGCGCCGTTTCCGTATTTAAGAGCGGAATATTTGATTTACCCATAATCCTCAGATTGATTGAATATAAGGCGATCATCATTAAAATACCGGACAGCAGGGCATTGATCTTCCCGAACGTATGAAGAATTCCTGTCAGGCAGCCAGCCGCAAATCCGGCAAGCAGGGCGATAAATGTGGCCATCAACGGATTTACGCCTGCGACAATCATCGTTGCAGCAACTGCTGCACCGGTTACAAAGCTGCCATCCACCGTCAAATCAGGAAAGTCAAGAATTCGAAAGGATAAATAAACACCTAAAGCCATAATCGCATAAATGATCCCCGATTCAAACGCTCCAAAAATTGCTGTAAACAATGAAAACCATCCTCTCCTTATTCACCTTCATAAAACTCTGCAATCTCTTCCCATTCCGGTTTCAATTCAAGTCCTTGTGCTTCAGCAACTTCCTTATTAATCACAAGCTTCAAACTATCAGGCAGCTCAACTGGAATCTCTGAAGGCTTTTTGTCACCTTTTAAAATCTGTGCTGCCATCAGCCCGGTTTGGTAACCAATATCATAGTATTCAAAGCCGCTCGCTGCGATGGCGCCACGCTTCATCGAATCCAATTCACCAACGAAAAGAGGAATCTTTTCATTGTTTGCGACAGTAATTACGGACTCGAGGGCAGAAACAACTGTATTGTCGGTAGGAATATAAATCGCATCGACACGTCCCACCAATGACTCGGCAGCTTGCTTTACTTCAGCCGAATTGGAAACGGATGCTTCGACTACCTCCGCATCGTTCTTTTCAGCCAACTCTTTCACTTGTGTGACCTGGACTTCGGAATTTTGTTCGCCGGAATTATAGATGACGCCTATTTTCTTGGCGCCTACTTCTTTTGTAATGAAATCAATCGTTTGCTTCGTTGCATCAGGATGATTATCGGTTGTGCCCGTAATATTTTCTCCCGGTTTATCAAACGCTTCAACAAGCCCGGCGCCAACAGGATCCGTAACAGACGTAAATAAAATCGGGATATCCTTTGTTGCATTAAGCGCGCTGACAGCACTCGGGGTTGCGTTGGCAAAAATCAAATCAACACCATCCCCGACAAAGTTGTTGGCAATCGTTTGTGGATTATTCGGGTCACCCTGTGCATTCTGGAAATCAAATTCAACATTTTCTCCTTCTTTAAAGCCTTCATCTTCAAGCGCCTTCTTAAAACCTTCGGTCGCTGCATCCAACGATGGATGTGGTGCATACTGGGTTAAACCAATTTTATACGTTTCTTTTTCTCCCCCAGCAGCAGGCTCCTTTGCTGTTTCATTGCCGCAACCTGCTAGTAAAAGCACCCCTGTAAATAGTAATGAGAAAATTTGTGCCGATTTTTTCATTTTAATCCCCCTTGTTAATAAAAATATTTTTATCCGGCTAACCTGATAAAAGAAGTAAGCCGGTTACCAAAAATATGTAATTGTTTTCAATTTAATATGATATTAACTATAGGTACCGTGAATACAACGTTATATTATCATTATTTTTCTTTATAAGTCAATAATATTCCGAAAATTAAATATAATTAAAAAACTTTTTCTAAAAAAAAAACAGCCAATAAGCTTGGCTGACCATAAATTTTATATTAAACGAGTTGCCTTGCCCTTTTTATAGCTGTTCGGGCCTCACTTACCATTCTTTCTAACAACTCCGAGACAGTCGGGATATCGTTAATTAGACCAGAAATTTGCCCGCCATTCATAAAACCGTTTGCTTCCTTGCCCTCAAGTGCCCCGATTTTATGAAATTCTTCAGATGTGAGCATATTGAATTGTTGAACCGTAATGCCCTTCTTTTCTTCAATCAAAAGTTTGCGGGCATATTCTGTGTCCATGACCCTTCTGATTTTCCCGAAAGTCCGGCCGACAATGAGCGTGTCATGATCCGCAGCTTGCAGGAGCTTTTGCTTATAATTGTCATGAAAAGGGGCTTCCTTTGTGGCAATCAACCTTGTTCCCATTTGCACCCCGCTTGCTCCAAGCGCAAGCATCGCCGCAAGACCATTGCCGTCGCCAATCCCACCAGCAGCAACAACAGGAATTTGGACATTGGCAACGATTTGTGGAATTAGCGTCAGCGTCGTCGTCTCAAGATTTGAGTTAATGCCGGCGGCCTCATAGCCTTCTGCTACAAGTATATCTGCACCAGCCCCTTCCGCTTTCCTGGCATGCTGGACAGACGCAACGACAGAAACCACTTTGATCCCATACTCATGAAATTTTGGAATGAACGGAGTCGGATTTCCTGCGGATAAAGATACCGCATATACTCCGTGCTTGATAAGGAGCGCGCCGATTTCCTTTACATGCTGGGATACGGAAAGAGCAATATTGACCGCAAAAGGCTTTGTCGTTCTATTCTTCGTGTCGATGATAATCTTTTCGAGCTCACCCGGCTCCATCGTGCCGGCACCGATTGTGCCTAGACCGCCTGCTTCAGATACGGCCGCCGTCAACGGCGCATTGCTGATATTGCCCATGCCGCCCTGAATGATTGGATATTTAATGTTCAGGAGTGAAGTTAATTGATTCACATGAAAAACTCCTTTGTCTGATTGTCCGGTCTTGCTCATTAATCAATAATAAAAGGATGATCAAGGACATCATAATCTTCATGGCGGTTCTTTAGTTCGTTCCCTTCCTTAAAAACCGTTTCAAAAAAGCATGATGCAGGTTCGGCCAGTTCCTTATAATAATCGCTGAATAATGCAGCTGCATGGTTGCCGAGCCACCTTTCCGGCAACAACTCCTCAGGCAGTCCCGGGTCAAAGAACAAAAATTTCCGGTATTCGTGCACGAGCTTCGTTCTTTCAACAAAGCATTCGGCATCAGACATTTGCCCTTTGGAAATTTTATTTTTATCAATAATATACTTTTGGCTGTATTCGCTAATAAACTCCTGGTAGCGGTCATTAATTTCCTGCAGGTCCCAGCTTTTTTCGACTAATTTGACGTTTTCGTGGGGGCCGTCATATTCCGCTACAAAAAAGTCGACATACGGTTCAATGCCGTACTTCTCAATCAGATCGTACACTTGTTTTTCAAGATTGTTGGCGGAAATCCAGCAGCTATTGGAAATTGTCCCGAAACCACTCCACACCAACTCTTTTCTTAGTTCATCCCTAACGGCCCTGATTTCTTCCGGGATCGTGTACATCAGGATGCGCCATTTCCCGTCCCACTTTTCCGGCTTTAATTTAAAAATCCGCTTAGCAGCCTCTTCGATCCGCTTTTCACCGCGGGGTGTTAATGAATAGTAGCTTTTATTGCCGATTTTTTCGGCCTGAACCCAGCCTTGCTTGTTCATTCGTGAAATCGCCGCCCTGACAGATTGATCATTATGGCCAAATTCATGCAACAAACGGATCAGGCTTCCGGTCCAAATTTTACTTCCATAGTGGGATATGTAATCTCCATATAAGGTAAAAATCATTGATCTTGTATTCAATGTCTGTTCATCCTCATTTCATCATGCTTCTATATCGGTAAAATTCCGTCATATTGTCATTCTACAAGATTCGTGATTATTTTCAAAATATTTTATTTTTTCGAATGACTGGATAGCGCAATTCTGGATTTCAGAAACTAAATTCCGATTATCATCATTCATTCCCGTCAAGATTTTCGACAATGGTGGCAATCCCCTGGCCAACGCCGACACACATCGTTGCCAGGCCATACTTAATGTTGCGCTTTTTCATTTCATAAAGGAGTGTTGTCATGATCCTTGCCCCGCTTGCGCCAAGGGGGTGTCCAAGTGATATCGCTCCGCCGTTTACATTGACAATTCGCGGATCCAGCTGCAGTTCGCTAATACAGGCCAGCGACTGGGAGGCGAACGCTTCATTCAATTCGACCAGCCCGATATCATGGATAGATAATCCTGCTCTTTGCAATGCTTTTCTGACTGCGGCAACAGGTCCAATGCCCATGACTGACGGGTGGACGCCCGCCACAGCCGAAGCAATATATTTCGCAAGCGGTCTTATTCCTTGGGCTTTTGCCCGCTCGGCAGCCATCAATAATAAAGCAGAAGCACCATCATTGACACCGGACGCATTTCCGGCTGTCACAGTTCCTCCAGGGAATAACGGTTTTAATTTTGCCAGAGCTTCGATTGTCATTCCGGGGCGTGGGTGTTCATCTTCGCTAACCTTTATCTGCCTCCCTTTTCGGTCGACAGAAACAACCGGGATCAACTCATCATTAAACCGGCCGGACTTGATAGCTGATTGTGTTCGCAACTGACTTTCCAAGGCAAATTGATCCTGTTCTTGCCGGGAAATCCCGTATTGCTTTGCGACATTTTCAGCCGTTTCCGGCATGCTCTCAGAACCGTACATGCTTTGAAGCTGCTGATTAATAAAGCGCCAGCCAATCGTCGTATCAAACAACTCGATATTGCCGCGCGGAAAATCATTTTCCGGCTTTGCAGATACATATGGGGCTCTTGTCATGCTTTCTGTCCCGCCGGCTACATAGATGTCACCCTCCCCTGTAATAATCGCCCTGGCAGCATAATTGACAGCATCCAAACCGGAACCGCACAAGCGGTTAATCGTAGTTCCAGCCACTTCTACCGGAAGGCCTGCCAATAAGGCTGACATTTTTGCAACATTACGGTTATCCTCCCCGGCCTGATTGGCATTCCCAAAGACAACTTCTTCAATGTCGCCCGGATTTATGTCCGGATGCCTGGCGGTCAAAGCTTTTATCACAATTGCCCCAAGATCATCCGGCCTGACGCTTTTTAAGGCTCCTTTATATTTTCCGATCGGCGTCCGCACAGCATCAACAATATAAATTTCCCTCACTTAAACTCTCCTTTCCTATTACATAACGTTTTATTATCGAAACAATACAAAATAGTTATATATTATAATAGCACATTAACAACTTAAAAATATAGAAAATTCAAATTGTTTTGGTGGATTTGTTAAAACACTGTCAAAAAGGTTACGAGTTCATCTATCATGGTATATTTGAAAAATCAGGTCTGTTAAACAGAAGAGGGTGTGTCCAGAAAGTCATCTTTATTGACTTTCTGGACACACCCTCGATTGAAACAATTTTAATATCTATAGGCTAAATTCTATTTCTTTTAGTGACAATTAAATTCTTATTTTGCTTATCCACCCGGTAGCAAATGTATTATCCGCTAATCCTTATTATATAAAGCAGTATAATTGATGTACATACCCATCTCCGCGTTCATAAAGCAGGAATCGGTAACTGAAGACATGATTTCAACGAGGGACCTTTGTATGTTGACCATACGTCTTCAATAAAAAAGACCATCATATTTTACGAAGATCATTTGAATAGTTCGAGTTTACTTTTTATCCAGAAGATGATCCGTATCTATAACTGTATCGTGATGTCCTGCATCATTTCATCGATTGTTTCTGAGACCTCATTTGTTCGCCAGGCAATGGAAATACGAAAATCAATAACTCCCTATAAGTTTAATTGGAATTAGATTTCGCGTATTCATTGAGCTGCAAGCCAATATCCTGAACGCATTAAAGCTACCTCTAAAGATCCCATTTTCAATCCCGTACATAAATCTCTCCCTTTTTCTATATGGTCTATATATGGAGGAAATAAAAATATTTTTTAAATGGTAAAATTATTTGTTAATACCTTAATTTTACTCTTTTAATCAAAAGTCATATTGCGTTTTATACAATTTCAATCGGGTAATTAGTAGAAAAAAGGATGAGATTTATAAATAGCACTCATCCTTTAAATAGTTTTTGATGGTTTGTGTGGCTAGGTTATGTTTGCAACAGTCTTTTCAATATTCACCCAAACACCTTTCTCTGCAGATTCAAGAATGGCATCAGCAACGAGTTCTACACGGTAACCATCGTTGAAGTTAGGCGACACCTCAGTATTTTCGACAATCGACTTAAAGAAGTCATACGTTTCTATGATTTTCGTTTCTCCATAGCCGATTCCCAATGCAGGAATTGGCCACAGCCCTTCACCATATGGGTGAGCCGGTCCGGTGTATACGGTTCTGAAACCTTTCGAGTCACCTGGGTCATCAGCAAAACAAACTTGCAATTCATCCCGGCGTTCATAATTAAAGTACAGGGAACCCTTTTCCCCATGAATTTCGAATGTCAGGAAATTGTTTCTGCCCCAGGCATTTCGTGTAGCTTCGATGCTGCCAACAGCCCCACCCTCAAATTTTAGCAGAGAAACAAATTCATCATCTACATCTACTGCCGCTTTTGGAACATCACTGGCGCTTTTAACAGTACCCAATTTATCGACTCCTCCAGTCTGAACAGGTCTTTCTGGAATCCATGTTTTCGTAACAGCATTTACATCGGTGATCTCACCTACAAGATATCGTGCAATATCTACTACGTGAGTTCCGATATCCCCTAACGCCCCGGAACCGGCGATTTTTTTCTGAAAACGCCACGATAGAGGTGAATTTGGATCTGCGGACCAATCCTGGAGGTAAGTACCCCGGAAATTGAGGACCTTGCCAATCTTTCCTTCCTCCAAATACTTTTTGGCTAGGGCAACGGCCGGTGTCCTTCTGTAATTAAATGCAACCATGTGCTTGACGCCTGCTGCTGTCACAGCATCCAGCATAGTTTTTGCTTCTTCTGCACCGAGTGCCAAAGGTTTTTCAGATATTACATGTTTCCCAGCCTTTGCTGCAGCAATTGCAATCTCAGCATGGGTATTGTTGGGAGTGACGATATCAATAATGTCAATGTCGGGATCGTTCACTACCTGTCTCCAGTCGGTTGCGTAGTGATCAAAGCCGTATTTGGCAGCCGCTTCCTTTGCCAATTCTTCCGTTACATCCACTACTGTGTGGCGGTGCGGAATAACTGGTGACGGCCAAAAGAACATCGGCATCCCTGCATACGCAAGGGCATGCGCCTTTCCCATGAATCCTCCGCCAATCATACCAATGTTCAACTTTTTCATAATAAGTTTCATTCCTTTCGCTGTGCTCAAGGCACAAAAATTTAATGAAAGTACTCTCTAACCCTGCTAATGGTTGCTATAATGTATTTGGATAAGCAGATACACTACAGAGCACGGGGAGGTGAGTGGTGCAGTTTCATACTGCCCGCATAATAAGATGTGCCGTTTGCCATTTTCAAGTACAAATAAGTGTGCCATCGAGCACGTAAACTAATCCTTGTATAAACAATTCCCGTTTATTATGTGGCAAACAGTCAATGTCTGCTTTATCCACTATAAATTTTAGTGGGGATGTGTTTATGCTCAAAATTGTTTACCCTATTTGCTGTGGAATTGATGTCCACAAAAAGTTTGTTATTGCAACGGTAGGTACGACGAACCAGTCGGGGGTTACCGAGTACCAAACGAAGCGATTTTCAACTTTTACGGAGGATTTGCACCATCTTCTAGATTGGCTGAAATCCCAATCTTGCAAACATGTCTGTATGGAGTCTACAGGCAAGTATTGGCACCCTGTGTTTAATATTTTGGAGCACGACTGTGAGGTTGTCGTTGCTAACCCAAAATATGTGAAGGGTATTCGCGGCAAGAAAACCGAGAAAAAAGATTCGATTTGGCTTTGCGACCTACACAAACACGGCTTGGTTCCCGGCAGTTTTATACCACCTCTGCCCATTCGTCAAATTCGAGATTTAATGCGGTACCGGTTTGAACTCATCAACTTTAAGTCGAGCGAGAAAAACCGTGTTCAAAACTCTCTTACCGTTTCCAACATTATGATTTCCAGTGTCGTTTCGGATACTTTCGGTGTAAGTTCTATGCGAATTATTCATCATATTCTTGATCACCCTGATGATACGGATTTCGATGTTTCATCGATGCTACACGGAAGGATGAAAAAAAAACAGACACCATTGTAAAATCCATTCATGGGAATTTGACCAAGCCACAAGCCGATAAGATGCGCGTGTGCCTTGACCATATTGACAGCATTGAGAAGCACATCGCCGATATTGAATCCGTTGTTTTAAAATTAGTTCAGCCCTACTTGCCGCAAATCGAATTGATTTTATCCTTACCAGGTATTAAAGATATCTTTACGGCTATTGCTATTCTTGGTGAAATCGGCATGGATATGTCTGTGTTTCTTTCCGATAAACATCTATGTTCCTGGGCGGGGCTTACACCGCAAAACAATGAAAGTGCCGGAAAGAAAAAATCGGTCCGTGTTTCGCGAGCTGGCGTTTGCATCAAGCCTTTGTTGGTCCAATGTGCAAATGCTGTCATTAAAAGTAAAGAGTGTCCTTACTTCAAAATCCGTTATGATCAAATTAAGAAACGTCGAGGTCACAAAAAAGCGATTATTGCGATTGCCCATAAGCTACTCATTTGTATTTACCATATGCTTGATAAAAATGAGCCATTTAATGATGAGTTATACAATACGGACTCCAAACCAACACCTACTTATGCACCTCAGATCACGGAGGAAATGGCTATAAGATATCTGGAAAACTTAGGTTACCAGATCCCCGATAAGCGTATACACGATTGATATTTTTACTTTAATACATTTTTTCCCAAGCCCACTTTTGCAGTAGGCTTATTTTGTTATGCGCACTTTTTACTTATGACATATTTCTGGGTTCTTTCAAACTATATACCTCCTAGAATGATAGTTTAATTACTTGGCTGCATCTTGAATCGTATCCGGTGCGTCCTTATGATAAACAAGCTTCCATGATTCCAAAACATTTTCCTGTGTTACTTTGAGAGCCGGCACAGCTACATAAGCAGGGGCTTCTTTTTCAAGCAATCCGTAGCCGGCAAGGATAGCTTCAGAGATTCCCTGATCATATGGGAGCTGAGCTCCAAGTCCTTTAATGCTGCCACCGGAAGCAATGTCTAAAGCAACTGTTGTACCTAAATCAATCGTTGTGATGACCAGGTCATTGTTTCCTGAATTACGGGCTGCTGCCAATGCACCCTCTGCCGGAACATCCCAAACTACAAACATACCATCCAAGTCAGAATTTTTGGTCAGCATTCCGGAAGCCACTTTCTCTCCATCATTAGGCCCGGTAATTCCGCCTCGCTCAACAATCTTGATATTCGGATATTTTTCCTGGATAGTTGCTTCAAATGCCTCAGTACGCTGTCTTGTTACAAAGTAATCTGCGTCATGATATATAACGCCGATTTCTCCTTTTTCCCCGAGAGCTTCAGCCATAATATCTGCCGCAGCAATCCCGTTTCCATAGTTATCGGCTGAGACAACGCTTACATAATCCTCGCCAGCTGTCAGCCCTTCCGGCTTATTATCCATAAATACTACTTTTACCCCTGCATCTGCAGCTTTTTTGAATGCTCCTGCTGTGGAAACTGGGTCAACAGGAATTCCGACGATAATGTCTGGTGACTTGGCAAGGACTGTTTCTATATCGGACACTTGTTTTTCTGCCTTAAATTGTGCATCTGTTACCGCTACCACTTCTATGCCCATTCTTTTAAAGGTGGCTTCCAAACCGGCTATTTGAGCGGTAGCCCAGTCATTACCCGCATAGTGCATGACGATTGCTGCCGTATAGTCTCCTGCTTTAATCTCTTCAACCTCTTCTTCAGTAAGCTGCAAGGTTTTAGCTGATATTGCCGATTCTCCATCAGGACCTTTACTCAAGATTTCCCGATCGGGAATGTCCTGATTGATTGTGATTGGACCCGAACTGTCTGCTGCTTCCTCTGGTGTTAAATCCTCTGAACCACCGGCAGTCTCTGTGTTGCCCTGGCTGCAGCCGACAAGTGCAATACTGCTGATCAGCAATATCATTAAAAGAAATAAAAAAATTTTTTTCATACATTTTCCCCCTTTTGTCCGTCAGTTTTTACACAGTTCTTAAAGGTAGTCTTGTGAAAGAAATTGCCTGCTGATTTCCGCTCCTTCTTTCGGATTTGGATAGCTGTCCAATTCAACGGTAATCCAGCCATCATATCGAACATCCTCGAGAATCTTGAGCATTTCGGCAAACTTTTGATGTCCTTTTCCCAAAGGCAAAAATTGTCCTTCTGCGTAATCTTTAAAGTGAACATATTTAATTCTATCTGCGTATTTCTTTATAACCTCGACCGGGTCTCCCCCACCCGCTTCAATATGGGCGGTATCCGGGCAGAGATTGATGGATGTTAAAGGCATTAACTTATCCAATTGCTCGGGCGTTTCTACACAAGTTCCAAGATGAGGATGGTAACTTGGGATCAGTTTATACTTTTCAGCTATTTTGGCAGCTCTATTTAGTGCATCCCCCAATTTTATGTAATCGCTTTCCGAGATGCCGCTGGTTCGGACTGCTCCGCCGCCAATAACCAGGTGCTCTGCTCCCAATTCTGCTGCCAGTGCTGACACGCTTTCTATTTTTGATAGCTCTTCTTCTAAGATATCGTCAAAAATAAAATTCCCGCCTGTATAGACTCCGATAAATTCCAATGAACGGCTTGATATGAACTCTTTGAACTCCTGTTCTTTCCCTTTGTATTGCATAAGGTTTCCATCAAAAATTTCAAAGCCTTTGTATCCAGTTTCAGAAATATCCCTCAATGCTTCCTCTGTTGATCCATTCGCAAGATAATAGAGATCCTTTACTGAAGTAACGCCAGCAGGGTGGCCGACAACGCCTCCCCAAGTATTCGTTTGGTAACTAAATTTCATGATTTCACCTCGTCCATTTTTTAGAGTCAACTAAAATTTTTATGTTTTTACAGATCACCTCCTTAAAGTAATCCATTATATTTTTCTTTTTAACAACCAATTAAATGACCGGTTCTAAGCAGGTTTCTGTGGATGAGTTCAAAATTTTTTCGACCAATGTATGATCATAAATGTGTTATATATCCTGTGCTGATTTCTTTAGTTGACTAAGAGGGTAATCAAAGAGTTATGGTCGTATGGTGGAAATCTCAGAAGCATGTTAGGGGCCAGAAGGAACAAATGGCACTGGCCCCATTTTTCAGCTCTTAAAAAATTTCATTTACTTTGTTTTTCAGGAATTGAATCGAAGTTTTGGCATACCAATCCGGTTCAGATTGTCTGGAATGGAAACCAACTTCCATGGATAGATATCCGTCATAATTAATTTCCTTCAACGCTCTTAATACTGCGTCAAAGTCACATCTTCCCTGGCCTGGAGGAAGGCGATCATTGTCTGAAATATGGACATGGTGGAGTTTATCAGCCATGCGATATACATAATCACTAGGGACTTCATTCCGATATAAAGCATGGAAAGTATCAAACATCACTTTGACATTATCCAGGCCTGTTTGCTCAGCTAGAAGCAATGCGTCGTCAGCTGTTTCAATAAGATTGCTATCCGTAGGGGTTGGCTCTACTACCATAGTCACACCAAGTTCCTTTGCATAATTCCCTACTTCAATCAATCCTTCCAGGCTGTAATTCCAGGCATCCTGTTGAGTGGTTCCAAAGACAACCCAGCCGGCAATCCACATCACAGTTGGGCATTCCCATTCATGGGCAAGGCGTACTACTTCTTTATAATGCTTGATCGTAAACTCTCTTTCTTCTTTTGAAGGTGAGCTAGGGTTCATGCCTGGTCCGCCGCCCGGTGCAGGAAGCATGGAAGAAACCTTTAAATTGTTTTCTTTTAATAGCCTTAAAATTTCCTGTCTTCTTTCAGGCGATAAATAGTCCGGCCACGCATGGGGAGCCGCACAGCCAATTTCAATCGCATCATAGCCAAAGGAAGACAATCGTTTGATGACTTCTTCAAGCGGATAAGATGGTACCCAGGATGGGAAACTGCTATAGACCCATGTATTAAATGCAATGCCTTTCATAGTCAATTACCTCTTCTCAAGAAATTTATGATTCTATTACACTAGCTTTTGAACACAAGATCATTCCCAAACAAATACTGCTTTTTCCGTTTTTCTTTCATCAAATAAACGGAAGGCCATTTCTGCTTCATCCAGCTTAAAGCGGTGAGTAACTAATTTTTCAACTGGGAGGTTGTGTCTGACGATAAACTCCGCTATCTCAGGGAATTCCTGAATTGGGAAATACCATGAACCCATTACGGTTACTTGTTTGCGAATTAATTGCGGGCTCGGTTTAATGGTTGTTTCCTTGCTTTCCCCGACAAAGGCTACTCTTCCATGAGGCCTTACACAATCCAGTGCATCATTCTGTGCATATGGACTTCCCGAACAATCAATAGCGGCATCTGCTCCCCGCCCATTCGTAATGCGTACAATTTCGTCTTGTACATTCGCATGTTTGCCGTTGATGATATAATCTGCTCCAAGCTCTTTCGCCATTTCCAAGCGTTCATCCAGCATGTCTACGGCAATAACTGTGGCTCCCAATCCTTTCCCAATCATCACGCCTGCATTGCCCATGGGCCCCAATCCAAACACAACCAGTATGTCTCTTCCTGAGATACCTAATCTCTTTTGTGCGTGATACAGTGTTCCAACTGCATCGGTAGAAACAGCTGCAGTAACAAAGCTCATATCATCCGGAAGCTTCATGCAATTTTCTGCCGGCACCACCATATAGTCGGCATCTCCGCCATGGGAATCAAAACCTACGCATTTAAAGTCCTTACAGAACATTTTGTATCCGCTCTTGCAATGTGCACATTCTCCGCAGCCAATCGCCAAATAAACGGCTACTCTATCGCCCGGCTTGAAAGTGGATACCCCATTGCCTACTTCTGTAATTACTCCGGCTGGCTCATGTCCCGGGATCGTTTTGCCCAGTTCTGTTCCTTCAAAAACAGATGTTCCATAGTACAAACTCATATCACTGCGACAGATTGCCGAAGCTTTAAGCTGTATTAATACTTCTCCCTGCCCTGGTGTTGGAATATCAACCTGGCGTACATCTACTTTTTTATCTCCCGGGAAAAATACTGCTTGCATTGTTGTCATAAAATTACCTCCGTCTACATATTTAGCTGATTCTTTTTAAGGCTTACACCCACCACACTTCCCCTACATCCTCTTTAAACAAAGTTTCTTTCAACAGGGAAATTGCTTTGCTTAAACCTTCATCAGTGGAAGCCAGCATATCTTCATGCTCAATAGACACAACATAATCATAACCAACGGCACGCAGGGTACTGACCATATCCTTCCAAAGCTTTTCGTCATGTCCATAGCCAACAGACCTGAAGGTCCATGATCGGTCAAGAATTTCGCTATAATGCTTGGTATCCAGCACACCATTTAAACTTATATTGGGCTTATCCAAATATACATCCTTGGCATGGAAATGAAAGATGGCTTTTTCCCGGCCAAGCTTTTTGATGGCTTCTACCGGATTAACTCCCTGCCAAATCAGATGGCTCGGATCAAAATTAGCGCCGATAGCCTCACCGGCTTGTTCCCTTAATTTCAAAAGCGTTTCCGGATTGTAAACGACAAAACCCGGGTGCATTTCGAACGCTATCTGGCGAATCCCATGTGCTTCAGCAAATTTTGCTTCCTCTTTCCAATATGGAATCACTACTTCATTCCACTGCCAATCCAGCACTTCCGCGTATTCCGGCGGCCATGAACATGTGACCCAATTAGGGAACTTTGCTCCTGCATGGTCGCCTGGACATCCGGAAAAGCCGTTAACCACTGGCACTTCCAGCCGTTCAGCCAGGCGGACCGTTTTTCGCCAAACCTCATGTGCATCCTTTGCCGTGCCGGAATTGGGGTGCAGCGGATTGCCATGGCAGCTTAGGCCACTTATTAATATCCCTCTGCTTTCAATCGCCTTTTTAAAAGCTTTTAATTTTTCTGGGCTCTCCAGTAATTCATCCGGGTTACAATGGTGGTTTCCCGGAAAATTTCCTGTTCCCAATTCGACAGCTTCAATCCCCATTTCAGCGACTTTATCAAGCATTTCTTCTAAAGCGAAGTTTTGGTAGAGAACAGTAAAAACTCCCAGTTTCATATATTGCCCTCCCTTCTGTTCAGAACCTTCACCCATTTTTGATTTTTGCTGCTTTCCAAAATGGCATCGGTAATACACATTGAAATATGTCCGTCCTCAAAGGTTGCGAAATTGGTTTTATCGTTTGCAGGGTCTTTCCCATCACGAATGAAAGAATAAAAGTTTTTCATCATGTTTTTCAAGGCATCCGGCCAGCCCTCGTTATGCCCTCCTGGATGATGGATGGATTCTTTTGCACCCTGCTCGAACAAAGCTACATCCGCAAGAAGGATTTCATTGGGCTTATCCCGATGTCCAATCCAAAGCTTTTCGGGTTCTTCCTGGTTCCAAAATGCCGCACTTTTGCTCCCTGCGATTTCGAAGCTCAGTCGGTTCTTGCGGCCTGCACTGACCTGGGAAACGGTAAATACTCCCTTTGATCCATCATCGAAGCGTACCAGTACTGAAGCATAATCCTCTGTATTTATAGCCACTTCTTCATAGACCTCACCTTGTGAAGCGCTGGCTCCAAAAGTTGCCGTAGTTTCGCTGGGCTTTTTACGGAATGGTATAACAGTAGCCAGGTCGGCAAAAACCTCCACAATCCTTTTACCGGTCACATATTGGACAGTATCACACCAATGTGACCCAATATCCGCTATAGCCCGTGATTTCCCGCCTGCATCAGGAGCAAGACGCCAGTTGTAATCGGTTTCATATAACAGCCAGTCTTGAAGGTAGCTTCCATAGACAAGATTAACCTTGCCTAAGTCTCCATTCGCGATCTTCTCGCGCAAATTTTGTACGCTGGCGAACTGCCGATAATTGAAATTCACACCGTGGACAACACCATGCTCTTTTGCGAGATTCAGCAATTC
This sequence comes from Bacillus canaveralius, assembly GCF_002860125.1. Classification (GTDB taxonomy): domain Bacteria; phylum Bacillota; class Bacilli; order Bacillales; family Cytobacillaceae; genus Bacillus_BJ; species Bacillus_BJ canaveralius. The sequence continues at coordinate 111,536 of NZ_PGVA01000026.1, forward strand.
TGCAGATTCCCTGTTGTCCATTGCCAGCGGTTTTTCAGAAACAATGTGCTTGCCAGCCTTGATGATCTCTTTATTGATTTCAAAATGAAGATGGTTCGGAGTACAATTGTGTACAACCTGGATTTCGGGATCCTCAAGCATTTCACAGTAATCCCTATATGCTTTCTGAATTCCAAGCTCACGGGCTTTTTTTTCAGAGGCTTCCTGGCTGCTGTCAGCCAGGCCTAACACTTCGACAAAACCGAGTCTTCTAATTGCTTCAATATGAGTTGGCCCGATGAAGCCTGTGCCGATTACACCAACTTTTATTTTTTCCACAAAGCTTCCTCCAGTCACCGATGGTTTCTATTTATCTCTTAATTGCTTTACGTCCAAGTGCAACCGCAAGAATGATGATGATCCCTCTGATGATCATTTGCTGGCTTACATCAAGGCCCATAATAATAAGGCCATTATTGATGACCCCAATCATTAGAGAACCGATTAGAGTCCCAATTACAGTTCCGACACCGCCCGCCAATGCTGTACCCCCGAGAATGACGGCAGCAATAACAGAAAGTTCGTCGCCTTCACCAAAGGAAAATCTTCCTGCGTTCATGCGGCCTGCATACAAAAGACCTGCAAGCCCGGCCATCAGGCCTGTTCCTACGAAAACGAGCAGCTTAATTCTCATTACCTTGACTCCCGAGAACCGTGCAGCGTTTTCATTACCACCCGTTGCAAGAACCTGCCGGCCAAATGACGTTTTCCTGAGCAACACATGGGCAATCACGGTAAATACAAGTGTCCAGATTAACAAAACAGGAATAGGACCGATGTCTCCTGAGCCAAAAATGAAGTTAAAGTTCGCATCAATAATCGGTACTGGAGCAGTATCAGTGATCCACATCGCCATCCCTTTTACAGCTCCCATCGTTCCCAAAGTAACAAGGAATGAAGGAATCGCTACTTTAGTGACCAGCAATCCATTTATTAAGCCTACCGCTAAGCCTGTGCCAACGCCTGCAACCAAGCCGCCGAAGATCCCGTATCCCGCCTGGAGCGCCAGTGCCCCAGTTAAGGAGGATAAAGCTGCAACGGAACCTACGGACAAGTCAATTTCTCCTGTACTGATCACAAATGTCATCGCAAGAGCCATTAAGGAAATTGTGGCTGTCTGACGTACAATGTTTAACAAATTGCCGGATGTCAAAAATCCTTGGTCATAAAGACTTACTGAAAAGTAGATTAATACACCAACGAAAGCGAGATAGACGATATAGTTCCGCCATTCGAATTTTTTTAATGAAAGTGCTGGACCTGTCTGACTAGAAACCTTGGATTGCATATTCCAGTTCCTCCTCTGAATTGATTTCCGTGCGCTTCATCTCCTTTTTAATCTGACCCTCATGCATGACAAGCACCCGATCGCTCAATGCAAGAAGTTCAGGGAGTTCTGAAGAGACAACTAATATGGCTTTGCCGCTATCAGCCATTTCCCGAATAATATCGATTATTTCGGTTTTAGCTCCAATATCTACACCGATGGTAGGTTCATCGAGCAGCAAAACAGTCGGATCATGTGCAAGCCACTTGGCAAGTACAATTTTTTGCTGATTTCCGCCTGATAACAAATTGGATTGTTTAAAAATATCATCCGTCTTAATATTTAACTTTTCGACAAACCGTTTGCTGATGTCATTAGCCCTGCGATTATCTACAAAAAGCCCTTTTTTAAGCTTTGAAAGAATAGGCAGGATCATATTATCCTTGACACTATGCTGGAGAACTAAGCCTTGCATTCGCCTGTCCTCAGGTATTAAAGTAATCCCGGCAGCAATCGCATCCCCTGCATTTTTAATCGTGTGCTTTTTGCCTTCTACAAACACTTCACCGCTGTCTATCCTGTCAATACCGAACAGGCATCGCATTAATTCAGTCCTTCCGCTTCCCATCAAACCCGCGATCCCTACAATTTCTCCAGGCTGGATTTTAAGGTTTACATTCTGGACTTTTTCTCCCGCACTTAAATTTTTCACCTCGAAAACAGGGGGGCCGTCTGCAGAGTATGGGCGTTCTTGCCATTCAAATGCCTGGTCAAACTCTTTGCCGACAATGTGCTTGATCACACTATCCAGGTCTGTTTCACTGCACTTTTCAGTGGTAATATATTTGCCGTCCCGTAAAATTGTAATTCTGTCGCATATTTGAAAGATTTCATCCATCCTGTGAGAAATATAGATGATAGAATAATCTTTTGCTTTCAATTCATTAATGATCGTGAACAGTACTTCTGTTTCGTTTTTCGTTAAGGATGAAGTAGGTTCATCCATTATTAATATTTTTGCATCCTGGGACAGCGCCTTGGCAATTTCAGTCATCTGCCAATAGCCTACTCCTAAATTCTGGACGATATCGGTTGGTTTGATGTTAACTCCTAATTCATTAAGCAATTCTTCTGTTCTTTTCTCGCTCTCTTTGTCATTGAGCAAGCCTAGTGAGTTTTTCTGTTCACGTGCTAGAAAGATGTTCTGTGCAACCGTAAGAGTCGGAATCAAACTAAACTCCTGAAAGATCATCGATATATTATTTACTTTCGCATCATCAAAACTATTTATACTAACCGGTTTTCCTTCGATTATAATTTCGCCTTGATCTGCAGAGTAGACCCCAGTAAGTATCTTCATTAAAGTTGATTTCCCTGCTCCATTCCCTCCCATCAAAGCATGTACTTCACCTTTTCTTAATGAGAAGTCAACCTTGTCGAGCACGGTGATGCCATTAAAAGCTTTACTAATATTTTTCATTTCCAGTATTGGTTGGTCCAAGGGAATTCACCTTCTTTGTCTATAGAGGCTGCAAGCTTATGCTAGCCTCTATAAAATAGTTTGGGCTTAATTTAAATTACTTCATTGCATCCTGAACCGTTGCAGGAGCGTCAATACCATAGATTAATTTCCATGCATCCAATACATTGTCTTTTGTTACTCTAATCGCTGGTGAAGCTACGTATGCCGGTGCTTCTTTTCCAAGAAGTGCATAGCCTGATAGTATCGCTTGGGCAACTCCCTGATCATAAGGTAATTGTGCACCCAGACCTTGAACAATTCCATCTGAAGCAATGGATATTGCCACATTCGTACCTAAATCTACAGTTGTAACTACCAGATCTTCTCTGCCTGCCGTCCGAGCCGCTGACATAACCCCTTCCGCCGGAACGTCCCAAGGAGCAAATATACCGTCAATGTCCGGATTTCTTGTTAGCATTGCAGAAGCAACTTCTTCACCTTTATTCGGATCGGTAATTCCGCCTTGAGCTACAATCTCAATATCAGGATATTTTTCCTTAATCGTTGCTTCAAAAGCGTCTGAGCGGTTCTTCGTTACGAAAAAGTTCACATCATGGTAAACAATCCCGACTTTTCCTTTTTTACCGATCTTCTCAGCCATTATGTCGGCAGCCAGGGCTCCATTCCCATAATTATCACCTGATACAATGCTGATATAGTCTTTGCCCGCTTCAAGACCTTCTGCAGCACCATCCATAAATACTAATTTCACACCTTGCTCCACCGCTTTTTTATAAGCAGGTGCTGTTGAAACTGCGTCTACCGGAACGGAAATCATAATATCCGGCTGCTTTGCCAATACCGTTTCTATATCGTTTACCTGTTTTTCCGCTTTGAACTGGGCATCTGTTACAGCAACGACTTCAATGCCCATTTTCTCGAATGTGTCTTCCATTGCCCCTACTGCAGCATTCATATAATCAGTTCCTGAATAGTGCATTACGATGGCAGCTGTATATTCACCTTCAGCTATTTCTTTAAGCTCTTCTTCAGTTAACTGCAATGATTTTGCAGAGACTGCTTGTTCACCGTTAGGGCCTTTATCAAGTACTTCTATATCTGGTATTTCCGGATTAATCGTTAAGGGACCATTTGTATCTGCTGAATAGTTTTCGTTTTTCTGTTGTTTTTCTTTTTCTGCTGAAGTTGATTCATTATTGCCGCATCCCAAAAGTGTCAAACTTACGAAAAGTAATATAAAGGCTGAAGATAACATGTTTTTTTTCAATTTCATAACCCCTTTGTTTTTATTTCATACTATCTAATTTTTTAAATTGGACGCTTTGACGTGTGAACATCACCTCCCAGGTACCATACGACAGGTTGTAAATATGTAATCGATTACAATTATTTAAGCATGTTTTGTAATCGTTTACATATTAGAGTGAAAAGAGTTGGAAGAAACCCGTCTCTTCATGTTTTCGATTCCAACATTTTAATTTGTGAATTTGTTTATTGTGCTTGATTCTCTAACAACTAGTTTGTCTGATAGTATAAATTGCTGTTTGTCTAACGAGTCATTGTTGATCAACTGTAACAGCAACTCCATTGCACACTTTCCAATCTCAAACGTTGGCTGTTTGATAGTAGTCAGTGCAGGTTCAAACACCGATGCAAATTTTATGTCATCAAAACCTACCACAGATATATCGTCAGGAGCTTTTAGACCTTTCGATTTCATTGCTTTAATCGCTCCCATAGCCATCTCATCGTTTCCGGCAAAAACAGCAGTTGGCAGATTTTCCAACGCCAGCAGCTTCGTCATTAGGTTATAGCCGCTCTCATAAGAGAAATCTCCTTCTTGCACTAGGCATGGTTCAATCAGAAGGTTATGTTGCATCATTGCCTGTTGGAAACCTTTTAATCTATCCCTTCCAACTACTACATTTAGCGGTCCTGAAATATGGGCAATTCTCTTATGATGCAAACTTATTAAATGTTCAGTTGCCTTTCTAGCACTACTAATATTGTCAATTGACACAGTAGGAAGCTTAGAACCTTCAAAATACTCACACGCCAGTACAATTGGGTAGTCTTTTGCAATTTCCTCTAGCAATTGCTGGTTGCTTCTTGCTGTAAGAAGAATCATTCCGTCGGCTTTCCTCTGGCGCAGGATATCAAAATATCCATATTCTCTATCAATTATATTACCGGTATCACCAAGTAATACTTGATAGCTGTTTTCTCCGGCAATGGCCTCTATCCCTCTTAAAACATTAGAGAAAAAAGTATTTGTAATGTCAGGTACTATTACCAGGATTGTCTTGGTTTCCATTCTCCTTAGTTGTCTAGCCAGTACATTTGGTTGATATTTCAACTTTTCTATTGCTTGCAATACTTTTTCTCTTGTCTCAATTTTTACAGTTTCGGAGTTACTTATTACCCTTGAAACTGTAGCAGTCGAAACATTTGCCAGTTTGGCCACATCTGCAATTCTTACCATTTGGATGTCAAAATCCTTTCTAGTTCATCTATTACGTATTGTAATCGATTACATTTTGAAGTACAAGAATTTTTTTAAAAAATAAATAGTTTGGACACATGGCGTTGGATTTAACTAGTCACACGAGCCAAGTGCATCTTGCGGATATCCTAAGTAATCAGAAAATCTTCTCAACATGTTCTTATAAAAAATTCCTATATTTCGTCATTGTCGTTAACTAACGCACACTCTTATTACAGGTTGTTCGTATCAAGACAACACCTAAACAAAAATTAATACCATCCTGAGATGAAAGTAGAATCCACACCGCCATTTTCACCAAATCAATACAGATAACAAAGAAGCTGCGAAAAAAACACACTCATTTTTCGCAGCTCCTTTGCAATTTCGGGACTTTTGGACAGCCCACTAATTCAATTTATACTCCTCTAAACGCCTGGCGATATACTTCAGCCAACTCAGTGACGAGCGGGAGTTTCGGATTGGCGGTTGTACACTGGTCTTCAAAAGCCCGATCCGCAAGTTCGTCTACTTTTTGCTCGAAGACTTCCTTGCTGACGCCGTTCGTTTCGATGCTCATCGGAATTTCAAGTTCCTTGGCCAGCTTGATAATCGCTTGAACAAGACTCTCGACACCTTCCTCTGTTGTCCGCGCCGGAAGTCCGAGCGTTTTGGCAATTTCAGCATACCGCTTATCGGCGATAAAATGCTCGTATTTCGGAAAGGCTGCGAACTTCTTCGGCTTAGCAGCATTATAGCGAATCACGTGCGGCAGTAATATCGCATTGGAGCGGCCGTGTGCGATTTGGAACTCGGCTCCAAGTTTATGGGCAAGGCTGTGATTGATGCCAAGGAATGCATTGGCAAAGGCCATTCCCGCGATCGTTGATGCATTATGCATTTTTTCCCTGGCCCATTCATCGCTGCCGTTTCGATAGGCTGTGGGCAAATATTCAAACACAAGCTGGATGGCTTTCATGGCAAGTCCGTCTGTATAGTCATTCGCCATATTCGACACATATGCTTCAATCGCATGTGTTAACACGTCCATACCAGTGTCCGCCGTAATATGCTTTGGAACGGTCATGACGAATTGCGGATCAATAATCGCAACATCTGGTGTAAGCTCATAATCAGCAAGCGGATATTTAATATTATTTTCTTTATCGGTGATCACCGAGAATGATGTAACCTCCGAACCTGTACCTGATGTTGTCGGAATCGCAACAAACTGGGCTTTCCCGCCAAGGTTCGGATATTTATAGATTCGTTTCCGTATATCCATAAACTTCTGTTTTAAGCCGCCAAAATCTGTTTCCGGATGCTCGTAAAACAGCCACATCCCTTTCGCCGCATCCATCGCAGAACCGCCGCCCAAAGCAATAATGACATCAGGCTCAAAGCTGTTCATCAATTCTGCACCTTTCATCACGGTCTCGATTGAAGGATCAGGCTCAACATCCGAGAATATTTCACAATGGACATAATCCGGACGCTTTCTTAAATAGTAGAGAACTTTATCAACATACCCAAGCTTAACCATTCCAGGATCTGTAACAATAAGCGCTCTTGAGATTTTCGGCATTTTCGCTAAATACTGGGTTGAATTCTTTTCAAAGTAAATCTTCGGCGGAATTTTAAACCACTGCATATTGACATTCCTTTTCGCCATTTTTTTAACATTAATCAAGTGGATGGAACCTACATTTGTGGATACAGAGTTCCCGCCAAATGTTCCGCAGCCAAGTGTCAAAGACGGCATATAAGCGTTATAAATGTCGCCAATCGCACCCTGTGATGATGGGGCATTGACAATGATCCGGCCCGCCTTCATTCGGTGACCAAACTCGCTTATGACCGCATCATCGTTTGAGTGAATGACGGCCGAATGGCCAAGTCCGCCAAATTCGAGCATTTCTTCAGAACGGGTTAAGCCTTCTTCTGTGCTGTTCGCTTTATAACAGGCAAGAACGGGACTTAATTTTTCTCTTGAAAGCGGATATTGCGGGCCGACACCCTTTAACTCGGCAATAAGAATTTTCGTGTCGACAGGTACGTGGACGCCTGCCAATTTGGCAATGTCATAGGCAGGCTTGCCAACGATATCAGGGTTGACTGCACAAGTATTTTCACTGATTACCAGCTTTTCAACTTTTTGTTTTTCTTCATTGTTTAAGAAGTAACAATCATGACTAATCATTACTGTTTTCACAGCATCATAGATTTGTTTGTCAATGATGACAGCTTGCTCTGAAGCGCAAATCATGCCGTTATCAAATGTCTTCGAAAGAATGAGGTCATTGACCGATCTTTTCACATTGGCCGTTTTTTCAATATAGCATGGTACGTTACCAGGCCCGACGCCTAAGGCGGGTTTACCGGAACTGTAGGCTGATTTCACCATACCCGATCCGCCTGTTGCAAGAATAAGTGAAACACCCGCATGGTTCATTAATTGCCTTGTCGCTTCAACCGAAGGCGCTTCGATCCACTGTACACAGTTTTCAGGAGCACCTGCTTTTACCGCGGCATCGCGGACGACCCTCGCTGCTTCACTGCTGCTTTTTTGTGCGGATGGATGAAATGCAAAGATTATCGGGTTCCGCGTTTTTATAGAAATAATCGCTTTGAACATCGTCGTTGATGTCGGGTTTGTTACTGGCGTAACACCGGCGATGACACCAACAGGTTCGGCAATTTCCACTACTCCTTCATGTTCATTTTCATGGATGATTCCGACCGTTTTATTGTACTTAATATTATGGTAAACATATTCTGTCGCAAAAATATTTTTGATGATTTTATCTTCATAGACGCCCCGCTTCGTTTCTTCCACGGCAAGCTTGGCAAGCGGCATATGCTGATCAAGCCCGGCAAGTGCCATCTCTTTAACAATCGAATCGATTTGTTCCTGGTCAAACGCCTTAAATTCCTTCAATGCAGTTTGCGCTTTCTTAACTAAACCATCAACCATTAGAGCGGCGGCTTGCTTATCAGTTAAAACTTTTTCATCTAAAGCCATCATAAAAACCTCCTTAATTTTAGTTTGTGAAATATTTCACAAGTTCTACTAAAAAAAATAATGATTCCTGTTATTACACTTTTATTATAATTGATTGGTTGGAAAATGTGTTTGTCTTTTTTGTGAAATGTTGAGCATGATATTCACAATATAATTCTTTTTTATGAAATCGCTATCAATACCTTTATTTTTAATACTTATTAATGAATATATATGTATATATATTCAGAGATATGCAGAATTAAGAGTGAATAAGACCTGCAATCGCCGCGGACATTATTCACTCTGCATTCTATTATAACTATAACGCCAATCAAAAATTTGTTATTCACAAACAGGGTTGCATGGGATTTTTGACAATAGACATATCAGTGTATATCGTTATGTCTTTTCGAATGAGAACAACGTGGTTCATAGTCCAAAGATAAGAAGGAATTTGACTTCCTTCCTCGATCATCATTGCCTTAAAATACTTTATCTATAATTGAACAATATTTGAAACTTGATCGTACAACATTCTCACAACTTATTTTCGTTCTCGAACCGGTAGTCGTAAACGCCCCTTCCCGTCTTGCGTCCAAGGCGTCCCGCTTTCACATATTGCTCCAAAAGCGGTGCCGGGCGATATTTTTCTCCCAACTTTTCATATAGATACTTTAGATTGTGTAAGCGGGTATCCAGACCGACAAGATCGCCCAGTTCAAATGGACCCATTGGATAATTGAGCCCGAGTTTAATCGCTTTATCGATGTCCTCCGCTGTGCCGACACCCTCCTGCAACATGTAGAACGCTTCATTGCCAACAAGCGCGCTAATGCGGCTTGTCACAAAACCGGGAAACTCATTGACGACAACTGTTTCCTTACCCATTGTTCCAGCGGCAGCGCGGATCGCTTCAACTGTTTCGTCACTCGTTTCAAGGCCGCGGACAATTTCAACTAGGGCCATTTTATGGACTGGGTTGAAAAAATGCATCGCGATCACTTTTTCAGGTCTTTTCGTAAACGAGCCGATCTCTGTAGGACTCATTGTTGAAGTGTTAGAGGCGAACAGGCAATGCCCGGGAGCATGCTGGTCAATTACTTCAAAAATGGTCTTTTTAATATCAAGAACTTCCGGAACCGCTTCAATGATTAAGTCAGCCTCTTTAACGTGTTGAACGAGACAAATTGAAAAGGTTAAGCGACGCTTCGCTTCGTCAATTTCCTGCGTGGATAGTTTTCCCCGTTCACGAGATTTGTTGAAAATTCCAATGATCTCAATCTCGGCATTTTTCAACTGCTCATCTTTAATATCAACGAGTGTAGTCAGGAAACCGCCTACAGCACAAACATAGGCAATCCCTCTCCCCATCACTCCTGATCCAATCACAACGACATTCCTCAACTCCATTGCCCCCCTCTCAAAATAAAGCTCACATTAAAGCGGAGCTAGCTGTCCACTAAAGGGCAAACGGGTTTAGCGGCCGGCTGCCATAATACGAGATCATACTTTTGGTTTCTGTATAAAGGTCCAATGTTTCAATGCATAATTCCCGTCCGAAACCTGATTGCTTATAGCCTCCAAAAGGCGTTCCGGGGAACGCTGAAAACGGACAATTGATCATGACAATCCCTGCTTCGATTTGCTTCGATACTCGTGTTGCCCTGGCATGATCTTTTGTCCAAAGCGCCGATCCCAACCCGTATTGGCTGTCATTCGCCAAGTGAATCGCTTCTTTTTCATCTTTAAATTCCATCACAACCGCTACCGGCCCAAAAATTTCTTCTTTTACTGCTTCCATTTCGTGATTAACGTTTATAATAACTGTCGGCTCATACCAAAATCCATTTTCATAGCCGTCTATTTTCGCTTCCTTGCCGCCTGTTAAGACGGTTGCTCCATCAGCGACGGCAGACTTTACATAGCCGTCGATCACGTTCAACTGGTCCCGGTTTATAATGGCACCAACATGGGTGTCCTTTGAGAATGGATTCCCAAGTTTCAGCCGTTTTGTTTTTTCAATAAATTTAGCGATAAATTCGTCATACACATGCTCATGAACATAGAGGCGTGATCGCGCTTCACAAGATTGGCCGCTGTTATAAAAAATTCCAAAAAGCGAGCCGTCAACCGCTGCATCAATATCTGCATCCTCAAAAATGATATTAGGTGATTTCCCGCCAAGTTCAAGAGTGACCCTTTTCAGAGTTTGCGAGGCTTTCGCCATAATATCCTTACCAATGGCTGTAGAGCCTGTAAAAGCCACCTTATCTACATCACGATGCTCAACTAAAAAATTTCCAACGTCAGAACCGGCACCCGGTACGACATTCACAACACCTGCCGGCACACCAGCTTCCATGCAGATTTCGCCGAGGACAAGTGCTGTTAACGGAGTAGGAGACGCTGGTTTAACAATTACCGAACAACCCGCTGCAATCGCCGGGGCGATTTTCCAGGCAGCCATCATTAACGGATAGTTCCATGGAATAATTTGCGCACAAACGCCGACCGGCTCCTTTTCCGTTACATTTTGAAAGGATCCGGGCATACTGTTGACAGCACCACGGTGGCCAACTATCGCACCGGCATAAAATTCAAAGTCTTCAATGGCCTGCATCACCTGGCCCTGGGCCGCTGCCAGCGACTTTCCTGTATTTAAAATCTCTAATTCTACCAGTTCGTTAAATCTTGATCTCATAATACCGGCAATTTTATTTAGTGTCCGGGACCTTTTATTGACGGGAAAATGGCGCCAATTGCCATGGTCAAACGCATTTCTTGCTGCGCGAACGGCTTCTTCCGCATCTTCAATGGATGCTTTGCTGACTTCGGCTGCCTTTTCACCTGTGGCCGGGTTTATAACGGTATAAACCCCTCCATTCAAGCTGTCTTTTCGCTCGCCATTTATAATTAATTGATAAAATTCCCGCTTTGTATCAAGCGCTGCAAATTTCTGTTCCTTCAATGTTTCCATCCATTCATCTCCTTTTAATAGCCTTTAAAAATTGGTTTTCGTTTTTCAGTAAACGCATTGACACCTTCTTTATGATCATCTGTTAACCCGGCAATCCGCTGTGCCTGGGCATCCTTCTCCAAAAATTCCTCGATGCCGCACTGCCAGCTTGCTTTTAAATTACGCTTAATCAAGCCGACCGCTTTAGTAGGCAGTGCGGCAAGCCGGCCAGCAAACATGGCGACCTGCTCCTCCCACTCACCCGAAGCGATCACTTTTGTGACGAGTCCAATATTCGCTGCATCTTCAGCGGATATTCTGTCACCAAGCACGGCAAGCTCCAGAGCTTTTGCATGGCCAACGAGCTTCGGCAGGTAATATAGATTTCCGGCGTCTGGAACGAGACCCACATGAATGAATGCTTGAATGAAGCTTGCTTTATCAGAGGCAAGCCGGAAATCACAGGCAAGTGCGAGGCTAAGTCCAGCGCCTGCGGCCACTCCATTTACGGCGGCAATTACCGGCTTTTCGACTTTTTCAAGCTCCATAACCATCGGATTGTAGCGGGTTCGCAAAATTTCCCCATGGTCTGTGCCGTCAGTCACACCACCTAAGTCTTCGCCGGAACAAAAAGCGCGCCCCGCACCGGTTATGACAATCGCCCGTACTTCGGGATCTGCCCCGGCCTGCTTTAAGGCTTTTCTTAGCTCACGGTTTAACTCTTCGGTAAAAGCGTTTAATTTTTCAGGACGATTCAGCGTTAACCAGGCTGTTTGGCCACGGAGCTCATAGTTTACGGTATTGTACATCGTATGTACCACCCCTTATCTCCCTTTAAAATCAGGCTTTCGTTTTTCCTGGAAAGCTTTCATGCCTTCCTTTTGGTCCTCTGATGAAAATAGCAAATAAAAATTTTTCCGTTCAAATTGCATTCCTTCATATAAAGGATAATCGACGGCTTTTAAAACGGATTCTTTAATCAGCCTGATCGACAGCGGCGGCTGCAGCGCGATTTGCCGGGCAAGCTTGACCGTTTCTTCGATCAAGAGCTCCGGGGCAACAATTTGATTGATCAATCCGTACTTAAGCGCTTCTCGGCTTGAAATTCGTTTTCCGGTAAACAACCATTCCATCGCTTTTGTTTTACCGACGAGCTTGGTTAAGCGCTGTGTTCCCCCAGCACCGGGCATAATCCCGAGATTGACTTCGGGAAATCCGAACTCAGCACCTTCGGCAGCCAGTAAAAGATCACAGCAAAGAGCTAATTCGAAAGCACCGCCGAGCGCAAAGCCGTGAACGGCCCCGATGATCGGCTTTTTAATCCAGGCGAGACGGTCCCAGTCGGCAAACTGGTTCAGCATCTCCAAGTCGATCGAACTGGCATTTGCCATTTCGTCGATATCTGCCCCGGCAGCAAAGGCGCGCCCTTTTCCATTTAGCACGATGACACGAACATTGTCATCCCGGTCATAAGACTCCATCACCGATAAAATTTCAAATATCATCGTGCGATTCAGGGCGTTTAACACATGCGGACGATTTAAAGTGATCATACCGATCTGCTCGCTTATCCCGGTTTCAATAAATTGATATCCTTCACTCATTTACTTCTTCACCGATCATCATCGTAACTAAATCACCAGCAAAAGACATAACATCCTTTCCGGAAGCTTTGGCCTCGTCTGTTTTCATGGCCGCTTTGAATGCATCAGGACCGTCATAAAACATTTCGCACATTAAATAATACTTGCCCTCCCCTCCCATCGGGCTGCCGATTATTTTCGTTACTTTCATTTCGCGCAGACCGGGAATCTTGGCTGTCAACGGCGCATGAGTATTAAAATAATGGTCATCAAAAGCTTCCTTGTTTTCCGGGTGCTTGTATAAAGCGATTAATTTAATCAATCATTCCATCTCCTTTAATTAAATAGATTTATAGCCAATCTTTACATCAGCGTGGATACCGGCTTCATTGCCTCAAAAGGATTTTTGCAAGATTTGCAGTATAGGATACTCCGGCAGGCAGTCGGGCCAAAGAGATTGTCAATTGATGTGTATTCGGAATCACAATACGGGCAATTGACGCTCCAGCTTCCATCCGGACCGAACACTTTCGGTGGAGGCGCGATTCCGAATTCCTTTAACTTCTGCCTTCCAGCTTCTGAAACCCTTGCCGATGTCCACGGAGGATGATAGATAAATTGAACATCCACTTCGACTTCTTCCGATAGCCCAGATAATGCTTTTTCGATATTGTTCTTAATAATATCAAGAGCCGGACAGCCCATAAATGTCGGCAGTAACTGGAGTTTGACTTTGTTGTCCAGCACCTCCAATTTTTCAAGCATGCCAAGTTCAATGATGGAAATCGCATCTATTTCCGGATCCTTTACAAAATAAAGCGCTTCCAAAACTCTTTCTTCGAGAGTATGGACATTAACTATTTCTTGATTGTTGTCCTTCACGGTCATCCTTCCTTTACCAGCTTGCGGCTGGATCAAAGTGGTATACTTCCCCAAGAGTAGAAATGGCCTTGGTGAGATCATCAGTATGAACGCCGTTTCGTCCATCTCCGTGTTTCATGGGAAAACGGGTGGGAATCTGTAGATTGACAGAGTTAAAAACGGGTTTCATCGCTTCTTTCCACCGCTTTTGCAAGATTTCCTCCGAATCTATCAAATCGTGACGCACAATTTCAGCACCTTTATTACCAAGACTGAGCAATCCGCCGAAATCGTCCATTACGATTGTAATGGCCTGCTCCATTCTCGATCTTGCTTCACCGCCGGCGAGCATCAACTGTTCAAACCATGTTTTCCAATGGAGCTGATGATAATAAAGTTCCATACTAATCTTTACCGCCGTTTCGGACAAAGGCTGATAGCTTGAGTTTTTCATAGAATTGATTTTGATTTTTTTGGCTGCCGTATAGAAATAATGGCGGACAACGGCAAATGCCCAATCATAATCAGGTTCTCTTAAATAATCGCCCGGTCCATTCGCCATTTCCAATAAAATAGCATTGCGGCGCTGTTCGGGTGTGCGGACGTGGGCCAAAGCGTCAACGCTGCCTTCACCAAGATCCTCAAGCAGCTGATAATACATGGCTGCATGGCCCATCGTGTCCTGATTAATCGATGAGAAAGCGACATCCTCTTCAATATGGGGAGCAAGTCCAAGCCATTCCGATCCTCTATAAGCGAGAATAAAATCATCATCTGCCAGTTGATACAGCAATTCAGCCAAAGAGTCTTTATAAGATGGATTCTCAAGTGCTTCAGCTGAGTTAAGCTTTTTCACGATCGTGCTCCCCTCCCCATGATAATATTTCCTTCTCATCGAGCATCCCCTGCTCATATTGACGCCATTTCTTTTTTAAATAGCCGTATCCTTTTGTATTTCGATAATCTTTGTTGTCGATGCGCTGCAATGATTGCCGTTCTGGAGCGGTCATCTTTCTAATATATGAGCGTTTGACGACCCAAATATCTGAAACAGGCTCCCTCCTCATAAAATTTTCTTGAGCCATAATCAAAGCGAGCTCTTCATTCGGCGCCAATAAAGAAAACTGATACTGAATCGGCGCTGCATCATTTCTTTTGCTAAACACTTCGTATTCCTGGTAAAAACCTTCACTGCCCAAAAAAACCCCCTCCTTCGATGACATTAGCTCCCGCTGCCCAACGCTTCACGGACCCATGAATTCATTTCATATGATTTGCGGCGCAGCTTTAGCCGTTCCTGCGATTTTGGTCCGTTGTTTTTAACAATCTGCTTAAAGCGGGCCCAATCAGGCTGCTGATAAATCCATTTGTTTGCTTGATTATCGAAATACATCGTCTCATCCGGTACCGTTAAGCCGAGTGACAACACTCTCGGAATATATTTTGAGAAAAAGTCCTGACGAAGCTGTTCGTTTGTTTTTGTGCGAATTTTATATTTGATCGTGATATCCTGTTTCGAGGTCCCGGTCGTTGAAGCATCCCCGGGCCCAAAAAACATCAGCAAAGCTTCCCACCAGCGGTTGATTGACGCTTGAACCATTTCGCGTTGCTCTTTCGTGCCCTCGGCGAGCGCCATAATAATCGCCTCCCCATGCTGGGCGTGAAAAACTTCTTCTGCACAGATGCGTTTTAAAGCCCGGGCATATGGACCGTAAGAAGCGCTGAGCATATTCGTTTGCGTGATAATGGCAGCGCCGTCAACGAGCCAGCCGATCAGGCCTGCGTCCGCCCAGGTCGGTGCTTCCATATGGAAAACATTATGGAATTTTAGATTACCGCTAAACAGATCATTCATAATATCTTCACGTGTTTTTCCAAGTGGCTTCATTAAATCTTCAGTGACGCGGAGGAGCAGCTGGCCATGGCCCATTTCATCCTGAACCTTTGCCATAATGCCAAGCTTGCGCTTCAAGGTCGGCGCTTTCGGCACCCATTCTTTTTCGGGAAGCGCCCCCATTATTTCGCTGATCCCATGCATTGAAATCAGCTTAATTAAGGTCATTCGATACTCATCGGGCATCCAATCGTCCGCTTCGATTTTTTCGCCTGCTTCTATCCGTTCCATAAAAAGCTCGTATTTTTGATGTTCTGATAAACACTCAAATGAAACCGTTTCTTCCAAATTTGCCACCTCCAGTTTATCGATTCCGACATTTGCTAAAGTGCAAAATTACCCTGCTCATTCCTTCGATCAATAACCCTGAGCGCCTTTCCCTCTGAGCGGGGGATCGACTTTGGTTCCCGGATGACCGTATCCATTGCAATCAGGCAGCTGCTTTTCAAAGCGGCCTTAAGTTTTCGCTCTAACTGGCGTATCTTGTCATGGGCCAGGTCAAAATCGATAGCTTTAAAGCACTCTTCAGTTATCTCGACGTGAAGCTCCAGTACTTTAAAAGAACGTTTTTGCAGCATATGAATTTGATAATGGGGTGCCAGCTCTTTCATCTTTAACATGCTGTGCTCAATTTCTGAAGGAAATACATTCACCCCATTCACATTGAGCATATCATCGATCCGCCCCTTTATTCTCGACATCCGGGCCGTTGTCCGGCCGCATCGGCACTTTTCTTTATTTAATGAAGCAACGTCGCCTGTCCGATAGCGGATAACCGGAAAAGCTTCCTTTGTTAAGCTCGTAAATACAAGCTCACCGTCATCACCATCGGCAAGAGGCTCAAGTGTTTCAGGGTCAATCACTTCGGCATAAAAGTGATCCTCGGCAATATGGAGGCCATTTTGCTCTTCATGACATTCGATCGCCACCCCCGGCCCAATCACTTCACTTAACCCATAAATATCACATGCCTTGATAGCCAGCTTCTCTTCGATTTTACGGCGCATTTCCTCTGACCATGGTTCGGCCCCGAGGATCCCATAACGCAGTGACGTTGCTGCTGGTTTTTTCCCCATCTCTTCCATTGTTTCAGCAATATTTAACACATAGGATGGTGTCCCACAGATAACCGTTGGCTGGAAATCTTCAATCAGCATGATTTGCCTTTGCGTGTTTCCCCCTGAAATCGGAACCGTGACCATCCCCAATCTTTCACTCCCGTAATGGAGACCAAGCCCGCCTGTAAATAAACCATAACCATAGGCATTATGGAGAATTTCCCCTGGTTCTCCCCCGGCAGTGGCAATCGAGCGGGCGACAATTTCGCTCCACATCTCGATATCATGTTTCGTATAGCCGACAACGGTCGGTTTCCCGCTTGTACCTGAGGAAGCATGAAGACGAACCAGCTCGGTTTTCGGAACAGCAAGCAAGCCAAACGGATACCCTTTTCGCAAATCTGCTTTGGTCGTAAAAGGCAGATCTACCATATCATTCAGACCCAGGTTTCTTTCAGGATTGAAACCGTTTTCATTAAACTTTTTTCTATAGAACGGAACATGTTGGTAAACTCTTTCTGTTGTTTTTTTCAGCCTTTTTTGCTGAAGGGATCTTATTTCCGTTCGAGTGGCCGTTTCAATCGAATCGATAATCAAATTCTTCCCTCCTTAATGAGCGTTCGATAAGATAAGCCAAATCATCAATCGTAAGTTCTTTTTGTATGACGTTAATAAATCGTAATGTAATATTTGTGTTATACACTGTTTAAAACAAAGATAACTTGAAAATATTTAAAAGTCAACTAATTTTTCTGAAAATTATCTATATTTAATAAATGCGACCGCTCTTTTTCTTTTTGTTTAATAGAGGTGTTTTTCAGGAATTAAAGAAAGAAAGATTTCAGTTCAGGGAGGGGAATTCTTATGTGGATCCGTCAGCCATTTTTTAAATATGGGGCTGCCGTCTTACTTGCTTTATTGATTATCTTTATGTTTGGAAAAATTGATTATTTTATCTGGCCCTTTCAAAAGACGATTGCCACAATATTTTTCCCAATCCTTATTTCCGGGCTGTTGTATTATATTTTGCGGCCGGTTGTCAGATCGCTTTCAAAGCATATCCATAAAACGGTTAGTATCGCTCTCGTTTATTTATGTATCATTGGCATCGGCTATGCGTTTGTTTATTTTGCCGGAGCAATTATTGGAGAACAAGTTCAGCAATTTTCTGAGCAGTTTCCGGAAAAGCTAAAGGATTTCTCTGAGGAATCGAAAGAAATAGTGGAAGAAAATAACTTTGGGATGTTTTCTGCAGATGATATCGAACAACGGGCCTTAAAATATTTAAGCTCCATGACTCGAAATATTGCGACGCTGATTTCAACGATCACAAGCGTCGCTACCGTACTCGTGATTGTTCCATTCATTGTTTTTTATTTTTTAAAGGACGACGACAAGCTGATACCTTTTCTGCTCAGGTTCATACCTGACGATGTTAAGCATGAAGGAGAGCGGATTTTAAAAGACGTCGATAAAACGTTGTTTACTTATATCACAGGCCAATTTTTGATCGCTTTTACGGACGGCGTTTTGATGTATATCGGTTACTTAATCATTGGTCTCGATTATGCGTTAATCCTCGCCCTGTTCGCAATGTTTTTAACGGTCGTTCCATTTCTCGGGCCTTTAATCGGGGTGATCCCCGCTTTGTGTGTCGGGCTTCTCAATGATCCATTCATGGCGCTGAAAATTATCATTGTGTTAATCATCGTACAGCAGCTTGAAGGGAATCTCGTCACGCCGCAAGTGATGGGCAATCGATTGAATCTTCATCCGTTGACGGTCATCACCCTGCTTCTGGTTGCCGGTTCCATCTATGGCTTTATTGGAATTTTGATCGCCATTCCACTTTACTCGGTTGTAAAAGTGATTGTGAAAGACTTTTGGAGGTTCTATAACTTAAGGCAACGAAATATAACAAATGCGTAAGCTCCTTGTCCACCCGACAAGCGCTGGCCGACTAAAAAGCGCCACACGTCAATCGCCGAATGCCGGCACTAGTACGTCCTGTACGTCGCAGGGCCGGACGGTGAAGCCGTTCTCTGACTTCATGCATATAAAAATCAAATGATTTTTTTAGTGCGATTTTACACAAAAAATTATTTTTTCAATATCATTTTGTGGGAGTTTTTCGTAAGTCATATTCCAGTTTCGGCTTGAAAGATGCAGGAAAATACGAAAAAAGCCATTGTACGACACAGTTCCGACAATGGCTCATCATTCATTTATTTTGCTTTCTTTATGATCAGCCGTGTCAACCACCTGATTGACAATCCGAGAACGCTGAAGACGATCAACGAGGTAAAATGGCTCCAACCGATATTTAGTTTTAACAAATCATAATGCATAAAGATAGGCTCAATAATAAAGGAAAACACAAATGCCAAGCCGAGATTAGCGAAAAAAAACGGCCAGTTATTTGGAAAAAATTGATATATAATCATATAAGCGACTGGAATTACGCCGATGTCAGCTGATATTAGTGTGTGTTTAATTGGAACCAGTCCTTTAGGATACTCCCAGAATCCGAACGTTGACCCAAGCTCATCAAGCAAAGATGCGATGCTCGACCATAACAAACCATGAAGCAAAATTTCGAGCAGCCGTCCCCTGTCGACTATTTTCCACCAGACAATCCATGGGATAAAAGTAGCGGCGAGCAAGAACCACCAGTGAGGCTCAAATAAGCTATAATCAGCGAAATAGACTTTGCCCATTGCATCGATCACATCCTGGTATTCCTGGATTTTTTTATATTCCACATTATGTGCCATTTACACCACCTGTTAGTCCTTTGCTTGAAATGATCGGGAAAGCTTACCGTTTATCTTAGTTCGATTGGTGTACCAGCAGGAACGTCAAAAAAGAAAATCAAAAAGACCGTAAACGGGATACTTAATGCAATTGCTAAAAGCGGTTTGCGAAAATGAATATAAATGATCGTATACATGACCGTATAAAACATCAACGAATAATATACATTCCAACCGTGAAAATAATGGATCATGTCGAAATGATAATAAATCGATTCGACAATAGAACTACATATAACCCATTTAAAAATATAAAAAACCTTTTTTTTTGACTCTTTTCCGATGATATGTGATAGATATAAAATCGTAGCTCCCGGCAGGACAAGAAAAGAATAGGCAAGATCGGTAATGATATAGCTGAATTGGGGTATCGGTTCATACTTCCATAACCAGTAGTTAGCCGCAAGTAGATTGTAAAGAATGCTGGCCAAGGCTACAAAAAGCATAGTTGGATAGTAAGAGTACCAGTTTTTCCAATCACCCCAAATAAAAGCAGCTGTTATTACAAAAACAATCAAAAAGAGATGCATACATTAATCACCTTTACGTGTTCGAATATGTTCAGTATTTGCTAATGAATGTAAACCTATGAATGCAAACAGACTCGTACAGTAATGACCTCATAAAAAAACCATGCCGTTTTATTTTTAACGACATGGTTTTTAGCTTTTATTACGTAATGTTCTCGTTCTCCAAGTACATTTTTCGCGCTCTCAAAAAACGGATCGTATTTAAAACAATCGTTTTTGTAACCGCATAGAACGGAATGGCTAAAATCATTCCCAATACGCCTGCAAGATTACCCGCTACAAGCAGTAAAATAATAATTGTCGCCGGATGGGTATCAAGCCGTTTGCCGAGAATGAGCGGGGATAAGACGTTCCCTTCAATTTGCTGCGCGATTGCGATTACGACTACAACAAGAATCGCTTTCGTAGGAGAATCAAACAAAGCAATCACAACAGCAGGTGCGCCGCCCAAAATAGGTCCAACATACGGAATGATGTTTGTAACGGCAACAATCAACGCAAATACAAGCGCATAAGGTAAATCAATGATCAAATAGCCGATAAAGGCAATCGTACCAACAAATAAGGCGACTGTCACCTGCCCCTGAATATAAGCAGCAAGTGTTTCATTTGTGTCTTTTAAAGTATTTAACGCTTCCTGCCGATAGCTTGCGGGCAAAAATTTTACAAGCGCCTGGGGAAAGTTCTTGCCGTCTTTGAACATATAAAACAATAGGAACGGAACAGTAACAATCGTGATCGTGATATTCGCAAGCACACCGAACACATTTGAGATCCCGTTTGTCAGTTTATCCGGCAAAGTATTGGCAAAATTGATAATCGCGTTTTCGATATTTTCAATAGGCACGTAATCCTGTGTCATAAACCATTGAAATTGCTTTGAATCAGCTAAATTATCAATCACGTTTCTCGTTTGCGCAACGTACATTGGCAAATCATTGAATAACGCGGTAACCTGCCTGGATATGACAGGCGCAACAAGGACGACCACAAGCGCTATTAAACCAATAAATAGAACGTACAGTATCGCGATCGCCAGCGTTCTTGGGATTTTAGCCTTCTGCAGCAAAACGAGAGCGGGATTTAATAGAAAATACAAAAAACCTGTAATGATAATTGGAAAAAACAAAGTCGAAGCAAAAACGACAATTGGTTCAAATAAAAAGGAAATTTTCGTTGAAACATAAACAATAATTAAAAGAAGCAAAATTTCTAATGTCCAAAAATGGAGTTTTGACTTAAACAACGAGTTCATCCTTTCAATATGGCAGGCTGCATCCTTGCACACAAAAATTATTTAACATCCAAACTGTTCCGCGAATTACACATTTCTTAAAATTAACTCTAGTCTGCGATTTCGCTCTTGCTTGTCTTGTTCATCTGCAAGATCGTATTTTTTCAGTAAATGGAACACATTATTCAGGATGTCCTGCGTATGCTCTTCAGCTAAAAATTTTGAAAATAACTCCGTGATTTCTTTCGGCAAATATTCAGACTGTGACGCAAATTTATTTTTGACATCGTCATGAGAATGATCGACATTGCACTCACTCATGTTATAACCTCCTCTATCCTTTCTCTCATATTCCCTTATTAGTGGCTCTTATTCACAAATGCCCTCTGTTTCTGGTCAGTATGTATGTTCTTCGGCGTTCGGCTACATTTTATCATGATGGAATGCTTTTATCCACGGCTGGATGTTTTGTATCTGCGAGCAAAATCCCCTCGATAACAAGCTTCAATAAAACATCCTCTGCGAAAAAATGTATCAAAAAAGATAGAATTGCACAAGGAAAATACTGGTTACACAACGAGATCTTCGAAAATAAGCAATCTCCCTTTAATGATTTTTATTATATTAAAGCCAATTATTTCCAATAAAACTAAATGAAAGCGGGTATATATGTAAAGTAATTATCTGGTCCGTACTCCTCGGGAGCAGCGGAACAAGCGGTATGTAACATCACCTGTCGCGCGACAATGTGAAGAGCTCTTAAAAGAGTTCTCCTATTGCAAAGATACATTGATCTCTCCAATTCAACTTCGAATCATATCTATCAGGAGATTGGTTTTCAGCCGATTATGGACTCGACAAGTGGTTAAGTTTTCGTGAGTTTGAACGGAGTGATGGTGCTGGGACAGAAAGGATTTTTTGTTTTGTCCGACGAAAAAATAAAATATACGAAAACCCTTACAAAATAGGCTGTTAAAATGGGACATTAGATAAGTTTGTTTCATATATTAATGTACAGTGAAGCGTGGAAATCCTATATTTCGCAAACCCTTTTAGCAATCGAGCCTATCAATATTTTTCCTGAGCCCAGCTTCACCGTTGGCAAGCTGGAGTCGCTATTGAAATTAGCTGGCCGACCATCATGATTAAAAAGGGGTGAGACAATGAACAATACAGTATTATTATTTTTAGCTGGTATTCTGGCTGGATTTGCACTATTAAAAGTTCCGGCAGTATCTTTTCTTACCGGATTAATATCTTTATTCCAAATTATCGGAGCACTTGCCATCATCGTGTTCTCTCTTGCGTTAATATATCTGGGCTTAAGAACCCTGCTGAGCCGAAATTGGGGTTAATATAGGGCCTAATTAATTTGTTATTCATAGTTCGAAAGGACCAATCTTTTTGGTCCTTTTGTATGTGTCAGTTTATTAACGTCTTATTGTTAGTTACACTGATAATGTTTGCATACAAAGGCATGCGATGATCTTGATAAGCGAAACAAAGTACAAATACCTGGTTTTTAAGATTTTTATCCCATGCCTTACACCGAGAAATCATGGTCACTTTCTTCTTCATTACCAAATTATTTTCCTCTCCCCCTCTTTTTGAATTGAAGCCCTTATTAAATTTATGTCTGTATGAATAGTTTAGCATCATAGGCTACATAAACTATGGTATATATCGGCAATATGATATTAAACTATCCTGCCCCACCAGCAAAAAAAGCTGCCGTAGCAACTCAATAGTAAAAATCAATGAACTGTGAATAAATATAATTTTTCAACTCTATTTAAAGCCGCATAGTGGTATTGTTATTAACACGACGTATCCATCACTAACGAATCACACATCTGATCCGAGTCAGAGATACATGCTTGTTCATATGGTGGCATAAGTTCAGCATTTTTGAACTCACGATACGGGACATCAACTGGTCCTCGAGCACTACTGTCTTTTTGCAATTCATTTACAACAATGCTGCCTATTTGTCTGCCAAGACGTAATCCTTGTTCGTTATCAATAGGGAAGTGAATCCCACCGTAAAGTCTGGACAGTGCGTCTTCTTCAGCTAATTCATGAATACGTTTGCTCTCTGCTGGAAAGAAATAGCTTAAAATAACCTCAGCCGCACCTGCGACCGCACCGTGACCCGATGTGTATGACGGATGTCTTGGTGTACATATTACAGTAGCAAGATCTTCATCAAATTGGTTTGGCCTGGCTACAAGCCATTTGTATTTCACATACCATGTAGCAACTAAAGCATCATTTAATCCAGCATAAAAAGCGGCAAGAATCCTGGCTGCTCTGGGTGCTTCAACACCATACGTGTCGATTAATTGTTCCACAATTGGGATCCACTGCTTTGAAGGAGGTCCACCCCCCCAATACTTTGCGATAATAATTTGCCTCTCTGTTAAATTATCTAAAACATGGTGAACCATTCCAAGTTGTTTACACCAGTCGATTGTATTTGGGTTTCGAACCGCAAGCTTTATTGGACATCCATCTAATGTCTCAAACCCTTTATTCGGATTGCGGCGAATATAGTACGTTCGCCACTGACCCGAAACTGTTCAACCGGATTGGTTGGCGGCCGGTTTTCACCTGCATAAGGAAGCTCTGTCCACAACGGATAGCTCCTTTTCACTTTCTTCAATGTCATCACCACACTTTCTGTTTCTATATAAATATGCTTTGTCCACTTTGTTGTATACACAGAAACCTAAATGCTCGTACACCAAACGGGGAAATTAATGGTTCTCTTCTTCAAAAACTAGTTCATAAAATGGAAATCCTTCATCTTCTTCCGGGATCGATTTAAACCCTAATCTATTATAGAAACCCGATGATGCAGGATTCGCATTCCACTGTAACCAGGAAGCTCCGTTTACCTCAGACCATCGCCTTATACTTTCAAAAAGTGATGCTGCAATACCCTTATTTCTTGCTCATCTAATACGAATAAATCATGGAATCGATGTAACTTTCTTCCCGTTCTTAAATGGGGTCCATAATCTTGAACCCAACCGCACCCTACTGCTTTATGATTGACAAAGGTTGCCTTTTCCACGTTGATGATTTGTTAAACAATAAAAAAGGGAGCCTTCACTGCTATATCAGTAAAGCTCCCATCATTATTATCGAGGATGATTAGATTCTAATTGACTCCACTTTCCTCCATATACATTAGCTCCCATAGATGTCCATCTATATCCTGAAAACTCCATCCGTACATAAAGCCATGATCAACTGGGTCATTAGAAGTCTTTCCGCCAGCTGCTAGCGCCTTATTCACAATCTCATCAACTTGCTCCCTGCTTTCAGCAGATAACGCTACAATCACTTCTGTAGTCTGAGTAGCATCAGAAATATCTTTTTTGGTAAAACTCTTAAAATAATTTTCAACCAGTAGCATGACAAATATATTTTCGCTGATCACCATACATGTGGCATTTTCATCGGTAAATTGGGCGTTAAATTCAAATCCTATTTGTGAAAAAAAATCGATGGAGTTATGCAAATCTTTTACCGGCAAATTGACAAAAATTTTATCTGCTTGAACTGCCATACTATCACCGTTCCCTTTCTTTTTATGTCCTGCTATATATTTTCTGTATTGTTTGCCATATTCCTTCCTAAAAAGGAAATTGTTCTAATAGATTCTTTAGCTAAGCCGCTGTTGCAAATGTAGCAACCCGATAAATCCCGAGCTTTTTAATTGAAATCTCCCAATTCTCCAAAGCTTAAAGACATTTATAATATAAAACAGTTGTATGTAGCTCCCCATTTGCTGACTTGGCGTAATAAGGGATCCGTCCAGCTTCCTGAAAACCTAATGATTTATAAAGGTGATTTGAAGGGGTACCCTCTCTTGT
This sequence comes from Bacillus canaveralius, assembly GCF_002860125.1. Taxonomy (GTDB): domain Bacteria; phylum Bacillota; class Bacilli; order Bacillales; family Cytobacillaceae; genus Bacillus_BJ; species Bacillus_BJ canaveralius. Next base: position 136,621 of record NZ_PGVA01000026.1, read on the forward strand.
ATCAAGAACTAACAGCGACCTGCTTTCTTGAATCGCTCTTTTTTGAACGGTATCCATTAATAAACGACCAATGCCATTATGTCTATAATCGGGATGTGTCATTAATTTTGCTACTTCCGCTCTATGCGTTCCATTCTGTTTAGTGGACAGAATGAGTTGAACGCTCCCGACAATCTGATTGTTAATCTTCGCTGCTAACAAAATAACTTCTGGTGATAAGACAGCTTCCCAATATTTAGTTGCCTCTGAAAGCGTCATAGGTGGCAGAAAGCCTATTGACGCTCCCTCTTCCACCACTTTTACCAAAAGCTCAGAAAGCTGATTAATATGTTCATCAATCGTAGTTAACTCTGCGATATTAATATCATTTAACAATAGAATCACCTCAGGTTCCTTCAAGTTCACTTTGTATTCGTTTGTAAACAATTGTGGATGTAGTTATTATAAATCTGATGATAAACGTATCATATTCCGACACTGGATTCCGTTCTCAAAAATTGCTTCTATAGTAATGTCTCTTAAAAAAATCCCGGTCGACTCCAGTTATCCTAAAACCACATTTTGATAAAGAGCAAGTTGCATTATACTTGAATTCCCAGTACCAATTTCAATTGTTTTATATCCTTGTGACCTGGCCCGATTAGCATCCACACTACGCAAAATCACTTAACCGCAGTGTGACTCCAGGAACCACATTGAGTAATTACATGCCGCTTGTTAGTAAAAGTCTTTTTCAGTCTTGGACCTATTTTTCTAACTTTATTATTGCTTTGGGAAAAAGGAAAAATTTAGAGTAATCTGTTTCATTTCCTTCCTATTTATGATAAAGTTATTTTTATAATATTTATGCTATTCAAAGGAGGAATGTAATATGAGCGTATATACAATATCTGAAAGCATTGTTAATTTCATATCACAGCCCTTCGGTAACAAGGAAGTATTAATTTAAATTAATATTTCCATTTCAATGGTTGAATGTTTATGATCCATGGGCTGTGAAAATAGCGTATGGTTTCTATTTAACGGGGAAGTTCTGACTTTAGCAGACTTCCACTGCAAAGACCGGTACGCCGGTCTTTTTTGTTTTTCAAAAAAACATTCAATCATTGGAGGAAACTAAATTGAAATTAAAGCAATTAGGTTGGAGTTTATTTTTCGAAAAAGGATTTACTTCCTATCAAAACGGGAGCTATACAGTCGGAAGAGTAGCCCTTGAGCATAAAAGAATTTACCGTCTATATACAGAATACGGCGAACTACTTGCCGAAGTCACCGGCAAACTGCGCCATTTGGCCTCGGAGAGACAGGACTTTCCGGCGGTAGGTGACTGGGTTGTTATAACGGTTAGACCTGAGGAACAAAAAGCAACGATTCATGCAATCTTGCCGCGTAAAAGTAAATTCTCCAGAAAACAAGCGGGACTAACGACCGAAGAGCAGATTGTAGCTGCCAACGTAGATGATGTATTTCTGGTCACTGCGCTAAATACAGACTTTAACCTCCGCCGTATTGAACGGTATCTGCTCTTGGCATGGGAAAGCGGAGCCAATCCGGTTATTGTATTAAGCAAAGCCGATCTTTGTGAAGATATTAATCAACGCATTAAAGAAGTGGAAAGCATTACAATGGGTGTACCCATTCACGCAATTAGTGCCGAGACAAACAATGGGTTAGAACAGCTCACACCTTATTTACAGGAAGGCAGGACGGTCGCGCTTCTTGGTTCTTCAGGAGTGGGCAAGTCCACTTTAACAAATGCCTTGTACGGCGAAGAAAAACTGGAAGTAAAAGCCATTAGAGCAGACGATGATAAGGGCCGTCATACAACCACACACAGGGAGTTAATTGTATTGAAGGATGGCGGAATAATCATTGATACTCCCGGAATACGGGAGATACAGCTCTGGGGTACGGATGAAAGTATAGGTCATAACTTTTCTGATATAGAGGGCTTGGCATCGCAATGCAGGTTCAGGGACTGTCAACATACTACTGAACCCGGATGTGCTATACAGAAGGCACTTGCTGACGCAACACTGGATGAAGCGCGTTATAAAAACTATGTTAAACTTCAGAAGGAACTTGCTTTTCTTGCAAGAAAAGAAGATCAACGCGCGTCACTTGCTGAAAAGTCCCGCTGGAAGAAGATTGCGGGTGACCGAACTAGAAACCATCGAAAATGATGGACGTAGCGACGAGAAAAATAAGTGATAATCCAGCTTGTAGACAAGGCCTATTTTAGGCAAGGCCTACAAGCTTTTTTCGAAGATTTATCTAATATGATTAGAGTATGGGTCAATAACTCCAGTCAACAATAATATCGTTAAGATAGAAACTACTATCCCGGAGCCGATAAACCCCAAAGCTAATCCTATTTTCTTTTTACTAAAGTAAATACCTATTAGTAGTGACAATAAAGCCAATGGAATAAGAACTAAACCTAAACCAATATTCATTTAATCTCCTATTCTTTTTCAAAATTAATAGTGCCCACCAGTTTTACATAAAGTTATGACATCACAGATTTTGAAATTGTATCGATGCTCTAATAGTGGCGTTCTCGGTGTCCTCATCAAGTTCACCTACAATAATTTTATGTCTTTAATTTTCTCTTTAATCAATTGTATAACGCTTTCATAAAATGAATTCTCATGTGGTACAAATTTATTTCTTCCAACAAACTTATCAATTAAAATCTTTTCTCCATCCTTATTGATTTCAAATCCCTTTATCCGAATTTCTTCTTTTTCTCCTAACCAAAGCTCATTAAAATCATCAAATTCAGCTCTTACAATCCCTGAAACTTCTTCTTTTTGTAATGTAAATTCATCAAAAGCATTATTGCTTTCATATAAAAATACGTTAGCTATTTCTTTATCAATAAAGTTTTCTTTTATAACACAGTAATCAATAATTCCTAATGGCACTAACTCATTAACAGAAACATCAATACCTATTTCTTCTTTAATCTCCCTTATTCCATCATGTACAGTTTCATGGGCTAATAAATGTCCAGCAGCAGTAATATCCAAAAGGTTCGGATAATCTTTTTTCAGGTCACTACGAAGTTGAAGATAAATATAATCTACTTCCTCTTCTCTACTAATAAACCAACAATGGAATGCTTCATGCCAGTGTCCTACCCTATGTACTTCTTCACGTGTAGCAACACCAACTTGATTTCTATCTTTATCAAATATTTTTAGTTTTTCATTTTCCATAATTCATTTACCCTCTAATTGTTATTTTGGTTCAACACATAATATCTATTTTCGTATCTTCTTCAATAAACCGTACCTCTTTAGCATTCTGAGTATAATTATCAAACTATAAATATCATCATAGCGTTTGATTGTATAAAGCACCAATTTCTGTGTTTCTTGTTATAACAACGATCATACTGAAGCAGGTAATTATTCTGAGTGCAAGTTCTTAACGGAATGAAATACTGCGATACCAGCAAATATAAAGGGAAATATACCTATTACAATTGATAAGCCGGCATTGCATATTTAACAGTATTGGTCTTGTTTGTTCCAAGCGTTCACTATCAATTAATTTTGTTTTGTGGTTAATTTTATTAAAAGTGGTTCAATTAAATTGTCGACCCCTACAAGACCCAGAATTGTTAAAAATATTTTTTGTACTCCATAGAACGCCTCTGTAGGAATGGAATATTCATTCAATGTGTGTGTTCCGCCAAACTCACCACCACCTCCAAGGGTGACTGCTGGTATACCCATGCTTATAGGAACATTAGAATCCGTACTGGATGGGTTGCCTAATTTCGGTTCAAAACCAAGAGACCTAGTTGCTGCTAACGCAGCTTGCACTATGTATGAATCGGGTGCTTGAGAACCTGCGGGTCTATAGCCGACTAGATCATATTCCACGCGTATTGTGTTACCCCCCCAGCGCTTATTTTCCTCATCTGCTGCACGCTCTACAACTTTTAAGACCTGTTGTTCGAGTTTGAACAACTCTTCGTGAGAGGTGGAACGTATATCAATCATCATGTTAGCTTTTTCTGCGATCGTGTTGATTGAAGTGCCTCCATTAACAGTGCCAACTGTAAAAGTTGTCTTAGGCTCATCTAGAGTTGTTAAATTAGATATGTCAGCAATCGCTCGACCCATAGCATGAATCGCACTTGGTAAACCAAAATCTCCAAAACTATGGCCTCCTTTCCCTATATAATTAACACTATACCTGCGACTACCTGTACCGAGATAAGTAGTACGTGAAGGCTCACCAGGTTCAATTGAAATAAACCCATCGATACTGAAACTACCATTAAATAATGCTTTAACTCCTTTCAAATCTCCTAATCCTTCTTCCCCTACAGTAGCTGCGAAAATGATATCTCCGATTGTCTCAAGACTTGTATGATTGAATGCTCTTATAAGAGAAAATATTGCCGCAAGTCCTCTTCCATCATCTGCAATACCCGGTGCATAATATGCTCCTTCTTTTTCTTTAACATCTGTATTAGTACCTTCAGGGAAAACAGTATCAAGGTGAGCGGAAACAACAAGAGTTGGTCCATTCCCTCTGCCTTTACGTGTTCCAAACACATTACCTGCATCATCTATCTGCACATCCTGTAACCCGAATGTTTTTTAATCTGTTTTCAAAATATGCTGCGCGCTGCTGCTCTTGAAATGTAGGAGCGGGAATCTCCGTCAATTTGATTTGATCCAATAATGTCTGATCATTATCCAACTTTATAAAGTCCAATCCCGTTTTTACTCGATTTTTTGTTAAGAGCTTTTTGATTACCTCATCTACTGCAGCCGAAATTGTGATATCTTTACTAGTCAAATTATCAACTCCACCTAACATCTAAGATTAGGTTCCTATAGAACCCCAAGCAAAATGTTCTAGTATGTTTTAAAAAAATCAAGGGAATAAACCAGTTGCAATGTGATTAGTTTATACTTGTTGAATTATAAAGGTGAAGGCTTAATATGGTTAGGGATGGGGCACTCATATTCTACCCCTTGTCTTCTTTCCTGTAACTCCACCTTCGCTCGTTCTAAAACCTCTGGTTCTTGAAAAATTTGTATGGCTGTTCCTGCTAGTACTTTTCCTGCCTGAAGCATCCCTTTATGTGCAATGTTTGTTGCCCCTTGAGAGACAAGTTGCCAGGAATGCAAAGGAGTTCCCAATACAAAACATAATCCGTAAAATTGCGCCGTGGGAACAACCCAACTGACATCTCCAACATCTGTGGATCCAAACATAACGTGTCTACTAGTTCCAGAATACGGAACTACCTTATCTGAAAATAATTGCTCTCGTATTTGATGAGTAATTGAGTCTCCTGAAATCTTATTCATTTCATTTATTGTATTGTTAACATCATCTGTAGTAATCTTTTGACGAATGGCGTTTGCAAACTTTAGTTCTTCCGAATGGTATAAAGGAACACTAAAAGACTCAAGGTTTTGATACGTCATTTCCCCAAGGATATGATTTGGAACATAGTCTGAACACGCCTTATCAAATCGAACCTCAACTACAGTATCCGTCATAAGAGCTGCACCTTTGGCGATATTATGAATTCTTTCAAAAATGGTTTTAACATCGTATATTTTAGGTGCACGAACTAGATATAACACTTCTGCTTCTGCTTGTACGACATTTGGGGAAATCCCCCCTGAATTTACAATTGAATAATGAACTCGAGCTTCCGGAATAATGTGTTCCCTTAAATAATTCACTCCGACATTCATTAATTCTACTGCATCTAAAGCACTTCTCCCTAAATGAGGGGAATTAGCTGCATGGGCTGCTGTCCCCTTAAACTTAAAATAAACTTGATAGTTTGCTAATGTAGGTGTAGAAAAAATACCGCTAAAGGATGCTGGATGCCAAGTGAGTGCACAGTCGACATCATCAAACAACCCTTCTCTGACCATGTATGTTTTCCCTGATCCGCCTTCTTCGCCCGGACATCCATAATATTTGATGGTGGCATTCAAACCATATCGTTCCATATATTTCTTCACAGCAATTGCAGCCGCTAAAGGTGCGGTTCCCAATAAGTTATGGCCGCAACCATGTCCGTTACCATTTTTGATTATCGGATTTATGATATCTGTTGCATGCCTTTGGCTTAGACCGGATAAAGCATCATATTCTCCCAAGAGTGAAATAACTGGTTTCCCACTTCCAAAGCTTGCAATAAAGGCTGTTTGTAATCCTCCAACGCCTCTTTCCACTATAAAGCCTTCTTTTTCTAAAGTTGAGGCCAACAGTTCAGCGGACTGGTATTCTTCAAACCGTGTTTCTGCGAATTCCCAAATCTGATCACTGATAGAAATAAAACCTTCACGATTGTTTTCTATTAAATTCTCAATTTCTAAAACCCAGTCAGCTTTTATCATAAGATTTACCTCGCTCATTATGCTGTTGTAATTTTTCATCGGTAAATTGGTTGATATCCAAGATCAACTGACTCAATGATAGGACAGCGATTCGCATTACAGACTCTTCAATATCGAATTTTTCATTGTGGTGGCCGGCAGCTAATGTTGTTCCAAAAATCATATATGAGGCTACACCTCCATTTTCTTTAACTCTTTCCATCATATAAGTAGCATCCTCAGACCCTGCTGCAGACGGTGAACCGTTCCGGATGTTTTTCACTTCAGCAATTTTGAGTAGAATTTTCTCAATATACTTTTTGAGAACCTCACTGCAATCACTTGTTTTTGCTTCCCCGACCACGTTAATGTCTAAATCTACGTCGTACATAGTTGCAGAGCTTTGAAGAATCTTTATAACACGTCTTACCATATATTCATCAATAGCCGTTGTTTGTCCGCGCGTTTCTAGTTTCATATGGGAGGTTGAAGGGATAATGTTCCTTCCGTTTCCTGCCTGTAAAACACCAACGTTTATGCGAGACTGGCCCGAACTGTGCCTTGGGATACTGTGTAGGTTTAACACAGCAGATGCTGAAGCTAAAAGAGCATTTTTCCCTTCTTCAGGATTCCCTCCAGCATGGGCAGCTTTTCCAGTGAAGGTAACATCTATTTTCGTTGTAGCCAGGAAACCATTTTCTCCGCTAACGACTTCACCTAACGGAATGCCCGTCCCCACATGAGAAGCAAAAAAGATATCTACATCGTCTAATACACCTGCTTCCACCATGGATTTGGCACCACGAACGCCTTCTTCGGCAGGCTGAAATATCAATTTTACTTTTCCTATTAAGTCTTGTTTATTGAACGATAATATTCTGGCCAAACCGAGTCCAATAGCAGTATGCGCGTCATGGCCGCAGGCATGCATCATAACCGGATTTACCGAAACAAACCCTTCCTTCACAGGAACATGGTCCTCACTATGGGATTCCTGTATATCCAGTGCATCCATATCAAAACGCAAGGCGATGGTAGGGCCAGGCCGCTCAGAGTCCAAGACACCAACGACTCCTGTAAAGCCACCCGAAAAAACAGGAAGCCAATTTGGATCTGCACCTTGTGCTAAAGCCCTTTTCTCGTGTTCATTTAAGTATCTATGTGGAGGGACCCCCATTCGGGAGTCTTCATCAATTACTTCTTTTCCAGCCAATACTTTATATCCCCACTCTTCCAGCCTAGCGGCGACGAGAGATGCTGTTCTAAATTCTAACCATCCAGACTCGGCATATTGATGGAAATCACGTCTCCATCCCACCATTAGACTATAAGTCTCATCTAGAAATTTTTTGGACGTTGTGAACATATTGTTTACCACTCTTTCCTTATGAATTAAAAAAAATAGCCAGGAGAAAAGATATCTCCTTATACATCATTTATTCAAGTACATCTCTACTCCTGGTCCTACCGGGATTCCAAGTAGGCCAAAGACAACGAGCAGAATAATCCAGATAATCAGAAAAACGATCGTGTAAGGTATCATTAAAGACATAAGAGTTCCTATACCTGCTTTTTTATCGTATTCATTCATAAATGCTAATAATATAGCAAAATAGGGATTAAGCGGTGTGACCATATTAGTGGAGGATTCCCCAATTCGATATGCTACTTGAATGAAAGCAGGATGATAGTTCAAAATCATTAGCATAGGTAAAAAAATAGGTGCTTCAAGGGCCCACAATGCGGAACCACTAATAATGAATAGACTTAGAATGGCTGTCAATAGGACAAAGGCTATGATGACTGTCATGCCGGTTAAATTCATGGAAGAAAGCAGATTGGCAGAGTTGACCGCAATCCATGTGGCAAGATTGCTCCAATTAAAATATGCAATAAATTGAGCAATTGCAAATACTAGAACAATGTAGCCTGACATATCTCTGATAGAATCTGTCATTAATTCCGGAACATCACTTACTTTATTGATTTTCTTGATTGTCACGCCAAACGTAGTCCCTACAGTAACAAAAAAGAGAAAGATAATTGGAATGATTCCATCTAAAAATGGCGATGGAATCAGACCTCCATCTTCATTTCTTAATGGTGAATTCGGAATAAATAGAACTAAACATACGAGAGCGATATAGATTAAAGCACCGATTAAAGCATTTCGAATTGCCTTATCTTCACGGGGGGTTGACTTAAAATCAAGCTCCTCCTTTTCTACATTCCCTGTATACGATCCTAGTCTTGGCTCAATAAACTTTTCAGTCAACAATCCCCCTGCTATTGTTAAGACAAAAGTAGAAACACTCATAAAATACCAGTTATCAACTGGTGTGACTACAACATCTGGATTAATAGTTTGGGCTATCTCCGTAGAAATTCCAGATAGTAAAGCGTCTGTTCCTGCAATCAATATATTCGCTGTAAATCCAATACCAGAACTTGCGAAACCAGCTGCCAAACCTGCTATTGGATGGCGGCCTAGCGAATAAAATATAAGAGCAGCTAAGGGAGGGATAATAACGAATGCCGCATCAGAAGCAATATTCCCCATGATCCCGATAAAAAATACAGTATACGTGATTATGGATTTGTGTGCCTTGATGATCGTTTTCTTAATGACACTTTCGAATAGGCCAACTCGTTGAGCCATTCCAATTCCGAACATCATTGTAAGTACCAGGCCTAGCGGCTTGAATCCAGTGAAATTTTCTAACATAGAAGTTAGCATGAATTGTAGACCTTCGCCTGATATCAAGCTCTTGATCTTTAATTCTTCGCCCGATCCCGGGTGGATAACACTCACCTCAAAAAGACTTACAAACCAAGAAATGCAAAGCATAAAGGCAGCAAGATATACAAATAACATAAAAGGATGGGGAAGACGGTTCCCAACTCGTTCTATGAAGTTCAAAAAACTCGTAAATCCTTTTTCATTTTGTGACTTTAGCGATGTAGAAATATTACCCATAACTCCACCTCATTTAAGTTATTTTTAACGTTACTAAAGTATCTAACTTAGCGCATTTTCATTTAAGGAAATTTTCCATTTGTATTCCTTAATTAATAATTCTGTATTATCGGACAATTATCCTCTTTTTTTTAATGTTTCTATAAAAAACCCTTCATTCTGTATTGAATGAAGGGTTTTAGCTATGAAGCTTTAATTCATATATTTTTCTTGGGCGACCTTTTTGTCCTGACTGCTCTTCTCCACAAATTCTCACCAGTTTGAGTCTTTCCAGTTCCGATAAAATCCTTCTTGCATTGCGTTCAGTACTCTTAAGCCACTGTGCTAACTCTTGGGAAGTGATATGATTCTTCTTATAATGGTATGAGAGTGATTGAATTCTGCTGATAACTGTTGGACTAATGTGTGCATCTTTAAGCTTTTCTTCCCAGTCACTTCCCTGTTGCCGCACATAATATGATAATTGTTGTTCCATTGATACATTTTCTGTGACCTTTTTATCTTCGTCTACAAGCACAACTGCTGGGTTCTCCTGATTTCTCGCATACTGAATGGCCTTGCGGGCGTTTTGTTCCGCTTCCAAGGCAGTGATTCCATATCCGATGCCAATTCTAATATTTAATCTACTATGAAGATGGGATTCCTTAATTAAATTAATGAGAGAGTGATCTTTCAACTGGAGCTCTAACTCTCCTCGTGTTGTATAAATGAAGAAATCCTCATCTCCAATCTGGACGAAAGAACCGTTGATCAATTCAGCATATGTGAGCAGGATTCGTTTTAATTCCAACTCCTGATGCTTCATTTTATAGGAATAAAACTGTTCCTCTGAAGACGATTGAAACATTTCTATACCCAGAATCGCTATTTGTGCTTTTCGATACCAAAATGATTCTCCTCGTTCTTTTAGAATTTGAAGGATAAGCCGGATCGAGGGAATATCCGGGATGACTCGGTAACACGGAATTGCAAGGTTATTTAAGCTGGCATACACCGTTTGTATACATGTGATAGCAATGTCTACTTCCCCTTTACGATATAAATTCACATGATAGTCGATTATATCCTGCGCCGGCATGTATCCTGTATAAGGAAAGGGCAATATTTCTAACGGAGAAATAGAATCATGGATGGCTTCGATTTCATGTTCCTGAATCGTATCCAAACTGATCCTTTTAAATATCTTTTGCTCTTTTATCTGAGCTTCAAGGAGCGTCTTGTACAAACTGTTCCCATTTAAAGGAGGATAGCTCCCTTCATCTTCTGATATAAGACCATTTGAAAATGCATAATAGTAAGGGGCCTGTCCCGAAAAAATCCATTGGTCAACGTGTTCTCTATTCTGTAAGATAATCTGATTTGTTTCTTCGACTTTCACATATGGGTATGGATAGATTTCAATTTTTTCAAATTCTTCTGCTGCATTTTTTACAATCTCAATCGAATCATTAGGACCGATTACTCCTACACGAATTTTCATATATTAATTCCTTGCTTCTCCTCGTATGTATATAACAAGCATATCTACTCCTATACTTAAATTTTTTGTGATATAAAAAATATGATAACGCTAGTATCTCTGAATAAAAATATTTCTAAAGAAAGGTCGTGTAGCATGCCATGAACATACTACACTTATAAAGTCAGCCTTTCCTCTATACATTTAACGGAAAATGACATGCTGCTTGGTGATCTACACGATACTCATTAAGCTCAGGTTCCTCCTCTATGCATATGGCTTGTGCATAGGGACACCTGGTATGGAAACGACATCCACTAGGAGGGTTGCTAGGATTGGGCAAATCCCCTTCAAGTAATTTATGGTCTTTCCGCATAGTTGGGTCTGGTACTGGAATCGCGGAGAGAAGAGCTTCGGTATAAGGGTGGGTCGGATTCTGAAATAGAGAATCCCTATCCGCAATTTCCACTACTCTTCCTAAATACATGACCGCAATACGATCACTGACATGCCGGACTGCAGGCAGGCCATGGGCTATAAAGATATATGTTAATTGAAAGTCTTTCTGAAGCTTTTTCAGAAGATTTAATATCTGTGCCTGAATAGATACATCTAAAGCAGATACTGGTTCATCGCACACAATTAGTTTTGGTTTTAAGGCTAACGCCCTCGCAATGCCAATCCTTTGGCGCTGCCCTCCGCTGAATTCATGGGGATAGCGTTTTAAGTGATAATCATTTAGACCTACTACCTCAAGCATGGAAACAACTTCGTTATGAATCTCAGTTGCACTTTTTGCGCCATGAATTTTTAGTGGCTCACCAATTAATTGCTCTACCGTCATGCGGGGATTAAGGGAAGAGAATGGATCTTGAAATATCACCTGTATGTCTTTTCTTAGTTTCCGTAGCTCTTCCTTGGAGAGTGCTGTAATCTCTTGGTCCTCAAACCAGACCTTACCTTCTGTCGGTGCTAGAAGCCCCAAAAGCATTTGACCAGTAGTCGACTTCCCGCAGCCAGACTCTCCGACTATTCCTAATGTTTCCCCTTCATATACTTCAAGTTCAACTCCATCTACTGCTTTTACAAAAGAAATTTCTTTTTTGATGAATCCTTTTTGGACAGGAAAATGTTTCTTTAACCCTTCGGTCTTTAGCAACGTCTTTTTCTTGGGCATTATTGTTGTCATCTTTTTTACCACTCTCCTTATACATGGAAACAACGCTTCTTATGAACAGCGCTGACGGCTTCTAATGGTGGATGATCTTTACGGCATATGTCAGTAGCAAGAGGGCAGCGTGGATGAAATTTACATCCAACAGGCATTTGCAATGGATTTGGTACAGACCCTTTTATCGAACCTAATTCTTCTACTACATGATCAATTTTAGGAATAGAGCTCAATAAACCCCTTGTATAGGGATGTCTTGGATTTTTAAATAAATCAAATACTGTAGCCTCTTCTACAACTTCGCCAGCATACATCACCACTACCCGATCAGCTACCTCAGCTACCACTCCCAAATCATGGGTAATCATAATTATCCCTGTATTAAATTCTTTTTTTAACTTTTTGATTAATTCAAGAATTTGTGCTTGAATAGTAACATCAAGAGCGGTCGTCGGTTCGTCCGCGATTAAAAGTTTTGGATTGCATGCCAGCGCCATCGCTATCATTACTCTTTGACGCATACCACCCGAAAGTTGGTGGGGAAACCTACGCACCACCATTTGAGCATCTGGTATTCCGACGATTTCCAGCATTTCGATTGCTTTTTTTAATGCCTGTTTTTTGTCCACCTGATTATGAAGTATAATGACTTCCATTATCTGATTCCCAATGGTGAAAACTGGATTTAATGACGTCATAGGCTCCTGGAAAATCATAGAAATATCTTTGCCCCGGAGTTTCCTAAGCTCCTTCGTTTTCATTTGGGTCAAATCATTGCCATAAAAAATAATTTTTCCATCATATATTTTTCCTGGCGCTGGAATCAAGCCTAATATGGATAAAGATGTAATACTTTTTCCGCAGCCAGATTCTCCTACAATTGCAACAGTCTCTCCTTCATCAACCGTAAAGGATACACCATTCACCGAAGATATAAATCCTTCATCCGTTTTAAAATGAACTTTCAAATCCTCTACTTGTAATAATGCCGCTGACATACAATCCCTCCTTTTGTTAATTAGCTTTTATCTTTGGATCGAGTACATCCCGCAGCCAGTCACCTAGAAAGATGATTCCCAATACTGTACTTGTAATTGTAAGTCCAGGAAAGGTTGCAACCCACCAGCTGGTTGCTAGATATTCCCTTCCGTCACTAAGCATTAGTCCCCAAGATACGTCTGGTGGTTGAATACCGAGGCCCAGAAAGCTTAATGATGATTCTAAGATAATAGTTGTGGCTACATTTAACGTGGCAATTACAATAAAAGATGAGATAATATTTGGCATGATATATTTCGTTATTATATGAAAATCTTTGGCACCAACCGCTTTCGCTGAACGTACATAATCTCGTTCTTTTATACTCAACGTTTCTCCCCTGATCATTCGTGCATAAACGACCCAAGTTGTAACCCCAAGTACCAGAATGAGTGTCATCAAACTCGGACCGACAATTGCTAGGATAATGAGCATAAACAAAATGTTTGGGATTGCCAAAATAGCATCAACAACACGCATTATAAAACGATCAATGAATCCTCCGTAATATCCTGCTATAAGTCCCATCGCAAGGCCAATTATTCCTGCAAGAAAAACGGCACTGATCCCTACTAATAAGGAAACCCTTGACCCCACTATGATACGACTTAAAATATCTCTTCCTAAATTATCGGTTCCTAGCAGATAACTTGAGTCTCCTCCTTCTGACCATGACGGGGGCAGGAGCCGTGCTGCAACGTTCGTTTGCGCAGGATCATGTGGTGTCAGAATATCTGCAAAAAAAGCCATAGAAACCATTATAAGAACAATGAGCATTCCTGCCATTCCTGTTTTGCTTCTCAGCAGCATTCTGATCCATCTTGATGATCCAACGTTTCCTTTCTTTTTAGGTATGTTTATTGTAAGTTCTTTATTAGTTTCCAGATACATCCATTCATGCCCCCTTACTCGTATTTAATTCTTGGATCCAGGTATCTGTAAGTGAGATCGGCGAGAAGATTGCTGGCAATTACGAGTATGGCAATAACAAAAGTCGCGGCCTGTACAACTGCCATGTCACGTAAATCTACAGCTTGAACTAACAGCTGCCCCATTCCAGGCCATGAAAATACCGTTTCTGTAATGAGCGTTCCACCTATTAAGGTAGCTGTTTGCAAAGCCATAATCGTAACAACAGGTATGAGTGCGTTTCGAAAAGCATGCTTATTAATTACAATAACCTCAAATAACCCTTTGCTTCTTGCTGTTCGAATATAATCCTGACTTAGGATTTCGAGCATGCTAGATCGTATTAGTCTTGTCATTTCAGCGGCAATTCCTGTACCGAGCGTTATTGCCGGTAGTACAAGGTGTTTTGTCGACCCTGTTCCTGAAACCGGAAACAAATTCAGATGGACAGCTAATAAAAGAATGAGCATTATACCTAACCAAAAGCTTGGCATAGCCTTTCCAAGCACCGAGGCACTAGTAATTAATAAATCTAATATTGAATTTCTTTTAATTGCAGATAAAATACCCAGTGGTATAGAAATAAGAGTCGCTACAATCATTGAAGCAAAAGCAAGGCTGAAACTTGCGGGTAGACGCTCCATTACTATGTCAAACGCAGGCTGATTGTACCTAAAAGAATCTCCGAAGTCTCCTTTAATAAGATCTCCTAAATATATTAGATATTGTTTATAGAGCGGTTCGTTTAAACCCAAACTTTCTCTCAGTTGCTCCTGTTCTTCATCAGTAGCAGTTTCAGGCAGCATCAGTGAAACCGGATCACCAGTTACTCTGACTAAGACAAAAACAATAACAGTAATAATAAATAGCACCGGTATAATACGGAATATATTTTTTAGTAAAAACTTCATGAAAGCACCTCCTCATTATGACAAGAAGGAACCGACTTCAAAGAATCCGTCAGTTCTTTTTCTTAAAACAATGCAACTATTATTTCAGAGTGATATCATCCGCAATCAGCATTTCGTCTAAACGTGGCTTAAACGAAAGCCCTTTATGAACACCATAAATCGAGTCTAATTGATAAAGGAAGATATACGGCCGGTCTTCTGCTATTATTTCCTGAGCTCGCTGGTATTGCTTTATCCTATCTTCCTTGTTCATATTGCTCATTGCTTCATTTAGCAGTTTTTCAACTTCTGGATTATTATAGTCAGTTTCTCCTTTAGCCCGTTCAAATAGCAGTCTATCCATGGCCAATGCAGCATCAAACATTGAATTGCCATAGCCAATCAGGAACATATCTTCAAAGCTCTTGCTGTTATATTTTTCATTAAAGGAACTCCATTCCAGTAAATCAAGTTTTAGATTAATTCCTACTTCACTCAACATCGCTTGCATTAATTCAACAGATTCTTTGTCTTTAAGGTATCGACCATTTGGGGCACTTAATGTTAGTTCTAAACCGTCTTCATATCCTGCTTCTTTTAACAGTTGTTTAGCTTTTTCCGGATCGTAAAGGCTTGTATTATATAAAGATTCATTTGCACCATTATTCCCTGGTGTCACACGGGTTCTAGTTACAGTCCCGGCACCTTCCATCAAATTATCCAGAATCGCTTGTTTATCGATAGCCAGGTCAATGGCTTCACGCACTTTAGGATCAGAAGTGGGGTAGTTTTTGTCATGGCGAAGAGTAAGCATCATAACACGCTGGGTCGGACTTTCAGCCAATGCGGTTCCCTCGTTGTCCTTGATACGGTTCCAATCGGTTGGAGGAATATTCGTCGCGATATCTACCCCTCCTGTAAGAAGTTCTGAAACTCGGGTAGAATCTTCTGGAATAGCACGGAAAATTAATTTCTCCCACTTTGGTTTTTCAGCAAAATAATCAGGATTGGACTCCAATACAACCCGGTCATCTTTTTTCCACTCTACGAATTTGTAAGGTCCAGTCCCCACCGGTTTTTCAAGGAAAGTTTCCCAGCCTTCTTCCTGAATATATTGAGAAGGCAGTATTCCGGAACCAAGACGAGAAAGACGATTCAACATTGCCGGTTCAGGCGTTTCTGTAATAATGGAAAATTCATAATCGCTGATGATTTTTACTTCCTTAATTTGTTTATAGTTACCATACTCCAGAAGGGTATTGTCCTTTGCGACACGTTCGAGAGTAAACTTTACGTCTTCTGCTGTAAAATCCTCGCCATTATGGAACTTAACTCCTTCACGTAATTTAAAATTCCAAGTTGTATTATCGATATTTTCCCATGACTCTGCTAAATCGGGAGCAAATTCACCGTTTTCTGCTGTTTTAACAAGATAGTTAAATAGATTGATATGAATCGCTTCAGTAGAAGTATTATTGTGGTCATGGATATCAAACGTAACCATATCAGATCCAGTTGCGATCGTCAGAGTTTTGTCTTTCTTTACTGCAGCCTTTTCGTCTCGCGAGCTGCTAGAAGAGTCGGAGCTGCAGGCAGCAAGACTCAATATAAGGACCCACATTGTCAGTACAACAATAAGCTTTTTCATCGTTTTCCCCCTAATAATTTATTGAACGCAAATTAACGGTTTAAATAGTTTAATGCCAATTGTGCCAGCATAGCCGAGCCATAGGGCAGAGCTTTCTCATCGATATCGAACTTTGGATGATGCCCTGGGTACCTTACGATTTTGTCACTGCCGACTCCTAGACGGAAAAATACAGCAGGGATCAGCTCTGTATAAAAGCTAAAATCTTCTCCACCCATAGCGGGCTTTACTTTTTTATAGTGTTTTTCTCCTAATACTTGATCCGCTGTGAAAGCAGCAAGTTCCGTCATTTGTTCGTCATTTAGAATCGATGGATATTTGAATTGGAAATCGAAATCATAGCTTGCTCCATATGCTTCTGTTACACCTTTAATAATTTTTTCCATTTTTCCCGGTATACGTTTTCTCAGTTCAGGGTTTAATGTCCTTGCAGTACCAGTCATTTCAACCCGAGGTGCAATGACATTACTGGCCGTTCCTCCGTGAATGGATCCAACGGTAATGACAATTGGATCGGTGGGATCGACCTGCCGGCTTGAAATATGCTGCAATGCCGAAAGAAGTTGTCCGGCTACGGCAATTGAATCAACCGACATATGTGGATGTGCTGCATGCCCACCTTGTCCAATAACAGCCAGCGAGAAAAAGTCCGCCGCACCACATCCAACGGGTTCACTTGAAAGAGTAATATTTCCTATACCAATACCAGTGTTAACATGCAAGCCTGCAATTGCTGATACTTCAGGGTTTTGAAGCACTCCCGCTTCAATCATCGCTTGAGCTCCTCCACCGTCTTCTTCCGCCGGTTGAAAAACAAATTTAACATTGCCCTTTTTAATTCCTTGATCTGAAAGAAGTTTCGCTACTCCCATTAGGATGGCGGTGTGAGCATCATGTCCGCAGGCATGGCATTTGCCTTCATTTTTAGAACAATACTCTGTATCCTTTTCATCAAAAATAGGAAGGGCATCAATATCAGCTCTTAAAGCTATTGTTGGTCCATCTGTGTTTCCTCTTAAAAGGCCAATAACACCGGTTCCTGCAACGTTTCTTTTCACTTCAAGATTCAACGATTCTAAAAAGTCGGCAACTAGAGCTGATGTCCTGTTCTCCTCAAATCCTAATTCTGGATATTGGTGAAAATCTCGTCTCCAGGCAATCAATTCTGATTCCAACTTCTTAGCTTCTTCTAAAAGAGAGATCTGGCCTTTCATTAATAGCCTCCTTATCTATTCGCATAGTCATCTATTACTGTGGATATTAATTTGATACCTTCGATAAAATCCTCTATGAAAATATTTTCATTTGGAGCATGATTATTAGATTCGAAATGGCCTACTCCTACAGATACAGAAGGAATGCCGTATTTTTGGCAGAGAATGTACATTGGCCCTGTGCCTGGTGACATAGGCATTACTGTTGGATCCATTCCGGTCAGTTCTTTTGAGGATTTAATAATACTTTCAGCAAGTGGATTCTTAAGTGGTGTTTTGGCTGGCTTTTCCAGTCCCATTTCGATTATTTCAATATCTTGGTGGCCGTGTTTATCCAGATGTTTTCTAAGCAAGCTGACTATTTTATGTGGATCCTGGTTAGGAACAAGTCTAAAATCCAATTTTACTCTTGCTTCTGAAGGCAGAACGGTTTTTGAACCTTCCCCTGTGTATCCTGAAGTAATTCCGCAAATGTTGCATGTTGGATGAAAAATTAGCCGCTCTTTCAGCTGATTTCCCTTTACATCCAGTAGAAACGAATTCAATTCAAGGCCAGCTAACATTTCTTCTTCACTATAGATTAATTGTTGGATAGCAACATTCTCCTCCTCAGTAAGATTAAGTACGTCATCGTAAAATCCTTCAATTTTCACGTGTTCAAATTGATCCTTTATTGAATTTAAAGCCCATAACAATTTCCAGGCTGGATTCTCAATAACAGCAGCATTAGCTGAATGCATGTCCGTATTGGCTCCTTTGCAAACAAGTTCGACATAGGCCATCCCTTTCACACCAAGGCTAATCTGTTGCCTTCCGTCAGCATTCCGATAGCCAAATTCCCAAATACAACCATCAGCTTTTATTAGGTCTTGATGGACTTCGCTGAACTCTTCCAAATGAATACTTCCAATTTCTTCTTCTCCCTCCACGATAAATTTAACTGTGAGAGGTAGTTCCTTCCTAACTTGCTGATAGGCATGTACAGCTGCTAGTCTCGCGACTAGATTACCTTTGTTATCAGCAACTCCTCGCGCAAACATTTTTCCGCCATCGATCACACCTTCAAATGCGGGGTAATCCCAAAGGTCGTTTGGATCTTCAGGTTGGACGTCGTAATGATTGTAAAAAGACAGTGTTTTGGAAATTTTTCCATTTATCTTCCCATATACCACAGGAAAACCAGATGTCTGAACAAGTTTTGTCTCACCGTTCAGTTCTTTCAAGTAGCTGATCACTTTATTCGCTGCTTCTTCCATTCCTCTATTTTGGGCTGCAACGCTAGGTATTTGACATAGCTCACGAAGCCATTGAATATAAACTTCTTTGTTCTCGTCTATGTAACTGTATATATCCTGCACTTTGAGACCCCCCGTTTGTTTTCGGTAATATTCCTTAAATGTTCCATAAATTTCTTAATAACCACTATAATTTTATTCGAATATTTTGTCAATTATATATTTGCAAAAAAATAAAAATATTCTAATATATTTGATTATTATTATTTGTTATGTTAAATAGAATTTATGCTGTAAGTATGCTAGGAGGATGAATATGTCAAGAATTGTTCAATTTTTAAAAGAGCATCAGCACGAAATGATTAATGATCTTATAAATTTGTAAAAGCAGAGTCTCCCTCTGGAGAAAAAGAATTAGTAGATCAATGCGGACAAGTATTAGAAAATATATTTTGGAGCGACTCGGCATAAAACCGCAACGTTTTCGGCAAAAGGAACGTGGAGATCATTTATTGTTTACCATAGGAACAGGCAATACAAGAGTGATAATTATCGGCCATTTTAATACAGTTTGGGATAAAGGCCGACTTCCACTTTTAATTGAGGAAGGCAAGTTTTATGGACCCGGTGTTTTAGACATGAAGAGCGGCATAATCCAATCTATTTGGGCAGTCAAAGCTTTTCTTGCACTCGGTTACCGGCTGGAATTTGAAATCGCCTTTCTCTGCACTTCTGATGAAGAAGTTGGAAGCCAGACTTCGAGAAAATTAATTGAACAAGAAGCAAAAAAGAGCAGTATGGTTTTTATTACGGAACCACCTGTTGCAAAAACCGGAGCTTTAAAAACGGCAAGGAAAGGAGTAGGAATCTATCAACTAAAAGTTAAAGGAGTCAGCGCTCATGCTGGAAATCATCATCAAGCTGGAACAAGTGCGATAAAAGAAATGGCTTATCAAATTATAAGACTTGAAGAATTAACCGATTATGCACTCGGAACAACTGTAAATGTCGGAGTCGTTACTGGATGGACACGCAGCAATGTCGTGCCTGAGGAAGCTGAGGCTATGATTGATTTCCGGGTAGAAACAATGGTAGAAGCAGAACGCATGGTGAAATTCATAGAGAATCTTACACCAATGATGGATGGTACTGAAATTGAAATCGAGGGAGAAATAAATCGCCCTCCAATGGAAAGAACAAATAAGACAGAAAAGCTATTTAACAAAGCACAAGAAGCAGCAGCCGAAATAGGTATTAATCTCGCAGAGACCCATGCTGGCGGTGCTAGTGACGGAAACTATACAGCAAGCATCGGAATTCCTACACTTGATGGTCTTGGTGGTCTAGGTGAATATATACCTATAGAAGAATAACTATCTCAGAGAAAATGTATTTTAGAATATTTTTCTCTTACTAAAATCTGGGCCAATTGTTAATATTATTCATTCTGCAACATTGTTAATTCCAATATACAATAGGAGTCTTAATGAGATCACCAATATGATTTCTTTGTAAATATTACATATTCGTATTGAAAAAACTTTTTTTATCTTAGCACCTTTTGTTTATTATTCAGACCAAGACTTATTTTTATTATCAACCTACTTACAGATTTTGTAATAGTTAAAAGGCTAGGGTTTGTATAGGCAGAGTCATCCTTTCCTCAAATTCTACTGTCTTTATTTGGTGTGCAGAATTCCACTCATTAATATAGTTTAAATCATTCAGAGTCTTGATTTTCATGTCTCCTATACGATCATTTAATATAAACATTGAACCTGCTGTTTGAATAAGTTAACGAAAAACCTTCGCAAAAAAAGGCTACCGCGACCGCAGTAACCTTTCCCGTTTAGCGCGGAAGGAATATCGACACCGCCGTGCCAATTCCCTCATCGCTGTCAAATTCTATCCGGCCTTGATGATTTTCAATGATTCGAAAAGAAGTCATTAAGCCAAGCCCAGTTCCCTTTTCTTTTGTAGAATAAAAGGGCTCTCCAATGTTGGCTAATCTTTCTTTCGGCATCCCTGTGCCATTGTCAACAATTTTAAAGCAAATCTCTTGTTCTAGCATAAATCACTAGCGTTGCACAAAAAATCTATGAAAAAGTCAAGGATGAAAAAATGGAATAAAAATCA
>NZ_PGVA01000027.1 GCF_002860125.1 Bacillus canaveralius
GATGACCCGCACGTACGGATCTGTGAGAGGCGCATGAAATTGTTCATGCGCCTACTCTATTTTATCTATGTTGTTATTTGTTTTTACTATACCTGACAAACTTTAAATAGATAACAAATTTGAACATAACTTAATTGTATAAAAAAAGTGAAATTATACTTAACAAAAGTATTGATTACCACCTTAGGATAAGTTATTATAATTAATAATTATTAATATTCTAAATATTCATTAATTAAATCATATTTAACTTAAGAGCTCAAAAAGGCTGAAAAAAAGTCAATTAATGACTTATTTTTATACATAATAGCCAGAAATTAAAATATAGTTAATGAACTGGACTAGCGTAGAATCTGGCAGGATTAAATATAATTAAAGAATTTTGGTTTCATTAATCCAATATAAGTTAACTCTAATTTAATTTATGAAGATTTCGTTTAAAACGGAAAAAGGTAAAGCAGAGTGAGTGACATTTACTGTAACCATCAATTATGAGGAGGTGATCGCGGTACATATAAAATGTTGATTTAATTGATGCAGATACCAGCTCGTCATGGAAATTTAGGGGAGGTGAAATGATGGGAAGATTTCTTTTAAACCGTTTTTTCCAGGCGATGATTGTACTTGTGGGTGCATCGGGAATTGCTTTCTTCATCCTTAGAGTTATTCCAGGCGATCCTGCGACCCTCATGTTACCTGAAAATGCCACTGAAGAGGAAGTTAATCAAATGAGAGAATCCATGGGGTTGAATCTTCCTCTTTGGACACAGTACATCGTTTATTTTAAACAAATGCTTGTATTGGATTTTGGAGACAGTTTAAACCGTGGATTGCCATCCATGCAGCTGATTGTTGATCACTTGCCGGCAACGGCCATCCTGGTATTCTGGGCGATGGTGATTGCCATTGTCATTGCGATTCCACTTGGAATGTTAGCAGCGGTAAAGAAGAATAGTTTATCCGATTACGCGGTAAGTATTTTGGCGATGCTTGGCCAATCGGTTCCGAGCTATTGGCTGGGGATGATGCTGATTTTGCTGGTGGCGGTACGATGGGATCTTCTTCCGACATCCGGCTTTGGCAGCTGGAGCCATCTGGTTTTGCCAGCCTTTACTTTAGCGGTTTATCAGCTGGCTTTGATCGCGCGGTTGATGAGGTCGAGTATGCTTGATGTCATGCACAACGATTATGTCAGGACAGCGCGCGCCAAAGGCTTGCCAGAGAGAATTGTTCTTTTCAAGCACGTATTTAAAAATGCATTGATTCCGACGATCACGATGATCGGGCTCCAGACGGGTCAGCTGCTAGGCGGGGCCATCATTACGGAATACATTTTTTCCTGGCCGGGACTTGGATTCCTTACCGTTCAGTCAATTCAATTCCGTGACTATCCGATGATTCAATCGCTGGTAATTATATCTGCATTGGTCTTTGTCATCATCAACCTTATTGTTGATATTTTATATGCCGTTATCGATCGCCGAATCGTTGTGGATTCCTAAGGAGGATGAAAATATGTACTCTACCCTTCAGCGGGTTAGCCAAAGAAAAATTGCGGCTGTTGGACTCTTTCTTCTATTGATTGTCATCATCATCGCCGTCATAGCACCGTTGATTGTTCCAATGAATCCAGAGGAGCAGAACATTGTAGAGAGGCTGCAGCCTCCTGGTTGGACAGATGAAGAAGGGGTAAAGCACTGGCTCGGTACTGACCAGTTAGGCCGCGACGTATTAAGCAGGGTTATCGTCGGCTCCCGGGTTTCGATTATGGTTGCTGCAGGTGCCGTAATCATTGGCGGAACGATTGGTCTTATTGTTGGTCTTGTTTCCGGATATTCCGGCGGATGGATCGACAGCGTGTTAATGCGGATCGTCGATATGCAATTGGCCTTTCCTTTCTTATTGCTGGCTCTTACGATGGTCACGATTCTCGGGCCAAGTGTGATGAATGTCGTGCTCGTCCTTTCTGTCACAAGCTGGATTTCTTATGCCAAAGTCGTAAGAAGCTCGGTTCTATCCATCAAGCATTTAGAATTCATAGAGGCGACAAGGGCAATAGGGGCGTCCAGATTCACGATCCTGTTCCGTCACATTCTTCCGAACATCATATCTCCCTTTATTGTCGTCGCCAGTTTTCAAGTGGCTACCTTAATTATTGCCGAATCCTCCCTTAGCTTTCTCGGTCTTGGCGTTCCCGCCAGCCAGCCAACGTGGGGGGGAATGCTGGCCGATGGAAGAGAGTATATGTCTGATGCATGGTGGATTGCTGTTTTTCCAGGAATGATGCTGATGGTTGTAGCGATGAGTGCCAACCTTTTTGGGGATGGCCTGCGTGATGCGCTTGATCCGCGCTAATTATACCTCAAGCTTCTATTAATCTTTTTGACAGAGGAGTTGAATAGGAGATTGTCAGAAATCACAACCATTCATAGTTTAGAAGAATTAGAGCACAAGACCGGCGAGGTCCATGCCGCACGACTTCCAATTGGAAGCCTTCCTGATTGTACCGAATTCTCCATTCCCGTTCTTGTTGGGGAAGGAAGCGAACCAGGACCGACTTTACTCTTAACTGCCCTGATCCATGGTGTTGAAATTGGTGGCTACGATGTAATAAGACGTTTGATCCGGGAAGAAATTGATTTTAAAAAGGTCCGTGGGCGCGTAGTGGCAGTACCTATCGTCAACCCATTTGCCCTTGCAGTATCCAACCGCTTCACCCCGCAGGATTCTGCGGATCTGAATCGGGTTTTTCCGGGTAGTGCGAACGGAACTCTTAGTCATCGGATTGCCCATACTTTGGTCGAAAAAATTGTAAAGCACGCTGATTATGTTGTTGATTATCATTCTTGTAATCCGCCTTCCTGTGTCTTTACGATTGTGGACGCTGAAGGAAGCGCAGAAGTACAGGAAAAGTCAATGGGAATGGCGCAGGCATTCGGTGCCATAACGGTTGCCCCTTCTGACAAAACTCAGGGAACCTTTAGCGGATACTTATCCTCCGTTGGGAAACCAGTGATCACACCGGAGCTCGTCTTCTCCCGCCGGTTTGATCAGTTGAGTTCTGACGCTGGAGTAATAGGAACTCTGAATGTCATGAAATACCTAGGTATGATCGATGGCCAGCCACAAGAGTTGCTGGGAACCCCACCGTTTAAACGGGGTTTACGTTACACTGCTCTTTTTGCGAAAACAGGCGGCTTCATCTACTTCAGTAAGAAAGTAACAGACCATGTTGAAAAGGATGAAGTAATTGCGACCATCCGTAACCCATGGGGTGAAGTGGTGGAAGAAGTAAGGGCTCCCGTTACCGGGATGATTATTGCGTACCCGATGGCGGGGAACCAGGCTTTGACGACAGGGGATAAGATCGCGTATTTTACCTCGGATTTTTAGTATCAGCATTTTGATAAGGGGTTTCATGCATTAAAAGGATAGATTGAATCAACTATTAATGAGGGGGTTGTGAATGTGTTTAAGAGATTCCGAGTATCTGCATTGCTGCTGGTTATGATTTTTTTACTAGGTGCGTGTTCTGCCGTTAATTCAACATCAACGAAGGATAAGGAAGATGGAAAGGAACCTCAAAAAGCGGAAAAGAAGGAGCTCGCGATTGCTACTGGTTCGGATCCGATCAGCCTTGATCCCCGCAAAACATGGTCAGGACCCGGCTACAGCATGAACTCTCATATTTTTGAACCTCTCGTTTTCCGTACCATTGAAGGTGGCAAGGTGAAGATTGAGGGCGTACTTGCAGAGAAATTTGAGAACGTCGATGATCTAACCTGGAAGTTTACCCTTCGCCAGGGCGTTAAATTTCACAACGGAGCGCCTCTTACTGCCAATTCTGTTAAATTTACAATTGACTCGATCAACGATCCTAATTTCAATACCCCGCTTAAAACATGGCTGAGAGACGTTGCAGAAGTAACAACGGAAGGAGATTCTGTCGTTATTATTAAAACGAAAACACCAACAAGGGGATTAATCAGTTCTCTTGCCCAGGTGCCAATTGTAGAACAGGGTGCCGTAGAACAACTGGGTGAAGAATATAATACAAAGCCTGTAGGGACCGGCCCGTATAAGGTCGTTAAGTATACCCCTAACAATGAATTGCAATTAGAACGATATGATGGCTACTGGGGTAAGGCCGGAGTTAGTGATACGATCCGATTCAAAATTATGCCTGAAAATGCGGTTCGCTTGGCAGCACTTCAACGTGGTGATGTCCAGATCGCTGAAACGATGTCGACAGACAAAATTAACACGATCAAGAACGATCCGGAGCTGGATGTTTCCATTACAAAAACACTTCGCGTTGACTTCTTAGTTTTAGAGTTTAAAAACAAATGGATGGCCAATCAAAAATTCCGCGATGCACTTTCACTGGCTGTGGACCGAAAAGGTTTAGTGGATAATGTTCTAGGCGGTACAACGATTCCTGCTTCCTCCGTATCTCCTCCGGGAACAATCGGTTTTAACGAGGATCTGCCAGTTTATGAATTTAACCTGGATGAAGCGAAGAAGCTCCTTAAGGAATCTGGTTACGATGGATCTCCTATCAAGATGGGTGCTCCGATCGGCCGCTACGCCATGGACAAACAAATTGGTGAAGCGATCGCCGGTATGCTTAAGAAGGCAGGAGTTAACATCCAACTGGAATCCTTGGAGTGGAGCTCCTATGTACCGAAAACGGATGAAGATGCTTACGACATCTGGTTTATCGGTGCAACAGACTTTACGATCAATCCAAGCAAGCACTGGGATGGTTACTTCTATTCCAAAACATCTGAAAACAACTATGCAAATCCTGAAATTGACAAGTTGATGGATCAAGCCATCCAGACCATTGATAACGATCAAGCGGCCGGGCTTTATATGAAAATCCAGGAGATCCTTCATAAGGATAAGCCTACACTTCCGCTTTACTACGAGCCGCAGATTATCGGTGTAAGAAAAGGCCTTAACAACTTTGCTCCAAGACTTGACGAGTATGTAAACGTTTCTGGAGCCGAGTTTACGAAGTAATAAATTATCCCACATTAGCGGGCAGTATGACCCCCACCTCAAGAAGTTGAGGAAATCGAGTATTCTAGGTGGGTAAACTGTTTCAATTTATCGAAAAACTGTTTGAAAAGGAGGCTATTTATTGAAGACGATTGGAACAGCCGAAGTCATCCGGGGTGAGAAAACGAAAGGTTATTTACAGGTAGGAACCGATACAGATGGATCTCCATTTCAGGTACCAGTACTGATTGCGGCAGGGGAAAACGATGGACCGACCGTTTGGGTCCAGGGAGGCATTCACGGCGATGAATACGGAGGCACAGCATCCATCATCCGATTTTTTCAGGAGCTGGACACCAGCCAGCTCCGCGGCAACTTTGTCGCATTGCCAGTAGTAAATCTGCCTTCTTTCAAGGCCCGCTACCGGACTTCCCCGGTGGACGGCGCTAACCTGAACCGAATTTTCCCTGGGGATCCGAAAGGAACTTATAGCCAGCGGCTAGCACACGCATTATTGGAGTCTGTCAAAGAAAATGCGGATTATGTGCTTGACCTTCACTCTGGTGGTATCGGACTCCATGTCGATTACTTCATGATTTGCAGATACGCAGAAACGGAAGCCTCCAAGAAATCAATGTGGCTCGCCGAGCGTATGGGTGCAGAAGTCATTTGGCGGGTTGAAGGAGAATCAGCTACAAGCGGTGTTGGTACGGATCACATCACGAAAAGCGGTATTCCTGCTGTAACCATCGAGGTTGGAGGAGGAAATGTGTCAGAGAATCATGAACGCCTCTATAAAGAATCGATTGAGAATGCCTTTAAGGCACTCGACATGCTCCCGGGTGAAGCACCTGTTCAAAAGGAATATGCCGTTTATAAAGAGGGTGACTTCATTTTTGCGGGCCAGGGCGGATTGTTTGTTCCCGCTTGTAAGGTAGGTTCCATTTTAAACAAGGGCGATTTGATCGGTTCGATTATCAACCTTTATGGAGAGGTCACAGAGGAGCTGCGCTGTTCTTCGGATAACGCTTACCTTGCAGCGACGGGGCACCGCTACTGGCCTTTACATCCTGGACAGCTGGTTGCTGAAACTTATACGGCCTGAACAAAAAGTGCCTTCCAGGAGTAAAAGTTTTACCCTGGAGGCTCCTTTTTACAGAAATAAGAGCTAAATATTCGTTTTATAAACATGGAGGAGGAAAACGATTTGAAAACCATTGGAACAGCACAAGTAATCCAAGGTGAAAAAACTAGAGGATACTTACAGGTTGGGAGCGATACAGATGGATCAGCTTTTCAAATACCGGTATTAGTGGCTTCCGGGAAGGAAGATGGGCCAACCATTTGGGTCCAAGGCTGTATTCATGGTGAAGAATATGGCGGAGCGGCCTCGATCATCCGATTCTTTCAGGAATTGGATCTCAGCCAGGTACGGGGTACCTTTGTTGGCGTTCCGGTTACCAATCCACCTTCGTTTAAAGCAAGGAGCCGAATTTCTCCTCTTGATGGCGCCAACCTGAACCGTATTTTCCCGGGGGATCCGAAGGGTACGTACAGTCAGCGATTAGCCCACGTATTGCTTACAACGGTCCAAGAGAATGCTGATTACGTGATCGATTTACATTCCGGCGGTATTGGGGCTGAAGTGCCTTTCTATATGATCTGTAAATACGACGAATCAGCAGCGGCAAAGAAGTCGTTTTGGCTGGCAGAGCGTATGGGTTCAGATGTTATTTGGCGTTCTGCAGGGGAAGCAGGGACAGGTGGAACGGGAACGGCCCACACAGTCAAAAGTGGCATTCCTACTGTTACCGTCGAGTGCGGAGGAGGAAATGTGACGGAGGAACATGAACGTCTTTTTAAATTCTCCATTAAGAATGCTATGAAAGCGCTCGACATGCTCCCAGGTGAAGCTCCTGTACAAAAGGAATATACCGTAATCAATAAAGCGGATTTCCTTTTTACTGGAGAAGGCGGATTGTTTGTTCCGGCTTGTAAGGTCGGCGATGTTTTAAATAAAGGAGACCTGATCGGCTCGATTATGAACCTTTATGGTGATATCACTGAGGAAATCCACTGTCCTTTAGACAATGCCTACATCGCTGCAACTGGCCACCGTTATTGGCCGACTGAACCAGGGCAGCTGATTGCTGAAGCAATCCCAGTAGAAAGTAAAAAGTAGTCAGAATTTTAATATTGATAAAAATTAAGGGAGGCTATTCCATGAAGACAGTTGGTACAGCGGAGGTTATTCCGGAAAAAAAAACAAAAGGTTATTTACACGCTGGAACAGATACGGATGGTTCTCCTTTCCAGCTTCCCGTTTTGGTTGCGGCGGGGAAGGAGGAAGGGCCAACGATTTGGGTCCAGGGTTGTATCCACGGTGACGAATATGGGGGAGCTGCCTCGATCATCCGATTCTTTCAGGAATTGGACCTAAGCAAGCTTCGCGGGACCTTTGTGGGCGTCCCGGTTACGAATCTACCTTCCTTCAAGGCACGATACCGGACTTCGCCGCTTGACGGTGCCAATTTGAACAGGATATTCCCTGGTGACCCGAAAGGAACATATAGCCAGCGTTTGGCTCATACATTGATTTCCACTATTTCAGAGACAGCCGATTATGTGATTGATTTGCACTCGGGCGGCAATGGTGCGTACGTGCCATTTTACGTTATCTGTGATTACAACGACACCGAGGCGGGCAAGAAATCGTTGTGGCTCGCTGAGCGTATGGGAGCAGATGTCATCTGGCGTTCTGAAGCAGAAACAGATATTACAGGTACCGGAACGGCCCAGCTTGTAAAGAACGGCATTCCTGCTGTCACGGTCGAATGTGGCGGTGGAAATGTCACGGAAGATCATGAACGCCTCTTTAAAGAATCCATTGAAAATGCGATGAAAGCTCTTGAGATGCTGCCGGGCCTGGCACCTATTCAAAATGAATATACTGTGATCAATGGGGCGGATTTCTTTTTTACAGGCCAAGGGGGTTTGTTTGTTCCGGCTTGCAATGTCGGTGATGTTTTGAATAAAGGAGATCTGCTCGGGTCGGTTATGAACCTTTATGGTGACACTACAGAAGAGCTGCACTGTCCTTCCGATGATGCCTACATTGCGGCTATTGGCCACCGATACTGGCCGGTTCACCCTGGCCAGCTGATAGCCGAAGCTATTCCGGTAATAGAACGGTTTTCAAAGGAAAAAGGGTCATGAAACCGCCTATTCTGGAGGTTCATGACTTAGCTGTCAGTTTCCATGGGAAACAGGGAGTTGTACCAGCCGTTGACGGTGTATCTTTCGAGATACAACCGTCCGAGACGGTCTGTATTGTCGGCGAGTCTGGTTCAGGCAAGAGTGTAACCTCGCTTGCGATCATGGGGCTTTTATCCAAACCGGCGGGCAGAGTAGATCAGGGTCATATTTTATTAGAAGGTGAAGATTTACTTAAAAAGAGTCCGAAGGAAATGCGTAAAGTGCGTGGAAATGATATTGCGATGATCTTTCAGGAGCCGATGACTTCGTTAAATCCTGTGTTTACCGTCGGTGACCAAATCGCCGAGGCCCTTCGTTACCACAAAGGATTGAGCAAAAAAGAGGCCATGAAAAAGTCGGTGGAATTCCTGCGATTAGTAGGTATTCCTTCCCCGGAACAACGAGTGCACGAATATCCCCATCAGCTTTCTGGGGGAATGAGGCAGAGGGTCATGATTGCCATGGCTTTGACTTGCGATCCTAAGCTGCTCATTGCGGATGAACCTACAACGGCACTGGACGTAACGATTCAAGCCCAGGTGCTGGAATTAATGAAGGGACTGAAAGAGAAGCTCGGTATGTCCATCCTGCTCATCACTCATGATTTGGGTGTTGTGGCCGACATGGCTGACAGGGTCGTGGTCATGTATGCCGGAAAGGTAGTCGAAGAAGGGAGTGTCTGGGAAATCTTCGAGCGCCCTAATCATCCTTATACATTAGGCTTGCTAGAAGCTATGCCTTCCCTTGAAGAGAAAGGGGAACGGCTGCAGACGATTAAAGGTGTCATTCCCAATCTTCTCCAGCTTCCAACCGGGTGCCGTTTTAACCCCCGTTGCCCTTTCGTGTCTGATCTGTGCCGCCAATCAGAGCCTGAGCTCGAAGAAGTAGGAGATGGTCGGCGGGTGGCTTGCTGGCATTATAATAAACTTCAGGAAGTGGAGGTGACCAAGGGTGATAGAACGGGCTGAAACTCAACCGGAAAAACCACTTCTTGATGTGAAAAATATTAAAAAGTATTACCCGGTAAGCAGTAGTTTTTTTAACCGGTCTTCGGGGTATGTGAAGGCTGTTGACGACGTATCATTTTCGGTGAAGGCTGGCGAAACTCTTGGGATTGTCGGTGAGTCTGGGTGCGGAAAGTCGACTTTGGGAAGGAACATCCTTAGATTACAGAAACCGACAGCCGGACAAATTATTTACGAGGATAAAGACATTACCAAGTATCGTGAGTCAGAGCTGCGAAAGGTTCGCAAAGAGATGCAAATTGTCTTTCAGGACCCTTACGCTTCTTTAAATCCTAAACATAAGGTCGGTGAAATCATTAGGGAGCCGCTAAGGGTGCATAGGGAAGGTTCAAAGGCCGAGCAGCTCGACAGAGTGAAATGGCTTCTTGAAAAGGTGGGGCTCGAGCATCATCATGTAATGAGATATCCTCATGAATTTTCAGGAGGGCAGCGGCAAAGGATTGGTATCGCCCGGGCACTCGCTCTGAATCCAAAATTGATCGTTTGTGATGAACCGATCTCAGCTCTTGACGTATCCGTCCAGTCACAGGTCATCAATCTCTTCCAGGATTTGCAAGATGAACTAGGGCTTACCTACCTTTTTATTTCACATGACCTTTCCGTCATCCGGCACGTCTGTAATCGGGTTGCGGTCATGTACCTCGGTAAAATCGTCGAGCTCGGCGAAACAGGGGATATCTACCATGAGCCTGCCCACTCATACACGAAGGCCCTTCTATCGGCCATTCCGCTTCCAAATCCATTACAGCAGAGGAAAAGGGAAAGGATCATCCTCCAGGGAGATGTACCGAATCCGATAAATCCACCGGAAGGCTGCCGGTTTCATACCCGTTGCCCAATCGCTACAGAAATCTGTAAAAAGGAAGAACCAAAGTTTGAGGAGAAGATGCCGGGCCGCTGGGTTGCTTGCCATCATCATCTGGCCTAATGAGAGGTATGAGGTTGGAGCTGGCTTTGAAAGAATTATTAGAGAGCCCCCGGGCAACAGTTCCGGGGGAATGATTGGGAAGCTCATTACGGCATTCGCGTGCAAGTTTTTTGAGGATGTATGAATCGTTTAAAGATCAACAAGAAATCTACCTTTAACAGAGAATTCACAGTGGTAACACTTTCATATATAACCTCATCCAAATGAATGGGGTACAGCCGGATGGTGCCATTTTCTGCTCTCAAAGTATCTGCAACTAGCAATACGAGGAGGAATTCATTTGGAGTTCGGGAAGAAGATACGCACTATTAGAGAAGAACGGGGTATGACAGTCAAGCAGTTAGCGGAACTGGTTGAGTGTACACCAAGCTTTATAAGCCAGATTGAAAGAGAAATGGCGAATCCTTCTATCAATACATTGAAAAAAATAAGTGTCGGCTTGAAAGTATCATTAGCGGACCTGTTTGAAGAAGAATCACGTTCTAGTGATCCGGGGAAGAAATACATTGTCCGAAGAAACGAAAGAAAAAGATTCAAGAGTGAGATTGAGAACACGGATATTCAACTATTAACATCCTCTGACATTGATAGTAAAACTATTGAAATGCATTTACTGATTGTAGGTCCAGGGGGCAAGAGTGAAAAGTTATATACCAATCATTCTGAAGAAGTCGGATATGTCTTAAAAGGATCCATCACGATTCTTTTAGGCGATAATCAGTTTGAATTAAAAGAGGGAGATAGCATTTACTTTCCAGGCAATATTCCTCATGGCTGGGAAAACAACTCCGATACTGAAGCGATAACCCTTTTTTCTGCCACACCCGTATTAATCGGGAAAGGCGAAAGATTAGTTTCAGGAAATGCCCATTTTATTGTAGATCCCCTAAACAAAACATGTGATTTCTGATTGAGCACTTATTGAATTCATTTTTATGAGAAATTTTAATTTGAGAATTTATCGTACAGCTGAGTTGGCATTTTAGATAAAAATAGGAAACTATTAAATAAAATATTCACTGGATATTCATCCAAAAAAAGGGAATATGTTATAATAAATTGAGAAATGCTTCATTCCTTGAATCAGCTTGAAGGTTGTCCTTTTAGCACCTGTTATCCAATGGCAAAGAGCCTGTAAAGAGGAGGAGCACGATTTAAGGAAAAACAACAAATAAAATGTGCCATTAACATTTAGATTAAGCTCGGGAGGAAAAAGCATTGGATATTGGACCGAAAATCAGAACACTTCGAAAAAATTTAAACATGTCAGTCCGGCAGTTGTCAGAATTATCGGAATGCACACCCAGTTTTATTAGCCAAATTGAACGAAATATAGCAAATCCATCCATCAATACTTTAAAGAAAATTGCAGATATATTAAATGTCCCTTTGATCCATTTCTTTGAAGAAAATACGAACCAAAATGAATCGGAAGATGAATATATCATAAGAAAAAAGCGAAGGAAAAAACTGAATAGTCCAGCCGAAAAAGCAGAAGTTTTTTTGCTAACTCCTACAAATAACATGAGAAATATTGAAATGCATATGATCGTCATCGAACCTGGCGGCAAGAGTGATAAGCTTTATGTCAACAGTGCCGAAGAGGTCGGTTATGTATTAAAAGGGAAATTAACCTTGTATTTAGGTGAAGAAAGATTCGAAGTGAACGAGGGAGATAGCATCTATTTTCCTGGCAACCTCCCGCATGGATGGGCAAACGAAAGTAATACTGAAGTCATTACGTTGTGGGCAGCTACTCCTCCAATAATAAGAAATAAGTCCTTT
Organism: Bacillus canaveralius; assembly: GCF_002860125.1. Lineage (GTDB taxonomy): Bacteria > Bacillota > Bacilli > Bacillales > Cytobacillaceae > Bacillus_BJ > Bacillus_BJ canaveralius. The sequence continues at coordinate 11,998 of NZ_PGVA01000027.1, forward strand.
TAAGTGAATGGTTTTATAACGAACCCCAGATTTTATTGACCTGCACCCCAATTGTTAGACACAACTAACAATTGGAGGTGTAGTTTTTTTATGGGGAAGTTTTCATTTGAAGATAAACTGAAGGCCGTACAAGATTATCTTGAAGGAAAAGAGTCTTATCGAGACATAGGAAATCGAATAGGTACTGATCATAAATCTATAGTAAAATGGGTCGCTCTCTATAATGCTCATGGTCCAGATGGTTTGAAATTTAGGTATACAAATTACTCTGCTCAATTTAAAATAGACGTACTTAATTATATGAACGAAACAGGGACGTCTCTTTTAGAAACAGCTGCTATCTTTAATATTTCAGCTCCAACGACTATTTTGCAGTGGCAAAAAGTTTTAGAAGAACAAGGTACAGACGCCCTTCATTCAAAGAAACGGGGGCGTCCATCGATGAAAAAGGACCCAAAGAAAAAACAACCAGTAGAGGGCTCACCAGAAGCACTATTAGCTGAAATTGAACGTTTACGAATGGAGAATGCGTATTTAAAAAAGTTGAATGCCTTAGTTCAAAACAAGGGAAAATCACCAAACAAGACAAAGCGCAAGTAGTCTATGAATTAAGGCAACAATTTCCGGTGAAAGCACTTCTACAGCTCGCAAACGTTCCGCGTAGCACGTACTATTATTGGGTGAAAAACTTGGATCGTCCTGATCCGGATGCAGAGCTGAAAGTATTGATTCAAACCATTTATGACGAACACGAAGGTCGTTATGGATACCGTCGAATTCGAGATGAATTGGCCAACCGAGGACAAAAGGTTAATCATAAAAAAGTTCAACGTATCATGAGGGAGTTAGGGTTAAAATGTCTTGTTCGTATGAAGAAATATCGCTCGTATAAAGGGACAGTGGGCAAGATTGCACCAAATATTCTAGATCGCAACTTAAAGGCTGAAAAGCCAAATGAGAAATGGGTCACAGATATTACGGAGTTTAAATTATTTGGAGAGAAATTGTATCTATCGCCCGTACTTGATTTATTTAATGGGGAAATCATTACATATACAATCGGATCTAGACCGACGTATTCCCTTGTTTCTGAAATGTTAGAGAAGGCATTTGAACGGTTATCAGAAGAAGATGAGCTCCTGATGCATTCAGATCAAGGTTGGCGTTACCAAATGAAAAAGTATCGTAAAGCATTAAAAAAGAAGAACATCACCCAGAGTATGTCACGAAAAGGCAACTGTTACGACAATTCTGTGATGGAAAACTTTTTCGGCATTATGAAATCTGAGTTTCTATATCTAAAAGAATTTGAGAGTATAGAACATTTTAAAAAAGAATTAGCGAGGTATATCGATTACTACAATCACAAACGTATTAAGGCAAAACTAAAAGGCCTAAGCCCGGTTCAATACCGAGTTCAGACCTTACAAGCTGCCTAATGAAATAACCTGTCTAACTTTATGGGGTCACTTCATTCACTGGGGTTTTGGTTTTTATAATAATGGAAAGCTTGAATTTGGAAATTCCTGTCGCTCATTATAAAATGAGAGGTGGATACGATGTCAGAAAATACAAAAATAGTAAATGAACAAATTAGTTAAGCACCACACAATCTCCTTTTTTAGGAACTATTTTTTGCCGAGTATTTAATTGGGAAACAGAAATTTTATTTTAATCACTAGCCGAATGGCAAGTGGTTATTTTTTTTCTATTTCAGTTGAAAAATGAAAGGAATTCTAATCATCTTTTTAGAATACATTCACGACTTTATTTATTCTGACTATAACTTTTCAAATTAACTATAAAAAGTTACAACACTAAATTAAAAATGAACAAGATTATGGTTGCTTTTAAAAAAGATTTTGCAAACTTTATTTACTGAATATTTATACTTTTTATAATTGACTGTAAAAAGTTATGATTTTATATTAGAAAGCAAGCAGACAGCCATTAGAAAGTAAGATTGATTCCGAAAGGAGACTCCAATATTGACTGTTCCGAAAATAACGATGAAGGTTTTACAGGCTATTCGGCGGAATAAAAAGCCCCTTTCTAAAGCAGAACTTGTCCAGATTACCGGGTTAAGTTTAGTGACAATTACCGAGCATGTTGAAACGTTAATAAGAAGTGATCTAGTGATGGATTTTGAGGTTGGACATTCAACCGGTGGCCGGAAACCAAGGCTTCTATCATTCAATGCCGAAGCTGGATATATTATTGCCGTTGATCTTGAGTCAACCCACGTACACGTTGGCATACTCGATTTAACCTGCAGCATTGTCGTATCAAGATCGAGCTTAATCGACGTAGCCCACGGACCTAAGGCCGTGCTGGAGCAAATCAAAGATTTGGTGCTTCTCTTACTTGATGAAAGCGGTATCGATCACTCTCTCATCAAAGGAATTGGCATGGGTGTACCTGGACCGGTGGAATACAGCACAGGATTACCGGCCTCACTGCCCATTATGCCGGGCTGGGATCGCTTTCCAATCCAACGATTCTGGGATCAATACTTCGATTGCCCATGCTATGTTGATAATAATGTTTACACGATGGTGCTTGGGGAGCATATGGTAGAATCAGTTTCCGAGATTGATAACTTCATCTTTCTCAAAGTAGGAAATGGAATTGGTGCAGGGACTATCTGTAATGGAAAGATCTATCGAGGCGCTTCTGAGTATGCCGGCAATATCGGGCATAACAATATCGGCCATGATCTCTTATGCTACTGCGGAAACCGGGGCTGTTTGGAAGCGTTGGCAGGAGGGAGAGCAATTTCTCGAAAAGCGGAACTCATTGCCAGGGAAGGGAAAAGCAAATTGCTCCATGAGATTTTGCAAAGGAAAGGAAAAATCACTATGGATGATGTGAAGCTTGCTGTAAGAGAAGCGGATCCAGTAATGGTTGAGCTCATCCGCGAATGCGGTTTTCAAATCGGCAGTGTCCTGGCCGGTCTTGTCAATTTCTTCAATCCTTCGCTCGTCTGTATCGGAGGAAGTGTAACGGAAACCGGCGATGTCTTACTGGCATCGATCAGGCAGGCAGTCTATCAAAAGTCACTCCCCCTAGCAACTAGAGATTTAGTGATCCGTTCTTCCTATCAAGGGGACAAAGCAGGCATCATCGGAGCGGCGGTACTGACAGTTGATAAAATCATCGATGATTCACTTATCCGTACTAAAGAAGGAATCTACTCTTTTTCCTACAAATAAATTTTTCTCTCTAAATATGTAAGCGGTAACAAATTGGTTGGGAGGTTAACAGGAATGAGTATTTCTAGTGAAGCAGCAGCAGTCTCTGCCCCACACCTTCTCGAAATGCGTGGAATCTCAAAAAGCTATTCCGGAGTGACAGTGCTGAATAATATCAACTTGAAAATCAACGCCGGTGAGATCCTGACGCTTGTCGGGGAAAATGGGGCTGGAAAATCAACATTGATCAAAATATTAGCGGGAGTCATCCAGGCTGACAGTGGCGAAATTTTGATTAATGACAAAATCGTTAAGTTTAATAGTCCACTTGAAGCAGTGAATCATGAAGTGATTACGGTCCACCAGGAATTAAGCTTATTTCCCCATTTGTCTGTGGCCGAAAATCTATTCTATAACCAGTACCAGAAAACAGCAGGGCTGATTGAGTGGCGTAAAATGCGCAAGGAAGCTGAAAAGTTTCTTCATGATCTCAAGTTGTATTTACCAGTCGAAAAAGCTGTATTCAGTCTCAGTATTGCTGAGCAGCAAATGCTTGAAATCGCCAGAGCCTTTTATCAAAAAGCCAAGATTATGATCCTTGATGAGCCAACTGCCGTACTCGGCGGGGACGATGTCGAACAGCTTCTCGATATGATTCGTCTTTTGAAAAAGCGGGGTGTGGCGATCATCTTTATATCGCACCGTTTAAAAGAAATTATCGTACTAGCCGATCGTTATTTAGTTTTAAAAGATGGTGAACAAATTGATGATGGCTGGATCCGTGATACCAATCCAGATGATTTAGTTTCAAAGATGGTCGGCAGGAAGATTCAACAGGTCATACCTGAAAAACTTTATAAGGATGAGAAAGAAGAATTGCTCAGGGTCGAAGGGCTTTCAAGAACTGGAGTGTTACATGACATTAATTTCTCTCTTTATAAAGGAGAAATATTGGGGATTGCCGGTCTTCGGGGAGCAGGTCGAACAGAAGTAGCCCGGGCTATTTTTGGGGCTGACCCGATCAACTCGGGAAAAATCTTTATCAAAGGGAAGGAAATAAAGATTACTTCTCCTAAATTTGCGATTAAACAAGGGATCGGCTTAGTGCCTGAGGACCGAAAAGGGCAGGGCTTATTTAAAAACTTGTCAGCTTTACAAAATATTTCGATTGCAAAACTGTCATTTTCCAAAACGAACTGGATCCAAAGCAGGAAAGAGCGCACGATTGCGAAGGACTATGTAGAAAAACTGAAAATTAAGCTTCCTCATTTGGATGTTCTGGTCGGAAGTCTATCCGGAGGCAACCAACAAAAAGTAGTATTGGCAAAATGGTTGGAAACTGGCGCGTTTATCTTATTTTTGGATGAGCCGACCCGCGGAATCGATGTCGGCAGCAAAGCGCAAATATACAGTGTAATGCGGGAACTCTGTCAGGCAGGCATCGGAATTGTCTTAATCTCTTCAGAGTTACCGGAAATTCTTGAAAATTGTAACCGCATTCTTGTGATGCACAACGGAGAAATCAGCGGGGAACTTGACCGGGCTGATGCGACAGAAGAAAAGATTATGAAATATGCAGTGGGAGGAGTATAGGAATGAAAAACGAAAGTGTTTCGTCAATCACGCTTGAAAGAAACGTAATCAAAAATCCGGCAAGATCGGACAATTTATTTTTAAGCATTCTTCGAACCTATAAAGTTACGATCCTGCTTTTTGTCGGCATCATTGTTCTGACGGCGGTTTTAACACCCGAATTCTTCAACCTGCAAAACATTATCAATGTGACCCGGCAAGCTTCTGTCGTTGGAATCGTCGCAATTGGCATGACCTTTGTGATTCTGACCGGTGGAATTGACCTATCAGTTGGAGCGATCCTTGCCGTCTCGGGAGTGGCATTCGCTTTGATGCTTAATGCCGGAATGGCTGTTCCAGTTGCGTTATTAATCGTCATGGTTATTGGTGTGTTAATCGGAATTATCAATGGAATCGGGTCAACATTTTTCGGAATCCAGCCCTTTATTATGACACTGGCGACAATGGCTGTTGGAAATGGCGCCGCGCTACTTCTGTCAAATGGAAGCCCGCAGACGTTCATGGTGAATAGCCCGATTGTTGAGATGCTCGGTAATGGTGGAATTGGCATGGTTCCCGGACCAGTCATCTTGTTTATCGGAATTGCGGTTATCTCCTGGCTTGTGTTGAAATACTTGCCTTTTGGCAGATTTGTATATGGAGTTGGCGGCAGCCTTGATGCAGCGAGATTATCAGGAGTACGGACCACAAGAATCTTGATTATGGTTTACTCGATAAGCGGATTGACCGCTGCTTTGGCTGGCCTTATCAATGCTTCAAGACTATACGTCGGGCACCCGACAGCCGACAGCACGATCATGCTTGATAGTATCGCTGCCGTCGTAATTGGCGGAACGAGCTTGATGGGTGGACGGGGCGGCGTCGGCGGAACCGTCCTCGGTGCTTTGCTGCTCGCGATGGTAGCGAATCTATTAAATCTGTTGGGTGTATCTCCGTACAACCAGCAAGTAGCGAAAGGACTGATTATTGTCGCCGCAATCCTGTTTACAACACCATACCTGAAGCAGCACATTAAGCAGCAGTGGACAGGGTTATGATGGTAAATAAATAGCAATCGGCAAAGGGGGAAAGCGCACAGGCAGGTTGGTAAAGACGATTATAAAGACAAGTTTATTAAGGAGGGAAAAGGAATGCGTTCAATCAAAATGTTTAATCTAGTTTTAATTTCGCTAGCTGTTCTAATTATAACAGCTTGCGGAAACAACTCGGCAGGTACAAAAACGGACGTTAAAACAGCGGGTGGGGCAGAACCGTCAGGAGAAATTGAGTACGGCCCTTATTGTGGAACTGAGTGCCAGGAGGCGTTGAAGTTGGAAGCGGATCCGGCCTCAATTAAAGGCAAGGTTGGGTTTGCAGTTGCGTCTACAACTTTTCCTTACGGAGTTGCGATAAAAAATAAAACAGAAGAAGCGGCGAAAAAGTTTTTCCCGAATATCGAATTGCTAGTTGGGGACGGGCAGAACGACCCGATCGTTCAAACCAGACTCGTTGACGATTTTATCTCAAAAGGAATAGATGTCCTCATCATCAACGCGGTCGAAAAAGATGCACTTGCCCCGGCGGTAAAGAGAGCAACGGAGGCAGGAATCAAAGTAATATCTGTTGATAGAACTGTGAATGCTCCGGTGTTAACAACAATAAAAGCCGATGACTATGAACTCGGAAATGCTGCTGGTAAAGACCTCGTTCAGAGATTGGGAGGCAAAGGAAAGGTTGTTGAACTTCAAGGCAGTCCTTCAGCATCGCCAACGATTGATCGCAATAAAGGCTTTATGGATGCGATTAAAGGTGAAGATGGAATCGAAGTTATTGCCAGCCAGGCTGCCAACTATGATCAGGCCCAAGGCTTGAAAGTCATGGAAGATATGCTGCAAAGATTCCCGAAAGGCAAGATTGATGCTGTCTTTACCCATGCGGATATTATGACACTTGGAGCCCTTCAAGCTATCAAAGCAGCCGGTCGTGAAGATGAAATACAAGTGATCAGCATTGACGGTCAGGAAGCGGCTTTTGATGCGATTGAAAAGGGAGTAATTGAATCGACAACGGTTTATCCGGTTATTACACCGATGAATATCATTGCCGCAGCTAAAGCATTGGCTGGGGAAGAAATACCAGAGTTTATCAAATTGGAGTCACCGGTAGTTTCTAAAGAGAATCTATCTGAATACAAAGGTACCACTTATTAATCTATTAACAATATTAGGAGGAATTTAATCATGTTAATGAAATTATCTTTTAACACTTGGCCGTATGCGAGTTTCCCGGTTTGGTTACCTGCCTATCCACTTGAAGAAGTGATTAAAAGAATCGCCAACATTGGTTATGACGGAATTGAGATTGGAGCAGCGAGTCCGCATGCATACCCTCCAACTTTAACAAAAGAAAGACGCAAAGATGTAAAGAAAATTCTTGATCACTATGGTTTGGAATTGTCCAGTATGCTTCCAGCTTTAAGTGGTGGTCCGGGACATAATGTTGCTTCGCCAATCGCGGAAGAAAGAAGGCATACGATTGAACACTATAAAGATTTAGCTGAATTATGTTCTGAGTGGGGCGGAAAAACACTTCTATATATCCCGGGCTGGCAAGTGTTCGGAACCAGCCGGAAACAGGCATGGGAGTGGAGTAAGGAAGCTTTGACCGAAATCGCTAACACGGCAAAGGATTATGGAGTCACACTAGTGGTGGAACCGACTCCGTTTGATAGCAATCTAGTGGATCGTTGTGATGATGCACTTGAGTTAATGGAAGAAGTCAACCAGCCAAACGTCAAAGTCATGTTCGATACGTTCCATGCCCTTTATCGCAAGGAAGTTTCCAGTGATTATATCTATCAAATGGGCAACAATCTGGCCCACATGCATATTTCAGATAACGATCGTCTTGCGCCGGGCCAGGGAAGAGGAGATTTCCATTCTGTCATTAAAGCACTGAAAGATATCAACTATGACGGATACCTGGCAATGGAAATCGGTTTTGACCGCCGCGATATTGAACCCGATTTAGTCGCACGTCAGGCTCATGATTATTTGCGGGCGGTTATTAAAGAGGTGGAAAGCCAAAACGCTGTACTGGAGAAGATTTAAATTTTTCAAAAAAGATTGGAGGGATAAAGGATGGCAGATAAACAGTTTCATATTACACCTGAACAAGTAGAAACGCTCCTGTTTGACTGGGGAACGATCAAGCTGACAAGTACACCCGAATTGACCGGGTCTACTGCTTTTAGTGCCGGAGTGGTGATTGTTGATCCGGGCAAAGGGCATGGCAGGCATAACCACCCGGGTGCCGAAGAGATTATGTACATTATCTCCGGTGAAGGGGAGCAAATGGTTGAAGATGAGCATGGCAATCCGCAGGTTTTTAAAATTACGGCTGGAAGCACGGTCTATGTCCCGGAAAGCAGGTACCACTACAGCATTAATACAGGCTGGGAACCGATGCGAGTGTTCGTGCTTTATTCTCCTGCCGGGTCGGAAGCAGCGATGCGAAACGGTTCCGATTGCACAATCACTGAACCAGGCAAAGTCCCGGTAAGATAGAAGTCATGGAGGCATAAGGGGATGGTAGCTGTCGTTGTAATTGGAACACTTGATACTAAAGGAATCGAACATCAATATGTCAGCGATCTCATCCGTATGCATGGATGTGAAGTGTTGCTGATGGATGTAGGGATTCTTGGCAATCCGCAAGTAACGGCCGATATTGTGCGGGAAGAAGTAGCAAATGCAGCCGGTACAAGTATAGCTCAACTAATTGGCGAAAACGATCGTGGCAAGGCGATTGATGCGATGGCGGAAGGCGCGGCCAAGCTCATCAAGAAGTTGTACGAGGAAGCCTGTCTTGGAGGTGTGTTTGCATTAGGTGGTTCTGGCGGATCATCGATAGCCGCAAGAGCGATGCGTGAATTGCCGGTTGGCGTACCGAAGCTGATTGTGTCAACGATTGCCTCAGGGGATACAAGTCCGTATGTGGGCCAAACCGACATCACGATGATGTATTCGGTTGTTGATATCGCTGGCATTAACCGTCTTTCGAAAAAAATCCTCCGGAATGCAGCCGCAGCGATCGCAGGTATGGTCCGAGCAAATGAATACTTGGAAGAAACCGTGGAAGAAGAAAAGCCAATCGCGGCGATCTCGATGTTTGGGGTGACAACGGCTTGTGCCACCCAAGCAGGCAAAGTATTGGAGAGTTTAGGTTATGAGACCGTCGTCTTTCACGCTAATGGGTCAGGCGGAAAAGCAATGGAATCCTTGATGAAAGACGGATATATTGCCGTGTCTCTGGACTTGACCACTACTGAACTCGCTGATGAGCTGGCAGGCGGAATGCTGTCAGCTGGTCCGGACAGACTTGAAATGGCCGGGAAGCTCGGCATTCCCCAGGTTGTTTCACTCGGTGCATTGGATATGGTTAACTTCGGTCCCGTTGAAACACTGCCTAAACACTACAGTCACCGGAAATTTTATAAGCACAATTCAAACGTCACGCTGATGAGGACCACAGCTGAAGAATGTGCTGAGCTAGGGAAAAGAATTGCTGAGAAATTGAATAAAGCCACAGGGCCGGTGAGTGTATTTGTTCCACTAAAAGGAATCTCATCCATTGCCGGAGATGGCGGGGTGTTTTACGATCCAGAAGCTGACCGGGCTTTATTTTCAAGTTTAAGAGAGTCACTGGATTCTCATATTGAACTGTTCGAAATGAATGTAAATATTAATAACCCGAAATTCGCGGAAGCGATGGCGGTCAAGCTCAATGAACTATACAAAAAAGAAGAGGTGCTGAACCATGAATAGACAAGAAATTTTAAGCCGATTAAAACAGCAGGTAGCCGCAGGAAAGCCGATTATCGGAGCAGGTGCAGGAACAGGCCTTTCCGCTAAGTGTGCAGAAGAAGGCGGCGCCGACTTAATTATCATTTATAACTCTGGCCGTTTCAGAATGGCCGGGCGCGGATCGATTTCTGGTTTAATGCCTTATGGGGATGCCAACCAAATTGTTGTTGAAATGGCTGCGGAAGTTCTACCAGTCGTAAAACATGTGCCTGTTCTCGCAGGCGTATGCGGTACCGACCCGTTCAGAATCATTCCGCAATTTTTAGAAGAACTGAAGAAAATTGGTTTCAAAGGCGTGCAAAACTTCCCGACAGTCGGCCTTTATGAAGGGCGTTTGCGTGCCAATATGGAAGAGACCGGAATGGGCTTTGAAAGAGAAGTCGAAATGATTCGTTATGCCAATGAATTGGATCTTTTCACGTCTCCATATGTATTTAATGAAAATGAAGCTCGGTCAATGGCAGAGGCAGGAGCAGATCTCATTGTTGCCCACGTGGGAACCACACTTAAAGGATTCATTGGTGCGAAAAGCACAATGTCATTGGATGAAGCGGTTGAAAGTGTTCAGAAAATGAGCGATGCAGCGAAAGAAGTGAATCCTGATGCAGTGGTCATTTGTCATGGAGGGCCTATCGCGGTCCCAGAGGATGTTGAGTATGTGTTAAAGCATACAAGCGGAATTGCAGGATTCTTCGGAGCATCAAGCATGGAGCGTCTGCCTGTTGAAATCGCGATTACGGAAAATACAAAACGATTCAAGTCGCTTCCTCTCTACGCTGAGAAGCCGGTAAATGTGAAATAATTGCAGTTCTAATCTGGTTACAAGGGAGGAAAGGGATGTTGGATTTTCAAGCCTATATGTATTTTAATCAGGAAGAAGCCAAAACGATTGAAGCGATTGCGTCCCGGTTTATTCCAAGTGAAGAAAACAGTCCGGGCGCCAGGGAAGCAGGGGCAGTCATTTTTATTGACCGCTCTCTTTCCGGATTTTACAGCCATCTGCAAACCTTTTATCGAAAAGGACTGGCACTTTTTGAACAATTTTGTGAAAAGAAGTTTGGCAAACAGTTCGCAGAGTTATCGGTTGAACAGCAGGATGAGGTGCTGCACGATATTGACCAATTGAGAGCAAAAATGGAGCCATCTGTTGCTAACATTGATGAAGAGAATTTATTACTGGTTCAATTTTTTTCAGTCGTTTACGAGCACACGATCGAAGGAACGTTTGGTGACCCTATATACGGCGGCAACCGGGATGGCGTCGGTTGGAAGATGATCGGTTTCCCAGGAGCGCAATGGAGATATTCACCGGAACAAATGCAGCTTGGTTATGACAGCAAACAGATTGAGATCAAATCACTTGCTGATATTCAAAAGCTTGGTGCATCCGCTCTTAAAAAAGAGGTGCTAAAATGACGAAACATTATGATGCAATCGTAGTCGGACTTGGAGCTTCCGGCGGCATTATCGCCACTGAGCTTGCACGGGCCGGCTTAAAAGTAGTCGGGCTTGAAAAAGGAGCTTTTTATAAAGAACAGGATTTTTTAACGAAGTTTGATGAAATCCGCTATTATTGCCGCAGTGCAATGGTTCCGCATATGCGGACAGACCCGATTACCTGGAGATCCAATAACAAGAAAGAAGCCGTCGTTTTACCATGGGCGAGCAACAAACTCGGACTCGGCGACCCTTTTCAAACGCCGCCTTCGATCGGAACAGGAGGAGGAACTCGCTCGTGGGGTGCTGCATCCTTCCGCTTTCGCGAAAGTGATTTTAAAATGAGAAGCTTAATTGTCGAACGATTTTCAGAATCGGCCCTTCAAGACGATACGACAGTGGTCGATTGGCCGGTCAGCTATGAGGATTTAGAACCATATTACGACAAGGTGGAGTGGGAGCTTGGGGTTGCAGGAAAACCAGGCAACATAAACGGAGAGGTGCAAGAGGGAGGAAACCCTTTTGAATCCCCGCGCAAAAGGGACTATCCTATGCCTCCGTTACCACGGGCAGGAGCGGATAAACTTTTCACAGAAGCAGCTCGGAAGCTAGGCTATCATCCGTTTGCGACTCCAACCGGCATTGCGACAATCGATTATAAGGGCCGCTCAGCATGTACGAATTGCGGTTTCTGTCACGGTTATCACTGCCACGTGGGTGCCAAGCTGTCCACACATGAACTGGTGAGTGCCGCCAATAAAGAAACAGATAATCTTGAGATCCGACAATATGTTCGAGTGTTTAAAGTAAATCGTGATTCTTCGGGTCACGTCCATGGCGTTTCCTATTTTGACTCTGAAGGAAATGTTGTTGAGGTAACAGCTGATATTGTGATACTGAGCTGTTATGCCCTCGAAAATGCACGGCTGCTTCTGGCTTCAGGAATTAATGAAAGCGGCCATGTCGGCAAACACTTATCCATTCATAATTACGGCTGGTTTACAGGCATCATGCCTGAAATAACGAACCCGTTCATGGGATCTCTGCAATCAGGAAGTGTGCTTGACGATCTGACATCGGAATTAATTCCAGACAATGAAGAGGGAGTGCTTTGGGGATCGCCGATCAATACTTGGACCGGGGACATGCAGCCAATCGAAACGGTGCACAGTCTTCCGCCGCATGTTCCAAAGTGGGGTAAGGGCTTGAAAGACTGGCTCAGTGAAAACTATCGCAAGCTATTCAAAATGTATTCTCAGCACTCAACCTTGCCTTCGGAACAATTCTACGTTGACCTGGATCCGAAGGTGAAGGATCCATTCGGCCAGCCAGCATTAAGAATCACGCATGACTGGACGGAATACGACCGCAAAACAGTTGAATACTTTATGAAGATCAAGAGACAACTGGCCCGGGAAATGGGAATGAAGGATTGGTGGGAGGATTCGCCGACTCCGAATTACCATGTTACTGTCCATGATACAGGGACTCATCGAATGGGCTGGGACCCTGCTGCATCTGTGGTAAATCCATACGGCGAGGTCCATGAGTGTAAAGGATTGTTTGCAGTTGGTGGAGGCCAGTTCCCGACACTGCCATCCTATAATCCTACTGAAACGATTATGGCTTTGGCTTACTTGACTTCGGATCATATTTTGGGGCGGAGTGCTGTAGGAAAAGTTGAAAAGATGGAAGTTATATAACGATGCACATAAAACCCCCTTGAAAAACAAGGGGGTTTTATACTGTAGATAATTAAACCATCAAAAAAAATTTGTTTATACAACGGTTTACTTTTTAATCAAAATAAATATAGCGAATAGAGTGGAACATGTCCGGCCACCATATATAAGTATATTATAGTTTGGATATTTTTCTTTACAAAACTTATTCTATTTCATCATCTAAATTTTTCACTCCTATTCCCCTACATATTTTCATTGAGGTGTAGTATTTCAATATTATTGAATTAATCAACGTCATAGTTAAGGAAAAATAATGAAAAATCGTGGTTTACTATTTGTTTTTAAAAGTCTTATTTAATTTTTTTAGAGGTTAAGTGCAATAATATCGAGAAGTATGTCTTAATGGTTGTAAAGATTTGTTATAATTGGTAGTATGTAATAATTTATTTATTTTGTATAAAAATTAGTAAGGGATGTGGTTTTAGTGTATTTGGCTGAATTAAAGATTTGGAATTTCAGAAAATATGGTGACGCCTCAATGGAAGGAGAACCAGTTATACTAGTTAATTTTAAACCAGGTGTAAATCTCCTTGTTGGCGAAAATGATTGTGGAAAAACAACGATTATAGATGCGGTCAAACATCTACTAGGTACACAAAGCTACGACTATACTAGAATCGAAGAAGACGACTTTTATATAAGTAATTCGGGAATAAGAACTAAGCACTTAAAAATTGAAGGGATATTTAAATCACTCACTGATGAAGAGGCAGGCAATTTTTTAGAGTGGATCAGTTTCGATGAAAAAGGAAATACCGAATTAATTGTTCGTTTGGGTGCCAAAGTGAACAATCATCAGATTATCACTAATGTTACAGCGGGTGTTGAAGGACTAGATACGCGGTTTGAGGCAAGGGACTTGTTAAGAGTAACCTACTTAAAACCGTTAAGAGATGCGGAAAGCGAATTATCATCGGGGTATAAATCAAGACTTGCACAGATATTAAGAAATCATCCTCTTTTTGCTAAAGAAGATAATGAACATACATTAGAGAAGTATATTCGAATTGCGAACTCCCGAATCAAGGGATATTTCGACAAAGAAACCTTAGAAAAAGAAGAGATATTTGAAATCACTGAAGGAGAACAAGGTGCTAAGTTAATAACTCAGTTTCTTGATGATACACTTTCAGCTTTTATGGGAATTAGTTTTAATGAAAACAATTACAAATCATTCTTAGATATAACTAGAAATGACCTTTCTTCAATATTAAGGAAATTAAGTTTAAATATAGATGAAAATAAAATAGGACTAGGTTCTCTCAATCAACTGTTCATAGCAATGGAATTATTGTTATTTGAGATAGAAACAAATTTTAACTTAGCATTGATTGAAGAAATTGAGGCTCATCTTCACCCTCAAGCACAGCTTAGATTGATCAAATATTTACAAGACAAGGGTGAGAATGCTAATGAGCAGTACATAATAACAACGCATAGCATAACCTTAGCTTCAAAAGTACAGTTAGATAATATTATATTGTGTAGAAATAATTTAGCATTTTCCATGGGGCCTCAATACACAGAGCTAAGTAGTGGTGACTATCAATTCATCGAGAGATTTCTCGATGCTACTAAAGCAAATTTATTTTTTGCAAAGGGCGTTATTTTTGTTGAAGGGGATGCTGAAAATATTTTATTACCAATACTAGCTGAAATAATCAAAAAACCATTACATAAATATGGAGTTTCATTAGTGAATGTAGGAAACACGGCTTTTATAAGGTATTCAAGAATCTTCAGAAGGAAGGATGAATCTTGTCCTTTAGATTTTCCAGTATCGATAATTAATGACTTGGATGTTAAACCTCTAATCTGTAATCAAAATAATAGTAGTTGTGATGATTACAAATATTTAACCATTCCTGAAGCAGCAATCAATGAACTAGAGAAAAAGTATGTGGGTTTGATGCTTGGTTGTTTAAGAGAAAATAAATTTCTTTCATTAGATAAGGCTAGAAGAGCGGTATTAAGGTATAACCAAATTGATGATTTTAAAGATTTTAGAGGATTTCAAACAGAATTTGATAGGACTGTAACTCTAAATCAGAGCATTACTGTAGTAAAGGAATTGGTTGAAAGGGAAAAAAGGGGAAAATATGAAACGGACACAATCAAATTATATCTAAATGAATGGACTATGGAATATGACATTGCCCTAAGCGGTCTTAAATACTATATTCACTGTGCAATTCAAATCAGCAAAAAAGTGAAGTCAGATGAGGATATAATTAATAGTTTAAATCTCGAAAAGGAGTTAGAAGCAGCAAAAAAGGAAATTGAGGAATACGCTATTAGTAAAAGTGATGAAGAAACTGCTTACTGGATATACGAAGATTTATATAAAAATAGAGCCTCTAAAGCCGTAACAGCACAGTATTTTGGAAAATTAATAAAAATGCATGAGGAAACTGTTAAACCAATTCTTGAAACAGATCAGCACATTAAGTATCTAATCGACTCCATTAAGCATGTTTGTCGGGAGGGGGATTTTAGTGAATGATCATATAATAATCACATCTGAAGATATTGCGGCTGCAGAAAAGATTCTCCTTAATGAAGGGAGTTATTTTGATAAAGAGGAAAAAGTACCTATTATAAGCTGCATGGATGAATCAATTGATGTTATAGCATGCCCGGGTAGTGGAAAAACCACAACTTTACTAGCAAAGTTATGTATACTATCTGAAAAAATGCCTTTCAATAACGATAAAGGGATTGCAGTAATAACTCATACGAATGTAGCAATCGAAGAAATAAAGAATAAGTTAGGCAATAAGAGTGATATTTTATTCAGTTACCCTAACTTCTTTGGTACGATTCATTCATTTGTGGATAAATATCTTGCGATACCATTCTATAAAGAAATTTTTAAATCCAATATTGTTACCATCAATGATGACATATTTAATCAAAAATTAACTAGAAAGTTTAGACCGTTTAGTAAGTTAGGTAAATTTATTTATGCGTGTGTAATAAGAGAAAATAAAGGAGAGCGTCCACCTACAAAAGAATTAAGCCGGCTTCAGCAAGCTTACTTAACACGTATATATATGGATCTAGAAAAGGGTCAAATAGTATTTAAAGTAAATGAAAGAACTATTGTGAAAAATCCGGATAATGAATTGTATAAAGAGTTATTTCAACTATTTTATGAAGATTTAATCGGTAATGGCGTTTTGAGATATAGGGACTCTTATTTCTTGGGACGACTATATATTCAGAAACATCCAGAAATTAAGAATTTCTTTTCTTCTAGATTTAAATACGTTTTTCTTGATGAGACTCAGGATAATAGCAGTATTCAGCATGAAATTTTAAATTCATTATTTGAAAAAGGAGAAACCATAATTCAACGCTTTGGTGATCCAAACCAAGCAATATATGAAAATGTAAATATAGTTGATCCTCAAAATGTAATTCAACTAAGACTTTATGAAATAAGTAACAGTATGCGCTATAGTCAATCGATCGCCAATTTGATTAGTCCACTTAGAGTTATTAACAATGGCAAAGAGTTAGTTGGAATCACTAGTGAAGATAGCATAGTTCCTCACATGATAATATATGATAGTGATAAGATATCAGAAGTTAAGGGAAAATTTGTAGAGTTAATCAAAGAATTTGATTTAAAAGATCATAAACACCCTTTTAAGGCGGTTGGTTGGGTAGGCTATAATGTCAACCCTGATAGATTAACTATCGAATCTTACTTCCCAAATTATGTATCAAAGAAAAAAATTACTTCTCAAATTGACAAAAATAATTTCCATATTTGTTTAAATCAAAACACTAAAAGAAAGCTGACAGTTGGCAATGTATACAAGGGTATTCTCGAATTCTGTTCGAATTATTTTGATAATGTCGGAATAAAAGTAGAAGAAACCATACTAACGAAATCGCAATTCGAAAAACTACTTAAAGAAAATTATAATGAAGATTTTCAAGAGCTAAGGAAACAAACATATGTGTGGTCTAAATTAATTTTTTTGAATGATAGGAATGTATATTCTGAAGTAAATTCTTTTTTAAAGGATTTATTAAAAAGATTCACAGGCCAAGAAAATTTTGATGAAGCATATTTTGATTCGTTATTTCAATCTTCTGAAGCAAATGTTAAACAAGATTTTGAAAAACATGTAAATACCTATTCTAAAGATGGTATCAATGTCATGATAGATACTATTCATGGTGTTAAAGGTGAGACTCACACAGCAACCCTATATCTTGAGACATTTTACAAAACAAATGATATAAAACGAATAATGAAATTTCTTCTTAATCACAACAGCAAAAAACCTAACCAAGAAGAATTTAAGAGTTTAAAAATGGCTTATGTTGGAATGAGTAGAGCAACAAAGTTGTTATGTATCGCAATAGATAAAGAAAGTATAAGTAAAAAAGATTTTGGGAAATTGAATGAAATGGTTAAAGAAGACAAAATCGTTATGGTTAACATCTAATAAGCTAGATTATATAATGTTTTCTCACCCCCTTGTCGATTCGGCATGGGGCTTTTTATTTTAAAACAGTCTACTTAAGATGGGTAATATCAAGGAGAAGTTTGCCCAAAATCAAAACGAGTTCATACATTATTGTTTGGATAGCAACGATAAAACTCAAAAATTTAAAAGGGGAATTATGATTTTTTAGTCTATCGTCCGGACCAATGCAAAAAACAAGTCTCACCCACTCATAATTTATTTTAAATTACAAATAATCTTAATAAACAGGTTTGGGAGGAATCATCATGGAAAAAGGACTGTCGGCATGGCAGTTGGCGATGATGGCATTGGGAACTGTAGTGGGCGGATCATTTTTTCTCGGGGTATCCCTGGCCGTCCGGACTGCCGGTCCTGCTGTTATTATTTCATACATATTGGGAGGAGTTTTAGTATATTTTATCCTTATTGCGCTTTCAGAAATGACAGTGGCAGATCCAGCCCCTGGTTCATTTCGTACTTTCGCTGAAAGGGCTTATGGTCCAGGAGTGGGCTTTGTAGTGGGTTGGGTCTATTGGACAGGCCTTATTCTGGCCATGTCAAGTGAGGCCACTGCTGCATCGATTTTTTTAAGGGAGTGGTTGCCGGGTATTTCTCTGCCGTTATTAGGATCGATCATTATTATAGGGGTGACACTGCTCAATTTACTTGGCGCTGAGCGTTTAAGCCGATTGGAGAGTGGGCTTGCAGCTGTAAAACTTCTTGCTATCGCAGGATTTATTATTCTCGGTTTAGTTTTAATCTTGGGGTTAATGCCAGGCGCTCCCCGGGTAGGAGCCGGCGAGTTAGCTGCAGAACCTTGGCTTCCTGGAGGGATTGGAGGAATTGCCGGAAGCATGCTGGTCGTAATGTTTACATATGCCGGTTTTGAGATTATTGGTTTGGCGGCTTCTGAGACGAGCGATCCTCACAAAACGGTACCGAGAGCTATTACCTATACCATATTAGCGCTGGTAGGACTTTATACTGCTGCTATTGTCGTATTGCTGCCTTTAATACCGACGGCTGATTTAACGGAAGAGGTAAGTCCGATGGTAGCAGCCCTTACGAGGCAGGGATTTGGCTGGGCTGGAACTGTTATCAATATCGTGTTAGTGACCGCTATTCTCTCCACGATGCTGGCAGCAACGTTTGGATTAGGGCGCATGATCCGATCGTTGGCCGATGAGGGACATGCTCCGTCCTGGGTAAAGGGCAAAGGAGATGTTCCTTACCGGGGGATCCTCTTTTCAGGTGCCGCTATGCTCGCAGCATTAGGGCTCGGATTGTTTCTCCCACAACAGGTTTATGTGTTTTTGATAAGCTCCGGTGGTTTTGCTCTACTGTTTACCTATGCTGTCATCATTGCTACTCACTTCAAGTTTCGGAGGAAACACGGGTGCCCTGATAAAGGTCAGTGCCAGCTGCCGGGCTATCCCTTTTCATCCTGGCTGGTTTTAGCAAGCTTGGTTGCCATTATTGCAAGTATGCCGCTGGTTCCCGGACAGGGAGCGGGGCTTGCAGCAGGATTATCGTTAGTGGTCTTATATACGATTATTTATTGGGTAATCAGATCCTGTATTAAATTAGCAAACCGGGTGCGTCAGGACATGGAAGAAGCGACAGGTCCTTTTAAATTAGAAACCCTTCGTCCGAATACAAGTATCGAGGCTTCGGAAGAGCTTGTTCCGGATAAAAAGCAAGGGAAAGAATAAAGGAGGAATTGGAATTCGGTCAGGTAAGTACCGGTACATTCAAAGTTAAAACGAATGACTATCAATTTCAGGATGTGCCTTTTTTAAGCCAGCTTGTCTCAAAGAGATAAGCTTTTTAGCATTTTGTACAAGAATCAGCCTATATTCATTGAGTATAAAAATGTTATCATAGGTTAAAAAATTTCAGCATTGTATGTTTCACACGTTCAGCACAATTTTGTTTAATTTATGAAACAAACTTTGGTTCCAACAGTTATACAAAATGAAAACGCTTTCTAATACAATGAAACTAAGCAGGGGTGATTTAATGATTTTAGAAGAGCGGCCTTCAATCTTACTGAACCATCTTGTCCGTTTCAAAAAGACAACCATACCGCAGCTAATGGACCAGACACAATTATCCAAACGGCAAATTAAATATGATTTGGACAAAATCAATCATTGGCTGAAGGAAGAGAAACTTCCATCGATTACTGTCCAGCGAAATCAGTTTATTGATGTTCCTGTGAAAGTGCTTGACCATGTTTCTGATTTACCGGTGTTTTCAAAAGAAGATTTTATTCTGACAGACGAGGAAAGGTATTTGGCGATCTACCTCTATATATTCGCCAGGCATGAACCAATCTCCTCAGCCCATCTGACTGACCTTTTAAAGGTAAGCAAAAACACAGTGATTTCTGATGTTAGAAAGTTGAATGATATGATCATCCCTTTTCTGGTTAAAGTTTCTTACAGTAGAAAATCGGGATATCACTTAAAGGGGACAGAGTGGGATAAACGGGTGCTCCTCATGAATCAACTAAATATACTTCTGCAAAAGCCAAATGGAGAAAAGCTTCTGCATTATATTTTAAGAAAAGGCGGGCGTGAGACACATCTGGAAGAGATTACACAGCATCTTCTTTCACTTGAGAGGGACTTTCACCTTCAGTTTGTCGAGGAACGACTCAGTCAATTTGCTTTCTTTTTACAATTTTATTGCATCAGGCAAAGGGTGAATAAAATCGTTCAGATTTATTCGGATGAGCTGGATGTATTAATGCAGGACCCGCTTAAAGTTGTTGCCAACAAACTGGTTCACTTGTTGAACCTTGAAGAAGCAGAGTCTGAAATCGGTTATCTTATTATCCAGCTTCAAGGTCTGTCGCTGGGAAATGCTTCTGTTGTAAAAGATGATCATGATTTGCTTCTAAGCATATGTGACCGGCTCGTCACAGAATTTGAATCGAAGGCTTGCGTTACGTTTCAAAAAAAGAACAATGTGATTGAAACGCTGTACCAGCACATTAAGCCTGCCTATTATCGGATGAAATACCGCATTCCAATTAGTAATCCATTGCTTAATGAGATTAAGAAAGAGCACAAGGAGCTTTATTTTATCGTCAAGGAATTGCTGCTTCCTATCGAGTCACTCTTAAATATTACGATCCCGGATGAAGAAATTGGCTTTATTACGATTCATTTCGGAGCGCTTTTGGAAAAGCCAAAGCAATTACTGCCGAAAAAGAAAAGTGCTGTCATTGTTTGTCCAAGCGGAATCAGTTCTTCCTTAATGGTCAAGCACCAGCTAGAAGCGCTTTTCTCTGAGATTTCCGTCGAAGAAACCGTGTCGTTGAAAGAATTTAATAATAATAGCTTTAGTGACTTTGATATTATTTTTTCTACTGTGCCACTCCAAACCCGGCGGCACTATTATCTGGTAAAACCGATTATGACACCGATGGAAAAAAGCAGCCTGATTAATGAGGTATATCAAAATCTGTTTGGCATTGAACATCAAGGTGTCTCTTCAAATGAATTCATCCAATTGATAGAAGAATATGCAACTGTTTTTGACAGGGAGGGCCTAAAAATAGCTCTCAATCATTTATCCATTCATAAAAATGCAACTAGGTACAGGGGGAATGCGCCAGTGTTGACCGATTTAATTACGAAGGAGACGATCCAGTTTAAAGACCAATTGCCAGATTGGGAGGAAGCCATAAAAGTAGCAGCACAGCCATTGCTGATAAAAGGAGTGATTGAACCTTCCTATATCGATGCCATAATCGATAATGTAAAAACATTGGGACCTTATGTCATCGTTGGCCCGGAAATCGCTATCCCGCATGCCCGTCCGGAAATGGGTGTTAACCAAATTGGCATGAGTTTTCTGAAGTTAACAGAGCCGGTTTATTTCTGTAATGATGAGAAATACCCTGTTTCCTTATTATTTTGTATAGCCGCAATAGATAATAAAAGTCATTTGAAAGCCCTTTCGCAATTAACAAGACTATTAAGCAACAAAGAAGAAGTACAGAAGCTAAAAGGGTTGGATAGTGCTGAAGACGTACTTCAACTCCTTGATCAGTACTCAAAAGTAATGTAAGCGATAATAGTAAAACACATTATTTGGAGGGAACATGAATGAAAATTCTTGCGGTATGTGGATCAGGACTTGGCAGCAGTTTTATGCTCGAAATGAATATTCAAGAGATTTTGGATGAGCTCGGCGTAAAGGGAGTCGAAGTCAGCCATTCAGATTTAAGCTCTGCGACGCCGGACATGGCCGACTGTTTTATTGCGACAAAAGACATTGCTGAGGGAATGGCGCACTTGGGGGAGGTGGTGGTCATCGAAAGTATCATCGACAAGGACGGCATCAGGGAAAAGCTTGTGGAAGTATTAAAAAATAAAGGTTTGTTGTAAAAAAATAAGGGGGTTTTAATCATGGGTGAGAGATTTCTTAAGTTAATGATGGATATTTTGAGTCAGCCTGCTGTGCTTATTGCACTAATCTCATTTATAGGCCTTGTTCTGCAGAAAAAGCCAGCAAGCGAAATCGTCAAGGGAACAACGAAATCATTCCTTGGATTTCTTGTAATTGCAGCTGGAGCAGGAATCCTGGTCGGCTCGCTTGAACCATTTGGAAAGATGTTTCAGGAAGCATTTAATGTCAATGGAGTCGTCCCTAATAATGAAGCAATTGTCGCAATGGCGCTCACTGAATATGGCAGTGCAACAGCACTTATTATGTTTTTTGGAATGCTTGCCAACATTTTGGTGGCCCGGTTTACGCCGTTAAAGTATATTTTCTTGACCGGACACCACACTTTATACATGGCTTGTATGCTGGCGATCATATTGGTCGTATCAGGTCTTGAAGGAATATCCTTGGTTGTCGTCGGTTCGATCGCCCTCGGCTTGATCATGGCTATTTTCCCGGCAATTGCCCAGCCGTTCATGAGAAAAATAGTCGGAAATGACAGTGTTGCCTTTGGCCATTTCTCAACTCTCGGTTATGCACTTTCCGGGCTGGTTGGAAAAATGGTAGGAAAAGGGTCCAAATCGACAGAAGATATTAAGTTTCCAAAGGGACTCGGATTTTTGCGTGACAGTTCAGTAACCATTGCCCTTACGATGACGGTTTTATATGTAATCATTGCCCTCTTTGCTGGTCCATCCTATGTGGAAACAGAATTGAGCAATGGAACTCATTATCTTGTATTCTCTATTATTCAAGCAGTCACATTTGCTGCCGGAGTATTTGTTATTCTCTCAGGTGTCCGTCTCGTTTTAGCTGAAATCGTACCTGCGTTTAAAGGGATCTCAAACAAGCTTGTACCGAACTCAAAGCCGGCACTTGACTGTCCAGTTGTGTTCCCATATGCACCAAATGCCGTATTAATCGGATTTTTCTGCAGCTTCATTGGCGGGATTGTAGGGATGGCTATTCTTGGAGCTGCAGGAGCGGTCATCATTTTACCGGGTGTTGTGCCACACTTTTTCACAGGGGCGACGGCCGGAGTGTTTGGAAACGCAACCGGTGGAATTCGCGGGGCCACACTTGGGTCCTTTGCTAACGGTCTGCTGATCACCTTCCTGCCTGTATTTCTAATGCCTGTCCTCGGTGATCTGGGATTTGCAAATACAACCTTCTCAGATAGTGACTTTGGGGCAGCAGGCATTCTTCTTGGAAATGTCGCGAACTCCTTTGGAAGTACAGGTGTAACCATCCTTGTTATCGGCATAGCCTTACTGGCTGTTGTTTTTGGATTCATGCGAAAGTCAAAAGATGACAACAAGCAAATTCAAGCATAGGACACAGAATCGCTTGCTTAAGGAGGTTAAGCATGATCACATCAATGGAACATCTTCAAACCTTCCGTGACGAAATCCGCTTATTAACATTAAAAGAATTGCATCATTTGGGATTTGGCCATTATGGAGGAAGTTTGTCAATTGTGGAGGTCCTTGCCGTTCTTTACGGCGAGGTTCTCCAGGTTAATCCACGAAATCCAAAATGGGAAGGAAGAGATTATTTTATCCTTTCCAAAGGCCATGGGGGACCGGCATACTATGCTGCCCTGTGTTTAAAAGGATTTTTTCCAGAGGAAATGCTTTACACATTAAATCAGAATGGAACGACGTTACCATCTCATCCAGACCGAAATTTAACTCCTGGTGTTGATATGACGACCGGATCGCTCGGGCAAGGAACATCGGCAGCCGTTGGCATAGCTCTTTCCCATAAGCTTTCGGGAATGGAAAACTACACGTTCACCATTGTCGGTGATGGTGAATTAAATGAAGGGCAGTGCTGGGAAGCCTTTCAGTTTGCCGCTCATCATAAGCTAAACCGGTTATTTGTGTTTGTGGATGATAATAAAAAGCAGCTCGACGGCCTGACGAAGGACATCATTGATCCGCTCGATTTTGCTGAGAAGTTCCAGGCATTTGGCTTTTTTACAATAAAGGTGGACGGCAGTTCATTAGAAGAAATCCTGGATGCCATTAAACGCGGAAAGAACCAGATGGACAAACCGGTTGCCATCATCTTAGATACGATAAAAGGACAGGGAGTTCCTTATTTGGAGGAAAAAGCCGACAATCATCATCTCCGGCCCAACAACGAGGATGAACAAGCGATTTTAGAAGCAATTGACCACTTGGAAAGAAAAATCGGGAGGGTGGTGGAACGGTGATACAAGCGGCCTCGAAGCAATACGAAACAGAAAAGATTGAAATGCGGCAAATGTACGCAAATACGATTCTGGAGTTAGCCCGAAATAATCCGAAAATCATTGCCCTTGAAGCTGACCTGATGAGCGCCATCAGCACAAATAAAATTCTTAAGGAAATTCCCAATCAGCTCATTAACTGCGGAATCATGGAAGCCAATATGACGGGAGTGGCCGCAGGGCTTTCGCTTACCGGTAAAATTCCTTTCGTCCACACTTTTGCACAATTTGCGACAAGGCGAGCTTTTGACCAATTGTTCGTATCTGGTGCGTATGCGCGGCTGAATATAAAAATATTAGGCTCTGATTCGGGCGTTACTGCTGAACACAACGGCGGGACTCATATGGCTTTTGAAGATCTCGGGCTGGTCCGCCTTATTCCCAATGCAACCGTATATGAAGTAAGCGATTCTACAATGCTTGGTTATTTATTGAGAAAAGTTGCTCATGAATATGGGATTCATTATATCCGCACTATCCGAAAAAATGCGATTAAAATTTATGATGAACAGGAGACATTTGAAACAGGTAAGGGCAAAGTTTTGCGTGAAGGAAAAGATGTTACGATCATCGCAAGCGGCATTATGGTGGCCGAGTCATTGCAAGCTGCAGATCAGCTGCTCGAAAATGGGATAGAAGCAACCGTGATTGATATGTACACCATAAAACCAATCGATAAAGACCTTATCGTAAAATACGCTGCAAGGACGAAAGCGGTTGTAACCGCGGAAAATCACAACGTCATTGGCGGGTTGGGAAGTTCGGTTGCTGAAGTATTGAGTGAAAACTGCCCTACATTATTGAGAAGAATTGGGGTCAAAGAGCAGTTTGGTCAAGTTGGGAAGACTGAATATTTAAAGCGATTCTACCAATTAACGTCGAATGATATTGTAAATGCAGTAGAGGAGATAGTAACTAAATAGTTGAAATAAGCCGACCTCCATCCAATGGCCGGCTTATTTACTTTGTTTTAATGAAGAGAGGTATAGTTCACTTGTCCAACTCAAATCTCGATACCTCAGGAAGAATTGACCTATAATTCCCCCATGCTCAATATACATGTCTGTAATTCTATTCTGGAAGTGAAGATACACTCATGGAATTCTACAACTGACTTTTGGACGTAAAATAATCTTTCAGCAAGATCAATTTATTTCTCCAATCTTATTCTAAATCTACGCAATATCAAATAGCATATGATTTCTACCCTCTATTCCAGTGAAAATCACATGAAAAAAGCATCGGAATTAACAGATTCCAATGCTTTTTATTTTGCGTATTCAAATATTGCCTAAGGCAGCCACAAAACAGGTTCTGTGCCTACATCTTCATCATTACTATAATGACAAAAGCGAGTTGCCTCTTCAAGCAAAGATATAAAGCCATTTTGGTAATAACAAAAATAGCGTGAATTCATATGTGAATTCATGCAAAAAACTTAATGTTATCTACTTTTTTGCACCCCGTGATTTGAAGATACTCCTGTTAGTTTATGAAAATTTGGTTGAATCTCGATAATTGAGAAAATGGGGTAGGCTTTTTTTCTTTTTAATTATAGGATTGTGCTACTCCTGTAAGAGATTAAAAAAGCATTAAGACAAACACCAACCAAAAGGTATTGGAGGGAAGAATATGAGCGAATAAATGTCGGTTAAGGCAAACTTCTATTGTTTCAAATCAATCATTACACAGTAAAGTGGGATGCTGAAATTGTTGTGTGTACCAGAATACAGTTAGGAGGGGTTTTATGAAGTCAGTGGAAGCTGCAAGAAATAAATACAAAGAAAAGACGGTGCGTTGGGGATTTATGTGGGCTTTATGGGCGGCAATATTATGGGGAGCATGGTATGTGCCAGGATCATCAATATGGTATGAGTTTCCCTATGTTTCCATGGCCTTGGATTCAAATATTCAGTACTTGACGGCGGCGGCAGTCATTACGGCTTTAAATGCAGTATCAGTTCTATTATTCATGTTTGTCTGGATTGGTGTACTTGGTAAATGGAAGGATTACGGTCGAACTATTGTACAGTTTAGAAACATTACTAAATGGTACTTCTGGGCTGCCATATTCGGGGGGCCAATGGCGATTTTTGGAAGCTTTTTAGCGATCGGTTATGTTGGTGGCATTTTTGCGGCAGTTGCAGCACTGATGTATCCGATTGTAGGCTCCATATTAGCGTTCAAATGGTACGACGAAAAGATCACACGAAGGGCCATTTTAGGCATTGCAATGATAATGGCTGGCGGGGTAGTCGTATTTGCTCCAGGTATTTTAGAAGAAATTAAAGGCAGTTCAGGGGCTTGGTTAGGATACGTAGGAGGCTTAATGGCTGCTGTGGGATGGGGCGTTGAAGGCGCAATTGCTGGGAGAGCACTGGATGTCACGGACCCTGATGTAGGATTAACTCTCAGATTTACAGGTGAAGTTTTCTGGTGGGTAGCTGTAATTCTGCCAGCTTTTATCCTTTTAGTAGATGCCCCCATTCTGACAATAATTTCACAAACAATGACTCTATTGCCAATAATCTGGTTGCTGCTAGCTGGTATTACTTTTGGTTTTTGTTATGTTTCATGGTATAAATCTTTTCCTTTGATTGGTGTTGGAAGAGGCCAGGCAATCGGGGATTTATACGGTTTATTTTCTATCGTATTCATAAGCATTTTCACTCTTACTATGCCAAAGTGGAATTTTGTGTTAGGAGCTTTGGTTGTCATTATAGGTGGGTTTGTCATGTATACCGAAAAGCGAGATGTCTTGGAGGTTATCCGCTCAGTTCCTTCAGATAATAAAAGTAGTGAGGAGGCCATCGAAAATGCCTAAGATGCATATGAAAGGGAGAATACTGCAAATAGTTCGTGAAAACTCCAATGGCCAAAAAAACGGGATATGGGATTATAACATAGCAGACAAAATTCTGACTGAATATCAATTGGCTGGAGATTATGCAAAGGGCAATGTTCGTGTTACATTAACCGATTTGTTTTCAGGTGCACTAATCGAAACCATTGAAGAAAAAATAGACGAGGGTGAACACTTCGGTGAGGGAAAGATTTTATTTAAGTTTGCACTTACAAGTTTTGGTGAACAGCGGATGCGTGACACAGGAATAATTTAATGACATTAAACCAGGAAAGAAGGTGATCTTTATGCCAGAAATGAGCGAGTTTTGGGGATTCGCTTCTGCACCCTATCTAGCGATAATCGGCATATCTGCACTGTCACTATTGTGCCTTGCCATAGCTAGATCCTATGTAACAAAATTATAATTGTCGGTTCTCAATTCAAAAAATAGGGTCATCCCGATAATTGGGAAAATCAAGTATGTTTTGCTCGTTTTTTATGTGATTATAAAATTGTCCTACAATATCAAGTTTGTTTTCTGTACCTTTTAAATCAAGAAACCGGCACAACACTTCAGAAAATGAAAGCGCTTGAGAAAGATGTAGGAAACTAAAAAATAGGAGTGAAGAAGATGAGCAAGAAGACGGCGACACAGACGCAATACTATTATTTAAGTCAAAAGCCGGGCGTGCAGGTGATTAAAGCCGGCACGTACAAAAAGAAAGAATTAAATGATCTTTTGGGAATTCCAAAACTTAAGAGCCAAATCATTGATGTACCGGTTTCTTCAACAGAAAACGCAATATCTTTGGGATACTTCTCCATGCAGCCATCAGAAGATTTCGAATTCACGTACACATACCTGGAAGTGAAGGTCGTTGTCAATGGGAAAATCATTGTCCGTGACGATCAAGGAAAAAGACATGTAGCCGAAGCGGGCGATGTTTTAATATTTACCCCGGACACGACAGTAATTTTTGATAAAGAGAGCGATGGAGACGCCATCTATACCGGACACAGGTTGCCAGAACCTTCGTTTATGTAAAAGGGAATATATTGAACGGCATGAGATTTTATGGAAACAAGCTTGTTTGCGAAGGCGATGGGACACCAATTAGGAAGGATAATTCCTAATCCTTCCTAATTAATACTATTAATTGGGAGTGAAGAAGATGAGTGAACAAACTGTTACAAAAACAGAGTTTAATTATTTACATGTAAAACCAGGGGTGCAATTGATTAAAGCTGGCACGTACAAAAAGAAAGAATTAAATGATTTGTTGGGAGTACCGAAACTTAAAAGCCAGATCATTGATGTCCCCGTGTGTTCAGATGAAAGACCATTACAAATGGGTTACTTCTCCATGCAGCCTGGGGAAGAATTTGAATTCACCTACACATTTTTGGAAATAAAGGTCATCATCAATGGAAAGATTGTTGTACGTGACGATCAAGGAAAAAAGTATACAGCAGAAAAGGGCGATGTTTTCCTTTTCACTCCTACTACAACCGTTGTATTTGACGGTGAGAGTGATGGAGATGCAATCTATACTGGACACAGAGCGCCAGAACCTTCATTTATGTAAGGGAAAATTTAGTTAATCATCAAATTTGTTCATAGCTTCTGTGCTTTGGGGAGA
This sequence comes from Bacillus canaveralius, assembly GCF_002860125.1. GTDB lineage: Bacteria > Bacillota > Bacilli > Bacillales > Cytobacillaceae > Bacillus_BJ > Bacillus_BJ canaveralius. The sequence continues at coordinate 40,489 of NZ_PGVA01000027.1, forward strand.
AACAGGGGGACGCTTGAAGTGCTTAGGAAGTGCTTCGCGTTCCCTTCTTATATCTGAACTTATGACTAAAAAACTAATGGAGAGTGATGAATATGACAGTCAATAACATTGTTTTAGAAGAAGGAGTCATGCAGATTCCAAGTTGGTGGAAGGTTCCCCCAGGTTATGAAAAACTTCAAGAAACGGCTCATTTGCTCGGAAAAAATGAGTTACTGCCCCGGGCCTCCACTTCTGATCAGCAGAGCTGTTATCCCCGTGAGAGTTTAAGAAAAATTGCGGATGCTGGATTTGCTGCAGTGACCATTCCAGCTGATGATGGCGGGCTTGGAGCTGGCTTTACAGGGTTCGCAATTTTATCTCAAAGTTTTGCCCAATATTGTGCTTCTTCAACGATGTGCTGGGTGATGCACACTGCAGCGGTACAAACACTGTATACAGCAGGAACCGATCAACAGCGACAGCGATATATCCCAGGTGTGCTGAAGGGAGAAATCGGTGGATTGGCATTCAGTGAACCGGCAACAGGAAGCCATTTTTGGAACGTAGTCAGTGAAGCTCCGCGGCATGGGGACGGCTATTTGTTGAATGCAGATAAATCATTTGTCACAAGTGCTGGGGAAGCAGATTGGTATGTTGTTGCCACATCTTTTCCGAACAGCGTTGAGTCGGATAAGTTAATGTTTTTACTGGTGAATAATAATCAGGAAGGGGTTGAATCCTTTCCATTTTCAGCCATGGGTCTGCGTGGTAACTCCAGTGGTCCGATGAAATTCAAAGATGTGTTCGTTCCTAAAGAGGACCGCCTTGGTAGTGAGGGTGGTATGAATTATTATAATGATAATACAATCGATCCCCTGTTTTTGTTAGGAACTGCTGCTTGCTGGACCGGTATTGCTCAAGGAGCGCTTAACGCTGCGATTGATGGTGCCAAGAAAAAGGTTCACGCAGATACAGGGAAATCTGTTGCAGGATATCAGGTCATACGTCACGAACTGGCCAAGGCTCAAATTTTGGTAGATAGCGCTAGAGCCATGTTGTACCGAACAGCGGAGGGCATGGACAATACCATTCAAAATGGGCGTGCACTATCGGAATGCCTTTATCCACTATGGCAACTAAAAACCCATGCCGCTGATATTGTTATCCAGGTAACCAACCAGGCACTGCAAGTATCAGGCGGCAGAGGCTATCTGACAGGTCAAGTGGAAAAATTCTTGCGCGACGGTCGGGCCGGGGCGATCATGGGTCCTACTAATGAAATCTTGCGTGAGTGGATTGGTAAAACCCTGATTGAAGTTCCTTGGTTTGAATAAAAAGATAAGGAGTTTATATGACCGCGCATATCAGTGTTGATAACTCCATTTTATAAAATCTTGTATATGTAATAGGAAAAAGTCTTTAAATCGAAAAAAATTTTGGAGCAAAGTTCTGGGGCCCCCTTCTACCAAACTTTGCTTTTTCAGTGTTTCTAATGATGAAGCGGGAGGAACCTATACAATTTGCACCTTTTGGACTTGCTCAGCTGCCTGTGTAGACAGAAATAATGTGGTGACGCCTAAAAGAAAGCAGTCTCTGATCAGATCTACGTAATGAGTTTTTCTGGAATTTTCACTTGTCTCGATAATTGGGAAAACCAACTAGGCTTTGTTTACCCGTTTATGCAATTATAGGATTAATCTACAATTTCGAGTAATTGAGATCCGGGGGATCATGGTAGTTCAGAAGTTTAATGAAAAGTTCGGTAGCAAATAAACAAGGGGGGACGCCGGATATGTAGTATGAACGAAAATTATTTTTGAACACATAATGGTTATTGTGAAGGGTTTAATCTTATTAACTTCCCAACATGACTATCGGTATAACGGTGAAGTGTCAGGGGTATTCATTTCCTAACTTACAATTATATGATGGAGTGTGAAAAATATGAATACTAAAGTTATTGTCTTGGAAAAGAAAGCACAAGATGATGTGTTAGAAATGAGAGAACATGTTGGTGTAATAGAACCAGCAGAGTATGATTCGAGAGTTACAGACGATGTAATTTTAAGAAATACACGTTCAGAAGATTCATTTATCAAGCAATTATATGCTGATTTAAACACGCGCATTGAGGAATTTGAAGGGCAGGAATCGGAGGTTAAAAGAATAACCTTATTGGATTTTTCAGTTCCGTTATTTTTAGTTTTTGCTATCAGTCTTTATTTGATCTACCTGATATGGAATTAAAACGCCAAAAGTAAAACTTATAATCTTTGATTTCTCAGATATCAGCATTGAGGAACTAAGGGAATAACTTTTTTATAAAATTAAAGCGCTTTCTTAAGGAGGGATTTTATGAGTAGTAATGATTCATCTATCTCAAAAGAGGTTGCATTTGGGTTTTTGCCTGCACAAAAAAGTGATAGAGTTTTAGGGTTTTGGAGTCTTTTGCTTATTCAACTAGGAACAGGCTTGTCTTGTTTCAGCCTGCTTACCGGGGGATACACAGGCATAATGTTAGATGCTAAAGATTCCATCGGTGCCATTTTATTTGGAAATGCAATTCCGATGTTATTAATTGCCCCGATTGCCGTTTATTTCGCTAGATATGGGGTGGATACATTTGTCGGGTTTAGAAGTTCTCTGGGCTATCTTGGATCGAATTTCCTCTGGGTGTTGTTTGCCGTAACGACTTTAGGATATACGGCTTTTACGATGTATATGTCTGGTCAAGCAATTGTTGAGATATTAAGAATGTTCCATACAGATAATATATTCACAGTAAACAGTTTCGGGGTTCCTTTTTTTTCAGTTTCGTTGATTCTTCTCTGTCTTTTTATCACTGCAAAAGGTCCTGTCGTCATTAAGTATTTCAACTGGATTGGCGCTCCCGCCATGCTTGTACTTATTTTGGTCCTACTTGGAGTGGTTTTATTTGTACAAGGATTGGATAAGGTCTTTAGTCTACAGCCTGCAGAACCATATGAAACTGTCAGAAGATCATTTTCAACGGCGATCGAGCTAAATGTCGGTCTTGCATTTTCTTGGCTGCCATATTTAGGACAATACAGCCGTCTCGGCAAAACTGAAAAAGGTGCATTTAACGGGGGATTCCTAAGCTATGGCATAGGATTATGCATTGCAGCTGTTTTAGCCGTTTTTATGACTTTGCTCACTGGATCTTTAAATCCAACAGACTGGATGCTGGAAATCGGCGGTACAGCCCTTGCGGTGCTGGGCTTAGGACTTCTAATATTAGGAAATGTGACTGCGGCCATCTTCTTCATGTATTCCCAAGCCATCAGCTTTAAAACGGTATTCCCCAAACAGAAATGGGCGATTGCTATGGGTACCAACATACCTGTAATATTATTAGTCCTTACTCCAGCTTTTTATGATTCTTATAATATTTTTATATTATTCATTTCATTTATCATGTCAGTATTAGGTGGTATTGTTGTTTCAGATTTCTTCTTTGTTAAGAAACAGACCATATCAGTACGTGATCTTTACAACACAAATGGAATATATAAATACTGGCATGGTATTAATCCTTCAGCAGCGTTAAGCATGTTTGTTGGGACCGTTTTCTATTGGTATATGTATAATCCTTGGTTGGATGAGCCAAGTTATCTTTTCTACTATGTTACTGCCGGTATCCCAACATACTTTGTAACGGGAATTTGCTACTATGTTTCTTCAAAGTTTATTTTTATTACAAAAGCCAATAAAGGTGGCCAGCTTAATATCGACACCAATACACCGGGTTTTATGAAAAAGAACCTGTGATTATTTATTTGAGTATATTTTCGCATGACCTCAAGAAAACAAGTCAATAACTAGCGGACTAGACATTCATTGAAAAAAAGGAACCAACACTGGAACAAATAAATGCACTTACTATAAAGAAGGGAAAATGTCATATGTCGATCTCTTTTGATTACTCGAATGCCTTGTCATTTATGAAAAAAAGTGAAGTGGACCAGCTGGCCGATTTCGTACATGTGGCCCATAACCGGCTTCATGAGAAAAAAGGTCCAGGTTCCGACTTTCTCGGTTGGGTAGATTGGCCGATCCGTTTTGTTGAAGGTGAATTTGTACGTGTCAAACAAGCGGCCGGGAGGATTCGAAGCCACTCGGATGCCTTGATCGTGATTGGCATCGGCGGATCCTATCTAGGCGCAAGGGCGGGCATCGAAGCATTGGCCCATACTTTCCATAACCAGATGGACGGAAGGACACAGGTCTATTTCGCCGGACAAAACATCAGTTCCACCTATGTCTCCCACCTATTGCAGCTGCTGGACGGCAAGGATATCGCCGTGAACGTTATCTCCAAGTCCGGGACGACAACGGAGCCAGCGATTGCCTTCCGCATTTTCCGGGAGCTTCTGGAAAAGAAGTATGGGAAAGACGGGGCAAGGGAGCGCATTTTCGTCACCACCGATCAAGCGAAGGGTTCCTTAAAGCAGCTTGCCGACAGGGAAGGGTATGAAACCTTTGTGATTCCGGATGACATAGGAGGGCGCTACTCGGTACTGACTTCAGTCGGCCTCTTGCCGATGGCGGCGGCCGGGCTGGATATAGATCAGATAATGGAGGGAGCCAAGGCAGCCTACCATAAATACGACAACCCGGATGTGCTGTCGAATGAGTGCTATCAGTATGCGGCCGTACGAAATGTCCTATATGGAAAAGGGAAAACAGTGGAATTGCTTGTGAATTATGAACCATCCCTACACTATGTATCCGAATGGTGGAAGCAGTTGTTTGGCGAAAGCGAGGGGAAGGACCAAAAAGGCCTCTTTCCTGCATCATTGGACTTCACGACGGATTTGCATTCGATGGGGCAATATGTACAGGAAGGGCAGCGCAACCTGTTGGAAACCGTGCTTCAGGTTACCAAACCAAAAGTGGAAATGACGATTGGGGGAGATCCGGAAAATATTGACGGGTTAAATTTCCTGGTCGGTAAGACGATGGACGAAGTAAACAAAAGTGCCTTTCAGGGAACCATATTGGCCCATGTGGAGGGAGGCGTGCCCAATACGGTTGTGACACTGGATGAAATGAATGAATATACCTTTGGCGAGCTGGTCTACTTTTTCGAAAAGGCCTGCGCCGTTAGCGCCTACCTCATGGGTGTAAACCCGTTTGACCAGCCGGGAGTCGAGGCTTACAAGAAGAATATGTTTGCCATACTCGGCAAGCCCGGATTTGAAAAAGGGAAAAAGGAACTTGAGAAGATTTAACGATTAGTTTATTAAGCGTTTCCTTGAAAAAAGCATGGCTCAACGGAGGGAATACATTTTTTGAGGACGAGTTGATCGTAACCAAATAGTACTGTTGGTGAAATGCCCATTTGTTTAAAGTATTCGCAATAGGCGACAATGGACGCGTAATAAAGTTTAGGGAGTATAATTGACATCTCGAAGGGGCGGGTTATATGACAAAACAACAAATCGGTGTAATCGGTTTAGCAGTTATGGGAAAGAACCTTGCATTGAATATTGAAAGTCGCGGTTATTCTGTTTCTGTGTACAACCGTTCCTCCGACAAAACGGATGAGTTCTTAGCAAAAGAAGGAGAAGGAAGAAGGATTGTTGGCACAAATAGCATCGAAGATTTTGTTAATTCATTGGAAAGACCTCGCAAGATTTTGTTAATGGTGAAAGCAGGGGCACCAACAGATTCAACGATTGATTTGTTGAAACCTCATCTTGATAGAGGAGATATTTTAATCGATGGTGGAAATACATTTTTCGACGACACAATTAGGCGTAATAAAGAATTAATTACCACTGGCATTCATTTTATTGGCACGGGTGTTTCAGGTGGGGAAGAAGGGGCATTGACAGGCCCTTCAATTATGCCGGGTGGCGAGGAAGAAGCGTACACGATGGTAAAGCCAATTCTAGAAGCAATCTCAGCAAAAGTGGACGGAGAACCTTGTTGTACATACATCGGTCCTAATGGTGCCGGACATTATGTGAAAATGGTGCACAACGGAATCGAGTACGGGGATATGCAGTTGATTTCGGAAGCTTATTTTATAATGAAGCATACACTTTGCCTAAGTGCATACGAACTTCATGAAGTGTTTGCAGAATGGAACAAAGGTGAATTAGACAGTTATTTGATAGAAATTACAGCAGATATCTTCTCGAAGGTGGATGAAGCAACTGGAAAACCACTAGTTGACTTGATTTTAGACACAGCAGGACAAAAGGGGACAGGTAAGTGGACAAGTAAAAGTGCATTGGACTTAGGAGTTCCTCTTCCCATTATTACAGAATCGGTATTTGCCCGTTATATTTCTGCGATGAAAGAAGAGAGAGTCAAGGCAAGTAAAATCTTAAGGGGGCCGCACGACAGAGCCTTCGAAGGTAACAAAGAAGAATTGATTGAAGCAGTTCGCAGAGCTTTGTACATGAGTAAAATATGTTCATACGCCCAAGGTTTTGCGCAAATGCGGGCTGCATCTGAAGAATACAACTGGGACCTTCGCTACGGAGATATTGCGATGATTTTTCGTGGTGGCTGTATTATTCGTGCGCAATTCTTACAAAAAATAAAAGACGCTTATGACCGTGTACCTACTTACAAAACTTATTGATCGACTCATATTTTAAAGAAATCATAGAAAGCTATCAATATGCATTGCGCCATGTAATCATTGTGGCAATTGAGCGAGGAATTCCAGTACCGGCATTCTCGAGCGCATTAGCCTACTATGATAGCTATCGCGCAGAAAAGTTACCGGCAAACCTGCTGCAAGCACAACGCGATTACTTCGGTGCTCACACTTACCAGCGCATCGATCAGCAAGGCATTTTTCATACCGAATGGTGTGGAAAGTAATTTTAAAGTATCCCAGCACTCTGTATAATGCACAGTGTTGGGATAGTATGGAATGTAATTGATCATGTCTTTGAAGTATTAGGTTGTTCTTGTTCGCGTTATTCATATTTTTGTATAAACAAGTTATATAGTTTAATAGAGATGTTAATAGCGCAAAAAATGCTGTCGACTTTTGATATTACCTCCCCTATAGTGATCGGAACCCAAAACTTCCCGTTTATGTCATTGTGCTCTTCACATTCCTTAATTCTATCCATGATCAATTGATCTCGTTTTGTAATGGTATTAAGACAAATTAAACTATTTGTTAATTCGATGTTTCCAAATTATTGAAGGTTATTGTATTATAAGAAAAAGGGGGAGGATTTTATGAAGGTTGATCTTTATTGTTCACAAGAGGAATTACAAAGTGAAAGTTCCGACCGGAAAAGTCATCATTCAATACACGTAAAAAAGAATTTAGTGACGAGACTGAACCGTATTGAAGGTCAAATTCGCGGAATTAAGGGTCTAATTGAAAAAGATACGTATTGTGATGACATCATTACCCAAATATCAGCCGCTCAATCAGCCTTGAATGGGGTTTCGAAACTGCTATTGGAAGGTCATCTAAAGGGCTGCGTTTTAGACAGGATACAAGATGGTGACCTGGAAGTTTTAAATGAAGTTCTCTTAACGATCGAAAGAGTTATGAAGAAATAATAGGATGCAGATCCACCGTTTATGAATTGAAATTTTGGTTTCATCTATGAGCATTCGGACTCAGATACATTTAACGTCGCATTTTAAACCTGATTGCCGTTATAAAAAGTTCACTTCTATATACTGTTTTTTTATTAATATATAGTTTTGAAACATATCTTATATGTTTTAAGGAACTCCGAAATGAAAGCCCTTTCATAACTTTTTTATAATTTGAAAGAATCATAATGCAAAAGCGACATAGTGGTGATAGGAAGGCGGAGAGTTACGGAAAATTCTTTTTTAACTTCATAATTAGGCATAATCATCAGGGACAAAAGTAGGAATTGACTTATATTATGTCGAAATAAAGGAGAAGGGAGGAGTGTAATAATGACAAATCAAGGAGAATTAAATAAAGATGTTGCAGAAATTATAAAGGAGCTTATTGATTCCAGAGTTACAGCGTCCAGTATTATTGCCATTGTCAATTTACTGATTGATAAAGGAATTATTAATTCAGATGAGTATCAAACTGAGTTCAGAAATATATTAAAGGGCATGGATAATGAGTAGTAATATAAGGTATTAATATATGAGGTCCATAAAATTGTAAAATAACATGAGATTGCCTTATGAATAACTGACAACCCAAGAAAAGGTTTAATAATAACGAATTGAACGAGATCAGCCCAGGTTTAGCCACTTCAACAATAAGTACAGGAGGCTATATATAATTTGTCACTAAAATACCAATACTTTTTGTAACTTTAACCTGGCACTTGGCTATGGATGGGTGCAATGCCTTAGTGCGTCTTAAAATGGTTTAAGGAAACAGCATCGATTCCTCAATTTTAAACCAGTCTGTGAAAGTGCTAAAACCGTACCATCCGGGATTGGAGGACTGATATTCTTACCGTATCTGACAGGGAAGAGAACCTCTCATTTGAATCCAAGGGCAAAAGCTATTTTTTGGCCGATTTACAATAACGACGAAATATTGGGGAATTTAACCGAATTAATTGGTGTGCAAAAACCCGACTTCATATCGACATCGGGTTTCTTTGCAAGAAAATTCCACCGTGCATGTATTTAATGATCATGTTCATCTGTCATATCTTCCGAACAACGTACACATTCTGAATATTGCACAATTACTTTTTCATCCTCAAAATGTTCAATTATGGAATCACAGTGTCGACATACAATAGTCCCCATTTTCTCAATCTCCTTCTAATTGCCAATTTGATACTGAGTTCATCAAATCAAACTCAATATTACAATTACATTCTCCACTTGTATGGGATTTTATAAACACAATTCCTTTTTAGGTTTTGTTCTGCCTCACTCATATGACAATATTGTGAAAAACAACAAGTAAAAGAATAATGACAGAGGAAATAGGTTATAAACAGTTGTACATTTATTCACACTGCATTTGAAGGTGCATGATTCTGTGAAAAATTACTGCCCTGCATTGATTATATAAGCGTTTTGAAATGTATCTGAATCCTTAGTAACGAAACTGGCTTATTCAGGTTAACAATAAGATCTATCAAAAGAAGCCAAGCATGTATTGCAAAGCTTAGCTTCTTTTATTACAGGACATTATCACATCTGTTGACTTGGCTTTTTTTCTACTCCAGATTGGCATGTCTTCCGTACATGACCCCGGATTCCAATCCCTTCTTATCCATCAGCCTCAGTACGATGGCATCGTAGAATACAAGGAGGCTTTGTTCGAACAATGAGCCCATCGGCTGTATCGTATTATAATCACTGTCTGCTCCCGCCTTGGGCTTGGCCGGAAGTTTAATGGTAAAGTCGCTCAATCTGCCAATCGTTGACTCAGGGGCAATCGTCGCCAGGGCCGTGGCTGCCCCTATGCTTGTCGCCTTTTCTGCCATGGCCACCAGGCTTGTGGTCTCCCCGGAACCTGAACCGATGATGAGTATGTCCTCTTTTTCCAGGCTCGGGGTCACCGTTTCACCTACAACATAGGCGTCCAGCCCCATATGCATCATTCGCATGACGAACGATTTGGCCATGAACCCGGACCTGCCGGCGCCGGCTACGAATACCTTCTTTGACTCAAGGATCCTGTCCACCAGTCTTTCGGCT
>NZ_PGVA01000028.1 GCF_002860125.1 Bacillus canaveralius
ATAAAAATAACCAAAAGGGGTTCGGAATGAGACCATTCCGAACCCCTTTTGTCGACAATCTGAGACTCGAATGACTTCGAGTCTTTTTACTTGAAAAAAAATCTCCTAAATTGGTTCATGGTGATTCCCTGCATAATTACGTCAACCTAATCAATCACGTATAAATCTTCCTTCTTATAAACTCGAATTTATCAAGAAACCCCCTTACTCAAAAGATTCAAAACAAATCTTTTAGCCATTTACAAGTAATGAAAAATCACTCCCCATACAAGATCACCACAAAATAAACAACCATCGTCATCAATCCGAACGGAACGCCGAATTTTGCCCATTCTGTGCTGGTAATGTTCAGTTTGCCAGCGGAGATGATATTGGGAATATTTCCGGGAATCAGCATGCCGCCGCTCGTAATCAGGCCAAGTAAAATTGCTTTGATGGCCATGTAGTCCATCGCCGGACTAATTTCGGCAGCTGCCAGGGTTGCGTTATCAAGAATCGCAGAAATCATATTGATCCAGTACAGCAAAAATGGATTGAGTTGAAGCATGTACATATTGATCATCGGTTCGAATCCGGCGCCAAGCAGCGTCAAGCCCATTACAAACAGATAGATCTTTATAGAACGATTAAGAATTTCCTGGTACGTTTCAGCCTTGCTAAATCCAGACAGTCCTTTTTTATGCGGCTGAGGCTGAATAAATAGGGCCGCAAAAACACCCATCATCAATACCCCAATCACTACCTCCGGCCCTATCAGCCTGAACAGAAGCAGGAAATCCCCATTCAGTTTGCTGACGACAATTGTTGAAAGCGGCTCGCCAATTGGTGTTAAAGTGGCTCCCAAGCCGATTGAAAAACAGGAAATGATCACAAGCCGCAATTCCGATTTTCGATCTAATCGGAGGAAAGTGACAATATTTACAAGGACTAATGCGGCAATGATCGCGGTGATGACACTTGAAAGGAAGCCAAGGACAATGACGACGAGGGCGAAGAATAATGGATAAGGTATGGATTTACCAGTTTTGCTAACTAAGTTTTCAAAAGGTCTTAACAGCCATTTGAACAGCAAACCCGCAATAAGAACGGTTATTGCAATTTTAATAGGGTCTTCCAATGCTTTCACCATCAAAGGCCTGTCCAACACCCCGCTGAACAAAACGGCAGCAACCCCCATTGAAAATAAGAAAATTTCGAGGTTATCCTCAACGGCTTTCATTGTAAATGGAAGCACCAGCACAAGCAGTAGAATAATGATTAATCCAGTCATCTTTATACCTTCTCAATTGTTAATTTAATATAATTCCAAAAGAACCATCCAAGCTTGTCTAATATGTACTATATTATGGGCTGAAAAGAAAAATGACCCCGTAAATCATTTAGCAGGAACTATTTATGTTATAGTGCCTTCAAATTATAGAGCTGTATAAAACGATAGGAACTAACGTTCGCTATGTGAGCAGTATGATATCATAAGTTTAGTTAAAATCAATTTTACAACTAAGAACTTTAGCTGCGCGCACATGTGGGAAATCTCAAACCATAAAAGCTGAAAAGCATTTAGAATGAAACCAGTTACTATTTGCCAAACGCAGGCGATAAAATTTTAATCATATGCTGTGCTAAAATAATATAAGAGAAAGATAGCTTTATTAGGAGGATGGGGAGATGTCTGTTCGACTATTAATCGGGCGTTCCGGGAGCGGTAAGACGGAGACATGCCTGAATGAAATACGCGAGAGATTATTTCAGGAACCGGATGGCGATCCGATAATTTATCTTGTACCGGAACAGATGACATTTCTTTCGGAGTACAGGCTTGTGACAACGCCTGACCTGGGGGGAATGATCAGGGCGCAAGTGTACAGCTTTACACGTCTTGCATGGCGGGTCCTGCAGGAAACGGGCGGCATCAGCCGTTACCATTTAAACAGCATTGGAATAAGCATGCTGATTCGAAAGATTATTGAAGAAAACAAAGACGAGCTCACCATCTTTCAGCGTGCTGCTGATAAAAACGGTTTTATCCAGCAGATGGAACAAATGCTCACAGAGTTTAAGCGGTATTGTATAAATCCGGAGGAACTCGCTGAAAAGCATGCAGCTTTGGCTGAGAATGAACAACAAAAACGGATTGATATTCAGGATAAGCTTCATGACCTTGAATTAATATATAACCATTTTGACGAGGCGATGGCCGGCAAATATACCGATTCAGAGGATTACTTCAGGTTGTTCGCTGAACAAGCCGCTTCATCTGGCTACTTGAAGAACGCCGAAGTGTATATTGACGGGTTTTATAGCTTTACCCCCCAGGAGTACTTGGTGATTCAGCAGCTTATGAAGCATTGCAAACGGGTAACGATTACGCTGACGCTTGATCAACCATTTCAAGTAACAGCCCCGGATGAGCTGCATCTGTTTAGAATGAGCGGTGAAACTTGCCAGACGCTTTATGAAATCGTTAAGGCTGGAAACATTGAGCTGGAGCCGGAATTCATTTTAAACGAGCAAAAGCGCTGGGAGCATCCATCACTTAACCATCTCGAAGCGCATTTTGATACAAGGCCTGCTCAAGCTTTCCAGGGAGCGGCCGCTGTTACGATCGTACAGGCAGCCAATCGAAGAGCGGAACTGGAAGGCGTCGCCCGTGAAATTAAGCATTTAGTCCGCGATAAAGACTATCGTTTTAAAGACATAGCTGTTTTAACGAGAAACGGTAATGACTATCATGAAATTATTGAAACGATTTTCCATGATTACGGCATTCCTTATTTTATCGATCAAAAAAGAACGATGCTGCATCATCCGTTGCTTGAGCTGATTCGCTCAAGTCTTGAAGTGATCGTTGGAAATTGGCGTTATGAGCCTGTATTCCGTGCCGTTAAAACGGAATTATTATATCCGCTTACCTCTAATCCGGCGCAGCTTCGTGAACAAATGGACAGGCTTGAAAACTATGTGTTGGCGTACGGGATTCAAGGAGACAAGTGGACGAAGCGGGAGCGCTGGGTTTATCGGCGCATCAGGGGCTTGGAAAACGAGGCTATCGCCCAGACTGATGCGGAAAAACGGGCGGAGCAGGAATTAAATGAGCTTCGGCTTTTGATTACCGCCCCCATTTTAAGAATGTCAAGGCGTTTGAAAAGGGCGGAAAATGGCCGTGATCTTAGTGAAGCGGTTTATCTGTTTGTTGAGGAGCTTGATATTCCGGCAAAGCTTGAGCAATGGAAGCTGGCAGCAGAAGAGCAGGGGAATCTTGTCAGAGCACGTGAGCATGACCAGGCCTGGGATGCCATTATTGCCATGCTTGACCAGTTTGTTGAAATGCTTGGTCAAGAAAAAGTGCCGTTAAAGCAATTTGCCTCGATACTCGATGCTGGTATGGAGGCACTGAAATTTTCGCTTGTACCGCCCGCTATTGACCAGGTGCTTGCTGCTGATTTGGAAAGGTCGCGGTTATCTGATATAAAAGCGGCGTTTGTGATTGGCCTGAATGAAGGAGTCCTGCCTGCAAAGATCAACGAGGAGGGCATCCTTGCCGATGAAGACAGAGAAGCCCTGCTTGCGGGCGGATTAAAAATCGCTGCAAGCAGCAAAACGAAACTGCTTGATGAGAATTTTCTCGCTTATAAAGCTTTTATAACCCCTTCGAAGCAGCTTTATTTAAGTTATCCGCTCGCCAATGAAGAAGGAAAAGCATTGATGCCGTCCCCCTATATTAAGAGAATCGTTGATTTGCTGCCGGAAGCGCGCCACGATTATTTTGTGGTCGATCCTTCCGAGCTTCCGGAAATGGGACAATTGGAATTTGTCTCAGGGGAAACGACTGCGCTTTCCTATTTAGCGGGCCAAATGCAGCTCAAGAAACGAAATTATCCGATATACGATTTTTGGTGGGATGTATACAACTATTACATGAAAAGTTCGGAACAGAAAAAAACCGCGTATAAAGTTTTGTCCAGTCTCTTTTATGAAAATAAAGCAAGGCAATTGTCAAGGAACGTGAGCAGTGGGCTATATGGAGATCATATTCAGGCAAGTGTTTCGCGAATGGAAATGTTTAACAGCTGCCCGTTCTCACACTTTGCCCAGCATGGCTTGAAACTCCGTGATCGAAAAATATTCAGGCTTGAAGCCCCCGATATCGGAGACTTATTTCACGCTGCATTAAAGCATATTTCAGAAGCTGTCAATGCAAGGAATTTGTCATGGTCAAGCATGACGAGGGCTGACTGCGAAATGCTTGCCAAAGAAGCGGTTGAGAAACTGGCGCCAAAATTGCAGAATGAGATTCTTTTAAGCTCAAACAGGCATTTTTACATTAAGAGAAAACTTGAAAATATTATTAGCCGGGCGTCCTATATTTTGAGCGAGCATTCGAAAGCGAGCGGGTTCGTTCCGATCGGTTTGGAGCTTGGGTTCGGGCTGAAGGAACAGCTGCCTCCGTTATCATTTTCACTTAAAAATGGTGCGAAAATGGAATTGGCTGGCCGGATAGACAGGGTCGATAAAGCAGAGAACGAAGATGGGGTTTATTTAAGGGTAGTCGATTATAAATCAAGTGAAAGAGACTTGAATTTGAGCGAGGTTTATTACGGCTTATCTTTACAGATGCTTACTTATCTCGATATCGTAATCAGCCACGCTGGCTCGCTCATCGGTACTGAAGCGAGTCCAGCCGGTGTTCTATATTTTCATGTTCACAATCCGATCATCCAAACGTCAAAAATGCTTTCTCTGGATGAGATTGAACGCGAAATCTTTAAAAAGTTTAAAATGAACGGTCTGTTGCTCGGTGATGAAAATGTACTTAACTTAATGGACCGGTCGCTTGATTCGGGGGAATCCTTGATTGTCCCGGCCGGAATAAAGAAAGACGGGACACTTTCAAAACGCTCTAAAGTGGCAAGCAGCGCGGAGTTTGCCCGGCTGACAAACCATGTCAGAAACATATATGAAAAAACGGGCAATGAAATTACGGAAGGTATTACCGATGTATCCCCGTATAAGCTGAAGAATAAGATTCCGTGCACATTCTGCTCCTTTAAGTCCGTCTGCCAGTTTGACCAGTCAGTCGAGGGCAATAACTACCGGATTCTGAATCCGAAGCAAAAGGACGATGTGCTTGAGATAATTCGAGGGGAGGATGAAGGGATTGACGAATCTCCAAATTCCGGCGAAGCCTGACAACGTCACCTGGACCGATGACCAGTGGAAAGCGATCGCGGCAAAGGGAAAGGACATTTTAGTCGCTGCCGCGGCAGGCTCGGGAAAGACGGCTGTTCTTGTTGAAAGAATGATCCGCAAAATAGTTGATGAGCAGGACCCAATCAATGTCGATGAACTGTTGGTTGTGACTTTCACAAACGCATCCGCTGCTGAAATGAGGCACCGGATTGGTGAAGCACTTGAAAAAGCGATTGAGGAACAGCCGAAATCAATCCATTTAAGAAAGCAGCTAAGCCTGTTAAACCGTGCTTCAATTTCGACATTGCATGCTTTTTGCTTAAATGTAATCAGAAAATATTATTACTTAATCGATATTGACCCAGGCTTCCGGATTGCCAATGAAACAGAAGCTCAGCTGTTGCGCGATGAAGTGCTTGATGAGCTTTTTGAAGAAGAATACGGGAAAGACGGTAATGATGCCTTTTTTGCTCTTGTCGACACATTCACGAATGACCGAAACGATGCTGCACTACAGGACATTGTCCGCGAGCTTTATGATTTTGCCAGGTCGAATCCTTCTCCTGAACAGTATCTTGCTTCAATTATTGCGATGTATGATGTTGATGAATCGGCTTTGATTGAAGATCTGCCTTTTGTGAAGTCTCTCTTATTTGATATTGAGCTTCAGCTTGAAGGAGCGATGCAGCTTCTTGAACAGGGGCTCGAGCTAACCAGGCTTCCAGGCGGGCCAGCCCCACGCGCGGAAAATTTTGTCGAAGATATCGAAATCGTCCACATATTAATGGCTGCAAAAAATGATTCCTGGGAGACGCTATATCAGGCGATGCAGTCATGGTCTTTTTCGCGGGCAAAAACATGCCGCGGCGATGATTTTGATCAAGAATTGCTGGACCGTGCCCAAAAGCTGCGCGAAAAGGCAAAGAAAATTTTACAGGAAATCCAAAATGAACTTTTTTCAAGAAGGCCTGAAAGCTTTATAAAGGATATGCGGGAAATGAAGATTCATATCGAAACACTCGTTACCCTTGTCAGAACCTTTTCGGAACGATTTCAAAGGGTAAAAACAGAAAAGGGACTCGTTGATTTCTCCGACCAGGAGCATTATTGCCTTGAAATTTTAACCGGAGGAATGAAGGAAGACGGATTGAGATTTCCTTCTGAGGCTGCCGAAAGTTATCGCAATCATTTTAAAGAAGTGTTTGTGGACGAGTACCAGGACACAAACCTGGTTCAGGAAGCGATTCTTAAGCTCGTTACGAAGGATAGTGAAGAAGCCGGGAATTTGTTCATGGTTGGGGATGTGAAGCAATCCATTTACCGATTCCGGCTTGCCGAACCAAATTTATTCCTCGGAAAATACAACAGATTTTCGACTGAAGGAAAAAAATCCGGACTGCGCATTGACCTGGCAAGGAATTTTAGAAGCCGGAAGGAAGTACTGGACGGGACCAATTATTTATTTAAGCAGTTAATGGGTGTCAAGGTTGGCGAAATTGACTACGATGAAGCGGCCGAGTTAAAAAAGGGCGCAGCTTACCCGGAAGACATCGAGCATCCGGTTGAAGTTTTGCTGATTGACCAATCCGGAGAAAACAATGAAGCTGAACAGCAGGAAGATGACCTGGCAGCCTATGATGCCGAAGAATTTGAACAGGTCCAGCTTGAAGCGAGACTGATGGCGACAAAAATTAAGGGAATCATTGGCGAAAGACTGCCTGTTTTTAATGCAAAAACAAAAATGGATAGGCCGGCAGCATACCGGGACATCGTTATTTTGCTGCGTTCGATGACATGGGCGCCGCAAATAATGGAAGAGTTTAAGCAGCAAGGAATTCCTGCTTATGCAAATCTTTCAAACGGATATTTTGAAGCGACAGAAGTGGCGATTATGATGTCATTGTTGAAGATCATCGATAACCCAATTCAAGATATTCCGTTTGCATCTGTCCTGCGTTCACCGATTGTTGGCTTAGATGAAAATGAGCTCGCGCAGGTTCGGATAAGCGAGCGAAGGGGATCGTTTTATGACGCATTTGTGAGCTTTTGCCGGGCAAAACCGGGACACGAAGGGGAAGAGCTTCATGAAAAAACAAACCATTTCCTTGAGCAATTGACAAACTGGAGAAAGAGGGCCCGCCAAGGTTCACTTTCCGAATTGTTGTGGAGCTTGTACAGGGAAACTCATTTTTTTGATTATGTGGGTGGTTTACCGGGCGGAAAGCAGCGCCAGGCCAATTTACGGGCACTTTATGACCGGGCCCGCCAATACGAGTCAACATCTTTCCGGGGCTTGTTCCGCTTTTTGCGTTTTATTGAACGGATGATGGACCGCGGCGATGATCTCGGTGCAGCACGGGCGCTGGGCGAACAGGAGGATGTCGTCAGAATCATGACGATTCACAGCAGCAAAGGCCTCGAATTCCCAATCGTATTTGTCGCTGGTCTTTCACGGAAGTTCAACGTCATGGACATAAGAAAGGCTTTTATGCTTGATAAGGACTTTGGGTTTGCGGCTAAATATGTCGATGCCCAAAAACGGATTTCTTATCCATCACTTCCACAGCTTGCCTTCAAACGGAAAAAGAAGATGGAGATGCTTGCCGAAGAGATGCGTGTGCTTTATGTGGCGTTAACAAGAGCGAAGGAAAAACTGTTTTTGATTGGGTCTGTGAAAGATGCCGAAAAAACGATTCATAAGTGGTCAGCAGCAGCTTCGAATCAAAAATGGCTTCTATCCGAGTTTGAGCGGGCGTCCGCGGGCAGCTATATGGATTGGATCGGCCCATCAATAGTCCGCCATCGCGATTTCCAGGTTTTCGGGCCGGAAGGAAGCATCATTAGCTCGTTTTCAAATGAAGAGATCGCTGGACATCCTTCCTGCTGGAGAGTGCAGGTTGTCACTGCAGAAGAAGCGGCCGGACAGCGGGAGGAAGCGATGGTGAAGCAGGATGATTTGCTGGCGAAAGTGGCAGCAGGGGAGACTGTCGATGTTGTTTCTCCGTTTTCCGAAATCGTCAATCATCAACTGTCATGGAAATATGAACATGCTGAGGCAGCCGTCTATCGATCCAAACAATCGGTTTCTGAAATAAAACGGCAGGGCGAAGCATTTGCTGAGGAGAGCAGCACGGAATGGTTGCGCCAACTCAAAAAGCCGATATTGACACGGCCGAAGTTTATGCAGGAAAAGTCACTTACACCTGCGGAAAAGGGAACAGCGATGCATATGGTCATGCAGCAGCTAAACCTTCGCCTTCCCTTGACCGAACAAAGCATAAAAGAACAAATTAAGGTCATGCAGGAAAAAGAATTGCTTACGGAAGAACAAGTTTCCGTTATTGAAGCAGACCTTGTCGCACAATTTTTCATGACTGATTTAGGTAAAAGGCTGATAGGCGCATCAAAGATAAACCGCGAAGTCCCGTTTAATTTATCACTGTCCGCAAAAGAAATTTATCGTGATTGGAAAGGGCAGGAGGAGCGCGTTTTTGTGCAGGGGATCATCGATTGTGTGTTTGAAGATGAGCAAGCTACAGTGCTGATTGACTACAAAACAGATCAAATTCATGATCGATTTAAAGGGGGCTTCGAGGAAGCGAAGCCAGTGCTTGAAAAAAGGTATAAAGTGCAAATAGATCTGTATACGAGAGCACTTGAGCAAATTTTCAAAAAGACAATTGAAGAAAGATACCTATTTTTCTTTGATGGCGGGCACATCATAAAACTTGATAAATAAGTCAGTTGCTTAAGGCAAACAGGCGATAACCGTGAGTGGTTATCGCCTGTTTAATTTGTTAAGGTAAAAGCGGCAAATCCGGGCGCGTGAGGTTTTTCCGAAGGGAGCAGAAAATTTAGGCGTTGCCAACAACAGGCTGGTCCAACAGATTTGTATCAATCACATTGTTGATATTTATTCCGTTATTCGTAATGATAAAGCCCCCTGTGTTCGACGCGCCGGCTCCCGAGACCGATTTAGATGCATGCTTTGGGGAGATATATACGGCATCGCCAAACTGGACGATCCCGCTTCCAACATTGATAATCTGCACTGGACCAATTATGGCGGGCATATATAACATCCTTTTCTGAATGATGACCTTGTCCGGCTCCGATAATATCATGTGACAATATTGTGCAATTAACGGGGTCTCAATTGCCGGATATGTTTGATCCTCGATTCTAAAGATATGTTTTGGCTGTTTCCAATATGGAGAATAGATGAAGCAGAAATTCCGAGAATATCTATTTTTTTCACTTTTAGGACAGGAAAGATGTGGGATGTTTGCTGCACAAGTTGTTCCCGTATTGGCATGAACGGAATCGGTTTATTGAAAACAGGGTAAGCAGAAAAGCTTCCTTCATCACTATAAAAAACTTCCTCTTCCCGCTGGACTGCAATGGCACGGGAAAACCCGTTGATGATTTCTGAATCTCCCAACTGGATGACCGAGGAGTATGATACTGTGGTGACCTTCAAGTCTGTTACATAGGAAGTCCGTTGCAGCATTTATCGCACATCCGGGGTTAACGGCACAAACGGGCCAATAATTAACGATTCAGCCGGAGTATCAAAGGCAGAGGCAAGCTGAATCGTGTTTGCATCCCCGACCATTAACAGCGAAGAACTCGACACCCCAATCACCTGTATATGTCCTACGCAAATCTCCCGGTTCAGAACATGGAAATTCATTCTGTTTTCATTCCTTTCACAGTATCGGGCAAATGATTTAGGAAGGTGTGTACACCTCTATTGATTTCCTCTTTCAGCTGAACAATCATTTTTTCTCTGTATTTTTCGAAATACTCTGGAGACCTTTCAGCAGGAATATGTTGATTGATAAAATGTTCAATCCTGGCTGGAAGCTGTTTTTTTATGTCATCCTTTATAAAGGAAGTATACGAATCATCTAAACGCAGGTTCAATTGGTTTTTTGCTTCATCAACGATCGATTTTAAGTCTGAATCGATATAGTTGTTCATGTGCTCCTCGATATCGACGACCATTTGCATCCGCTCTTTAGGTGAAAAAGGAGTACTCATTTGGTCATTGTTAACGGAAAAATCTTCGATCCCCTGCAAATCGGTTGGATTTAAACCAATATTAAGCGTGCCTTCAAGGGTTTCTACCTTGAGCTGGTCAAACTTATATTCAATCCTTTCAACCCGAATGGATGGCTTTTCCTTCAAGTCTTTCATTTCATTCTCCAGAATCGCCATTGATTTTGCCAACGCGCGAATTTTCTTGTCTTGAGCCTGAACAAAATTATGCAGATGTTGAAGGTACCGGTAAAACTCCTCGTTCATGAATACCACCTCACATGTTTGTCCAGTTGACCAAATTTTCTTCGCATTACAAATCCTGGCTGACTCTGCCTCTCGCTGTTGTCAAAGGCACTGCCGGACTTTCAAAATGTGTTCCGGTTTCGAAATCGGGCGCTTCAGCTTCCGGCGCAGGCTCTATAAACCCTCCGGTGTTGCTTAAATAAGAAACAGGTTTAATAATCCCGGAACTGCCGATCTGCAATACTGCCGAATTCATAATACTGTCAATTCGGATCAAATTGATGTGAATTGACTGTTGAATATAAAAATTCATCGCTATCACCTGCTGTTATGCATTTAAATATGGACCTTGATCGATCGCATCCCGGTCAAAAGTGTTGGTTGAGCTCCGCTTGTTGTATACATTTAAACCGTTACCGGTATTAAAGGAACCTGCCCCGGAGAATGTCTTGGCCGTCGATACAGGCATTATTTTATAAACATCGCCAATGTTAAAGACAGAACTGCTCCCGATTGAAATCACTTGGACAACTCCTACAATTGCCGGCATGATCTACACCCTTTAAAGTAAATTTCTTTAATATCGTATGTGCAAGGACCGGAAATGTGATTAAATCGCCCAACTTTATAGGCGTTAACTGTCATCAATAAAGAGGAATTGAAGCTGGATGAAAGAATTTGTTCGGAAAAAAATATCAAATAGACATATTACGACAAAAAAACGGGTAAAAACCTGCCATAATAAATGTATATTTTGAAAGCGTTTAATTTTTTCTAGGGAGGGGATAAGGATGAAGGTGCCATTAGTTCTTTCGCAATTTTTGGACAGGGCTGTATCATTGTATGGTTCAAAGAGAGCGATTTTTGGCGATAAACATGTTCTTACATACAAGGAGCTAAATGAAAGAGTTCATAAGCTTGCGCACGGGTTAACAAACCTGGGAGTGAAAAAAGGTGACAGGATTGCATATCTCTCCGGAAACACAGTTGAAATGCTTGAAGGGTTTTACGGCGTATTCCTGACCGGCGCCATAATGGTGCCGCTTAACACCCGATTAAAGCCGGATGATTATTTGTTTATTTTGAACCATAGCGAAACAACCATCTTGTTTGTTGATCGCACGCTGTACAACTTGATCGTACCTGTCAAAGAAAAACTGACAACAGTCAAGACGATCATCGTCCATGACAACAAAAATGAATATGCTGAAATGGATTATGAAAATTGGCTTACAGGTCAACCGGCAAATTCTTTTACGAGAACAGCAGTGGATGAAGATGATATTTGCAGTCTTTTGTATACTAGTGGAACAACCGGCAATCCGAAAGGAGTCATGCTAACCCATCGCAACAATTATTTGCACGCTTTAAGCGCGATGCACCATTTGCGGGTAAACGATGAGGATGTTCTGCTGCATGTTCTTCCGATGTTCCATGTTAACGGCTGGGGTTCACCATTTTACTATACTGCGAACGGTGCGACGCAAATCTGCCTGAGGAAAACGTCTCCCGAGGCAATTTTTGCAGCCATTGAAAAACATGGAGTAACGGTCATGCACATGGCTCCGACGGTATTGAATTCATTGCTCCAGTATAATGAACAACATAAGCCCGCAATCAGGCAGCAAATTCGGGTCGTTATTGCAGGTTCCGCTCCTCCGCCGGCATTTGTGACGCGAGTAGAAAATGAACTGGGCTGGGAGTTTATTCAAGTCTACGGGATGACTGAGTCGTCGCCTTTAAGCACCATTTCGCTGATCCGCTCCCATTTAAAGGATCTGCCGGCAGACGAGCAGAATCAAGTGAAAGCAAAAACGGGCTTTGCGATGATTGGCTGTGAAGTGAAGGTAGTCGATGAAAATGGTGACGAAGTGGCCCATGACGGCAAACAGATCGGCGAACTCATCACAAGAAGCAATGGAGTCATGAAAGGGTACTGGAAAAATGAAGAAGCGACCATGGAAGCGATTCGCGACGGTTGGCTTTATACCGGTGATATGGCAATGGTCGATCGCGAAGGGCATATTGAAATTGTCGACCGCAAAAAGGATGTCATTATTAGTGGCGGTGAAAATATTTCTTCAATTGAAGTCGAAGGTGCTCTGTACGACCATCCAGCTGTATTGGAGGCTGCTGTTGTCGCCGTTCCGCATGAAAAATGGGGTGAAACGCCGCACGCGTTTGTCGTGCTGAGGGACGCGGAAACTTGCACAGAAGCTGATCTTGTTGCTTTTTCACGGGAAAAGTTGGCCCATTTTAAAGCGATTACAGGAGTGACATTTGTTGAGGAGCTTCCGAAAACAGCTTCCGGGAAAATCCAGAAGGTCCATCTTAGAGACGATTACTGGAAAGCGCAAGGAAAAACAGGTCGGTTTGTCAACTAAGACTGCTCGTTCATGGGCAGTTTTTTATATCGTGAATATTGAAGAATTGAAATTTACGAGCGGAACTCGCAATTTACGATGATCGCCAGCCAGAAATTACGATGAACTCCAGAGCACATTATAATCACTTTTCCCGCTTTTTCAGGTATAATGAATTTCACGACTTTTCTAAAAAAGGGATGATGCCATGCCAACAATAAATAAGAGAATCACCTCGATCGACACGATGAGAGGCGTGGCGATATTGGGGATCTTTCTTGTCAATATGATGTCCTTTCATTCGCCAATTCTGTATATTGATCCTTTGCAATGGTGGAATGAACCGGTGGACAAAGCAGTGTACGTTGTTATCGACGTTTTTGCACAAGCCAGCTTTTACCCGCTATTTGCGCTTTTGTTCGGTTATGGACTTGTCATCCTGCGAGAGCGTGTTCTCGCAAGGCAAGCAAAGTTTACGCCGATCGCCTTGCGCCGGTTGTTTCTTCTATTAATGATGGGCATCATCCACGCCTTCTTCATTTGGCACGGCGATATTTTGATTACTTACGCGGTGTTCGGCTTTATCGCACTTTTATTTTTAAAACTACCAGGAAAAGCTTTAATGCTGACAGGAACTTTGCTCTATACAATCGCAAATATTATTTTCGGCATACTGGTAATCGGCATGGTGATGTTTACTCCTGAAGCTGAGTTAACGATGTATGATCATGCTGCAGCGGCATTATCCCAGCAAATCTATCAGGAAGGCAGCTTTAGCGAGATTACGGTCCAACGGGCAACTGATTGGTATATGGTGAATAACTTTGTATCGTTTTTCTTAATGCTGTCTTCGATTCTTCCCCTGTTTCTGATCGGTGCTGGAGCAGCGAAGCTGAAATGGCTGGAGCATCCTGAAGAGCATAAACAGAAGCTCCGGAAGATTTTGGTCGTGACGCTGATAAGCGGTTTACTTATTAAAATATCTCCCTACTTACTGGGCAGAAATGTGGCGAGCGAATTTGTACAGGATTTTTTTGGCGGGGCGCTCCTGGCAATCTCATATGCACTGATGGTTGCTTTTGCCGTAAGAAGACCAGCAACTGCAAAATTGCTCATGCCGTTTGCAACTGTCGGCCGGATGTCGCTCAGCAATTATCTGCTCCAATCAATCGTCTCGACGCTGATTTTTTACAGCTATGGCCTTGGTTTTTACGGCGATATTTCCCTTGCAGGCGGGACGGTTCTTGTCGTGTTTATTTTTGCCTTTCAAATAATCATAAGCCAACTATGGATGAAACATTTCTTATATGGCCCGTTCGAATGGTTATGGAGATGTTTTACCTATCTAAAACTGCAAAAATTGAAACGAACTGAGATCGAGTTGAAAAAATCATGATATTAAAAACAGCTTTAATAATGACTTAGTGGGGTGTTCAAATGAAATTTGCAACAGCACAGGATGATTTAGGCGTTTTTGTTGGCATGGTCGATAACAAGGGAGAGCGTATTCTTCCTTTAAACCGAGCGGAAAAAATAAGAACAGACTCGAATGGATTTCCTGAAAAGCTGATCGAATGTATCTCACTCGGGGAATCGTTCATTGCAAAAGCAGCAGCCCTTGAGGCATGGGCAAGTGAAAACCAGCGGGAAGCCGAACTTTACATACCAATCGATCAAGTAAAATTGTTAGCGCCGATCCCGCGCCCCGCGAAAAATATTTTCTGTGTAGGTAAAAACTATGCGGAGCATGCGATTGAAATGGGCAGCAAAGAAGATATACCGGAGCATATTATGGTTTTTACAAAGGCGCCTACTACAGTGATTGGCCACGAAGACGTCATTTTGAATCACGCACATGTGACAAACGAACTCGATTATGAAGGGGAGCTTGCCGTCATTATCGGAAAGAAGGGTAAAGAAATCCGTAAAGAAGAGGCTCTTGACTATGTTTTCGGGTATACGGTATTGAATGATGTTACCGCAAGGGACTTACAGACACGGCACAAACAATTTTTTATCGGAAAAAGCCTTGATGGCTCCTGCCCGGTTGGACCGTGGATCGTTCATGCGTCGGCTCTGCCGAATCCAAATCACTTATTCATCCAGACAAAGGTCAACGGAGAGCTGAGGCAAAATTCCAATACGGAAAATTTTATTTTCCCTGTTGAAGAAATTATTTCGGTTTTGTCCCAAGGAATGACCCTTGAACCGGGGGATATTATCGCAACCGGAACACCGGCAGGAGTTGGGAAAGGATTTCGTCCTCCTCGCTTTTTGCAGCCAGGTGATCTGATCGAAATTGAAGTAGAGGGAATTGGAAAACTTGTCAACAAAGTAGAAAGCTAGATTTGCCACACTGGGACCAGCTTATTTTTAGGTTTTTCCCTGTGAATATGTTATGATGATATCGAATTTTACATAAGGGGGATCTGTGCATGACCACGCATTTTCATATTACCGCATGGTTTTTAGCGCTTGTTTTGTTTTTCGTGGCGCTCGGATTGCATAAAAGCGGGAATCAAAAAGGCTCTAAAATAGTACATATGATCTTAAGAGTATTGTATCTTTTGATTATTGCTACCGGAGCTGAGTTTTTATTTAGAATCGAAAACGTTACGTTAGCCTATATCCTAAAAACCGCAGTCGGACTTTGGGTAATTGCGATGCTTGAAATGATTTTAATTCGCACAAAAAATCAGAAGAAAACATCTATTTTATGGGGACAATTCATTGTTGCCCTTGTGCTAGTCCTTTATCTCGGACTCAGCCTGCCAATCGGATTTGATTGGTTCTAATTAGCATAATATTTCAGGAAACTGCCAGTTCATGTCGGGCAGTTTTTTTGTTTGGCCGCGACGAATAAAGCTGATTTTTTCTACAAAGTATAAACAAGTAGCTATAACGATTAGGGAGTGAAAATAATGACAAAGTATCTCGGCGTTCATGAAACTTTGGAAGCTCACGAAATATTGACCTTCAAAAATGTTTGTTTAACAAAATCCCACACAATGAGTGGATTAGCGCAGGACGAAGAGCTTAAGGCATTGCTTGCCGGTGATGTAGAAGTCAACAGGGCGCACATTCAGCAGTTGCAGGAGTTATTAACAAAACAGGAGGCGCTTTCATGAATAAAATTTTGCGGAACATGACTGGAATGGGCGGAATGACCGATCAAGTGATTGCGACGGACTTTTTAAATACAGCAAAATCAGGTGTCAGAAATCTTTCGATGGCCATTACTGAATCTGCCACGCCAGAGCTAAGAACAGCGTTTAGGCAGCAATTAAATTCAGCAATTGAGACACACGGAAAAATCAGTCAATATATGATTTCAAAAGGGTATTATCATCCGCATCGATTGGACGAGCAACTACAGGTCGATATAAATATGTCCGAGACGGCGATGAACCTCACTCAACAGCAATAATGTAATAGAGAACACTGTATTAATAACAAAAAAGAAGAACTTCACATTCGGAGTTCTTCTTTTTGTCCTGCTAATACCTGAGTTGAAAAGTCTCCAACGATGATTATTTTGAAATTTTTTCAATGACCATGCGCTTTCCGCTGTTTAATGTGAATTCGAAGCGATCATTGCTGTTTTCGTAATAGTAAAAATGATGCTGGACGGCACAAATGTGGTCTTGATTGTCAAAAACAAGGAAATTAACACCGCTTTTTCGCTTTTCATCGTTCAAAAAAGATAGGTGGTTGTAACAATAAATACAGTCAAATGCCGAAAAGTGCAGGGAATTAAGCGTCGTAATGAACTGAAAAAAAGCATCATCGTTAATGCCTTCCAGCAATTGTTCAAGTGAATAAATTAGATGCTTGCGCATTCTAACACGATCCTGACTATTTAAGTAAATGACCTCATCTGCAAGTCCGATTTTTCCTTCTTCAAACAGAATACCTTTCTTCCAGCGATTATAACGGAAAACCTGGATTTCCTGGTGGAGATAATCATCGAGCATTGTTGCTTCTTCCGTTTCACCATCAAAAAAGATCCATTGATCGTTAATGTACTCAATGGTTCCTTCTGTATATGCCCTCGTTTGACATTCAAAAAGCCTTGTTCGCTGCTGTCGATTCATGGTATAACCTCCGTCATTAGTTGCCTCACCATCCTTTGTAGACAGTTTAACCCGTTTTTATAACTCTCTTTCTTTAATTTAGGCTGTTAACCATTTTTGCCGGATTGCATACACTGAAAGCACGCTAACCTGCGCCTACTATATTTTCCGCTCAGAAAGGATGATCACAATGTGTGGAATTACCGGCTGGATTGATTTTGCCAGGGACATGAACAAAGAGAAGACAGTTATCGAAACAATGGCGGCAACTTTGTCAAAACGAGGTCCGGATGATACGAATGTTTGGACTTGTGCGCATGCCGGATTTGGTCATAAAAGGCTCGTTGTTGTTGATCCTGCCGGAGGAAAACAGCCAATGACAAAAGAAAAGTATGGTAAAAGGTTTACAATTTGCTATAACGGTGAACTTTACAATACAGAAGATCTGCGTAAAGACCTGATATTAAAAGGATATTCCTTTAAAGGTCATTCTGATACAGAAGTATTGCTGACTGCCTATATGGAATGGGAAGAAAAATGCGTCGAATATTTAAACGGTATCTTTGCCTTTGCGATATGGGATGAAAAAAGGGCGCAGCTGTTTATTGGCAGGGACCGGCTAGGTGTTAAACCGCTTTTCTTTATTGAAGCCAAGAACGGATTGTTGTTTGGATCGGAACTAAAAGCGTTATTAACCCATCCTGATGTCACTGCAGAGCTTGACCGCGAGGGCCTCTCAGAAATTTTTGGACTCGGTCCGTCCCGCGTTCCTGGCAGTGGGGTTTTTAAAGGAATTAAAGAGCTGCGGCCGGCACATTGCCTTCGCTTTAGCAGGAATGGTTTGAAAACTTATCGTTACTGGAATGTTAAAAGTGAGCAGCACACTGATAATTTGCAGGAAACGGCTGAAAAAATCCGCTTTCTTGTGACCGACGCTGTTACCAGACAGTTGGTTTCCGATGTGCCGCTCTGTACCTTTCTATCGGGAGGGTTGGATTCGAGTGCGATAACAGCAATTGCTGCAAAACAGTTTGGAAAAGAGGGAAAAGGGTATCTTCATACGTACTCAATTGATTATGAGGGAAACGAGCAGTTTTTTACGGAAAGTGAGTTTCAGCCAAACTCAGACGCCCACTGGATTCAGTTAATGACAGATTCATTTCAAACCATTCATCATAAGTGCATTATTTCACAAGAGGATGTGGCTTGGTACCTTGAGGAAGCGGTGCTGGTCAGGGATCTGCCGGGAATGGCTGATATTGATTCGTCTTTATTATGGTTTTGCAAAGAAATTAAAAAAGACTTTGTTGTCAGTCTTTCCGGTGAATGTGCCGATGAAATTTTTGGGGGATATCCATGGTTTCATCGCAGCGAAGACTTAAACCGGAATGGATTTCCATGGATGCGCTCTACGGAAGAACGGCAAAATCTTTTAAAAGATCACTGGAGAACCAAGCTGCAGCTTGAAGACTATGTATCTCAGAAATATCAAGAAACCATTCAAGAAACACCTCGTTTAGATGGTGAAAGCAATGAGGATGCAAAAAGGAGAGAAATATTTTACTTGAATATCCTCTGGTTTATGACAACCTTACTTGATCGGAAGGACCGAATGAGCATGGGAGCAAGCCTGGAGGTCAGGGTTCCGTTTGCAGACCATCGCCTTGTTGAGTATGTGTGGAATATTCCCTGGCAATTAAAAATGCACGGCAACAGAGAAAAGGGCATCCTTCGCAAGGCCTTGGAGGGTATGCTTCCGGATGAAGTGCTTTACCGGAAAAAGAGCCCTTATCCGAAAACCCATCACCCGACATATACTAAGGCTGTTCAAAAAATGCTTTCCGGGATTTTAAGGGACAAAAGCTCGGCATTATATGAGTTTTTTGACGCAAATCAATTAAAACAAATCGCTGATTCTGGAGGATCCGCATTTACTGTGCCGTGGTACGGCCAATTGATGACAGGCCCGCAACTGTTAGCCCATTTAGCGCAAATTCACATCTGGTTTGAAAAATACAACATTCAAATTGTTGATTAAATGGCAGAAAGAAGCTCCTTTTCAGGGCTTCTTTGTTTCTTTCCTTTTCACACAAGATTGGACCCGAACGAATGATCATGCCGATTCGGACGTAACAAAAGAATTTTTCACCCAGACCCTTGATTTCCAACGCCACAGCATCAGCAATCCCCTTAACCATTCATCAGCAATGAATGCGATCCAAATGCCGACTAAACCGAGCCCAAAATAGATTCCTAACAGGTATGATAGTGTTACACTAACTCCCCACATCGAGAGAATTCCCATATAAACCGGGAATTTTACATCTCCAGCAGCACGAAGAGCATTAATGACGACCAAATTAAATGAGCGCCCTGGTTCTAATATGATTGTCAGCAATAACAGGCTGCCGCCGACTTTGATAATCTCTGAATTTGCAGTGAAAACCCCCATTAAACTATCGGAAAAAAACGAGACTGCCACTGCGCCACTAAACGACATGAGTATCGCCAGTTTTAAACTTCTTAAGCAGCGTTTATATGCTTCTTCATATTGTTTTGCCCCAATCATATGCCCAATCAAGATTTGCGTACCCTGGCTGATGGCAACGCTAAACAGAAAAATAAACATCATGATATTTTGTGCATACACTTTTGATGTTAATGCTTCTGTACCTAAAATCGCAATGAAGTAGGTGATCACGATTTGCGACCCGTTATAGGACAAATGCTCACCGGCAGAGGGAATGCCGATGCCGAGCAAGTTTTTCATATGAATCTTCGGAAATTTTAAAAGCAGGTGAATAGGAAATGAATCAGGAATTCGTTTAAACAAAATAATGACAGCCGCAATAAGTCCAATAATCCTGCTTACAACCGTTGAAATAGCAACACCTTCCACACCCAAAATTGGAATGCCAAACGGGCCAAATATAAATAGGTAATTACCGATTACATTTAGAATATTCATGCCAATCGTGATGTACATAACATCTTTTGTAAAACCGTAGCTGCGGACAATCGCACCGATCGTCATAATTGCAGCCTGAACAAAAGAAAAGCCGCCGACAATGACTAAATAGATGTTAGCTTCATCTAAAAGTTCTTCGGGCAAATCCATGATTCGCAGCAGCGGTTTGCTGAAGATTAAGACAGCAATGCTTAGCAGAAGGCCGAAGCTAAGGTTTGCACCCAGCGAGACAGCCGCTATTTCTTTGGCGGTCTGGATCTGTTTGGCACCCAGATTTTGGGCAATTAAGATCGCTGTCCCCGTTGCAATAAAGCCAAACATGACGATAACAAGCGACAAAATTTGGTTCGATACGCCAACGGCCGCAACAGAGTCATCCGAATATTGCGAAAGCATCAGTGTATCAGCGTTACCCATTAGCATATGTAACAGAATTTCGATAAAAATAGGCCATGTTAAGGCAAAAAGTGTCATATTTTTCTTTGCTGTCTTTCCCATGTGCAGGTCCCCTTACCAGTCAGTCTTAAGCAACAGCTTAAGACTGACTCATTTAAAACGTTAAGATCGCATAATCATATCGAGCCAGAGACACAAACAAATCATCGGCCTCGGCTGCGAATTCAGAGCCATTTTTTAGATCGGTAATTTTCCGGCTTTTTAAAGGAAAAGGGAGCGTGTATTTTTGTTGTTCAGCAGAATTGTTGCAAATGACAACCACGACTTTTTGTCCATCCGTTTTCGAAAAAGCGATCACCTGACTGTCTTCATTTACCGGCAAGAAGGTTAGCTGGCCCTTGTTGGCAAGCAGCTTCTCTGTTGCGCGCAGCTTGATTAGTGCCTGGATGTGAGTAAACAGCTCCCTGTTTTGTTCTTCTTCCGCCCATGGCATACATTTTCGGCAGCCTGGATCCGTGTCACCAGTCAAGCCGATTTCATCGCCGTAATAAATACACGGCGTCCCGGTAAATGTCAGCATAAACGCATATATTAATTTTGCTTTTTGCACATCCTCGCCGCATTCAGTCAGGATTCGCTTTGTGTCATGGCTGCCGACAAGATTAAAGACTGTTTCATTTATCGTGGCAGGATAAAGCTGAGTAACGGTTGTCATATTGTCAGTAAACTCGGCTGCACTGATATTTTCCTTCGCAAAAAACTCAACAACATTCGTGAGAAACGGATAATTCATCACTGCATCAAATTGGTCCCCGCGCAGCCACGGCATCGAGTCATGCCAGACTTCACCCAAAATATATACATCCGGCTTAATCGCTTTCACCTCGCGGCGGAAATCGCGCCAAAATTGGTGGTCGATTTCATTGGCGACATCAAGTCTCCAACCATCAATATCAAACTCCCTGATCCAGTAGCGGCCGACTTCCAATAAATACTCCTTTACATCAGGATCATACGTATTTAATTTGGGCATCGACTCGACAAACCCGAATGTAGCGTAATTTGGCCGGTCCCCGCCTTTTAAAGGGAACTCGGAAATATGAAACCAATTTGCATACTTGGATGCGGCTCTGTTTGTTAATACATCCTGAAAAGGTTCAAAGTGGTAGCCGCTATGGTTAAAAACGGCATCAAGCATGATCCTGATTCCGTTCTCATGGCACTTGTCTACCAGTTTTTTAAATGTTTCTTTGTCGCCAAATTGCGGATCAATTTCAAAGTAATTGATCGTATCATATTTATGGTTCGAATATGCTTTGAATATCGGCGTGAAATAAATACCGGTGATGCCGAGTTCTTTTAAATAATCAAGATGGTCGATGATGCCTTGAAAATCTCCGCCAAAAAAATTGGATGCCGATGGTTGTTCGCTCGCCCAGTCCTTCGTGTTGTCCGGGTTAATCGATTCGTCCCCATTCGCAAAACGCTCAGGAAAAATTTGATACCAGACTGTATCCTTGACCCATTCAGGAGCTCGAAAAACCTCTGTTTCATGGAGATAGGGAAAGCAGAAATAGTAGCCGGAATCTTCAGGCGGCTCAGTAAAGAATCCTTTTTCTGTGTATAAAATCTGCTCGTCTTCGTTCTTTAAGAAAAAACCGTAACGCAGTCGCTTCGCTGGTGGCTTTACTTCAATTTGCCAATAATCAAACAAGGCATCTGATCCTGTCTTGCTTAAAGAAGCCTCATATGTAGCCCATTTATCATCGATCCACTCAAATGGATCGCCGTATAATAAATCAATTTTTTCTACATTATTTTTTTTCGTGCGAATCCGAATGTGCAAAGCATCCTCACGAACAGGATAAGCAAAGGAATCTGTAGGTCTGTGGTATACGGCTGAAACATCGATCATAATTTTCTCCTTTCAATGCAATCGGTTGCATTTTTTTGCATACTTTCTTAAAAGGTAGCAAAGAATCTCTGATCATTCAAGCCATACCTTTGTTAAAAAGTGAAAATATTTTTTCTCTAATTCTATGAAAACGGTTGCTAAAAGTAAAAATATAGGTATAATGAAAGTGAAGTTTGTGCAATCGTTTTCGCAAAAAAAGTGTGATTATAGAAAACAGAGTCATGCCATAGCAAATTTTTTTGCAACATTATGATAACGCTTACTTAACTGCTTTTTTTGGATTGGTGCGCAAACGTTGTATGAAACTACTAAAATCCTACATATGGAGGGGTCAATGATGAAGAAGGCAGTATCTATTTTTATGTTATTCGTATTGTTGCTGGGAGTTTTATCTGCTTGCGGGCCAGACCGTGAGGCAACTCGTCCGGCAGATACAGGAAAAGATAAAGAGACTAAAACTGAAGAACCGGCAAAACCGGAGAAACTGGTTGTTTGGGAAGATACAGATAAAGGGATTGCACTTGAACCAGCGATAGCCTCTTTTGAAGAAAAATACGGAATTACTGTTGAGTTCCAGGAACTCGGAATGGCGGATAAAATTCGTGATCAGCTTCGCCTTGATGGTCCAGCAGGCAACGCTCCGGACGTAGTTACACTACCCCATGACCAAATTGGACAGGTTGCTATTGAAGGGTTAATCCAGGAAATTAAAGTGGACCAATCTGTTATCGATACATTTACTGAATCCTCAATTACGGCGCAAATGTTCGATGGGAAGCTTTATGGTCTTCCTAAAGCAACAGAGACTCCAGTTTTTATTTATAATAAAGCGCTAATGGAAAGTGCTCCGAAAACAATGGATGAAGTTTACGAGTTTGCTAAAAACTTTAATCAAGAAGGAAAATATGGATTTATCGCAGTATGGGATGACTTCTACTTTGCACATGGCGTCCTTGCCGGGATGGGCGGTTATGTGTTCAAGGAAAAAGACGGGTCTTTGGATCCTGCTAATATTGGCCTTAATAACGACGGTGCCATCAAAGGGGCCGAGTATATTCAAAAATGGTATTCTGAAGGATTATTTCCTAATGGTATTATTGGACAGAGCGGCGGTACGACAAGAGACGGACTGTTTAATGAAGGAAGTATTGCTTCTATGATGAACGGTCCATGGGCATTCCAGGGAGCAAAGGATGCGGGTATTGATATCGGGGTCGCTCCAATGCCAAAGCTTCCAAACGGTAAAAATATGAAAACCTTCATGGGTGTTAAAGGATGGCATGTTACTGCTTTTACAGACAATGCTTATTGGGCAACAAAATTTGTTGAGCATATCACCAATGAAGAAAATGCTAAAAAACGTTATGAACTGACTCAGGAAATTCCTCCTGTCAAATCGTTAATTGATGATCCGGTTATTGCTGAAAATGAAGGTGCCAAAGCTGTTGCTGAACAATCACAGTACGCTGTTCCTATGCCAAACATCCCTCACATTGCAGAAGTGTGGGAACCAATGGCATCTGCACTACAGACTATTGCAACCGGGAAGTCCGAAGCAAAACCGGCACTTGATGATGCTGTGAAAACAATTGAAACAAATATTGAATCCAATCACCCTACGAAATAATAGTTGCTTTTGTATCATCGGGCGGTACCTCTTAATGGGTATTGCCCATCCTTTTTTTAACATAACATAAGGATGTTTTTTGCGAAGTTACCAACTTAAGATAGCAGATAAATTTTCGTTGCTGCTTTCTCCTAATAGAAAGGGAGGCATGGTTAAAGTGGATGATGTGAACACGGTCACCAATCATGGAAGAAACGCGGGACTTCTCTCGCTCATTCCGGGGTTTGGCCAGTTTTATAATAAACAATTTCTTAAAGGGGCAATTTTTCTTATTTTAGCTTCGTCATTTTTTATTGCCTTCTATGACACGCTCAATTGGGGATTTTGGGGACTGATAACTTTAGGTACCATCCCGATGGTCGATCATTCAATCTTTTTGCTGATCGATGGAATCATCGCAGTGATCGTAACAGTGCTGGGATTGATGATTTATGCTTTTAATATTTACGATGCTTATACCAATGGCAAAAAACGTGATCGGGGTTTCAAGCTGAACAGCGTTCGCGAACAGTATCATAATCTACTGGACAATGGCTTTCCCTATTTAATGATTTCGCCGGGCTTTTTCCTATTAATATTTGTTGTTATTTTCCCGATTTTGTTTGTGGTTTTGCTTTCTTTTACGAATTATGATTTATACCATTCGCCACCCGCCAAACTCGTCGACTGGGTAGCTTTTCAAAATTTTGTGGATATTTTTAAGCTGGATCTTTGGAGAAAAACCTTTTTTGGTGTTATGGGCTGGACAATCGTTTGGACATTTGGGGCGACGACATTACAGGTTGCCTTAGGTATTTTCCTTGCGATCTTAATCAACCAGAAGGATCTTAAAGGAAAAGCAATGATCAGAACAATTTTTATCCTTCCATGGGCCGTTCCTTCTTTTATTTCGATCATGATTTTTTCAGGTATGTTCAATGAAAGCTTTGGAATTATTAATACTGGGTTGTTGGATGCGCTCGGTATCTCGTCCATCCCGTGGATGACCGAAGAGCTATGGACAAGGGTTGCTTTAATTTTTATCCAGTCGTGGCTTGGTTTTCCGTTTATATTTGCGATGACAACAGGCATACTCCAATCGATTCCGGATGAATTATATGAAGCAGCAACCGTTGACGGAGCTTCGATTTTCCAAAAATTTTCACAGATTACCTTGCCGCTCGTCTTGTTTGCGACTGCTCCGATCATCATCACACAGTACACATTTAACTTTAACAATTTTAACGTAATCTTCTTGTTCAATGGTGGAGGTCCTGCGATTCCGGGCCAAAATGCCGGTGGGACAGACATTTTGATTTCGTGGATTTATAAATTGACGATGACTTCTGCGCAGTATGGAAAAGCGGCTGCGATTACGATGATCCTTTCACTGATCGTTGTATCAGTAGCGTTATGGCAATTTAGAAGAACGAAATCATTCCAAGAGGAGGATTTGATGTAGCGATGAGCATGAAGAAAAGTAAAATTATCCGCCTGACGCTGACGTACACTGTGATTGCGTTAATGTCTTTCATCATTATCTATCCACTTCTTTGGGTAATCGGCTCGTCCTTCAATCCCGGGCAAAGCTTATCAGGGTCGAAGATGTTTCCGGAAAATCCGACGATCGTACATTACCAATATCTTTTTGATACAGATAAGTCCAACTATGTACACTGGTATATGAATTCACTTAAAATTAGTATTTCAACAATGGTTCTTACCGTGATTACTGTATCTTTAACAGCCTATTCATTTTCCCGCTACCGATTTGTTGGCAGGAAAAATGGCTTAATAACGTTTTTGATATTGCAAATGATTCCCAATTTCGCAGCCTTAATTGCTATCTTTGTGTTAGCGACAAGAACCGAACTGATCGATACTCACCTTGGTCTCATTCTTGTTTATGTAGGCGGGCAAATCCCGATGAACACCTGGCTGATGAAGGGCTATTTGGACACGATTCCGAAAGAACTTGATGAGTCGGCGAAGATGGATGGAGCAGGGCATCTGCGCGTTTTTTGGCAAATCGTTTTGCCGCTTGCAAAACCTATCATTTCCGTTGTGGCGCTGTTTTCCTTCATCGCTCCTTTGGGCGATTTTATCCTGGCGAGAGTTTTGCTCCGAACAAATGAGAAATTTACAATGACTGTTGGTTTGTATGAAATGGTGGCCAAGCAATTTGGGAACGAATTTACCAAATTTGCGGCAGGTTCTGTATTAATCGCGATTCCGATTGCAATCCTTTTCCTGATGTTCCAAAAATACTTCGTTTCCGGTTTGACGGCAGGGGGAACAAAAGGCTAATCTTAAAGGCGGATATAAAAGCTGCGGCGTGATTGCCGGTTAATGCCGGCAAGCTCATAGAGAAAAGCCCACTGGCAGCCACGGATTTCTGCTTAAATGTTGAAAAGCGGATTTCACGTTAGACTGCGCAGCTTGAGACGACTTTAAGGAGGAAACGGAGATGAAAACGAACAAGTATCTTTTCACTCTTATCTTAATTCCGTTTGTTCTTTTTTACGCCTTTCCGGCAGGAGCGGTTGAAAAAGAAGAGCGCAAATGGCAGGATGAGACCATTTATTATATAATGGTTGACCGATTTAGCAATATTGATTCCAACAATGATTTTGTTGTCGATGCCGATGGTCCGATGGCATACCATGGCGGCGATTTCAAAGGAATTATCGACAGGCTTGATTATTTAAAAGAGATGGGATTTACAGCTTTACGTCTTACCCCTGTATTTGATAATGAAGCGGGCGGCTATCACGGTTACTTGATTAATGACTTTTATAAAACAGAAGAACATTTCGGAACGATAAACGAGTTTAAACAGCTTGTTAAAGAAGCACATGATCGAGATATGAAAATTATTTTGGATTTTGTCGTTAATCAGGTTGGGCCGAATCATGAATGGACGAACGATCCGGAAAAACAGGATTGGTTTCAACAAAAGCAGGAAATTGTAAATGTCGAAGACAAGGAAGCGCGGGAAAATGGCCAGTTAA
This sequence comes from Bacillus canaveralius, assembly GCF_002860125.1. GTDB lineage: Bacteria > Bacillota > Bacilli > Bacillales > Cytobacillaceae > Bacillus_BJ > Bacillus_BJ canaveralius. The sequence goes on from NZ_PGVA01000028.1 coordinate 26,809, forward strand.
ATGGCATGCCTGATCTTGATCAGGATCATCCTGAAGTGAGAAAATACTTGTTGGATGCTGCTACCTGGTGGATTGAAGAGACGGACATTGACGGTTATGGCCTTGATGCTGTTGATCATGTGCCGATCAGCTTCTGGGAGGATTTTGCCAAAGAAGTAAAACAGAAAAAAGAAGATTTTTATTTAATCGGTGAAATATCATCTGACGATCCAAATGAAATTGCTGAATATAAAAAAACAGGTATTGATGGCTTTGTTGATTATCCGTTGAATAATTACTTGAGAAAGGCATTTTCCAAGCCCGATCAGTCACTCGGCACACTTTTCAGCGCGTGGGAGCAACATCAGGAAAGCTATGATAACCCATATTTAATGGGAACTTTTATGGATAATGATCAGACAGCCCGCTTCACGCGGGATATTATCAAAAATGAGATTCATCCCGGCCCGAGATGGAAGCTTGCTTTAACCTATCTATACACAACGCCCGGAATTCCGATTGTTTATTACGGAAGTGAGATTGCCCTTGACGGCGGAGACGAACCAGATAATCACAGGCAAATGGATTTCCGGACAGATAAAGAATTAGTTGACTATATTACAAAATTGGGCGAATTGCGCGATCAATATCCATCTTTAACAAGAGGAACGATCGAGCTTTTATTTGAAGACAAAGGAATGGTTGTTTATAAGCGGACCTCGGGTGACGAAACGTCGGTGATTGCGATTAATAACAGCTCTGAAACAAAGTCAGCTGAGCTGGAGGAGAGCAGTCTTGATGCGGACAAAGAGTTAAGAGGTCTGTTGAATGGCGACCTGATTAAGAGCAGTGAAGGACAATATAAACTCGTCCTCGACCGGGAAGAAGCGGAAATCTACTTTTTAACAGAAAAAACCGGTTTAAATATTCCTTATCTCACAGTTATGGGTGCTGTCTATGCAGCGTTCCTCGTATTTATTATTTTAGTCTGGAAGAGATCGAGAAGAAAAAGCTCCTAGGCAGGGATGGTAAAGCAGTGTCACCCTGCAAATTAAACCTGCACACCGGTGATTTGTTGCCGCAACGCGGACTTATCAGGGAGCGATCGATCTGACAGAAACTCATCTTAATAACAGCCTGTTAGAATGGCATGAGGAGGCGGAGAGATGCTTGAAGACACTAGTTTTGCTATTCACCCTGGCCAAAAAAAGCAAGTGAAAAATCGTAATTTTAATGATATTGGAAAAGTCATCAAATTTGAACAAACAGCCAATGGAGCAACCGTTCAAACCGAATCAGGGGATTTGAAGATCGTCTTTTATCGTGCTGATATTGTTCGCTTTGTCTTAAACCCGTTTGGGGATACAACACTTGCAAGCAGCCCGGCTCTAATTGCAGAACCAGAGAGTGTTGATTTTTTAGCAGAAGACGCAGACGAAGATATACTTTTGCAATCAGCAAAGTTGACCGTTCAGATAAAAAAGAACCCAGTGAGACTCACTGTGTCTGATCAGGACGGGAACGTACTTATACGGGAAGCGGCAAAAGGAATGGGCTATAATCATTCGAATGAAGTGATTTGCTTTAAAGAGATGGACGTGGCAGACCATTTTTACGGATTTGGTGAAAAGACTGGTTTTCTTGATAAACGCGGCGAAAAAATGACGATGTGGAACACTGATGTCTATGCACCCCATAATCCCGAGACAGATCCGTTATATCAATCAATTCCTTATTTTATGACGCTGAGAAACGGCAGTGCTCATGGACTATTTTTTGATAACACCTTTAAAACTACTTTTGATTTTAAGACTGAAAAAGATGGTTATTCTTTTGGCGCAGAAGGAGGACAAATCGATTATTACGTTATGTCAGGTCCTGAGCCAAAGGATGTGCTTGAGCAATATACGGCCTTAACCGGCCGGATTCCGATTCCTCCGAAATGGGCAATCGGCTATCATCAATCGCGCTACAGCTACGAGTCGGAGCAGGAAGTGCGGGAGCTTGCAAATACTTTTCTTGAAAAGGGTATCCCGCTTGATGTCATCTATTTAGACATTCATTATATGAACGAATATCGCGTGTTTACCTTTGATCGCGCCCGGTTTCCGAAACCAGCCCAGCTTGTCAGTGACCTAAAAGAAAAAGGTATACGCGTCATTCCGATTGTCGATCCGGGTGTTAAAGAGGACCCTGAGTACAAGATCTATCAAGAAGGAGTCCAGGGCGGCCACTTTTGCAAGTACATCGAAGGAAAAATTTACTTAGGTGATGTATGGCCGGGAAATAGTGCTTTCCCTGATTTTACAAGCTCCAGAGTCCGTAAATGGTGGGGAGAAAAACACGAATTTTACACGAATTTAGGAATTGAAGGCATATGGAATGATATGAATGAACCGGCCGTCTTTAACGAAACGAAAACGATGGATCTGAAAGTCATTCATGAAAACGAAGGTGATCCGAAGACCCATCGTGAATTGCACAATCTTTATGGACTTATGATGGGGAAGGCAACCTACACCGGCATGAAAAACCAGCTGGAAGGTTTGCGGCCGTTTTTGCTGACGCGGGCGGGCTTTGCTGGCGTGCAGCGCTATGCAGCTGTATGGACCGGGGATAACCGCAGCTTCTGGGAGCATTTGCAACTGTCGCTGCCGATGGTTATGAATCTCGGATTATCGGGAATTCCTTTTGCAGGTCCTGATGTCGGTGGTTTTGCCCATGATTCCAATGGAGAACTTCTCACGCGTTGGACGCAGGTTGGCGCCTTTACACCGTATTTCCGCAATCACAGTGCAATCGGCTTTGCAAGGCAGGAGCCGTGGTCGTTTGGCGAAAAATACGAAAAAATTATTAAGAAATATATTGAAATTCGCTACCAGTGGCTTCCGCATCTTTATTCTTTGTTTGCGGAGGCACATCGAAGCGGAACGCCGGTGATGCGCCCATTAATGTTCGAATACCCGCATGATGCCAACACATATCAGCTGTCAGATCAATTTATGGTTGGCGATAATGTGATTGTTGCACCAATCATGCAGCCGGGTATAGAACACCGCGCTGTTTATCTCCCTGAGGGGCAATGGATCGATTATTGGACAGGCGAGGAATGGGCGGGAGAGCAGCATCACTTAATAAAGGCAGAGCTCGATGTGCTGCCGGTATTTATAAAAAAGGGATCGCTTGTCGTTCAAGGTGAACTGAAGCAAACTACTGAAATGAAAGACGAGAAGTTAACCGTTCATTTGTACTATGGAGACTGTACCGATTACTCATTCAAGCTTTATCAGGATGATGGCATCAGCTTCGATTACGAGAATGGGAAATGCCTTACGAAAGAAATGAACGTTATATGCCAGGATGGAAAAGTCGACCTTACCATAACAGATAGAGGAAAATTCCAGCCTGATTGGAAGACTGTTGAGTTGGTTATTCACGGTGTGTGCGACAATATTTCTGTTTCAGTAAACGGTATCGTAAAATCAGCGATAAAAAAGAACGAACAAATGTTTACATTTCAATTATAATATAACTAACGGAATAACGGCTTCCGAGGGAGGGTGATAGAATGGCTGTTACAATTAAAGACGTCGCCAAGCTTGCAAAGGTAGCACCGTCAACGGTTTCGCGTGTTATTGCAAATAGTCCGCGAATCAGCGAAAAAACAAAGAAAAAGGTCCGCAAAGCAATGGAGCAGCTCGGTTATCATCCGAACTTTATAGCGAGAAGCCTGGCAAGCCAGTATACTCAAGCAATTGGCCTGGTGATGCCAAGTTCAACCGATGTTGTTTTTCAAAACCCGTTTTTCCCAACCGTGTTAAGAGGGTTGAGTGAAGGCGCTCATGAAAACCAATACGCCCTAACGATGACAACTGGCAAAACGGAGGAACAAATTTTTGAAGGAGTCGTTCAAATGGTGCAGGGGCGACGGGTTGACGGCGTTGCTCTTCTTTATTCAAAAGTAGAAGACAAAGTGCTCACCTATTTGCAGGACCAAAAGTTTCCGTTTGTTGTGATTGGCAAACCTTTCAAAAACGTCGAAGAAATTACCCATGTCGATAATGATAATTTTCGCGCCGCGAAAGAGGCTACAGAGTACTTAATCTCACTCGGCCATGAGCGAATCGGCTTTGTCGGCGGCAATTTGAACCTTGTTGTAACGGTGGACCGTCTGCTAGGATATGAAAAGGCGCTCCGTGAGGCAGGGATATCTCTTGCCAATGAATACATCATCCATGAGGAGTTTTTACGAGAAGGCGGTCAGGAAGCAGTCAATGCACTTATCTCCCTCGAAAAACAGCCAACAGCCCTTGTTGTTGCCGATGATTTAATGGCTTTAGGTATTTTGAATACCTTCGATGAAATGGGCATCAGCGTTCCGGATGATATGTCGATTATCAGCTTTAACAATGTTTTGCTGTCGGAGATGTCCCGGCCCCCGTTAACGTCTGTCGATATCAATATATTCGCACTCGGATATGAAGCAGCGCGGAGCTTGATTGAAAAAATTGAAAACCCGAAAGAACCAGTGAAAAGAATTATTATCCCGCATGAACTTATGATCAGATCTTCTTGCGGCCAGCCCAAAATCAATAACCGGATCATTATTTAAAGCAGCGGAGCGACAGCCCCACTGCTTTTTTTGCACAAAATACTGACCAGCACTGCCAGTGTCACCCGTTCACAATCGTTCCGCCGTTAACATGGATAATTTGGCCGCTGACATAAGTTGAGTCGTCACTGGCGAGATAAACATAGCTGGGTGCAAGCTCATATGGCTGGCCGGCTCTGCCCATCGGTGTATTGGCACCGAACTTGGCGACTTTTTCTTTTGTAAAAGTCGACGGAATAAGCGGTGTCCAAATTGGCCCCGGTGCCACTCCATTCACCCTGATCCCTTTATCATCAAGAGACAGGGCGAGCGATCTTGTGAAGGACACGATTGCCCCTTTTGTGGATGAATAGTCAATAAGCTGTTTGTTTCCCTGATAGGCGGTGATTGATGCTGTATTAATGATCGTACTTCCCTTTTGCAAGTGGGGAAGTACCGCCTTTGTCAAATAGAAAATCGAAAAAATATTGGTTCGGAAAGTTCGTTCAAGCTGCTCTGACGAAATGTCGAGCAAGCTGTTTTGAGGGTGTTGTTCTGCTGCATTGTTAACGAGAATATCAATCTTGCCAAACAGGTCAAGTGTTTTGCTGACTGCATCCTTACAAAAGCTTTCATCACCAATATCTCCGGCTATTAGCAAGCATTCCCGGCCTTCCGCTTCGACAAGTTGCCTTGTTTCCCGGGCATCCTCCGTTTCTTCCAAATAAACGATTGCGACATTGGCTCCTTCTTTCGCAAAATAAATAGCGACCGATTTGCCGATGCCGCTGTCTCCACCTGTAATAAGGGCTACTTTATCGTTCAGTTTACCTGCTCCTTTATAATTGTCGTCAACAGAAATCGGTTCAGGATGCATTTCATCCTCTGTACCTGGCTGGTGATCCTGGTGCTGGGGCGGAAAAGTATTTTTTTGTTCGTTTTGGCTGCTCATTAAATTCCCTCCAATTATTCGTCTATATATAATTAATTCCATTTTAGTATGGAGGGAAAACCTGGAAAATATTTGCAGAGATCGCTGAAAGTGAAATTTATGTGAATTAACGGGAGGAACTTTAAGAAAAATAGGGACACATATAATTTTAAATCCATGTATTCGGAGAGAATTAATGGGGACAAAAAATATATATACTATTGGTTAATTACCAGGCGCTGGCCAATTAGAGTTCGAGAAAAAACAATTCTATGTAACAATGATTATAGGACAGTAATTCCATTTCAATGATTCGTGTCATATATATTTCAGCATCAGACTCATCCTCTAAGAGCTGCTCAATGTAATCTACTACTTCTGGATATCCCTTTTCATCAGCAGCCCAGATGTTATTGTCAATTAACACCTTTGTGGTCACTTGACATCTTCCTCCCAATCTTCACGGTTTGCAATTCGGTCTGCTTCTCTTAGGCCTTCTATGCTAAAGTGTCTGGCACTGCCAGCTAGTTTTTGTGTAAAGGACCTCTTTGGGTGTTTGGTCTTTTACTGTCACAACTTCAATTTCAACGGCGGTTCTCGCAAAGTGTTTTCCATATAGTTTACCTTTTAATCGGGGATGATTGATGATTTGTCTTGCCAAAGCGTGTGCATTTCTGTGTTGTTCTCTTGTTCGAGAAGTAGTTGTACCCCTGTCTTTCATATTCATACCCTCCTTCGCTATGGATTTAAAACGAGTTGATATCCCCTATCTAAAGCATACCATTTTCTGTTATAGAAAGCACAGTCCAACCCGAATCCAAGTTGTAGCTTTATATTATATATTTTATGTTTGAAATCAAAAAGTGGCTGTAATAGCCACTTTCCTGATTAACTTATTATCGATAATTAACAAACTGCACATCGACGGTTAAATCTGCTTCACGGATTGCTGCAATGATCTGCTGCAGGTCGTCACGGTTTTTTCCGGTGACCCTGACCTGGTCGTCTTGGACCTGGCTCTTAACCTTTACACCGCTGTTTTTAATAATCGTATTAATTATCTTGGCATTTTCTTTGTCAATTCCCTGGACAAGCTTGGCCCGTTGGCGCACTGTTCCTCCTGAGGCATTTTCGATTTTTCCATAATCGAGATTTTTGATGGGAATGCCCCGCTTAATCATTTTGCTTAAAAGCACGTCTTTTAATTGGCCTAACTTATATTCATCATCCGAAACAAGCACAAGCTCTTCTTTATCAAGTGATAAGTCACTTTTGCTTCCTTTAAAATCGTAGCGTGTTTGAATTTCCTTCAAGGCAATATTGATCGCATTCGTGACTTCGGACATCTCCACCTTGGACACAATATCAAATGAACTTTCTTTTGACATAATAACCTCCGATAACATTTTTCTTTATGGGTTCATTATAGTAAAATATAGCAGTCTAAACAACTATGTGCTTGGTTAAGGTGCGGAAAAGAAAGACAATTAGGAGGAATTATCTTGTCTTTAACAGAAAACTTGGGCCGGACAGCGTTATTAAAGGTGGCTAGAACATCGGAGTTCGGATTCTTTTTAACAGATGGAGAAGAAGATGTGCTATTGCATAAGAATGAAGCAAAACAATCATACGAAGAGGGAGATGAGTTGGAAGTATTTCTTTACACCGACTCACAAGGGAGAATCGCTGCCGCTGATAAAATCCCGGCTATACAGGTTGAACGCTATGAATGGGTGCCCGTAACTGATGTCAATCCGGGTTTGGGCGTTTTTCTCGATATCGGCATCCAAAAAGAATTACTGCTAGGGGAAGAAGATCTTCCCGCCCATAAAGGCGTCTGGCCGAAACAAGGGGATCTCGTTTATGCGACGATCCGGGTCAATCGGAATAATCGCCTGTATGCGCGCCTTGCAACTGACAAGGTTTTTGAAGAAATAGCGGTTAAAGCCGGCAACGAAGACTTCAATAAAAATATTCAGGGGCATATATACAGGACTGCCAAGGTGGGCAGCTGGATCTATACGGCTGATGGCTTTAAAGGCTTTATCCATGAATCGCAGCGGGGCAGAGAGCCACGCCTTGGAGAAAGGGTAGAAGGCCGAATTATCGATGTCAAAGCAGACGGAACGGTCAACGTTTCTTTATTGAAGAGGAAGCACGATGTGATGGATCAGGATGCAGAAACCGTTTTAGCCTATCTCGTTTCTCGGAATGGCGCGATGCCATACTGGGATAAAAGCCTGCCCGACGAGATTACTGAACGTTTCCAAATGAGCAAAGCTGCTTTTAAAAGGGCACTCGGCAAACTGATCAAAGAAGACATGATTTATCAAGAAGAAGGCTGGACCTATTTGAAAAAAGACGAAGACCGCCAGTCAAAATAAGCAAAAGGACAAGCAGTCGGCATGGTGCCGAAGCTTGTCCTTTTTTCATAGATTGAATAATTGTATATCGTCTGCGATACATAGTAGTAGTAGGTATTAGTCCACAGGAAGCTGATTTAAAAAGAAAATCGCGATAGTACCTGGACCGGTATGAGATCCGATAGCGGCACCAATCGGTGTAATCATCACATCTTTGGCACCAAATTCTTCTTGAATAAGCTTTTTCATTTCCTCGGCTGTTTCCAAATCATCGGCATGGCTGATTCCGATTTTTTGCGTGCCCAATTGTACGCCGCGTTCATGCATTACTTCGATTATGCGGCGCAGCAGTTTTTTCTTGCCGCGCAGCTTTTCAAGGGGGATCAGCTTGCCATCCTCGACATTTAAAAGCGGTTTGATGTTTAACAAGCCGCCAAGAAACGCGGATGCTTTCGAAACGCGGCCGCCTTTTGCCAAGTATTCCAAATCATCAACGGTAAATAAATGCTCCATATGCCCGGCCCGAAATTCGATGTCCCGCAAGATAGCTTCCTTTGGCACGCCTTGACTTGCCATCCAGGCTGCTTCGGCGACAACCAATCCACACCCCAGTGAGGCACCTTTTGTATCGACGATCGTTAAATTAAAGTTTGGATATTGTTCTTTTACTTGTTCCAGGATCATCATGGCTGTTTGATAGGTACCTGATAACTGGGAAGAAAACGCTATGTAAATTCCATCTTCGTTATTTTCGGCCATTCTGGTAAATACTTCTTTAAACGCATGCGGTGAAACCTGGGACGTTTTTGGGTGTTGCCCATCGCGGATCGCATCATAAACCGCCTTAGGCTCAATTGTTTTCAGATCCTCATATTCCCTGTCAGCTAAATGAACCTTTAGCGGAAATAAGGTAACATCATTTTCCTCGTAAAACTGCAAAGGTAAATCGCACGCGCTGTCAGCCAATATTTTTACTGTCATGGATATCACCTTCTTTCGACCAATTTATGTACTTAGTTTAGCGTTTTTATGGGAAAAATACAATGAATTGTATTGGGAATTAGCAAAATTGGGTAAAGATTTAATAGGTGCGTAAATTTGTCAATGTATTAAGCTAAACCGAAAAACGCATTAAATTGTCTTAATAAACGAGCAGGATTCCGTATGAACGAATACTGTTTTAATTTTAAATAATTGTTCGTTTATCAATTAAAGGAGTAAATTTCACAATGTAACAAGCTAAACCGAAAAACGAATGAAGTTGTCTAAATTAACAGGAGTATGCCGTAGGAAACGAATAATACTGTCTTAAATTATAAATAACCGTTCGTTTTTCAGTTAAAGAATGCTTTTATGAAATTCACTCAAAGAAATGCTTTATGAAATTTATGCAGATATGTCTGTTTTGAGTGGATTGTTTATGATGATAATTTACAGGGGGTAAATGATGGTTCTATTACATACAAAGAAGTGTTTCGTTGTCCTGATTGGCGCGCTATTAAATGCGATTGCCATGAACTTTTTTTTAATTCCTGCCAATGTATACGCAAGTGGCTTCACGGGTGTTGCCCAACTGATCTCTACAGTACTGAGTGATATTACGCCACTGCCGCTGACGACAGGAATTTTGCTGTTTCTTTTAAACATACCTGTCACCATTCTTGCCTGGAGAAAAGTCGGAAAAACGTTTACACTCTACAGTTTTATCAGTGTCGTGTCAATGTCTTTATTTCTTGAGCTGCTCCCGATTAAGGAAGTGGCTGATGATATTCTCCTCAATGCTGTGTTTGGCGGGGTTATCGCAGCTATTGGAGTAGGGATGACATTGAAATGGGGTGCTTCAACAGGCGGAATGGATATTGTTGCGATGGTGTTGTCAAGAATGAAAGATAAACCAGTCGGTACATATTTTTTTGTCCTTAATGCCATCATTATAATATCAGCCGGTTTTTTATATGGGTGGGAAAAAGCGCTTTACACTCTGGTTGCCCTTTATGCTTCAACGAGGGTAATCGATGCCATCCATACAAGGCATCAGAAACTGACCGTGATGATTATTACGAAAAAGCCGGAAGAACTGAAAGAAGCGATCCATGGAAAACTGGTCAGAGGCATTACGAGAGTATCGGCAAAAGGGGCATTTACGAACGAGAACAAGGAAATGATGATTATTGTCATTACCCGCTATGAATTATTTGATCTCGAACGGATTATTAAAGAAGTTGATCCCCATGCCTTTACCAATATTGTTCAGACGACAGAAGTTTTTGGAATGTTCCGGAAGGATTAAGTCGCGTCATCTGGAGGCATCGCAATGAAAAAAATGTTTATCCTAATCTTTTGCTTATTGCTTTCCTATTTGCCTAAGAACGCCTTTAGTGAAACAGGGGGGTCTTATCAATTTTTTGTCCATGCAATCGGAGGTCCCGAAAAGGCAGAATTTGTTTTAATTTTAAAAAATGATGGGTCAAAGCCGTTGGATTTTGAATTTTCCAGTTCACAAAAATACGATATTTTGGTCAGAGATGAAAACGGCGGTGTCGTCTACCAATATTCTGAGGGACGTTCTTTCCTGCAGGCGCTGCAAACGTTAACATTAAACCCGGAGGAAACAGTTTCATGGACCGAAGAATGGAACTATAAGCAGGACGGTGTCCGGGTCACCGCTGGAAATTATAAAGTGGAAGCAGCTATCACAGCAAGACAAATAAACGGTGCGGTAAATGATCGTCCAACTGCAACTGCTGAGCTTATCATTCCTATGGAAAATCCAGTCTTTCGGAATATCAAAGCGTCCGGTGTAAAAGGGAATTATACGATTACAGGGGAAGCGCGGCCCGGCACGGGTGAATTTTTTTATACGGCAGAGGATGGCCATAATGAATTGGTGACAGAGCAAACGATGAGAACAGGCTCGGAATATCCGGATTGGTCCAAATTCGAGTTAAGCATCCGTATACCGGCAGATAAGCTCCCGAAAAATGGCTCCGTTATCACCAGCCTTTATGAACGAACGAACCAAGGCGGGCAAACGTTCCATCATTATCCGGTCCTTCTCGAAAGTTTTCGAGAGCCATAAAACAAAGCGGTTCCGAAAAACGCTTTATCGGAACCGCTTTTTTGCATGTTGTTTGTGTTAGCAGCAATTCAGGCTTTCTAGAAAACAGCTGTCAGCTGACCTTATACTCCTCCGAGAGATGATTCTTTCACATTCGCCATTTTGCGAGCCTCAGCTTCAGCGTATGTTGTGTGAAATGGGATGCGTTCATCATGCTTAGATACGGTGTCTACTGCATACTGCACAAAGCGTTTTGATTTATTGTGTTTACCCATACGAATCCCTCCATCCGAGTTTCGAGCTATGAAACAGCTTCGCTGCTTCATTTTTAGTATGCTCCGGTTATACATAAACAACTAGGATTAAAAGCCAATTTTTTAAAAATTTTTCAGGCTGTGAGATTATAATGCTTTTAAATTTAATAAATCGTTCAGGTAGACGCCTATGCCATCTTCCTCGTTCGTCAACGTTACTTCATTGGCGATGTTTTTAACAATGTCAATTGCATTTCCCATCGCAATTCCCCTGCCGGCAAATTCAAGCATATCGAGATCGTTATCCTCGTCTCCAAAGGCAATAACATTTTCGGGCGCGATTTGGAAATAATCGCAAGCTTTCTTTAAGCCGACCGCTTTATTCAAGCCGAATTTGACAAGTTCAATCACATGCCATGGTGCGGCCCAACGGCGATGGTCAATTACCTCGGCGTGGACATCTGACAGGTGGTCCCTGATCGTCCGGACATGCTCTTCATCGGTGTGGATCAGCATGCTTGTCGGCGAGTCTTTTAAAAATCTCCGTAAATCGCCGGTTGTAACGTTCGGATTTCCCAGGCTGAACACGTCCAATAATTTTTCATCATGGTAATGGATAAACACATCATCGATGACTTCAGCTATAATGTTGTGAAAATGAAAAGTACCGAGCGCTTCAACGATATCCTGTGCGACACTGATATCCATTGGTGAATGATAAACTCCCCATTTTGTATCAAGCGGGTGGTGTATAAATGCACCGTTAAAGTTGACAATCGGCGTATCAAGGCCAAGCTCGTGGTAATAAATCTCGCTTGAACGAAACGGCCTGCCGGTTGCAATCATCACGATATGGCCTTGTTCGCGAGCCTTATTGAGCACTCCTTTTGTTTTTTCCGATATTGTTTTATCATCCTTTAATAATGTACCATCAAGATCTAAAGCGATTAAATGTCTCTCTGCCATATGGTCTCCTTCTTGAGCGAATTTCTTTTTTAGTGAGTAAATTTCACAATGTATTAAGCTGGACCGAAAAACGAATGCAATTATCATAACATGCAGGACGATTGAGTATTGAACGGCTATCACTGTCTTGATATTAAATAGTTATTCGTTTTTCAATTAAACAAATGCTTTTATTCAGTGTAAAGCTTTAGAAAAAAAAATGTCTACATGATAAACTCAATTTATAGAAAGAATTTACATTCTATAATGGTTTACTATATTTACCTTTATTATTATGTTATCAATTTCATGATAAGTTGTAAAAAAAATTCACTTTGAACAGCTTTTTTTGTTTCATCGTCCAGGGGGTTTCTAGAGTTGATTATTGTTGAAAATCTGCGTATTGGCAATATTCCCGTTCTGCATTTAGCCAAAAAAGACGAGAGTAGTAAATCGCTTCCGTTGGTTATTTTTGTCCACGGATTTACAAGCGCAAAAGAAATAAATCTGCATTATGGCTATTTGCTGGCCCAGAAGGGTTTCAGGGTTGTTTTGCCTGAAACGATCCATCATGGTGAACGAGCACAGGAATCAGGCGACAAAAACTTAAACTTCAGGTTTTGGGATATTGTATTAAATACGATTGAAGAGCTAAATACTATTAAAGAATATTATGAGCGCAAAAATTATATTGAGGTTGAGCGGATCGGCGTTGCCGGTACCTCGATGGGAGCGATTGTCACATTGGGAGCATTGACACAATACTCCTGGATTAAAACAGCAGTAAGCTTAATGGGTATGCCTTATTATGAACAGTTTGCGCTCGCACAATTGGACGAAATGAAAAAAAGGGGAATTCGCTTCCCGTTTAGTGAGAATGAAATAGCCAGCCTCTTCAGCCATCTCCAAAAATACGATTTAAGTGCCCAGCCTGAAAAGCTTGAACAAAGGCCGTTATTATTCTGGCACGGAAAAAAGGACCCGGTTGTTCCTTATCAGCCGGCATATCATTTTTATGAATCAATGAAACCGGCTTATCAAGACGCACCGGACCGTTTGAAATTTATCAGCGATGAAAAGGCGGAGCACAAAGTCAGCATGGAAGGAATCGCAAGTACGGTTAAATGGTTTGAAACCTACTTGTAGTGCTTCTGCTTTTAAACATGATGCTTTCTCTGGTATCATATCAGTACGGATAAAAAAAGCTGCGAAGGAGTGAAGCAGAATGGATCAGGAATTGAAGGACAGTATTTATGGTGCACTTGAACTTGTTGTTGACCCTGAGCTTGGAGTAGATATCGTCAACCTTGGGCTCGTTTATGACGTGGAAATGGATGAAGAGGGAAAAACAGCGATCACCATGACCCTCACTTCAATGGGCTGCCCGCTTGCCGGCACGATCATAGATTCAGTAAAACGGGCGTTGGATGATATTCCTGAGGTGAAAGAAGTCGATGTTAACATTGTCTTTAATCCGCCATGGTCAAAGGACCGGATGACAAGATACGCGAAAATCGCATTGGGCGTTCAATAATAGAAAGAATTCCGGCAGGGAATTTTCCTGCTGGATTTTTTTTGAAGTAAAGTAAAAATTTTTAGTTTGCATACTACTGCGCTAAGGTATTTTGCAGGAACAGGATTTTCAATAATAGGTTCGCTTAAATAAAGCTGGTTTTCGCTTAATTATTGATTTTTTCGCTTAATTAATGTCCACTTTCGCTTAATTCCCCTCGGTTTTCGCGTAAATAATCCGGATAACCTATGGTGATTAGCATATTATAGAAATATATGGTTTAAATTGGGATATTTAAGCCCGAAAAACAAGTCATTTGATTGAACTGATTCAAAAGAGAGGTAAAAAGGAATTTTATAAGCATAAAATACAACATTTTGCTGTTAATAGCACTCTGCCTTTCAAAAATCGCTTGTACTTTTCTTAGATTTGCCTATGTTCTTCAACCAATCAACCAAAATTATATCATAAGTACGAAAAAAAACTGTTTTCTTGTGAGATATTTCACTTTTTTTAACTCGGTAATCGCCTATAATCTTTTCGAAAGCTATCTTATTTCACCGGCTCACCGTTAAATTTTGCAGAAAAGACGGTGGTACTTTAGTCCGGGAAGCAGAAAAGGTTAGGTGGCAAAAATATGTTTTCGAGAGATTTTAATAAAGATCCATTTATTGTTATATGGGAGTTAACGCGAGCTTGTCAGCTAAAATGCCTTCATTGCCGGGCCGAAGCACAATATAAAAGGGATCCCCGCGAATTGAGTTTCGAAGAAGGAAAAGCATTGATTGACCAAATTTACGACATGAATAACCCTCTTCTTGTCTTTACGGGCGGTGATCCGCTCATGCGTGACGATGTCTTTGAAATTGCTGCTTATGCAATTAGTAAAGGGGTAAGGGTGTCGATGACTCCAAGTGCAACGCCCAATGTCACAAAGGCTGCGATTGAGAAAGCGAAAGAAGTTGGCCTGTCCAGATGGGCGTTCAGCCTCGATGGCCCGACTGCCGAGGTGCACGATCATTTCCGCGGGACTGCGGGATCGTTTGACCTGACGCTTGAACGCATCAAGTATCTGCATGAGTTGGAGATACCTGTGCAAATCAATACTGTCATTTCGCGTTATAACATTGATTACCTTGATGAAATGGCAAAGCTTGTAGAAGATTTACAGTGCGTGCTATGGAGTGTCTTTTTTCTCGTCCCAACTGGCAGAGGCCAGGAGAAGGACATGATTTCGCCTGTTGAACATGAGAAGGTATTTACATGGCTTTACCAGCTGAGCAAGAAGGTCAAGTTCGATATTAAAACAACAGCAGCCCAGCATTATCGGCGCGTCGTGATCCAGCAAAAAATACGGGAAGCAAAGGCAAAACCAGCCGAAATTCAATATTTAGATGCGTTAACCAATCAAGGGCTCACTGGTTCGATTGACGGCTTGGGGCGAGCTCCGAAGGGCGTCAATGACGGCAACGGCTTTATGTTTATCTCACACATTGGCGATGTCTATCCGAGCGGACTGCTTCCGGTGAAAGCAGGAAATATTCGCGAGCAGCCGCTTGCCGAAATATACAGGGAATCACCCATTTTCAAGGAGTTGCGGAATCCTGACATGTATAAAGGAAAATGCGGCCAATGTGAGTTTCGTTATGTTTGCGGCGGCTCCCGTTCGCGCGCCTATGCGATGACAGGAGATTACTTGGAGAGTGAGCCTTTCTGCGTTTATATACCAAAGTCGATGAGGAATAAACAAGCTGAAAATATCCAGCCATAATAAAAGGGATGGATTCGCCCATCCCTTTTTGATAAAGTTATCGATTTATTAATCAATGCTACAATAGGTTGCCGGACAATTTTCACAGCCAATTTCGTCCTTTAGGAATTGAACATCATGGACGACAATTTTGCCTCTCTTCGTAGAAATAACATCTTCCCGCTTGAGGTCATTTAAAATCCGGTTTGTGCTTTCCCGCGATGTCCCACAGAAATTCGCCAGCTCCTGGTTTGTCAGTGGAAGGTCAATCAGGATTCCATCACTGCCTTTCACCCCGTAGCTGTTTGTCATGCGAATAAGTGTTGAATATAAAGCGCCTTTTTTACCGTTTAGGACGAGGTCTCTAAACTTCGTTTGTGTTTTGCGGACATGGTCACTCATCCATTTCATAAACTCAAATGCAAGGGCGCTGTTTTGAAAGATTTCTCTTTCCAATACATCCTTTTTGATCGCTATGACTTCGCCGGCTTCAATGATTAACGCACTGAGTAAATATTTTGGGGAATCGGTGAACAGCGTCAGCTCTCCGCAAATATCATTTTGGCCGACAATTCTTAAGCTCAGCTCGCGGCCATCTGTAGTTATTTTGCTGATTTGTATTTTTCCCGATAAAACGATGTAAAGTAAATCTGCTTCGTTTCCTTCTTGGAAAAGGTACGTGCCTTTTTTTGTTTGGATTTTGTGGTCGGCAAACTGCAGCAGTTCTTTAATTTCAATCGAATGAGTTGGTTTCATTGTCACGGTCATTTATATCACCCTTTTCATAAAGTGAAAACGTTTTTCATATCATAACATTACCATTAGGTTAATAGTGGTAATTCACAAAGTTGTCAGAAATTCTCCTGCTTTACATAAAGCGGATTTGACATTCTCATGACAATTTTCAAAGTTTCACATATTATTTATGTTTTTATGATTAAATATAGGCAGATGTATCTTTTGTGAAATTAACAATAAAAAGTGTGAGGATAATAACAGCACTCCAACATAAGGTTTGTTAAAATACGTCTCATATATGGGGGTGATGGAATGAAAGATCACTTGATTCGAGATCAACTAAAAAGGCCGTTAAGGGATTTGCGAATATCTGTAATCGACCGCTGCAATTTCCGCTGCCAGTATTGTATGCCTGCTGAAATATTCGGCCCTGACTTTCCGTTCCTGCCAAAAAGCGAATTGCTTGCTTATGAAGAAATTGAACGGCTTGGACGGGTCTTTGTCGGGCTCGGTGTTGAAAAAATCCGCTTAACAGGCGGAGAACCCCTTTTGCGCAGGGATTTGCCTGTATTAGTAAAAATGCTTGCTGATATTCCAGGGTTGGATGATATTGCATTGACCACTAATGGAGTGTTACTGCCTAAACTTGCAAGCGATCTGAAAACTGCCGGCTTAAAACGGGTCAATGTCAGCCTCGATAGTCTTGATGATGAGCTGTTCGGCCAAATTAACGGCAGAAACGTCGGTGTCGGTCCGGTCTTAAAAGGCATTAATGCTGCCAAACAAGCGGGACTGGGCGTCAAGATCAATATGGTCGTCAAAAAAGGCTTAAATGAACATGAAATAGTGCCGATGGCGAAGTTCTGTAAACTGGAAGGCCTGGAGCTTCGTTTTATTGAATTTATGGATGTCGGCAGCACAAATGGCTGGAAAATGGATGATGTTGTCACGAAAAAAGAAATCTATGAGATTTTGCAAAACCACGACGCTCTTGAGGCGGTGGAACCCGCGTATTACGGGGAAGTCGCCAAATTGTATTCCTACAAGGATGCGAGCGCGCGTGTCGGCTTTATTCCATCCGTTTCTGAATCGTTTTGTTCAACCTGCACAAGGGCAAGATTATCGGCAAACGGCCAAATTTTTACTTGCCTTTTCAATGGCAACGGCCACGATTTGCGCGACTTTATGAGAGCAGGCGCAACGGATGAGGAGATTAAAGCAAGAATCATTTCGATTTGGGAACAGCGAAGCGACCGCTATTCAGATGAACGGACAGCAGAAACAATCGCAACCCGCAAGAAAATTGAAATGTCATATATCGGTGGGTGAAGGAACAACTCTGGAAAAGGGTTGTTTTTTTGTACCGAAAAATTATCTGTTAATTCACGTATTTGAAAAAAATTAAAAAAAACACAAAAAACCCCGTAGAAGATATTGACAGCAATATTAAACTATCATATTTTGGAAATAGATCGCAGTTCCAAAAAACAGGAAAATGAATGATGAATGAAATGGAAGTTTGCTAGTATTTTGGCTGCTGTCCACCTACCGCTTTGTTGGGGGTGGATGGCTGTTCAATATAGGAGGCTAATAATATGAGCATCATTAGTTTGAAGGATATCCAGGTTGTTTATAATAGCTTTCACCCGGTTTATGCTCTTCAGGATGTTTCTTTATCGATTGAAAAAGGTGAATGGATCACGATATTAGGTCCATCAGGTTCGGGGAAAACAATCTTGCTGAATGTAATCGGGGGAATGGAGCGTTCTTCCATGGGAGAGGTAGAAGTAGCCGGCATGCTGTTGAATGGGCTCTCTGACGATGCGCTCCAGGATTTCCGCCGCAATAAGATAGGCTTTATTTTTCAGCATTACCGCCTCCTTGACCAATACACGGTGGTGGAAAATGTTATGCTCCCGCAATGGCCATATCTGCCGAAAAAGGAGATTGAAAGAAGGGCAACGGAGATTTTATCACAGTTGCATATGTCCCATCGGCTTGAACATCTGCCAGGAGAGCTGTCGGGAGGGGAAAAACAGCGAACGGCGATTGCCCGGGCGATGGTCCACAATCCTGAAATACTGTGTGATGAGCCGACAGGCAATTTGGATGGAGAAAACAGGGATAATATCCTGACATGCTTGGAAGATCTTCATTACAATGGCATGACGATTTTAATCGTTACCCACGATGAGGAGGTTGCAAAGTACGGGGACCGGAGTTTGTTTTTGCGTGACGGGATTTTGAAAGAGAGGGTAGGGTTTGTTTGACATGAATAGCTCAATGTGGGTCGTTACGCTTGTTTCGGCACTATGTTTCTTCATTCTGGTTTTACTCGCAGCGTCGATAAATATCGTTATCCTGTTAAAGAAAAACTTGGGCGATACGCTGCAGTTGCGAAGAAAAAGAGCGTTTGAAAAAGGCGCATCTCTTCCGGCTAACATGACGAAGTAGATAAATAACAATAGGTAGCTTGTAGACAAAAACCTTGCCGGCTTGAGTCCGGCAAGGTAGTCAGGAAAGTCATCTATTAATTTGCCGTCAGATAGCGCGGGAACAGAATATTATTTTCAAGATGGACATGCATGAATGTTTGCTCTTCCAGCATTTCGAGACGTTTATAGACTAAACGGTAGGTTCCGCACGCATCAAGAGGCGGCGTGAAATCGGAAGTGATCTCGCGCAGTTCCTTTAAAATTGCGCCTGCATGATCATGTTCTTTTTCAAGCTGTCTAATTTCCTCCAAAATCCGGGTGCGCTCTGCTTCAGGGGCTGTTTCAAGCTTTAGCAATAATGGGAAAATGCTTTCTTCTTCTTTTGTTGTATGCTCAAGCAGCTCTTTCTTTAATTCATAATAAAGCTCATATACTTTCAGGAGTTCCGGGCGGCGGTCGCCATGAACCCTGGACACTTTCGTTACATACGGACTGAGCTGTGACAATTCCTCTTCCAATGGGCGATGGAATTTTTCTTTGATTTGCTCAATCAGTTCAGCGGAGCTCGAAGCCATCCACGTTTTTATATCTGTCGGCTCATTCCCGCTCTTTTGATAAACCTCATGCAATTCCGCCATTAAAGAATCCACGTCGATATTGCGCTGCGCTGCAGCATCGGTAAGGGGGATATTGCCTCCGCAGCAAAAGTCAATTCGATGGCGTTTAAAAATATCGCTGGATTTAGGCAGCTCATTTACAATATCTTTTACAAGTGATGTTGCTGAAAATGGCAAACTCATTATGCTTCCTCCTTAAAATCATTAAATGTTTTGATCACACCTTAACAATAAAGGATTATGATTGGTTTGAAGGTGACGCATATCACACTTAGCGATTTTTTTCTGTTTCTACTCCGTAAAGCTTGAAAACGGAGCTTTTTAATGAATGAAGTGGCAAAACAGAAGCATTTATTCCGAAAACTGCTGTGATGTTTGTCATGATCTCCTGTTT
The DNA here is from genome assembly GCF_002860125.1 of Bacillus canaveralius. Classification (GTDB taxonomy): domain Bacteria; phylum Bacillota; class Bacilli; order Bacillales; family Cytobacillaceae; genus Bacillus_BJ; species Bacillus_BJ canaveralius. Next base: position 46,377 of record NZ_PGVA01000028.1, read on the forward strand.
CGTATACCCTATATAATAAAGAGGCAAAAAAGAACGTTAATTTGCCGTTGTAAGTGCAGGTAGGAGCTGATGAATGATGGTTGAAAGAAGAAAACCGATTTCTATCGGGGAAGCAGTAAAGAGAGTGATGAACTATGCGAAGAATGGAAAGACAGAATACATATCGATTACGAATAGCTATGGCCGCTATCTTTCTGAAGATATAATCGCAACCCATGACGTACCTCATTTTGACCGGGCCCCATATGATGGGTTTGCGGTTCGCTCCATCGACACAGTCGGAGCTTCCCAAGAAAACCAGGTCGAATTTGAAGTGATTGATCATATTGGTGCCGGTTTGATCACATCCAAAAATGTCGGGCCGTTTCAGTGCGTCCGCATTATGACCGGAGCACAAATGCCGGAACAGTGCGATGCTGTTGTAATGCTCGAATTGGCAAAAGAGATGGAGCGTGATGGCAAAAATTATATGGCTGTTAAACGCGCATCGAAAAACGGTGAAAATGTCTCTTTCCGGGGCGAAGATGCGAAAGAAGGAGACGTTCTTGTTAAAAAAGGAACGTTTATCAATCCGGGCATCCAGGCTGTGCTCGCAACTTTTGGATACGCACAAGTTCCGGTCGCGCAAAAGCCGGTCGTTGGCCTGTTCGCAACCGGAACAGAGCTCCTTGAAGTGGAGGAGCCGTTATCACCTGGTAAAATTCGCAACAGCAATTCGCATATGATTTCGGCCCAGATTGAGCGGGCAGGAGCAGAAGTTCATTATTTTGGCAAGCTGCCGGATGATTTTGATATTTGTTTTGAGGCTGTAAAAAATGCGTTGGATAAGGTTGATATGCTTGTCACAACTGGCGGTGTATCGGTAGGGGACTTCGATTATTTGCCGGACATTTACGAAAAATTGCAGGCAGAAGTGTTATTCAATAAAGTCGGCATGAGGCCGGGCAGCGTGACGACCGTTGCCCAATATCAAGGAAAGCTCCTGTTTGGTCTTTCCGGAAATCCTTCCGCCTGCTATGTCGGATTCGAATTGTTTACAAGGCCAGTGATCCGTACACTGCTGTTCTCAGAAAAACCGCATTTACGTAAAGAACAAGCGATTCTTACCGCTAATTTTCCAAAAGCCAATCCGTTTGCACGTTTTGTCAGGAGCGCCCTTGATTTTCAGGATGGCAGGCTGACTGCCTCTCCAAGCGGTGTTGATAAATCAAACATCGTCATGAGCCTTGCCGGCGCAGACTCGTTGATGATTTTACCTGGAGGCACAAGGGGATTTGCAGCGGGGGATGAAGTAGAACTGTTGTTGCTTGAAGACCAAACCGGCAGCGAGTGGCCATGGTAAAACCTGTTGTATTCCAGGCTTGCGGTTTTCAAAACAGCGGCAAGACATTGCTGGTGACGAACTTGCTTTCAAGCCTGTCCAAAAGCGGTTTTACGACGGTGACGATTAAACACCATGGCCATGGCGGAAAACCGGATCTTCCAGTCGAAAAAGACTCAAGCCGCCACATAACGGCTGGCGCGGCTGCTACTCTCGTTGAAGGTGATGGCAGAGTCATCATTCATGGGGAAAATGCCAGTTGGCCGCTTTCTAAAAAGATACAATTCATGTCTTTATTTGAGCCGGACTTTATCATTGTCGAAGGGCATAAGCACGAAAATTATCCAAAGGCGATTTTAATAAGAACAGAGGAGGACCTTTTCCTCCTCAAACAGCTGCAGGAGGTTAAGGTAATCCTTTTTCATGAAGAGCTTGAAGGGCATAGCGAATTGGCAGGTTTAACTATTCCTTGTTTCCCGGCGCGTGGACATGAAGGAGTGCAATGGATTACCCGATTTTTAAAGGAAAACGCGCACAGCTAGTATGAGCATTTGTAATTGGGTCCATTGGGCCCTTTTTTATGGGAATGAAACAGAAAAACATGCAAAAATCGAAAAATAACTTGATATTTTGTGATTAGTTTCACTTATTACATGCCGAAAATTCTATACAGTTAAAGTAGTATAGGTATAGGAGAGATCATTATGAAGTTATTTTTGCCAAAACAGCACGGAGCCTGGGCGATGCTGATCATTCCTTTTTGGCTGAGTGCAGCGGCTGCGGGAATTCAATGGGAACACATTCCTTTTTTCTTTGGCTGGCTCCTTTTATATTTAGCGACATACCCAATGCTCTTATTATTCAAAAAAAAGAAAGTAAATTTCTATACAAAGTGGACATTCATTTATCTCGTCCCTGCTTTAATTCTGCTAGCGATTCCTTTATGGGCAAGGCCATCACTAGTGATTTTCGGTCTGTTGATGATTCCACTCTTCTTTATTAACATTTATTTCTCAGGCAAGAATCAAGACCGGGCTCTATTAAACGACTTCAGCGCTATCTTTGTATTTGCGATTGCCGGGCTTGCGAGCGGGTATTTAAGCGCCGGAATGATTTCAGAGGACTTGGTTTTGATTTTTGTAGGATCGGTTTTGTTCTTTGCAGGGAGTACGTTTTATGTGAAAACAATGATCAGGGAAAAGAAAAGCCGTTTATATAAACGAATTTCCTGGACATATCATGCCCTTGTACTGCTTATCTGGCTTGTGTCCGGGCAATGGCTGATTGCGTTTGCGTTTTTGCCGAGCCTGCTGAGAGCATTTGCTTTTTATGGAAAGCCATATTCTATCAAAAAAGTTGGCATTCTCGAAATCGCCAATGCGGCTTTTTTCTTTATTGTAATGCTGATCGCAATTATTTAGGCAAAGATAAAAAGCTTCATGGCTGGTTTCAGTTTGCCATGAAGCTTTTTTCGGTTACTCGATATTACAAATATCAACCGGGCAGTTTTCACAATCGATTTCAAGCTTTAAATAATCGAGATCCTGAATCGTAATCAAGCTTTTATCCATGCTGATAATGTCATTTTTGCGCAGTTCGCTGAGTAGCCGGTTGACCACTTCTCTAGAGGTGCCGCAAAAGTTGGCAAGGTCCTGGTTGGTGAGGGGAACGTTGATTAAAATCCCGTTTTTTCTGGCAACTCCGTAGCTGTTTGATAAACGGATTAACGTTGAATATAAAGCGCCTTTTTTTCCATGCAGGACTAGATCGCGAAATTTTGTTTGCGTTTTGCGATGCTGTCCGCTGAGCCATCTCATGAATTCCAGCGCTGCACGGCTGTTTTCGGCTAGCTTTTCCTCGAGATCGTCTCTATAAATCACTGCCACTTCGCCGCTTTCGACTATTTTTGCGCTCAGCATATATTTAGGTGCAGGACAAAACAAAGAAAGCTCCCCGATTAAATCTCCTTCGGAACACATTCTTAACGTCAATTCACGGCCATCGGGAACCATCTTACTGATTTGCACTTTTCCGCTTTGAATCAGGAAAAGCTCAGCGGCATTTTCCCCTTCCTGAAAAAGGAATGCCCCCTTTTCCGTTTTCCGCATATGATGCACCATTTGGAAGATCTCTGTTAATTCAGCCGAAATTTCTGACATTACCTGCATGTTTTAACCACCTTTTGAAGGTGCGAAACTGTCTCGCTTTTAAATATTTTAAAAATAAAAACTATTTATCGTCAACTGTCTATAACATAAAAATATAAAACAGTTTAAAAATTTAGTTTTTACGGTTGCTTTCTTGAAAGTAAATTCTTATAATAAGAGAAACATATTTTTCATAAATATAAGTTTTTATGATTAAATATACATTTTTCTTGAGGGGGAAATGCATGAACGTTTCTATTATCGGAACAACCGGGTATGGTGGTGCTGAATTATTAAGGATTTTGCATTCTCACCCTGTATACAATATACAATCAATTCATTCAACAAGAGAAGAGCTTCCGATCAGTGAAGAATATCCGCACTTAACAGATATCCTAGATCATCGGCTTGAAAAAATTGATCCCGATAAAATCGCTGAACATTCCGAGCTTGTCTTTTTGGCTACTCCATCAGGAGTTTCCGGCAAGCTTACCGAGGCTTTTGCGGACTCGGACATTCAAATTGTTGATTTATCAGGGGATTTGCGCTTAAAACAAAGCGGCGTCTATAAAAAATGGTATGGACATAATGCGGTCGATCCGAAAATCATTAATGAGGCTGTGTACGGATTATCAGAGTGGAACAGTCAGGATGTAGCCCGGGCAAGGATACTGTCCAATCCCGGCTGCTATCCGACAGCTGCTTTACTTGGGCTGGCTCCTGTCGCGATGAATAAATTGATCGATCCCGCCATGATTATTATCGATGCAAAGTCAGGAGCTTCTGGGGCGGGGCGCGCAGCTTCAAAAGGAAGCAACTTTTCAGAAGTAAACGAAAATATAAAAATTTATAAAGTTAATCAGCACCAGCATATCCCGGAAATTGAACAGCAATTAAATGTGTGGAATGAAGCGATTGGCAACATCACGTTCAGCACGCATTTACTGCCGATCACAAGGGGAATTATGGCAACGATGTATGTTAAACTGCTCCAACCTGTTTCGACAGAGGAAATAACTGATTTATACAGGGAAATGTATAAAAATCATCCATTTGTCAGAATCCGGCCAGTTGGTACTTATCCGTCGATCAAAGAGGTTGCCGGCTCCAATTATTGTGATATTGGCTTGAATTCGGATGAAAGAACAGGCAGGCTGACGATTGTGTCGGTGATTGATAATTTAGTGAAAGGGGCGGCCGGGCAGGCTGTCCAAAATGCAAACATCATGAATGGACTTGATGAAAAAGCCGGTTTAGAATTTGTACCATTTTATCCGTAACAAAGGGAGGCTAGAATATTTTGCAAACAATTACCATGAAAAAGGGAATAAAAGCGATCACAAAAGGGAGCATCCTGTCACCAAAAGGCTTTAGCGCCGATGGAGTTCATGCCGGCATGCGTTATGCAAAAAAAGATGTGGGCGTGATCGTCAGTGATACTCCGGCAAGCTGCGCTGCCGTTTATACAACAAATCTCTTTCAGGCTGCACCGCTAAAGGTGACAATGGAAAGCATCGAGCAAGCAGGCCTGGTGCAGGCGGTAATTGTAAACAGTGCATGTGCGAATGCGTGTACAGGAGAACGGGGATTGGCAGACGCTTATAAGATGAGGGAACTAACAGCCCGAAAGTTTAATATAAAAGAAAATCATGTCGCAGTTGCTTCGACTGGAGTGATTGGTGAATATTTACCGATGGACAAAATTGAAAAAGGAATTGCCGGGTTGTCTCCCGGTGCAGCTGAAAGCAACGCTGAAAGCTTTCAAACTGCTATTCTCACAACGGATCTGGTCATGAAAAAATCGTGCTTTTCCGCAGTAATTGATGGAAAGACCGTTGTAATGGGCGGCGCAGCAAAAGGGTCGGGAATGATCCATCCAAACATGGCGACGATGCTTGCCTTTGTAACAACGGACGCCAACATCGCTTCCGACCACTTGAGTGCGGCTCTGAAAGAAGTGACCAACCGAACCTTTAACCAAATAACCGTTGATGGGGATACTTCGACAAACGATATGGTGCTCGTCATGGCAAATGGAAAAGCTGGCAATGAAGCGCTGTCGCCTGAACATCGTGACTGGCCGTTGTTTGTCGAGTTGCTTGCTGAAAGCTGTGAAAGCCTGGCAAAGCAAATTGCGAAAGATGGAGAAGGGGCAACAAAGTTGATTGAAGTGAACGTAACCGGAGCAGCTGACAACTACGATGGCAATATGATTGCCAAGCAAATCGTTGGCTCAAATCTCGTCAAAACTGCTGTATACGGTGCGGATGCAAACTGGGGCCGGATTATTTGCGCAATCGGCCAAAGCTCAGCCAGCCTCAATCCTGCTGCCGTTGATATATCGATCGGCCCGATCAAGATGCTGTCCAAAAGTGAGCCGCAGCCATTTTCGGAACAAGAGGCGACAGAGTATCTGAACAATGACTTTATTCAAATATTTGTCGATATCCACTCAGGAGCCGGAGCCGGCAAAGCATGGGGGTGCGATTTAACCTATGACTATATCAAAATTAATGCAAGCTACCGAACATAATGTGAACAAGATTATCGTCATTAAATGCGGGGGCAGTGTTATTGACTTGCTGACACCTTCCTTTTTCAACAGCTTGCACGAGCTTGACAAGCAAGGCTGGCAATTTGTATTCGTCCATGGCGGCGGCCCTGATATCAATAAGCTTCTCGCACTGTACGATGTTGTACCTGAATTCCGAAACGGCCTGCGGAAAACAACAGCAGAAACGATGCAGGTTGTTGAAATGGTCTTAACGGGGCAGACAAATCGAAAACTGGCTGAACTTCTCGGCCAGTACGGTTTTAATCCGATCGGATTAAGCGGAAGTGATGGAAAGTGCCTAAAAGCCAGGTTTATTAACAAAAAGGAACTCGGATTTGTTGGCGAGGTAATCGAAGTTAACCAAAGTGTAATTAACATGCTGTTAAAGGAAAATTTCACTCCTGTGATCACCCCGGTCGGTGTCACGGCGGATGGGACAAAGCTGAATATTAACGCAGATTATGCCGCTGCAGCGGTCGCGCTCGCTTTACAGGCAGAATGCTGTTTATTCGTGACCGATGTAGAAGGAATCATGATAGGAGGTTCTGTGGTATCTCATATAACGCCTGAAGAGATTGATGCATATATTTTAGAAGGCCAAATTTATGGCGGTATGGTTCCAAAAGTTGAATCAGCGCTTACCGCTGTTAAACGAGGTGTGAAAAATGCGATGATCGCGTCAGGAAAGGGCGCCATTTATGAAGATGAGCAATGGAAAGGTACGACTATAAGCAGAAAAGCGAGGTCTGATGATGAGTTATCTGTTTCCAACATATACAAAGTGGGAAGTTGAACCGGCTTCGGCGGCAGGCACGATTTTAATAGATAAAAACGGGAAGCGCTACCTCGACTTTACGTCCGGAATTGGTGTATGCAATCTCGGGCACAGGCCAAAGCCGGTTGAGGATGCGATCCAGAAGCAATTAGACCAATACTGGCATTTATCAAATTTATTTGTGATTGACAAACAGGAAGCCGCCGCGAAAATGCTTGCTGATGCAGCAGGGCTTGACTTGGTGTTTTTTGCGAACAGCGGTGCAGAGGCAAATGAGGCAGCCATTAAGCTTGCCCGTAAACAAACGGGAAAGCATAAAATTATCACCTTTAAAAATTCTTTTCATGGACGCACGTTCGCAACGATGGCGGCGACAGGACAGGAAAAAGTTAAAGTCGGTTTTGGGCCGATGCTTGAAACGTTTGTGACGATTCCGTTTAATGACATTGCTGCCCTTGAAAAGGAAATGTCCGATGATACAGCAGCTGTCATGCTTGAAGTCATCCAGGGCGAAGGCGGAATCATCACCGCTGAAGAACAATTCCTGGCAAAAGTAGCTCATTTATGTAAACAGCATCAAGCCATGCTGATTATCGATGAAATTCAGACAGGAATAGGCAGAACCGGTAAACCGTTCGCGTTCCAGCATTTTGGGTTGAAGCCTGATATTGTCACAACGGCGAAAGGCTTGGGAAGCGGGCTGCCGATCGGAGCAGTGATTGGAAAAGGAAATCTCAGCTCTGCATTCGGCCCGGGCAGCCATGGCTCAACCTTTGGCGGAAACCCGCTCTCAGTTGCCGCAGCCACTGCTACGATGGAGGTTGTTTTTCAAGACTCCTTCCTGGCAGAAGTGAAAGAAAAAGGCGAATACTTGGCAAAGGCATGCTCAGCTTTATTATCATTGCCCCAGGTGAAAGAAATAAGGGGCCTTGGCATGATGCTGGGGATTGGATTAAGCGTCAACGTCCAGGACACGCTCGCAACATTAAGAAAAGCTGGGTTGCTGGCTTTGCCGGCAGGAGAAAATGTACTGAGGCTGCTACCGCCGCTTACTGTTACCGAACAAGAAATCAATGAAGCGGTAGCGATGATCCAAAACACATTAACCAATCAATCATTAACGGCCGTTCAAGGCTAAATTTTTTGATGCGTAATGCATAAAAAATATATAAAAGTTATAAATATGCAAAAAAGTGAAGAGGTGTGCAAGTTGAAAGGTTCCCTTTATTTGAAGAGCGGAGAGTGTTTTGAAGGAGAATGGCTTACAGCCGTCCCTGAACAGCATATACAGGGAGAAATCGTCTTTTTTACCGGGATGACAGGTTATCAGGAAGTGCTTACAGATCCTTCTTATAAAGACCAAATTATTGTGTTCACATATCCGCTGATCGGCAATTATGGAATCAATCAGGAGGATTTTGAAAGCAAAATCCCGCATGTCGCCGGCGTTATTGTCTATGAATCACACGAAGCAGCCTACCATTATGAAGCAAAATGGACATTGAAGGAATATTTGCAAAAGTGGAATATCCCGATGCTCGGCCGGGTTGATACGAGAGCATTGGTGAAGAAAATCCGCAATGAAGGCACGATGCCTGCCTTATTAACCGCAGAAAAGCATGCTGAGAAGTTGATCCGGCTTAATACTGATCTTGGATATAAAGTACGCAGCGTGTCCGGGACGGAAGCGAAAATGTATGGAGATGGTGATTTTCATATTGTTTTGATTGATTTTGGCTATAAAAAGTCAATTTTATCGTCTTTGCTGGAGCGAAATTGCCGGGTCACAGCCGTCCCTTTCGATACGCCGGCAAAGGAGATTGAAAAATTTCATCCTGATGGAATCCTGTTATCTAACGGACCGGGGGATCCAAAAGAGTTGGCAGGCTTAATGCCTGATTTAAATAAACTGCTCCGCCGTTATCCAACACTCGGCATTTGCCTTGGACACCAGCTTGCAGCGCTCTCTTTTGGCGGCAATACTCAAAAGCTCGCGTTTGGGCACCGGGGTGCAAACCACCCGATTAAGGATATTAAAACAAACTCAGTGTTAATGTCGTCGCAAAATCACAGCTATGTTGTTGAGGAGAAAAGTTTGCGGGGAACAGGCTTCAATGTCCGTTTTTATCATTTGCATGACGGGTCCATTGAAGGGCTTACCCATCAGGATTATCCGGTCCAAACGGTTCAGTTCCATCCCGAATCGAATCCAGGACCTGCTGACGGAGAATACATCTTCGATGAATTTATCGAGCTTATCAAAACAAACAACGGGAGAATTTTTGCATATGCCTAAAGATACGAGTATTCAGTCCATTCTTCTCATTGGCTCCGGGCCGATCATCATTGGCCAGGCCGCCGAATTTGATTATGCGGGAACACAGGCATGCCTGGCTCTGAAAGAAGAGGGTTATAAAGTTATTTTAGTAAACAATAATCCGGCAACGATTATGACTGACCACAGCTTTGCCGATGCGATTTATTTTGAGCCGCTGACAGCTGATGTTCTTGAGAAAATCATTGAAAAAGAACGGCCTGATGGAATGCTCGCAACACTTGGCGGCCAAACCGGATTGAATCTGGCTTTCCAGTTAAGCGAAAATGGTGTTCTCGACAAGTATAATGTCAGACTGCTGGGAACTTCAATTGAGTCGATTAAGAAAGGCGAGGACAGGGAGGCCTTTCGCGAGCTGATGAAAGAGCTGGGAGAGCCGGTGCCAGACAGCACGATTGTTACATCTTCAAAAGAGGCGCTGCAATTTGCCGCAAAAATCGGCTACCCGATTATTGTCAGGCCGGCTTATACTCTGGGAGGAACCGGCGGAGGCATTGCAGACAATCCTGACGACCTCGTCCAGCTCACCATGGGGGGCCTGAAAGAAAGCACAATTGGCCAATGTCTCATTGAAAAAAGCATTGCCGGATTTAAGGAGATCGAATATGAAGTGATGAGGGATGCGATTGGAACTTGCATCACAATTTGTAATATGGAAAATATTGATCCGGTTGGTATCCATACAGGTGATTCAATTGTTATCGCTCCTTCGCAAACGCTGACGGATGAAGAATACCAGATGCTGCGGTCCGCTTCTGTGAAAATTATTTCAAGCCTCGGTATTATTGGCGGCTGCAACATCCAATTTGCCTTGGATCCTGAAAGCAAGCATTACTATTTAATTGAAGTGAATCCGCGCGTGAGCCGATCATCAGCGCTGGCATCAAAAGCAACAGGATATCCAATTGCCAGAATAGCTGCAAAACTCGCTGTCGGCTACTCTTTAAGCGAATTAAAAAACCCGGTCACAAAAGACACGCTGGCCAGTTTTGAACCATCGCTCGACTATGTCGTCGTCAAAATACCTAAATGGCCTTTTGATAAATTTCCAGGCGGAAACCGCACACTTGGAACACAAATGAAAGCGACTGGGGAAGTAATGGGCATTGACCGGAATTTTGAGCGGGCTTTCTTAAAAGCAGTCCAGTCACTTGAAATCAATACGATTGATTTAAAGCACCCTGAAGGAGCACTAAAAACTACTGATGCGTTACTGGAAAGCTTAAAAACAGCCGATGATGAGCGTTTCCTTGTCATATTTGAATTGATGCGCCGCGGTTATGACCCTGTAAAAATACACGAACAAACGAAAATTGATCTATTCTTTTTAACTTGTTTCTCGGGCATGATTGAGCTCGAACAAACGATTGAGAGAACGTCCATTGATTCAGTAACGAAAGACAGTCTGCAGCGCTTTAAGGAAAAAGGTTTTAGCGATAAATTTATCGCACAGCAATGGAATGTTGGCGAAAAAGATGTTCGCAAAAAACGAAAATCGCTCGGTATTCTGCCTGCTTATAAAATGGTTGACACATGTGCTGCCGAATTTGAAGCAAAATCAACTTATTTTTATTCGAGCTACTTCGGTGAAAACGAGCAATTCGCTTCCAATAAACAAAAAGTACTAATCATCGGGAGCGGTCCAATTCGAATCGGCCAGGGAATAGAGTTTGATTATTGTTCAGTTCATGGTGTGTTCTCTTTAAAGGAAGAAAATATCGAAACAATTATGATCAATAACAATCCTGAAACAGTTAGTACTGATTTTGCGACAGCAGACAGGCTTTACTTTGAACCGCTTACTGTCGAATCAATTATGAACGTCATCGAAGCTGAACAGATAGACGGGGTTATTGTTCAACTCGGGGGACAGACCGCCTTGAATCTTGCAGAACAGCTGGAGGAAAATGGAGTTCGCCTTCTCGGCACAAATTCGAAAACAATCGATATTCTTGAGGACAGGGAACGCTTTTACGAGCTGCTGGCCAGTTTGGAAATCCCGCATATTGAAGGTGAGATGGCCACTTCTCCTGAGGAAATAATCGAATCGGCAACACGAATTGGTTTGCCAATTTTGATCAGGCCTTCTTATGTGATTGGCGGACAGGGGATGGAGCTGATCCAATCAGAGGATGAGTTAATGTCTTATTTGAACAATCCAAACATTCCCTATCCCGTCCTGGTTGATAAATTTTTGTCGGCGATTGAGGCGGAGATGGATGTCGTCACTGATGGGGAAAATATTCTTGTCCCAGCGATCATGGAGCATATTGAAAAAACAGGCGTTCATTCCGGTGACAGCATTTCCGTTTTACCCGCCCAGAGCATTGATAAGGAAGCACAAGCAAAAATGCTGAGCTATGCAAAGCGGGTTGTTCAGAAGCTTCACTACAAAGGAATCCTGAATATCCAATTTATTATAGAAGGAGAACGTGTTTACCTGCTGGAGATCAACCCGCGCGCAAGCCGTACAGTTCCAATCGTCAGTAAAGCGACTGGTGTACAGTTGGTGCAAATTGCGACAAAAATATTGCTTGGGAAATACTCTTTGCCGAGTGGCAATGGACTTTTGGACCACGTTCCATATGTATGTGTGAAATACCCCGTTTTCTCCAATTACGCTTTACGGGGAATTGATCCGAAAATCGGTCCGGAAATGAAATCAACCGGAGAGGGAATCAGCTTTGCAGCCAACCTGCCGGCTGCTTTAAGTAAATCCTTTCACGTCGCGATGAAAGCCCGGGCAGAAGGCAAGAACATTGTCTTTTTGCAAGGTGAAAGCACAGAAGAATGGCTCCAGCTTGCAAAAGAGGCGGGAGTAAAACTGATCCAGCCGGAAGACATTGAGAAACAGCTGCAAGCTGCTAGTACCGCCGCTTTTTTCAGCACAGGAAAATCGGATCAAGTTCGCGAGTTACGCGAGCTTGCGGTTAGGAACCGGGTTTTGAATTTTACTGAAACAGAAACACTCACAGCATTTTTAACAGGATTACAAGTTAAAGGTATAACTGTCAACAAGCTTGCTGAATGGCAGGAAATGATGAAGAAGGATGTGACAGCAGTATGATTCCCGTAATAGATACAGGCACAGCAATGAACCTTAAAGGTAAGGATTTTCTGACTCTGGCTGATTTTTCGCCTGAAACGATCAAGGGATTGCTTGCAAAAGCAAAGAAATTGAAAAATTCATTGTTGCTTGGTGAACAGCCTCCCCTGTTAAAGGGAAAGATTTTGGGGTTGATTTTTGAAAAATCGTCAACGAGGACGCGTGTCTCATTTGAAGCAGGCATGCTCCAGCTTGGCGGCAATGCCCTGTATTTGAACAGCCATGATTTACAGCTTGGCAGAGGCGAGACGATCGCTGATACAGCGAAGGTGTTATCGCAGTATCTGGATGGAATCATGATTCGCACCTTTTCTCATCAGACGATTGAGGAGTTGGCATTGCATGCTGATATTCCTGTCATCAATGGGCTAACGGACCTGTACCACCCTTGCCAGGCGCTGGCAGATTTGCTGACGATCGAGGAAAAACACGGCTCACTTAATGGTGTTAAAATTACTTATGTTGGTGACGGCAATAATGTTGCCAATTCGTTAATGATCGGTGCGGCAAAAGTCGGCAGCCACATTACAATCGCCTCGCCAAAAGGTTATGAACCACCTGCCAATGCTGTTGCGATTGCCGAAAAAGCGGCAAAAGAAAGCGGAGCAAAGGTGACAATCTGCAATGATCCTTATGAAGCAGTCAAGGATGCTGATGTCATCTATACCGACGTCTGGACTAGTATGGGCCAGGAAGCAGAAAATGCCGAGCGACTTGAGATTTTCAAAGATTTCCAGGTGAACAAACAGCTTGTCGAGCTTGCAAATCAAGACTTTTTGTTCTTGCATTGCTTACCGGCACACCGCGGGGAAGAAGTGAGTGCCGAAATCATTGACGGCGGGCATTCAGCAGTGTTTGAACAGGCAGGAAACAGGCTTCATGCTCAAAAAGCGCTGCTCGCAGAGATATTAGCTTAAATAGAAGGGGCTGGCAATTGGAATTGCCAGCCCCTGTTTGTTATAATTAGGATAAAAAGGTCAGGAAAGGTCAAGGTGATCGATATGGATTTCAATCAATTGACTGAACGGCTCCAGCAAGGGTTGATCAGGGCACAATCAATTGCTGCCCGGCATGAGCATCAGGAAGTGGATGAATCCCATCTTTTTACAGCTTTAATGGAACCAGGAGATAATTTGCTGCGTTCGGTTTTCGCAAAATTGAAGCTCGATCACGCCCAGTTTATCAATGAACTTGAAAAAGACCTCTTGAAAAAGCCGCGGGTGACCGGAAGCGGGGCGGCGCAAGGGCAGCTCTATATTACATCAGCATTACGGCGCCTCTTTAATGAAGCAGAAGTCGAAATGAAAGCATGGAAAGATGAATATTTATCGGTCGAGCATCTTCTGCTGGCCGCGATTAAAGCAAAGAATTCTATAGCAGGACAAGCATTGAAAAAGCTTGGCTGTACTGAAAAGTTGATTGTAAAAGTACTCAAAGAGATCAGGGGGGACCAACGAGTGACATCGCAAAATCCTGAAGCAACATATGATGTTCTTGAGAAATATGGCAGGGATTTGGTCGCCGAAGTAAAGACCGGCAAAATGGATCCTGTCATTGGAAGAGACAGCGAAATCCGTCACGTCATTCGGATACTTTCACGAAAAACAAAAAATAATCCTGTTTTGATCGGCGAGCCCGGCGTCGGTAAAACGGCGATTGTCGAGGGTCTCGCCCAGCGCATTGTCCGCAAGGATGTACCGGAAGGATTAAAAGATAAAACCGTCTTTGCCCTTGATATGAGTTCTTTAATTGCCGGAGCCAAATTCCGTGGTGAATTTGAAGAACGATTAAAAGCCGTTTTACAGGCAGTGAAAAAAAGTGACGGGAGGATTTTGCTCTTCATCGACGAGCTGCATACGATTGTCGGGGCCGGAAAAACGGAAGGGGCAATGGATGCAGGCAATATGCTGAAGCCGATGCTGGCACGGGGCGAACTTCATTGTATTGGGGCAACTACCCTCGATGAGCACCGAAAGTATATTGAAAAAGATCCGGCTTTGGAACGGCGTTTCCAGCAAGTCCTCGTCCAGGAGCCTGATGTCGAAGACACGATTTCGATATTGCGAGGTTTAAAGGAGCGGTTTGAGATCCACCATGGAGTCAATATTCATGACCGCGCCCTTGTTTCTGCTGCAACGCTGTCAAATCGTTATATTACCGACCGGTTCTTGCCCGATAAAGCGATTGATCTGGTCGATGAAGCGTGTGCGATGATCAGGACCGAAATTGATTCGATGCCTTCCGAATTGGATGAAGTGACCCGCAGAGTGATGCAATTGGAAATAGAGGAGGCTGCACTTAGTAAAGAAACAGATGAGGCAAGCAAAAGAAGGCTTACCACTCTTCAAAAAGAACTGGCCGATCTGCGCGAACGTGCCAATTCAATGAAAGCACAATGGCAGCTGGAAAAAGAAGCAATTCAAAATGTCCGGCAAAAACGTGAGCTGCTTGAAAAGCTGCGCAGAGAGTTAGCTGAAGCTGAAAATCAATATGACTTAAACCGGGCAGCAGAGCTGCGTCACGGAAAGATCCCAGCTCTTGAAAAAGAACTGAAGGAGCTCGAAACAAATGAACGGGAAACTCAAGGCAGTCGTTTTTTGCGTGAAGAGGTTACCGAAGAAGAAATAGCCGACGTTGTCGCAAGATGGACGGGAGTACCTGTTTCAAAGCTTGTTGAGGGGGAACGCGAAAAGCTTTTAAAACTGGAGAGCGTGTTGCATGAACGGGTGATTGGCCAGGAAGAAGCAGTCAGGCTTGTATCAGATGCGGTTTTGCGGGCAAGGGCAGGCATTAAGGATCCAAACCGTCCGATCGGCTCATTCCTGTTCCTCGGCCCTACCGGTGTGGGGAAAACAGAGCTTGCTAAGGCACTCGCCCAATCCCTGTTTGACAGTGAGGATCATATTGTGCGAATCGACATGTCGGAATACATGGAAAAGCATGCTGTCTCACGGCTGATTGGAGCTCCACCGGGCTATGTCGGTTATGAAGAAGGCGGCCAATTGACTGAAGCGGTTAGAAGAAAACCCTACACAGTCATCCTCCTTGACGAAATCGAAAAAGCCCACCCTGAAGTATTTAATATTTTGCTGCAAATGCTCGATGACGGGCGAATTACCGATTCCCAGGGCCGGACAGTCGATTTTAAAAACACTGTGATCATTATGACTTCCAATATTGGCTCGCATTTTTTACTCGAATCACATTCAGACAACGGTGAGCTTGATGAAATGGTCCGGGATCAAGTGAACGGAGCGTTAAAAGCCCACTTTCGCCCTGAGTTTCTTAATCGTATCGATGAAACGATTTTATTTAAGCCTTTAAGGCTTTCCGAGATCGAAGAGATTGTCGCCAAACTTATTGCCGAGCTGCAAACAAGGCTTGATGATCAGGAAATCGTCTTAACGATTTCAGACGAAGCGACACAGTTTATCGCTGCACACGGATTTGACCCTGTATACGGGGCAAGGCCATTAAAGAGGTATATTCAGCGCCATGTAGAGACGAAGCTTGCCCGACAAATCATCGCCGGTGAAATTACAGGGAAAAACAAGGTCCATATTGCCGTTGAAGGAAACGAGTTGGTTCTTAAGTAATCGAAAAAAAAATCATCCTTCTAAAAAGGATGATTTTTTTGTGTATATCGCGGGTAACTGTTTCGTAAACGGGTCAGTGCTTTTCAACAGGGTCATTCGGCAAAATTTGTGTTACAACAATAATTAATACGGTTGCAATGACCGCCAGGATCGATCCGGCAGTTAAGTCAAATTCGGCACCCATCATTGCGCCGGTTACATAATTCAACATTTGGATAAGAAGAAAAGTCCAAAAGAAGGTCCAGAAATAACGCATAGTATTCACCTCATAAAAATTCCTTTTAAGTAACAGCTGTAGTAGCCGCTTTTGCTGTTTTTATTTTATCATAAGAATAGCAAATAATAAATGTGTTAGTAAGCATTTCTCTCAATTAAGCGGCAGGCTTTTTTTAAAATAATCAGCTTTTCCCTATTAGACTGGGCAAACTCCCGTTCAATTTGTGATAGCTGTCATACATTATTATGATTAAAGTGATAAAGGAGTTTTTGAGCATGGAAAACCGGAACTTTCAGTTGGATACCGAATGGAACATGGTTCATTATCCCGAAAAGCCGAATGGTTTCGGTATCTTGATTATTGGAGATGATCGGCAGTTTGTTGATGCGAAAAATAGCTTTTGGACGCAAAATGAGGGTAAGAACACATTGCTTAAAAAGCTTAAAGAGAGCGGATACACAGTCTTCTATTCGAATCTTTACGGGAAGAATTGGGGGAGCAAAAAAGCAGCAAAGCTTGCACATCGATTATATGAACATATCATGAAGAATGAGATATTGAACGAAAAGGTTCATATTTTAGCCGAAGGTATGGGGGCATTAACCGCTTTAAAGCTAGCTTCGGAAATGGGACCTGCTATTCGGTCATTCGTATTTATAAATCCGGTGCTGTCACTAACCCACCATCTTGAACTAGAGAAAGAACATAAGTTTTTCTATAAAAAGCTTGTCAAGGAAATAGCCGCAGCCCACGAAGTAGGGTCGGAAGAAATTGAAGAAACGATTCGTCTTGAAGGCAGGATCCCTGATATAAACGGGCAGATTCCAATGCTGATGATTCATGTGCTGGCTGGGAAGCGCAGCTTTGACCAATTTTCAGCGATGAAAAAGCTTCTGAACGAGTGGAAAGAGAAACAAATTCCTGTGTCGATCTGCTATATTCTCCCGGAAAAAAATCAGCAGATTGGACGCCAGGTTATTAAGTTTTTTAAGAAACATGAAAGTATATTGTAATAAATATAGTGCAAAGTCTGTGAGAAATAATTTACTTTCCTTGAGCATAGGATACAGTGACAGTGGTTCAGGGAGGCATCATAATGGACAAGGCAATTATAATCGGCGCGTTTGAATTTATCGGCTTTAATCTTACTAAACATCTGCTTGATGAAGGTATTGAAGTGGATGGTATTCATACAGATACCGAAAATGAAGGTTTTTTTGTAAATGGAAAACGCCTTGAGATTGGCAGAAATGCTAATTTTAAAGAAATAGAGTTTGAAGATTGGATGAGATCGAAAGACGTTTCGGAGCATCAAACTGTTACGGTCATTTCATTATACGATTATTTTATTAATCATCGGGAATCGCTGTTGTTTTCCGATCACGGTTTGTGCGATAAGCTGCAGAAGATCCTGTCATACCATGCCCGGACAGTATTGTTGCTGCCGGCCCAATATTATTTTCAGAAGGGGTTCACCGATTTTGAAAAAACAGCCGGCAGCGATTTATCTACATTATTAAAGGAAGAAGATCCGGCACTGCTAAAAATCTATTTGCCAACAGTTTACGGGCCTTGGCAATCACCAGCCAGCCTGTTTCAGCAGTGTTTTTTGAAAGAGTTGGACCCGGCGTATTCGATTCCTGAAAATGATCACCGTGAATGGACGGACGATGCGATTTATGTAGATGCTGTTGTTGAGACAATCGGGATACTCATCAACCAAACAATAGCCGGCAGCTTTTTGCTGGCCAATGAAGAAACAGGCCACTGGCACAAATGCGCAGAACTTCTTGGCATAGATAATGCTATCGATCGAAACATCCAGACAAAAAAATTGCATGATAAGAACGACATTGAGGTCCAAAAGGTAAAAATGAGTATAACTGCCCGAGAAGGTATTAAGAAGCAAAAAGAGCACTTGGAAAACTCACTGTTATTTGAGAACGATTAAACCAGAATATGAGATAAAAGGAAAAAAATCTTTTCAATTAATTCACATCGGGGTAGAATGAAAGATATTGAGCATTGACCTTGGGGCTCACAAATATTGTAAGCCCCACTGCTTTTGGGGTGAATGAAAGCGGCTCTTGACGATATTTCGTTCGGATTTGGGAGAGATTCTCTTATTATTTGACAGGGCAAAAAAGGAGCTGCATAACATGCTGAAACGTTTCGTAGTCTTACTCTTATGCCTTCTTTTGCTGGCCGGCTGTGATCAGCCAATAAAATCAGGGGAATTGGAAAAGGTAGGTTTACTCGTGCCCGAAACGATTAACGATCAAGTCTGGGGCACAAAAGGGTACAAAGGAATGCTGAAAATCCAATCCCATTTTAACGTCGATGTTTATTATAAAGAGGACATGAATTCGGAAATGATTGTCGAACGGGCTGTAGAAGAATTTGCCCAAAAGGGAGTCAATTTAATTTTCGGGCATGGCAATGAATATGCAGTTTATTTTAACCATCTATCGGAAAAATACCCCGATATTCATTTCGTAAGCTTCAATGGCGACGCCCAAAACGAAAATACAACCAGCTTGAATTTTGAAGGGTATGCAATGGGTTTTTTCGGGGGAATGGTTGCCTCCCATATGTCAAAAACAAAACGTGTTGGCATCATTGCAGCGTATGAATGGCAGCCTGAAGTGGAAGGCTTTTATGAGGGTGCCCTTTTTGAAGATAACGAAGTGAAAGTTGAGATTGAATACGTCGGGCACTGGGACGATGACCAGGGCGCAATTCTTTATTTGGACAAGATGATTGATGAAGGGGCAGATGTCATCTATCCCGCAGGTGACGGCTATAACGTGCCGATTATTGAAAAAGTAAAAGAACACGGGCTCTATGCCATTGGTTATATTTCCGATCAAGCAGACCTCGGAGAAACGACGGTTTTGACGAGTACGGTCCAGCATGTCGACAAGCTCTATGAAGTTGTTGCAGAAGAATTTGATAATGGGAAACTTAAAGCAGGCAATTTATACTATGATTTCAGCGACGACGTTATAACGCTTGGGGAATTCAGTTCTGATGTCGATAAAGAATTCGAAAACGAAATTCACAAGCATATCGAAGTGTATCGTGAAACCGGCAAACTGCCAAATGAATAAGGATTATGATGGAGGTTTTTACTTTGCAAGATAAAACGATGGAATTTATGCAGATTGCCATGAAATATCTGCCTGAAGCAAAACAGCAGCTTGATGAGGCAGGCGTAGAGCTGACGCCCGATTTGATTCAGCCATTTATGTCGATATTCACAAAAGTCATGTCAGAAGCATATGAGCTTGGCAGAGAAGATGCGCTAAACGAAAAAAATAAATAAAGAGTGCCGCTTGTCAGCGGCCGGCCTCTAAACTCACCCTGGCATCAATCCGCACGGGTGGGTTATTTTTTTGGGAAGTATTTTTTCACAACAGGTGTAACCATATTAAGGAGCGGCTTTAGCTCTTTAACGGATTCGACAATATGATCTACTTGTTCGATTATTTGCATGTAGTTAATCTCATCATTTACGGATTTGTGCGGTTGGTTTTTCGGCGCACCGAACATAAACCGGGAAAAACGGTCCTCTCCCCTTATGCTTACAGGAGTGTTTTCTTCTTCTAACCCCATGTCATTACCTCCTTCGATCGCTTTTGTTAGTAAAATATGAATGAACGGCCTCGAATGCGCTGGACAACTGTCTAAGCTGATGGATTTTTAGGAAAGGGAACGATGATAAAATAGTTGCGTTTTAGCTCCATTTTTAATAAAATTAGTACCAAGTCATAATAATAGATAATAAATATGAAGCAGGGTGGCCTCCGTAGATGGGGCTTTTGCCAATAATTTTTAAAAAACGTCGAATAACAAAAAAAGGAGTTGGCTTCATGAACGCTGGGATCATTGGAATTGGCAAATGTTTGCCGGAAAAAATCGTAACCAACCATGATTTAGAGAAAATAATGGATACCTCTGATGAATGGATCAGAACCAGAACGGGAATAGAAGAAAGAAGAATTGCCGATCAAGACACAGACACTTCGGATCTCGCCTATCAAGCAGCAGTAAACGCGATTGAGAATGCGGGAATTAACGCGGAGCAACTGGATTTAATCCTAGTCGCAACCGTTACGCCCGATCGGCCATTTCCATCAGTATCTTGTATGCTCCAGGAACGTCTCGGCGCGAAAAAAGCAGCCGCAATGGATATAAGTGCAGCGTGTGCCGGCTTTATGTATGGAATGATTACAGCCAAGCAATTTATTGAAACTTCGGCATATAAATATGTTTTGGTTGTTGGTGTTGAAAAACTTTCGAAAATCACCAATTGGGAGGACCGGAACACAGCCGTATTATTTGGGGACGGTGCCGGAGCTGTGATCATGGGACCCGTTAGTGAAGAACGGGGGATACTCGCTTTCGAATTAGGCGCAGATGGTACAGGAGGAAAACACCTGTACCAGGACGAATATCTCATTATGAACGGAAGGGAAGTATTCAAATTTGCCGTCCGGCAAATGGGAGAAAGCTGTATAAATGTTTTGGAGAAGGCTGGCCTCAAGAAAGAGGACGTCGATTTCCTGGTTCCCCATCAGGCTAACATTCGCATTATGGAAGCAGCGCGTCAGCGGCTAGAGCTTCCTGAAGATAAAATGTCGAAAACGGTCCATAAATACGGGAATACCTCAGCCGCATCGATACCTATTTCGATGGTAGAGGAGCTTGAGGCTGGTAGAATAAAAGATGGGGATGTAATCGTTATGGTAGGGTTTGGAGGAGGCTTAACATGGGGCGCGATTGCGCTTCGCTGGGGACTTTAAATTGGTGGCCCATATTTAAAGCAGAGTCCAGCCTGTTTTCACGCTAACAAGATCAATACAATTTGATGGTAAGGAGATGCGATATAAATGGAAAATCGAAGGGTAGTAGTCACCGGACTCGGTGCGGTCACACCGTTAGGCAACGATGCTGAAACTTCATGGCAGAACGCCATTGCAGGAGTTTCAGGGATCGGGTTAATGACAAGGGTAAACCGTGACGAATATCCCGCAAAGGTATCTGCAGAGTTAAAGGACTTTAACGTGGAAGCCTTTATTGAGAAAAAAGACGCAAGAAAAATGGACCGCTTTACACATTATGCTGTAGCGGCTTCGTTGATGGCTGTAAAAGACGCGGGTCTTGAAATCAACGAGAAAAATGCACCAAGAGTGGGGGTCTGGATCGGTTCCGGAATTGGAGGAATGGAAACATTCGAACAACAGTATGAAACCTTCCTTAATCGAGGTTATCGCCGCGTCAGCCCGTTCTTCGTACCGATGATTATTCCTGACATGGCAGCTGGCCAGGTATCGATTACTCTGGGTGCCAAAGGCTTTAATTCATGTACAGTAACCGCTTGTGCTACAGGAACAAATTCAATTGGGGATGCGTTCAAGGTAATCCAGCGCGGAGATGCAGATGTGATGGTTTCTGGAGGCGCAGAGGCTCCGATTACAAAAATGTCTGTTGCCGGCTTCTGTTCCAACACGGCACTTTCGACAAATCCTGATCCTGCCACAGCGAGCCGTCCCTTTGATATCAACCGTGACGGGTTCGTAATCGGGGAGGGTGCAGGTATCGTTGTCCTTGAAGAACTTGAACACGCTAAAGCTCGCGGCGCCAAAATCTACGCGGAAATTGTTGGCTATGGTGCGACAGGGGATGCCTACCATATCACGGCACCGGCTCCTGCAGGCGAGGGCGGAGCCCGGGCGATGAAAATGGCACTTGAAAACGGTGGGTTGAACCCGGAAGAAATTGATTATATCAACGCCCACGGCACTAGCACAGAGTACAATGATAAATTTGAAACGCTCGCAATCAAGGAAGTATTCGGAGACCATGCGTATAAGCTGGCGATCAGCTCAACAAAATCGATGACAGGCCACTTACTTGGTGCAGCAGGTGGGGTTGAAGCAATCTTTACTGTTCTAGCCATAAACGAAGGAGTCTTGCCTCCAACAATCAACTTGCAAAATCCGGATCCGGAATGTGATCTTGATTACATCCCAAACAAAGCCCGCACGCAGGAAATAACAGCTGCAATCAGCAATTCACTTGGCTTTGGCGGTCATAATGCGACACTCGCATTTCGCAAATACGAATAGAATAATGAAAAGAGAGCGGTCATCAATATCGCTTGTGAGGCTGTCGAGAAACTCGACAGCCTTTAATTTTTGTCTCCAAATGTTGGGTCTACACAGAAACATTTCACCTAGACAAATTTGTAATTGTCTAGACAAATTTACATAAATATAGTTTTTTCCTTACTTTCGGTCAATTTAGGATTAACAATCGCCACTTATAATGAAGGTAACAAGGAGGAGGTAGATGAGAACTGTTAAGTATTTAAACATCAGTTATAAAATATATAAACACTACATCTCAAAGAAAGATGGGACAACGAAACGACTGCCAGGCGAAAAGGAGTTATCGGAACAATACAGTGTGAGCAGAGAAACAATTAGGAAAGCATTAAATGAGTTGATCGAACAGGGGAAAATTTATAGTATACAAGGTTCAGGCTACTACATAAAACAAGAATCACTATCTTTAAAGAATTCTCTTAACTCGTTGTCCAGTATCACTGAAATGATTCGGAACGCTAACTTAGCTGAAGATGATATGGATACGAACATATATGTAGACAAGCCTTCAGATGAAGCAAGTGAACTGTTACAAATTGAAAAGAATGATGACGTGTATATTTTAAACAGAATACGAACAGCTAAACTCGAGCCAGTTGTATACTCTATTAACGTTTTACCCTATAAATTAGTTGGAAATGAATTTGCACAATATTATTTTAAAGGATCGTTATCCAAGTTTTTAAAGGACTTCTATGATTACGAAATAACTGAAGCGATCACGGAAATCCAAGCAGTAACGAGTTTAGATGAAGTACCAGCAATTTTTTCGGGCAATAATTATCCATTATTAAAATTTATTCAAACCCACTATACGATCGAGGGAAAACCGATTTTACTTTCATACGATTATATGAGGAACGACGTCATTCGTTTTTATGTTAAAAGAAATAAGAGAATAAAAGGAGGTAATATGAAATGAAAAAAATTTTACTAAGTGCACTCGTATTGCTATTATCCATCAATTTTGTAGCGGGCTGCCAATCCAATAAACCTACAACCACATCTGCTTCAACAGAAGATCTGCCAAAAGATGAAAATGGAAACAAAATTATGACGATGAAGGTTTTTACAAACGATGCTTCAGCTCCTACACGTGTAACCAACTTTGAAGGTGCAGCAGAAAAATTGAACGCAGAGCTTGAAAAGGAAAAAGCCAATTATCGAGTGGAAATTGAACCAATTGTCAAACCAATGAGTGCTGAAGATTTTGATAAGAATTTTATCTTTGCATCCCAGTCAAACAATGCCGCGGATATCTATACAACTTCTTATGCTTCTGTCGGCTGGATGGCAGAGGGAGATTATATCCTGCCGCTGGACAGTGTAAAGAAGGAAAAAGTGTTTGAAAATATAATGGATGGCTATTGGCAGCCAGTAACATGGGATGAGAAAGTCTATGGAGTCATTCAAGATACAGAGGCACGTGCTGTTTACTTTAATAAAGAAATTTTAAGGAAAATGGGTTGGTCAGAAGAAGATATTAACCAATTGCCAAAAAAAGCTGAAACAGGCGATTTTACTTTAAACGATATGACAGATATCGCTTTAGAAGCACAAAAAAAGGGTCTTGTAAAAAACGGGTATGAATTCGACCGCGGCCCAAATGACGTTCCAATGAATTTCTATAACTTTGGAGCAGAGCTATATGATTGGAAAAACAAAAAATTTATCCTCGATAAAGAAAAAGTTCTGAAAACATTTGAATGGATTAAAGAAAGTAAAGATAGTGGCGTCGTCCCTGCAGCAAATATGACAACAGATAAAGCAGAAAAATTGGCTAGAATGTTAAACCAGGAAACGTTGTTTGCTCAAGGCGGAATTTGGGATGAAGTAAAGTTTCGTACTCAAGGGTGGCATAAGGAATTAGGAAATGTGACTACTGATTGGATCAAACAAAATGTTGGGATTATGAATTTGCCAACAATTAAAAAAGGAAAGAAACCAATCACGGTATCGAATCCATATATCTATGTCATCTCAAAAAACACAAAATATCCGGACATTGCGAAAAGATTGCTGGTACATGTAAGTGCCCCGGAATTACAAGCGAAGCATGCTGTTGAAACATCGCATATCCCGTTTACGCAAGAAGGACAAGAAAACGAACAAGTTAAAGCAAATGAATGGATCAACAGTGTGAAACATTTAACGAACTATTCACACTTTGCAGGGAACCATTCGGATCAGACAAAATATAGCAAAATCCTGATTGACGCTACAACTTATGTGATGTCTGGTGAAATGACACCTGAAACAGCTGTATCCTACATTGAAGAACAAATGGCACTGAACCTGAAAGCGAACTCTGTCATTAAATAAGAGATGTGAGGAATTTCCATGCTATCAACTGAAACAATTTTATTAGAACAAGAGATTATCAGCAAAGAATTCAACCAAAAGAAATCTCTATGGAAATTAGCGAAAGAAAATAAATATTGGGGCCTGATTTTGGGCCCTTTCGTTTTAAATCAACTCCTGATCGTACCCATCACTGCTTTAATCATTATCCTGATCTCTTTTACCTCAATGGATCACAGCTTAAATTGGGATTTTGTTGGTTGGACCAATTATCAAAAGGTCCTATCTGACCCGAAAATTGGTTTAATTTTCTGGAACACGCTGATTTTCGTATTCATGACTCTGTTTATAAAAATTTTTTTAGGAATGTTTGTGGCAATTACAACTACTTATTTTATAAAAAACTCAAGACGCGGAACTTTCTTTAGAGCCATTTGGTTATTGCCAAAAGTATCACCAGGGGTAGTCGAGGCATTACTTTGGACATGGATATTCAGCCCGACCGATAGTGGGATCTTCAATATGATATTACATAAATTCTACGGCATAGAGCCTGTAGCGTGGCTAACTGAGTATCCTCTATTCATTAATATTATTTTAGCAGGGGTTATGGGTACATCGATTACCACTATCATGTTATCTTCCTCTATTCAGTCAATGAATGAAAACTTATTTAGGGTAGCGAAAGTGGACGGAGCTTCTGATTGGGTCATTATAAAAAGATTAATCCTTCCATATTTAAAGTGGCCACTCACATTTTTAACGCTTTGGCAAGGTTTAGCCCTGATAACATCTTATGAATCGATCTTGTTACTGACGGATGGCGGACCAAACTATCAATCTGAAGTATGGTCATTATATTCTTTTCATACCGCGTTTTCTACGTTAGATTTCGGTTACGGTTCAGCTATTTCGATGTACATGCTTCCTTTAATATTTATAGTAATAATCATTGCCTACAAGCAGTTTGGATTAAAAAAGTTAATGGATAGTGATAAATGATGATGAAACAATTCGTGAACTCAGGTGGATGGACGAATTTATACAATCGAATTTCTGACAGTTGCTTAAAAGCTTTCTGTATTACCGTCCTTACGATCTTTTCATTAGTTCTATTAAGTATCTATTTAGGGATGTTTCTTTTTGCTTTTAGTGATATCAAGGGAGGATTGCCAGCAGGTTTCACCATAAATAACTGGAAATTTTTATTTGAACCTAATTTAGTGGTGGGTACGTTTGCATTTCCCAATGTCTGGACCATTTTCTATAACACTTTACTCATCGCACTCGGCAGTATGTTGATCGAAGTTGGAGTGAGTTTATTATCCGGTTATGCTTTATCAAAAGGCCGATTCCCCGGTAAAGATTTGCTAATTCAATCAACATTGTTCACAAGGGCTCTGCCATCCATTACGACACTAATCGCTAGCTTCTATATGTTAAAAACAGTTGGTCTATTAGACACTTTATTCGGCACGATCTTAATTAAAGGATTAGCAGAAGTAGGTCTGTCCACTTGGATTATAAAAGGTTTCTTTGACGAAATCCCGAAAGAAATCGATCGAGCTGCCGAAATCGATGGAACTTCTAATCTTAAAAAGTTTTTTGCGATATATGTTCCGTATATTTGGCCAGGAATTGCCGCCATAACACTTTTTGCCTTTTTAAATGGCTGGGGCGAATATATTCTTGTCTCCACCTTCACGTACGATTCAAGTAAAATAACATTTCCAATTATCTTAAATTCTTTACTGGATATGAATTCTACTGCGTCTGTGAACTATGGTTTTATTATGACTTTAGCAACATTTTACATGATTCCTGCCATGTTACTATATTTGTTCTCACAAAAATATATTTCTAAGATGAAGATTTAGTGGAGGGCTCAATTCATGAAAGTTTCTTTAAAGCAGTTATACAAATATTACGAACCAAAAAAACCAGCTGTCAGAAATATCGAATTAGAAATTCCATCAGGAAAATTGACCACGATACTAGGGCCGTCCGGGTGTGGGAAAACCACAACCATGTTAATGATCGCTGGACTGGAAAAGCCTTCGCACGGGGAGATCTTCTTCGATCATACGTGTGTTACAACAGTTCCACCGAAATTCAGAAAAATAGGAATGGTATTTCAAAACTCGGCCCTATATCCGAATATGTCAGTTAAAGACAACATTATGTTTCCATTAAGAAATCAAAAAGTTCCTAAAAACATAGCATTAGAAAGAGTGAAGAGCGTTTTAAGAATGGTAAATCTGGAAGGATTTGAGGAGAGAAAACCGTCTCAACTTTCTGGTGGCCAGCGCCAGCGTGTGGCCATAGCAAGAGCCATAGCTAAAGAGCCTGATTTATTAATACTGGATGAACCGTTATCTGCTCTTGATGCTTCATTACGTATGAAAATGAGAGAGGAAATAAAACAACTTCAACAAAAATTAGGAATTACCACCATCATGGTCACCCATGATCAAGATGAAGCGATGGCTATGTCTGATATGATCGCGGTAATGAAAGATGGAGAGCTGCAACAGTATGATCATCCGTTAGAGATCGTCCATCATCCTACTAATTGGTTTGTCGCCAGCTTTTTAGGAATGCCGATCATGAATAGACTGGACTGCTCCTACAATTTTGCCAATCATTCACTCGTAATCGAAAAGCAAAATACAACCATTAGTCTATCAAGTTTTAACATACCCGAACACAGCTTGAATCAAAAGAAAAATCTGATCTTGGGGTTTAGGCCTCATGACGTAGAAATGGTTTTTAATAAACCAGATCAGAAGAATTTTTTAAGGGGTATGATCAAACACGTTGAACATACAGGAAGAGAATTTCTGATCACAGTCGTATTAGAAAGTACGTTTGAAGAAGTAAAAGTGATTTGTCCAACCATTCTTGTTCCGAGAGAACATTCGGATGTTTGGATAAAAATTAATACAATGCAATTTTTATTTGAACGAGACGGATCACAACAAAATATTTTTCCAAAAAATGAAAAGGATTTGAAGCAGCTTGTGGTGCATAATTTCTGACCTTGATGGTACTTTACTTGATAACAACCAACGAATCTCTAAAGATGTCATATCCAGAATTCAAAGCTTTGAGAGAGCTGGAGGTAAATTTACTTTTGCAACCGGCCGCTCACTCGATAGCGTTTTACCTTATATTAATGAAGTTGGGATTACTACTCCTGTCATCCTATACAACGGCGCCATGATTTATGAACCAATGGCCAGTGAGTTTATTTATGCTCGATTTTTAGAGAGTAATGAAATAAACGACATTGTTTCGTTATTTTTAAAGATCAGGAATCAATATAATGTCAGTTTGTTGGCCTTTGATCATGAAGGTGCTTACTTTCTCGAAGAAAGTACTTACATACATCAACAGTTAATAAAAGATTCGATTACAGCACAGTATACAACCATTGACGAACTGCTTACAAAGCAATTGGTTAAAATCATGCTGATTGGAAACCAACAAGAGATACATGAATTGAAAATGATTTACTCTATTTTCACACCGATAAACTCTGAACCCGAATTGCTGGAATTCATAGCTACAGGGGTTAATAAAGGCGAAGCAGTAAAGGTTTTGATGCAGCATCTGGAAATTCCAACGCATAAGCTTGTTGCTGTTGGCGACAATGAGAACGACATTGAAATGATTCAAACAGCAGGATTAGGAATTTCTGTAAAAAATGCGATCCCCAATTTAAAAGCCGTTTCACACTATGTCACCCAAAAAACAAATAATGAACAAGCGCTAATTGAAGTAATTGAAAAAATCCAAGCGACCAATTTATTGTCAATTAACGAACATGGAGGAGTAAGATCTTGATTGATTTATTACCGCAATTTAATAACTTCCCAAATTCAGCTCCCAGATATCCTAATCTATGGATCATGATTTCTGACAAATTAGCCGATAATTATAAGCAAGCTCTTACATTTGTCGTTCGTGCCCTTGAAGATACGATCGAAATGGAGGATGACTACGGTTATTTTCACACAGCAGAGGGATGCGACGCCGTTGGAAGGCGAAGAGGACTGCAATTAATCAAGTTAGGTGATAACGGGTATTTGACTCATGATCACTCGATTCATCTTCGTTTCTATACGCATTATTTAAGTCAACAGAAACCTTTTTATATTGAAGATGTAAACTATTATCCGGTTGCTGCCAGTGTTCATTTTGAAGTAGATCGTCCGGCTCACTTGCATCCGTTTGTGGATGAATGTCCCATTTGCGGCTGTACAGGTGAATATGAAAAATATTATCAAGAAGATTATCACAACGAATCCTCCAAGCTCAAAAATGAGTTTCTACATGATCCATTCGGAGTTGAAGCAATCATTTATGGAACCGTCAAAAACAAGCCAGTACCCCTGTTAAATGGCTTACAGACCATAACAGATGATTATGAAATGATGTGTCAAATTGTAAAGCATGAGAATTTAAGAGAGGACATGAACACCGGTACGCTTGGAATTGTTCGCTTTGTCGGGAGGAAGCAATAAGGATTTATATTATGTTCATTTTTATAAACTCTATCAAATATTTCAATTTCTTGCATAACCAGGAGAGCGGTCAAATACCGCGCCAGGCTGTCGAGTTTCTCGACAGCCTTTAATTTTCACAAATTCTCTACCAAATTCTTTGCAAATTTCAATATCATCCTGACTCGGGGTTAATTCAATTTTTAAACCATAAAGGACTACCTCTGCTCCTCTTTCCTCAATTTTTCGATAAGGATATCAACAGCTTCTTCATAATAAGGATATGATGAATTTGAAGATGCCAAGATACGTAATCCAACTCCAATAAAATAAACTTGTTAAAAAAAAGCTTAATTCTGGGCTAAGGGTTAGGGGGAATATTTTAGTCAAAATATTATGATTGCCTAGGACAAAAGGCTGTAGTGTACTTTTAAACTCTGTGACAATTTTTTGGGTGAATTTTCCTATTTTTCAATTAAGGCATTGACTATGATAATCATTATCAATTATTCTTAATAAGGTAATTGATAATGAATTTCATTATCATAAGCAACCGATGTGAAAATGCACTCTGTATCCCAGACTGATTTCTTATTAAACAATTTATTTTCATCACGCTTTATTAATGATCTTAATATCAATTACGGTAATTTCCATTATTAAATAAAAAGGAGTGTCCATAGATGATGACATTCAAAACGGGGAACAAGTATTTAGAATTACAGAATCAAAAAGAATCGAATGCCCGATCCTATCCACGTCATTTCCCGTTGGTTATTGAGAAAGCGGAAGGAATGATGATAATAGATGTAGAAGGGAAAGTATTTTATGATTGTTTAAGCGGTGCAGGAACACTTGCATTAGGACATAATCATCCAGTTGTAATTCAAGCAATAGAAGATGTGCTAAAACGACAAATTCCGTTACATACATTAGACTTAGCAACTCCTTTGAAAATCGAATTTATACAAGAAATACTCTCCATATTACCTTTAGAGTTAAGAGACTCGACTAAAATACAATTTTGTGGGCCAACCGGTGCTGATGGTGTTGAGGCAGCGATTAAATTAGTGAAAAATGCCACTAAAGGTAAGTCCATCTTGGCGTTCCAGGGGGGTTACCACGGATCGACACAAGCTACCATGTCCATGAGTGGTAACTTAAGCAAGAAGCAACATTTGCAAAGTTTATTACCTGATGTTCATTTTCTCCCTTTTCCATATGAATATCGGTGCCCATTTGGTATTGGCGAAGGTAAGACTGCTAAAATTAGCGCGCAATATATCGAAAATTTATTAGATGATTGTGAAAGTGGTATAGCGTCTCCTTGTGGCATGATATTTGAAACAGTACAAGGGGAAGGTGGATCAATCCCAGCTGATATTGAATGGTTAAAAGAAATGAGACGTATTACTGCAGAAAGAGGAATTCCTTTAATTGTAGATGAAGTTCAAACAGGAATTGGGAGAACTGGTGAAATTTTTTCTTTTGAACATGCGGGCATCATTCCAGATGTCATTGTTTGTTCGAAAGCAGTTGGAGGAAGCCTGCCAATGTCGGTTGTTATTTATAAAGAGGAACTGGATCAATGGAATCCAGGGGCGCATATTGGTACTTTCCGCGGCAATCAGTTGGGCATGGCTACAGGGTTGGCAACTTTAAAATATATAAAAGAAAACCATATACTTGAAAATGTAAAAGTACGCAGCAAGCAATTTTTTGAAAGGCTTAACGATTTAAGAGAAAAATATGAAGAGATTGGCGATGTTCGTGGAAGAGGGTTGATGATAGGGGTTGAAATTGTAAATCCCAAAGAACAAAAAGATTGTTTAGGACACTATCCAGAATTTGAGGAGCTGGCTTTAAAAATTCAAGAGAGATGTTTTAAGAATGGCTTGATTATTGAAGTAGGAGGACGCCACTCAGCAGTCATGCGTTTTTTACCTCCATTGACCATTACAGAAAATGAAACCACAGAAGTTTTAAATATTTTTGAGAAATCTGTAGTTGAAGCTATTCAAATGATCAATTAACAATGGTTATTTTAATGAAATTGAAAAAGCATACTGTTTTAATTGCTATCCTTATTGGCTCCTTTTCTTTAGTTTTGACGAATAGCGCGTTTAATATATTATTGCCGAGCTTTGTTCAAATGTATGATATCTCCACTATATATGGTGGATGGATTATTGCACTTTATCTATTGGCAATGACGATCACAATGCCGTTGACTGCTTGTATTGTTGATCGTCTCGGCAGAAAAAAAACATATATTTTGGGAATTGGCTTATACTTTGTGTTTTCAATAATGGGTGGCTTATTTTATCAATATGTACAGATGATATTGTTAGTACGCTTTATGCATGGCATCGCAGCCGGTTTAACGATTCCTTTGTCATTAGTTTTATTATTTGATATTTACAGTAAAGAAATCCGTGGAAAAGTGACTGGTGTATGGGGAATGTTGTTAACCATTGCGCCGGCTATTGGTCCAACGTTTGGAGGTCTCATTATTCAATTTGGAGAGTTAAGACATCTATTTTGGATAAATGTTCCTTTTGCGCTGTTTTCATTAATCTTGTGCTATAGGCAAATCAACCCTGATCGACCTGCGCATAGAAAAACAATCCGCCTTCAAGGAATTGTATTACTGGTTTTAGGCATTGGCGGACTAAGTCTGGGCATTCAGATGTTTTCAAATCAGACGATACCGGGGTGGGCAAACAAGTGTAATGCTTTTTTTAGGCGTCGTTATTTTGATTCGCTTTATTCAAATAGAGAACATACAAAAAGAACCTTTAATTCGTTTCGGGCTCTTACGCAATTCTGTATATGCTGTCTCAGTCATAATGTCAGCAGTCCATGCTTCAGTCATGTTTGGCGTTATCTTTACATTACCATTAATGTTCCAAGAGGTGTTCCATTTATCACCCTCATTAACAGGTGCCCTGTTTATTCCGACAGCCATTTTTACAAGTTTGTTTGTATGGATCGGTGGAAACTTAATTGATTCGGGCAAATCCATGCATTTTATTGTTTATGGCATAGGCCTGATTGCCATTTCAATATTGTTTTTTGCATTTGTCCCCAAAGGAGTGCCATTAATTTTCATTGTCATCCTAATGGCAGTAAGAGGAATGGGTGTTGGTTTATCAAATATGCCCGTCACGACAATTGGGCTTAATTCATTAAAAGATGACGACCTGCACGAAGGATCAGCATTGTCTAATACGATAAAACGTTTAGCATCTTCTTTTTCAGTGATAATATTAACCGTTTATTACGATGCGCGTTGGCAAATGATCATTC
Organism: Bacillus canaveralius; assembly: GCF_002860125.1. Taxonomy (GTDB): domain Bacteria; phylum Bacillota; class Bacilli; order Bacillales; family Cytobacillaceae; genus Bacillus_BJ; species Bacillus_BJ canaveralius. The sequence goes on from NZ_PGVA01000028.1 coordinate 78,713, forward strand.
AATCTGGAGAAAGCACTCACCATGCAAAATGGATGGCATTAAAAGAAGAATCTCTAGTGTTAGGGATTTTAATGGTATTAACTTTACCGCTGGCTTTATTTTTAAATAGAAGAAAATTAGATGAAGGTGTTAAAAATGTCAGTTAAAAAACGGGTTGAAAGTCGGAATCAAGCAAACTTTCATACATGTAAGACATTATTAAATTGTTTTATTAGAGAGTTTTGCAGTGAAAATTCAAACTCCTTTTCGGTCAGTAAAAATAAAAATGCTTATTCTATATATTTCCCAACTAGTGACGTAACCATATCAGGAACTCTTTCATTTTATTCTGCAATAGGTGAACATGAATTTGCTAGTTTTTAGGTAAACAAAGAAAGAAAACTTGATTATTCTTATTTAGTTCAATTGATCGTTAAAGAAATAAAAGATAAGCATCCTGAAATAACGGCTGAACGTTCTATTGATTTTTCAAATAAAGTTGATAATAGCTTTCAAAAATTAGCTTTATTTTTAGAGTATTCGGTTGAACAACATAAATGGGATTATTTAACGTCAGAACAATCGCTCTTATATGGGCATCCGTTCCATCCCTTTCCCAAAAATACGTTAGGATTTACAAAAGATGAAGTTAAAAAGTATTGTCCAGAACTCCGTACTTCTTTTCAGCTGTGTTATTTAGCTGTTAGAAATGATATTTACCAGGAAGAATGGGTGTCGGAAGAAAGAAGGATTGATCTGCATAAAAGTGTTAAAGAGCATGCACAACAAGTTCTTAAAGACAAAATGGTTTCCTATGCAATTTTACCCATTCACCCTTGGCAATACGAGCATGTAAAAACAGTAAAAGAAGTAGAGGACTATATAAATCAAGAGAAAATAATCCCGCTTGGCAGCTTAGGCCCTGTGGCATATCCGACATCTTCTGTCCGTACGGTATATATTCCTGAAATGACCTGCAACCTTAAGCTTTCGCTAAACATTCAAATAACAAATATGATGAGAACCAATAATAAAGAACAAATGCGCAGAACATTGGATGCGACCAGGTACATATTACAGAGAAGCTGTTTCCAGGAAGAATCGAATACAAAAATCTCTTATGAGGTAGGAGTATGTACGTGCAAGTTTGCAAATGAAGACGTCACAAAATTATTTACTATTGTCTATCGCCCAATTGAATTCGATGTAGAGACAACTTTTGTTCTTTCCAGTTTAATTGAAACTCCGGTTAAGCGTAATCATTCCCGGCTATACTCACTGACTGGAAGTCAAAAAATAGAACACTGGTTCAAACGATATTTGGAAATTTCATTATTGCCTATTGTCCGTTTAGCAGAAGAGAAAGGCATTCATTTTGAAGCGCATTTACAAAACTCCTTACTAACGATAAAGAATGGCATGCCGGAAACATTTATTATTAGAGATTTAGAAGGTGTAAGTGTAAATATAGAAAAGGTTGAAGAGGATGTTGATACGACAGGCCCCCTATTCTATAAACAAGAAGAAGCTTGGGCACGCACATCATATTATTTTGTTGTTAATCATTTAGGATCTTTCATACATGCAATTGCCAAAGATGCAAATGTGGAAGAAGAACATTTTTGGGGAATTGTTCGTGATGTTCTTCTGCAAGAATATGAAAAAAATGCGAACGAATTTATTCTTCATTTGCTAACAACTGAGACGTTTGCTGCTAAAAAAAATATGATAAGTTGTCTTTTTGGGAAAAGTGAGGCACCATCCTATATTCCGGTGAACAATATAATGAAGAAATTGGGGAGTGAAACCTATGGCAACGCTAAGTTACTCGTATAAAGACAAGGCATTATTGATTGATGAAGTAAAAGAGAGGATTATGCGCCAAACGTTGGAGGCATTATTCTTTGAAGATATTATCAAAGCAACCAAAACTGGAACAGATTGGTTTTTTAACGGAAAAAGTGCTAAAGGAGATATCATCCATTATTCGTGTAAAGCAGATGTAAAATGGTCATTCGGTCGAATTAAAATCGAAAAAAAATCAATTAAAAGAGAAGGGGAGGAATTTACCAATTTATATCTATTTCTTGAAGAGATTATACAAAATAACGTAACAGGTTCATATACTTCTCAGTTTATTCATGAGTTATTGGAAACATTAGTAAAGGATCACCAGTCAAAGCAGTTCCAAGTAGATCAAATACCGGAACAGGACAAATATTATGAAGTGTTGGAAAGTCATATGGTGGATGGCCACCCTTATCATCCAAGCTATAAATCAAGAATCGGCTTTTCTTTAGCAGATAACTTTGATTATGGACCAGAATTCAATCAGGAAGTTTCTATATACTGGGTTGCAGTAAATGAGCAGCTAATTGATGTCAATACTCTGAAAAAGATGTCATTTGAAGAAATAATTAAACATCATGTGACAAATGAAGATAAATATAGGTTTTTACAGGTGCTTAAGGAAAAAGGCTGCGAAGAAAAGAATTATGTTTTTTTGCCAGCACATCCCTGGCAACTAGAAAACAAAATTCTATCTCTCTTCGTTCAACAATTGATTGATAAAGATATTGTGATTCTAGGAACAGCAAATAGTACTTATAGAGTACAGCAATCTATCCGTTCTTTATCACATCGTGAAAATGCAGAAGCACCATATATAAAATTTCCGTTAAGTATAACAAATACTTCAACCAGTCGTATTCTAGCCCATCACACAACTCAGAATGCCCCGTTAATAAGTGATTGGCTAAATAAAATTATTCAAGATGACTCGTTATTAAAAAAAGAAAAATTTCAGATTTTAAGAGAAGTAATGGGAATATCTTTTCGGTACGATAAGCTAAATCCAATTCAATATGATATGACTTATGGAACGCTCGGAGCCATTTTCAGAGAAAATGTTTCGACATATCTTGAAGATAATGAGGAAGCGTGGCCGCTAAATGCTCTATCACATACTCAAAAAAACGGAGAGCCATTTATTAAAGCTGCGATTGAACAATATGGGGTTGAAGCTTGGAGTGAAGCGCTTATTAAAGTTGTAACGTTTCCAATCATACATTTATTATTTGCTCATGGGATCGCGCTGGAATCCCATGCTCAAAATATTATTTTAGTCGTTGAAAACAATTTCCCGAAAAGAATGATTATTAAAGATTTGCATGATGGAGTTCGGTATACTCCTGATCAACTCTTAAAGCCGGATTGGGAGCCAAAATTAAATCCAGAGCCGGAAAGTCACAGGAAATTTAACCGATATTCGTTTATTCAGGCCAAAGATGCAGCAGAAGTTAGAGACTATACATATGATGCATTTTTCTTTATCTGCATGACAGAAATTTGTTACACATTTGAAAAATTCGGATTGAGTGAGATAGATTTTTGGAGTAGATGTGTAAAAACGATAGCAGCGTATCAACATGATCATCCTGAATTTAAAGAACGGTTTGAGATGTTTAATTTATTTTCTGAAGCTGCATTGATCGAAGAGATGACCAAGCGGCGTATTTACGGCGACGGCCAGTTGTATTTCCGCAAAACAAAAAATCCTTTGCTGTTGACGTGGAGTGAAATGAATGGAAAAAAATAAGCTTAAAGAAAAAATTAAAAAAAATGAACCTGTTTTTGGAATGTTTGTATCTATACCACATCCGATCATGGTTGAACTAATTGGTCATGCTGAATTTGACTTTGTCATTATTGATTATGAACATACATCAACGAATATGGAAACATTGAAGATATGGTCCGTGCTGCCGAGTTGGTGGGGATTACGCCGCTTGTCCGTATTTCAAAAGTTGACAGGATCGAAATTTTGAAAGTGCTCGATTGTGGCGCTCAAGGCATTGTCATACCAAATGTTACGCAAAAGGAACAAGTAGAAAATGCAATTAACTATGCTTTCTATCATCCAATTGGCATGAGAAGTCTTAACAGTGGCAGGCCAGGAGTATTCGCAAAGTATTCTTTAAGAGATTATATCGCCAAGGCAAATAAAGAGATGATGATCGTTCCAATGATCGAAAGCTTGCTAGGTGTTAATGAAAGTGAATCGATTTTATCTCTGCCACAAATTAGTTTCGTTCTGGAAGGAGCAGCGGACCTTTCTCAATCACTTGCTGTGCCGTGGGAGACAGATCATCCAGAAGTGCAAAAAAATTTAGAGAAATTATATGAAGTATCAAAGCAATGTAACGTACCTTACTCAATTGTCTCCAGACATCCAAAGAATCATAAGAAGTGGGTGGAAAATGGGGTACATATTTTTGTGTTGGGGGATGAGAGAGGTACAGCATTTCGGGCATATATGCAAAAATTGAAAGAATATCGAAGTTTAATTGGAGGTCAGTATGGATCCTGATATAAAAAAAATGATAAATGAGGTGCATAATCAAACGATAGACCCAATATGTGCTTATATATATGACTTGGAAGGGATTCAAAACCATGTAAGTAATATGTTAAGCACGTTGCCCAAGCAGACTAATTTATTTTATGCCATTAAAGCGAATCCTGATAAGAGAATTATACAGGCATTATTGCCGTTAGTGAAGGGGTTTGAAGTTGCATCGATAGGTGAGTTGAGCAAAGTAAGAGAGGTTTCCAAAACGGTACCTGTTTTATTCGGGGGGCCTGGCAAAAAAGATTATGAACTTGAAAGGGCAATTAGCGAAAATGTTTCATATCTGCATGTAGAAAGTTTTTTGGAACTGAAGAAATTAATCGTGCTGGCGAAAAAAAGCAATAAGCATATTCAAGTCTTATTACGGATTAATTTAAGAACAAATTCATTGCCCAAAACAAACATATCAATGGGAGGCCGGCCAAGTCAGTTTGGAATAGATGAAGAGTTAATTGGAGAAGCGTTATCCATTTTAAGAGAGAAAGAAAATACGCACGTTCATTTCAGGGGTTTTCACTTCCATTCTTTATCAAATAACCTAAGAACAAAATTACACGTAGAAATGATTCATCATTATATTCAAAAAGTGGAACAATGGAAACACCAATATGGATTAGATGTGAAAGTTATTAACGCTGGAGGAGGTTTTGGGGTCTCTTATAATGAGACACCTGGATTTGACTGGCAGCTCTTTACCTCCTTATTGGCCCAAAGTGAAGCATTACAAAACCTGGGTGATACGCAATTGTTCTTTGAACCGGGTAGATTTATCGTTGCCGACTATGGTTATTATATTGCGGAAGTAGTAGATATAAAAATGTCAGCTGGCCAGTGCTTCGCTGTAATAAGGGGCGGAACCCATCATAATAGATTGCCTGCATCCTGGGGGCATAATCATCCGTTTTCCGTAATACATCTTGAAAGGTGGTCTTATCCTTTTCAAAGACCGGAAACCAAAAGTTCGAACGTAACGATCGTTGGCGAGTTGTGCACACCTAAGGATCGGCTCTATGAAAATGCCGAGGTGGAAAGTTTACGGGTTGGAGATGCCATCCTATTTAAGAAATCAGGTGCATATTGCTGGACTATTTCTCACCATGACTTTTTAGGTCATCCTCACCCTGAATTTTATTACATAACAGAAGGGAACCGTTATGGAAAAAACAATAACTCAATTACAAAGTGTTACTGCTGAGCAAATAATAACGCAAGATTTAATGAATGCATTTATTGCAGAGCAATTTTTTTATATCGATAAACATACCACAAAAATGCTTTCAGATGTACCAAATGTTATTCAAGAACTTTATCCCGAATTTAAACAAACTTTGGTTTATATCGATAAATTATGTTTTCTTATGGAAAAAAGTTATAGACAGGGCTATCAGTGGGTGTCTGGTTCTTCTATTTATAAGAAGGAGAACCATGATTGGGTGGCGATAAGTTCACCTATAGAACTCAGCAAATTGGTGCTGGAACATTCGTTGTCTAAAGAAGCATATGCACATTCGGGTGTAGGAGATTTTCTGGAAGGGTTAAAAGTGTCTATAGAGCAATTAAATCTTAGTCTAAAACGGATGGATGATTACGAAACTATTAAGCCCACGTCAGCTTATGATTGGTTTGTTAAAGGCGAGATGATCGCATCTTTACGTGATCGGCCGTTTCATCCTTTGTCCAAAGCAAAAATAGGTTTTACACCAATCGATTATCAAAAGTATATGGCTGAATTCGGGAGACAGACGACCTTATGTTGGGTGGCAATATGTAATGATTCAGTCGTAAAAGGGTGCCCGGAAAATGGACTGGAAAGCCTTGATATTCTAAAAGACGAGGAAAAAGCGATCATTGAAAACGAGTTAATACTCAAAGGGATTTCCAAAGATAAATATACGATCATACCTGTTCATCCGTGGCAGCTTAAAAACATTATCATCCCAAATTTTAAACAAGAATTAGAGGATAAAATAATTATCATCCTGGATTCAAAAGTTGGCGATTTCCTGGCCACATCCTCTGTGCGTTCATTAACATCTCCCCATGAATCAACGAAAATGTTGAAACTACCAATTAGTGTTAAGTCATTGGGTGCTGCCAGATACTTGCCAGTCGTTAAATTATTAAATGGTATAGCCGGAGAGCAAATGTTTAGACAAGCTGTAGCTTGCGACGAGACTCTTGCTAACAGAGTATTCTTATGTGAAGAAAAAAATTGGTGGGGATATATGCCTCAATCTATAGGGCTTTTTGATGATCATCCGCGCCATTTGGCAGCCCAAGTAAGAACTTATCCTCAAGAAATTATGAATAATGGTTATAAAATTATATCCATGTCTTCTTTAGGCGTCGAACTTCAAGGCCATCATTTTTTAAGTGAATTATTAGAAGAAACTCTATCAAATGAAGATGTTATCAGCTTTTATACAGATTTAGCGACTGTATTTCATGATATTACAATGAGGTTGTTTAAAGTCGGGATTGTACCGGAGATTCACGGCCAAAATTGTTGTGTAGTACTAAAAAATAAAAAAATAGTTGGATTATTATTTAGAGACCATGATTCAGTCCGCTTGCATCAAACGTATTTAGAAAAACATAAAATTAAAGATCCTGGGTACCAGATAAGACCCGGTTATTCAAACACCTTATATAACGAATCGATTGAAAAATTAATTTTTTACATCCAATCCCTTGGCATACAAGTGAATTTGGCTGTAATAATGGAATCGTTATCCAAAATCTATCATATTCCAGAAAATATATTTTGGGAAATAACAGAAATGAAATTAAGAGAAGCGTTGCTATCAATCGATATACCTGAAGCGGATAGGGAAGTACTGCACTATGAGCTGTTCGAAAGAAAAGAGTGGCCGGTGAAGCTAATCATTCGTCCTTTACTGGAATCAGATGGTGTCCCGGGGGCGATGCCATCTGGAAAGGGGATAGGATATAATCCATTTTATTTGAATTAGCAAGGAGGCCAAAATGTTAACGGTTAGAGAAAGAGTGCAGAAATATACTGCGGATGAGATAGAAGAATTTAAATCGGTTAGCACTTCGACAATAGGGCACTTTACCGATTTTGGTTTCATAGCTAATTTTAATTGTACAGTATCCGTTACTAAAGTGTATGGGGAAGTTATTACGGTAAAATTATCAAGTGGAGATGGTTACCCATTAAATATAGCTCTTCAACATGCTAAAGAAGGGGATATTTTAGTTATTGATGCTTCAGGGAATAAAACACATGCTTGTTGGGGAGAATTTAGAGCCAGAAAAGCAGAAGAAATCGGATTATCTGCCGTTATAGTTGGTGGGGCAGTAACAGACTTTGAATATTTAAGGAGGAGTCGTATACCGGTGTTTTATGAATCGTTTCACCAAAGACGACGAGAAATTTAAAGTTGGAAGGGGAAGTCAACACTCCAGTAAGTGTAGGTGGAGTCGTTTTTGAATCGGGTGACTATATTATCGCCGATCAAGACGGTATTTACAAATTCAACCACCTGAATTATAAAATATTAATGGAACGTGCAATAGAAAAAGAAAAAACAGAGAAATCAAGAAGATTGGTAAATTACTAAGGTTAGGACAGACACAATGGCAATTTCTTAAAGGTTAAGCTGGAGCGTGTTCATTCTCGCCATATTTATGACGGGTCAGCACGAATTTCTTTTTTTTACTTTTAGAACTTAAGCAGGTGCTTTTTATTCAATTTAATATTCTTTATTTTACTGATTAAGAATTGAAATTTGTTATTAGGATGATAAAAATGAACAGTATGATGATGAATAAACTTAAGACATTCAATATACATTTAGAGCATGAGAAACCCAAGGATATAGAGATGTCGGATCTTTTAAATGAAGAAAAATGCCGAGTATTTTTACAAAAATTAATGTTGCAGATAAAAGCACCAAATTTATCAGTCGCGGCTTCGATGTTTTCTAAAAGGTATGCTTATCTCATCGTAGCGTCTACCTTGTATAGTATGGTCCAATACAATTGTACGCTTAAATTACCTGTTAAAGCATGTGCATTGAGTAAAGAACGTGAATTATGTATTCAATTAGAATGTTGCCCTTGGGAGGAAACAACGAATTTAGAGAGGGAACAATGGCGTGTAAACGTATTACGCTCTCTTTTTTCTGAACACATTACTCCTGTTTTAAATACATTGCAAAAAACATCCCGTCTTTCTCCGTCAATACTGTGGGAAAACGTAGCCATTCGAATCAACTCCATCTATCGGAAAATATTGTCCAGAGACGTTGAGCTGGTCAAAATCGAACGACTGAACAGTGACTTTCAATTTCTAAAAAATGCGGAAGGCGACTTATTTAATTTAAAAGAAAATCCGATTAAAGAATATTTGAAAATTGGAGAAGAACTTGAACAAAATCCATGCCGGAAAACTTGCTGTATGTATTATCTACTGGAAGAAGACCTTGAAGGAATTGGTTATTGCAGAATTTGCCCCATTAAAAGCAAACTTCAAAGAATCGGAAATTAGGATATTCAAACAATTAATAATCTTTAATTAAATTTCTATTGACTAAAATCCCTAATTATTTTATCATCTTAATTGATAATGATTTTCAATATTAATTAGAGAGGAACTTTCCATATAAAACCCCGCTTAATTTGACAGGTTCTCATCAATATTTTAATAAAGGGGGAAAACACGTTCAGTAGGTATTCAAAGATTATGAATATATAATTTATTACTGATAAAAATTATCACTATCAATTAGGAGGAATCTACATGCCAGGAATTACATACTCATTTGAAAGAAAATATTCATTTTCTTTGCTCGCAATCATTTTATCCCTTGCAATGATTTTAACTGGATGTGGAAGTCAATCATCAGGAGAAGCATCGAAAGAAAATAAAGAGGCGGAACAGACAGAACAAAAAGAAGGAACTGGAGGAAAGCAAGCTGCAGGGTTAGAAAGTTCCCGTGACATTACTCATGCAATGGGAACAACAACCATTAAGGGAACACCAAAAAGAATTGTAACCTTATACCAAGGGGCCACCGATGTTGCTGTTGCCTTTGGAGTAAAACCGGTAGGAGTGGTTGAGTCCTGGGTAGAACAGCCGATTTATAAATACCTTAGAAACGATTTGGAAGGAGTCCAAAATGTGGGTTTGGAAACACAGCCGAACCTTGAAGAAATTTCAAAATTGAAACCGGATTTGATTATCGCTTCTAAGCTGCGTCATGAAAAAATTTATGATCAATTATCTCAAATTGCCCCAACCGTTACTCATGAGACTGTTTTTAATTTTAAAGAAACGGTTGATTTGATGGGAACAGCGCTAAATAAGGAAGACAAAGCAAATGAACTTGTTTCTGACTGGGACAACAGGGTTGCTGATTTTAAAGAAAAGATTTCTGCCAAAATGGGTGATAAATGGCCAATTGAGCTATCCGTACTTAATTTCAGGGAAGATCACTCCCGTATTTATATAACAGGCTTTGCTGGAGATATATTAGGTGAACTTGGGTTTGTACGTCCTGAATTTCAACAAAAAGAAGCGGAAAAGGGTACAGTTGTACTTAAGCTAACGGATAAAGAAAGTATTCCTAATATGAATGCGGATAGCTTCTTTGTATTTAATTTTGATGATACAAGCGGTGAAGCGGTTAAAAAATCATATGAAGAATGGACCAGTCATCCATTATGGAAAAATCTTGATGCTGTGAAAAACAATCAGGTATATATGGTGGATGAGGTTACCTGGAATAATGGCGGAGGCATTATTTCAGCAAATAACATGCTGGATGACCTTTACAAGCATTTTGAGTTGGAGAAGTAAATAGCCGAAGGTAGACAGAATAGGAAGGATTTTATAATCCTCCTATTTTTGTCATTTAAAAAACTAAATTCATGAAAGTAGAGGGAGGAAATGACACATCTATTTCTTCGTACATACTCAAAATTTTTAGGTTTAATACTCGGATTTGGTCTTTTTGCCATCTCTTTTACTTTAAGTATTGCTTTGGGTCAGACGCCAATTCCATTTAAAACTGCAATCGAGGCTTTATTACATTTTGATCCGTCTTCAACAGAGCATGTAATTATCACAACCACACGAACTTCACGGGCTGTCATAGCAACGGTAATTGGAGCAAGCCTTGCGATAGCGGGGGCGTTTATGCAGGCATTAACAAGAAACCCGCTGGCTTCCCCGAGTATTTTTGGAATCAATGCCGGCGCTCTGTTTTTTATCGTTTTTGCTGTTTCATTTTTTTCAGTTACGTCTTTGATACATCTCATGTGGATGGGTTTTTTAGGGGCGGCAGTTGCAGCAATTCTAGTTTATTTTCTTGGTTCACTGGGAAGCGATGGATTGTCACCAATAAAAATTGTTCTGGCGGGTGCTGCTATTTCAGCCTTATTTGTTTCTTTTACCCAAGGTTTGTTAGTCCTTGATGAACAAAATCTGGAAGGAATGCTCTTTTGGCTGTCCGGTTCTGTAGCCGGCAGAACCTTAGATATGCTTAAACCAATCCTGCCTTTCATGGCAAGCGCAGTAATTTTGGCCTTCCTGTTGGGGCATGCCGTTAATATCTTGACATCTGGAGAAGACATAGCGAAAGGTCTGGGCCAACGAATCATTTTAGTAAAAATATTAATTGCATTCGTTGTTGTAATCCTGGCTGGCGGCTCCGTTGCTGTTGGCGGTTCCATTGGTTTTATTGGTCTCATTATACCTCATATTGTTCGTTCGCTGGTTGGCATTGATTATCGGTGGATTGTTCCCTATTGTGCATTGTTGGGCGCCAGTTTATTATTATTGGCTGATGTGGCGGCAAGGTTTGTCATTATGCCCCAAGAAATGCCCATTGGAGTCATGACGGCGTTTATTGGCACCCCATTTTTTATTTATATTGCACGCAGGGGGTTTAACAAGGAATGAGCAAGTATTTCTCAGTACGGGATAGATCAGGCAGATTTTCTTTTCATATAGAAAAAAAAATGGTTGTTATTTTTTCATTATTACTTTGTTTATCGCTGTTGTTGTTTATAGTGGGGCTATCCGTAGGAAGTACTATGATCAATCCTTTGATTGTACTATTACACTTATTGGGGCTGGAAAGTACGGAATACCAATTTACTATTGATACCCTTAGACTTCCTAGAATGATTCTTTCTTTACTTGTCGGCATGGCACTTGGAGTATCCGGCCTAATCTTGCAGGGGATCGTCCGGAATCCTTTAGCTTCTCCCGATATTATAGGAATAACCGGTGGTGCTTCGGCTGCAGCAGTTTTGTTTATTACGTACTTTTCGGGGACAATCAGTATTAAGTTCATCCCTTTTGCCGCCATATTGGGGGCCGGAATTGTCTCACTTGTCATTTACATTTTAGCCTGGAAAAAGGGTGTCACACCTATCCGCCTTGTACTCATTGGAATTGGAGTGGCAGCAGCAATGGGTGCTTTAACAACGATGATGATCGTCCTTAATCGAACTTACACAACAGGGCAGGCTTATATTTGGCTAACAGGAAGCGTCTATGGAGCAAATTGGGAAAATGTTTATTCAATGTTGCCGTGGGTGCTGATTTTTGTTCCGCTTGCCCTTCTATTTTCCCGAGAGGTTAATGTGCAGGAACTGGGTGATCAAGTGGCTTTAGGTTTGGGCTCAAGGGTGCAGTATCACCGCTTTGCCCTGCTTATTGTTTCTGTGGCGTTGGCAGGTTCTGCTGTGGCATATGCCGGAGGAATCGGATTTGTCGGCTTAATTGCACCTCATATTGCAAGAAAACTGGTTGGCCGATCTTTTGGGGGGTTGGTACCTGTTGCCGCTTTGATAGGAGGACTAATTGTTATTTTAGCAGATGTGGTGGCCAGAACTGCGTTTCTCCCGCTAGATCTTCCAGCAGGGGTGTTTGTATCAGGAATAGGTGCCCCTTTTTTTATTTATTTGCTGTATAGAAATCGGAATATGTAGAAGAAGCTGAGACTATGAGTATGTTAGAAGCAAGTTCTCTTACCTTAAAGATGTATGAGAGTAACGATTACTCATTATTATCTCAAATTAAGGCGACAACCGGAATTGGAGCGACTACTTTTATATTGATAAATGTTTCAATTTCTTGCATAACCAGGAGAGCGGCCAAATACCGCTCTTTTTCTGTTTGTGAAAATCACCAAAATTCACCTTGCTCATAAACTGAAAAAGGACAATGAGTTTATATGGAGTGGTGATAATGGGGATTATTAATACAGATGAATGGATGAAGCGCCAGTTTGATAATCCGGTCAAAATATGCAGTAAATTCGCTGACCTTTTTGAGAACGATGATCCGAAGAATATTTATGAATACTTACTGGAGTTCGGAATGTACCGACCTGGCAGAACCAGTAAAAAATCATATTTGACATTATTGGAAAGTAAAATTTGGACCAAGGTTGGTGACCTGTTCAATAAGTACAAAAAATTATGGAACGGCCCGGATGTGCCGGTATTTATTTTTCCCATCAATGAAGAAAACCGGAGATTGATGAAGGAAACCGACGGCAAAGCTGGAGTTTCTTTCAAAGACAAAGTATTTCTATTTCTTTCGCCCGGCGACGATATAAAAGAAATAGAAGCACTCTTTGTCCATGAATATCATCATGTTTGCCGTATGCACAAAATAAAAAAACCGCTTGAAAAATACACTTTGCTCGATTCGATCATAATGGAAGGGCTGGCTGAAGAAGCAGTCAATCATTATTGCGGCAAAAAATACATTGGAAATTGGTGTTATTTTTACTCGGAAAAAGAATTAGTCCGCTACTGGGACAAGTATGTATCTGAAAATCTGGACTTGTCCAGAAACAATACAAAACATGACATGCTTTTATTCGGCACAGGTCCATATCCGCGCCTGCTCGGATATGCGATCGGTTACCAAATTATTTCGGATTTCAAAAAGGAAGGGAATTTCTCCATTAAGAGGTCGCTCGTGCTGCCTGCAAACCGTTTTCTGGATCCTAAAAACTAAATCCTAATGATGAAAAACCCCTTGATCGCACAACTCGTTCACGAACAATAATCATCCTACTTGAAAACATGGCCTGTACATATATGTATTTATCACCACATATATTTAAGGCAAACAGGAAAATCCAGGGGTGATAAACATGGATATGTTAACGATTAAACGAAATTCAAGCCGGATTCGGGTTCGTTTGCATGGCTTTTAGGTTATTCTTGCTGCTCACCGGTTTTGGACTTGCCGTTTCCGGGGGAGTTAGCCTGATCATCTACCTAAATTTACTGGCAACCGGACTCAACCTTACCGATTATCTGTCTTTTGTTAGCACACGGTTTGAATGTTATCTACTCCTGATTGGAATCATCATTATTTCGGTAAGCATCTATTACCCGGATCATCGACAAGAAAAGTAGACGCCTGATGCGATTAAAAAAGGAATAAATTAACTTCCAACTGCCCATACTGAATGATAAACAGTTTGTTGAAGCGGGGGTTAAATTCATGCTATATCTTCATGATGTTTGGGTGAACTGGTTCGAAGGGGAAGAGAACGGATATAATATTTGCCATTTTCATGAATGGCGAAAGGACGACGGTGTTGAGCTACTGGATCAAGTACCGCTTTTGAAAATTGATACTCTGTTATACAACTACATAGAAAACGATTTATCGGAGTTGCCTCAACAACTTATGGACGATGTGTTTCAAAAAGCATATTTACGGAAAAACCATGAACGCACCCAGCTTGAATATTGCTTCATAGTTTCAGATGGCACAGGAATATTAGCGGTGGATACAATCGGTTATAATATTCCAATTCGGAAAAGCAGGCTGATTCCGAGGCAGGAACAACTCGTCTATGAAATGCTTGAAAACCAGGAAACGGCTCAATACGATTTTCATGAACAATCAACCTTAAAAAGCTTTCATATCCTCTCGCCAGAACCCCATTTAATGAGAGGGCTGACGAGAAAAGAACGGCAATTAAAGCAACTTTTATTTATGGCTCTCGATCAGCTGCATTCTTCGCAAAACGAAGCCGAAATCCGCTATTGGTATACCGAATGGCATCCCGAAAAATATAGCGAAATCCAGCAAATGCACTTCGAAGAGGCATGGAAGCAGTTGTTTGAAGAGACGAAAATAGGCTGGACAAGCAAGCATGCAGTTTTATGTGAAAATATCATAAAGGGGCAGCCGTTTTTCGAAAAACTGTGGGAGATGGAACATGGACCTAAAGTTAACTAAAAAGGAGCTGATATTTCAGCTCCTTCTTTGTGGCTTCTTATTTTCTTTTCCGTCCCAGACCCATCGCATTTTCCATTTTTTTGAGCATTTTGAAAGCAACTTTATTCGCTTTTTCAGCGCCTTCATCCAGAATCCGATCCAATTCACTTGAATCGATTAAGTCATAGTACTTTGCTTGAATTGGTTCTATGGTATTAACAACAACCTCGGCTAAATCTGACTTAAATTCTCCGTAACCTTTACCTGCGTATTGTGCCTCAAGGTCATCAACTGTCCTTCCTGTCAGAATCGAATAAATTGATAAGAGATTTGAAACCCCAGGCTTGTTTTCCTTATCGAATTTGACCATTCCTTCCGAATCAGTGACAGCACTTTTAATTTTCTTTTCAATTAACTTCGGATCATCCAACATCGTAATCATCGCTTTTTGGTTTGGATCGGATTTGCTCATTTTTTTAGTCGGTTCCTGCAAGGACATAATTCTTGCACCAACCTCGGAGATGCTGACTTCGGGAATCGTGAAAATGTCATTGTATTTTTTATTGAATCTTTCCGCTAGGTCCCTTGTTAATTCGAGATGCTGTTTTTGATCATCTCCGACGGGAACAAGGTCTGTATTGTATAGTAAAATATCGGCGGCCATCAGTGGCGGATAGGTGAGCAATCCAGCCGTAACCGCCTCTTTGCCGGCACTCTTATCTTTGAATTGCGTCATTCTTTCCAGTTCCCCGATATAGGCCACGCATTGCATCATCCACCCGGCCTGGGCATGGGCCGGAACCTCTGACTGGATAAACAATGTCGCTTTATTCGGATCGATTCCTACCGCCAAATAGAGTGCAGCCAGGCTTTTAATGTTTTTTCTGAGAACCGTCTTATCCTGCGGCGTTGTAATCGCATGTTGATCCACTATACAAAAGTAACATTGATAATTGTGCTGAAGTTCAACAAATTGCTTCATCGCCCCGATATAGTTGCCAAGAGTAATCGTACCGCTTGGCTGTATTCCTGAAAAAATCGTTTGCATAATCAGTAGTTCCTCCGTGAGGCTCACAAAGTCCATTCCGATTGCTCCGTTGTTTGTTTTCACCAACCACAAACTCTCTGGAAAAACGGGGTGCAAAAGTACTAGTCTTTTTCAAAGCCTGTCCTATTCATTTACGGTTTCTTATATATACAAAATAACTGAAACTTGTCGTAAAAGCAAGGTGTTCCAAGGTTAAAACGATCATTTTCTGTGATGAAAACATTTTTACTAATCCAATGATGACTAAACAGTTTTCGCAAAATTTCG
Organism: Bacillus canaveralius; assembly: GCF_002860125.1. GTDB lineage: Bacteria > Bacillota > Bacilli > Bacillales > Cytobacillaceae > Bacillus_BJ > Bacillus_BJ canaveralius. The sequence goes on from NZ_PGVA01000028.1 coordinate 94,643, forward strand.
ACGCGATTCTCATATTTCATGTCTATTATTCTTAATAATGGGTAATTACGAAATAAATGAATAAATCGAGAATTTGAGTTTAAAATAATAATAGATGGCCAGTTTGAAAGAGGGGGTTATGAATGAACTTATTGAAAATCGCAGCTGTATCTTTCTTGCTTGCCAGCTCCAGCAGTGCCGCTGTGGCCAAAGATGAGCGTACACTTGCTAACCAGCCTAAGCGCGAACATCTACCATTTGTAAGAGAACTCCCAGAGGAGATGGCGAGATTTAAGTTTGATACAGGACACGAATTTACATACCCGGATGCAGTTAAAGGAGTTTATGTAACTGGACATTCAGCCGGAGGCGAAAAATTTAATCAGTTAACACAACTTCTGGATCATACGGACCTAAATGCAATGGTTATTGATATCAAAGACGATCGGGGGAACCTTACATATCTGCCGGAAGAGGGATCAACCTACCATGGTATTGGCAAACCCTATATAAAAGATCCTGCCGCAATGTTAAAAACTTTGGAGGAGAAACAGATATACCCGATTGCCAGAGTAGTTGTGTTCAAGGACTCCGTTTTGGCGGCGATGAAGCCGGAATGGTCTTTTAAAGAAGGGAATGAAATATGGAAAAATGGCAGGAATGAATCGTTTGTCAATCCGTATTTAGGAGAAGTATGGGATTATAATGTCGGAATTGCGATTGAGGCGGCAAAACTGGGCTTTCAGGAGATTCAGTTTGATTATGTCCGCTTCCCTGAAGGGTTTGAGACTCGTGATACATCGTTGAATTATTCGAAAGGGCAATATGAAACATCGAGCAGTACCAACATTGAAAGCCGGATCAGTGCCGTTACTGATTTTGTAAAGTATGCAGAGGAAAAACTTGAACCTTACGGGGTTAATGTCTCTGTTGATATTTTCGGCTATACTGCGACACTGCCTGAAGCGCCGGGGATCGGCCAAAATTTTTCGCGAATTTCCGAACACGTTGATGTCATTTCCTCCATGATTTACCCGAGTCATTGGACTCCGTATTTTGGCGTGAGCAAACCCGATCTTCAACCATACGAAATTGTATCGGCTTATACACAACTGGAGAAAGCAAAACTGGCAGAATTGAGCGATCCACCTCTATCGCGACCATGGCTGCAGGATTTCACGGCAACGTGGCTTGGCCCAGGAAATTATCAGGTTTATGGCAAGGCCGAGATCGAAGCACAAATTCGCGCGCTGAGCGACAATGGTATAAACGAATTTCTGCTTTGGAACTCCGGGAATAAATATACTGGTGATGTGGATTATACACCGTAAAAAAACGCTCTAACCTGTTGATGGGCTTCGAGCGTTTCTTGACCAAATGTTAAAAATGCTATTTCTTTTTGCCGCCGACTGTTTTCCAGCCGGTTTGCATTCTGGCAGATTGATCGGCAAATTCGGTTTTGTGCTTGCCACCAAACACTTTTTCGCCAATTCCGTTTACCAGGACGCCCATTAACGCCGTAATGGCAACGATCAGCAATGCGACGATTGTTAAATCCATTATGTAACCACCCATAATATGTAACCCTCCATCGTTCTTTTTCACGGTCTTCGAAAAAGATGAAATAATCCCACTGCTTTTATTGTAAAAGAAGTGAAGCGGTATTGAAAGGGGGAAATCTACAAATACTTCGGTTTAAGATAGCAAATTTTTGAACAAGCGTATGATTGAAAGGAGCAAGTACATGCATTGGTATGAAAAATTGAATCAGTATTTTCCTGTTGAGGAAATGAAATCAAAAGAGCATATGGAAATGCTGCTGAAAGAACGGGCAAATATTTATCATAAAGACGAAGGACCGCATCATGTTTTAATGTATGCTGAACTGGACCGCTTTGTATTTATTGATTATTTGTTTGTCTCAAAGGATGCAAGAGGCGAAGGGATCGGACATAAATTACTTGAGAACTTGAAGCGGAAAGGAAAGCCGATCATTCTTGAAGTAGAGCCGATCAATTATGAAGATACAGACACCGAAAAAAGGCTCCGTTTTTATAAACGGGAAGGCTTCCAGCACGCCAACTCGATCGGGTATAGCCGCCGTTCGCTCGCTACAAATGAAATAAATGAAATGGAAATTCTCTATTGGGCGCCAAATCAGGAATCTGAAGAAATCATCTTTGAATCAATGAAGGAAACGTATGAAATGATTCATACCTATAAAGACAAGCAGTTTTATGGAGAATCATATCAGCCTGTGGAAGAAGTATTAACAATTGGTGAAAAAAACAATCGAAACAACCTATTGGAAAATATTTAATCACTGTAAATGATCCGAAAGAGAATCACTCATTTTCATTCCTGGGAGAATAATTGAGAATGAAAAATAATTTTTTTTTTAGGTTTAAGTTTTTTTGCTAAGGGTAGATAAACAAATAGAATTCAAAATTGACTAAACTTTCTAGCGCAAATTTGGATATAGTTGGATATAAATGTGGGAAATTGCTTTGGATGTTAAGAAAAATCACCGGGGGTGAAGAGATTTTATAAATAAACGTAAAAAAATGAAACTTTTCAGGTGTTCATTCGTCTTATCTATTAGGTTAATGGAGGATTGGCATAAAATTCAGATGAGAAACAATTCATTTTTCTTTGAAAAAGGGTACCAAACTAATCTTAATTAGTGTATAATACATAATATAAATTACTTATTTAAAGTAATTTTAATTTTAGAAAATACCTCCATTAAAGAATACTTTTACATGGCGTTATTATATATTGTTAAGGGAGTGTGGATGCTGATGGTTACTTTATACACTTCACCAAGTTGTACATCATGCAGAAAAGCTAAATCATGGCTTGAAGAACATGAAATTCCATATAGAGAAAGAAACATATTCTCAGAGCCATTATCAATTGATGAAATTAAGGAAATTTTGCGAATGACAGAAGACGGAACTGACGAAATTATCTCCACTCGTTCAAAAACTTTCCAAAAATTAAATGTTAATCTCGAAACAATGCCGTTACAAAATTTGTTTGAATTAATTAAAGATAATCCGGGCTTGCTTCGCCGTCCAATTATTATCGACGAGAAAAGATTACAAGTAGGCTATAACGAGGACGAAATTCGCCGTTTCCTACCTAGAAAAGTTCGTACCTACCAGCTTCGTGAAGCGCAGCGCCTTGTAAATTAAACAGTAACCGCCTCTTCTTCCATTTATTATGGAGAAGAGGTTTTTTATATGGGGGTATTATAAAAGTAAACGATTTGGATTATTTGTACTAGACAGCGAGATCTGTTAAAATAAAGCAACCCTTTTTTAAGGAAAATAGACGATCAAAGAAGGTAAATCAGCATAAAAATAAATAGGCAAGTAATGGTTTTTTATGAACTATAAGATTTTATTTCCCTTATTTTATGTTTTATCATAAAATAAAAGTACAAGGTACAAAACAATGTCCGCCTGAGACTAAAATACGATTATTACCGTTAATTTAGGGTAACAGGTTAGCATAAGCTTCTGTATGGGGGTATTTAGTCCCTTCATTACTTGCAAGAAGGGAGAGGTTTCCTGATGGAAATAGAACGTATTAACGAACATACGGTAAAGTTTTATATTTCCTATGTTGACATAGAGGAAAGAGGCTTCGACCGCGAAGAGATCTGGTACAACCGGGAAAGAAGCGAAGAGCTATTCTGGGAAATGATGGATGAAGTTCATCAAGAGGAAGAGTTTGCTGCTGAAGGGCCTCTATGGATTCAAGTTCAGGCGCTTGATAAAGGTTTGGAGGTTCTTGTGACAAAAGCCCAGCTTTCCAAGGATGGCCAAAAATTCGAATTGCCTGTACCTGATGAAAAAATCAAGGATATTCCTGTTGATGAGCGAATTGAAGAAATGCTTGATCAACATTTTAACCCTAGAGGGGATATAGAAGAAGAGGCATTGGAAGATGAAAGTCTTGACTTCCTTCTGTCGTTCGGCGATTTTGAGGATGTTATTTCGTTGTCACATCGCCCTGGAATCGACTCATTACTTGCCAAGCTATATTCATTTGAAGGCAAGTATTATCTATATGTGGAATTCCCGGAAGAGGATTTGGAAGAAGAAGAAATTGATAATTTGCTCAGTGTTCTTCTTGAATACGGCAATGAGACACAAATGACCATTCACCGTATTGAGGAATACGGAAAGGTCATTATCGAGGAAGACGTTTTTGTTACCTTGCGCAAATACTTTTCATAACATATACCGATTTCAAATTTGAAGTCGGTTTTTTTATGCCTTTTTTTTTGAAAAATTTCATCGGCGGCGGTTAATTAACACGAAATTTTTTCGTTTAGGCAGGAAATTATTTTCCTTGCTCGAATTAAAAAAAGAAAGGAGGAGGTATATGCTGACTGCGAAAACGAAAACAGGAGAATATTTTTCACTCGGCGATCATTATCGATATGAGTTCCTCGATGATTTACGAAAGAGGGAGGAATTTTATTGCCCCCACTGCGATGAAAAACTGATTTTGAAAATCGGTACGAAAAAAGTCCATCACTTTTCCCATTATCATGACAGCATCTGTACTGCTGCCGGAGCTGAAGCGGAATCCCTGTACCATATGGAAGGAAAGCTGAACCTGTACTCATGGCTTAAACGACAGAACTTGCAGCCGATACTGGAACACTATATTCCTGAAATTAACCAGCGGGCTGATATCTCGTACACGTATAAAGGTAAAAGGATCGCTCTTGAATATCAATGTTCACCGATCAGCTCAAAACAATTTATCGACAGGACAAACGGTTATCTCCGCTTCAATTGGATCCCGATATGGATTCTGGGAGGAAAGCTGCTCAAACGGAAGACAGCAGATATAGCATCGTTTTCCCAGTTTCATTTTTTATTTTTCAGACAACATATCGAAAAATGGAACCTTCTGTGCTATTGCCCCGTTACCAATCAATTCATTACCATCCATCATCCGATTTCGATGTCTCCACGCCATGCATTTGTTCAATTCAGCTTCTCAACCCCGACAAAAACCGATATCCAACAACTGCTCACAGCAACGAGCTCACCTTCCTTTTCCCTGAACGCGTGGAGAAAAGAGTTGGATCGTTATAAACTGACATTCTTCGGCCGGACAAAATCCGCAAACCTATCTTTTTTAAAAGAAATTTACCGCCATTCCTTAAACATCTCTCTGCTTCCATCTATTATTGGGCTTCCGACTGCAAATAGTTTGTTTATCGAGACCTCCCCGCTTATTTGGCAAACATATTTATATATGGATGTTCTGCAAAAATACAGAAGCGGCGAAGTTCTATCCATCCAGCAACTTTACCACTGTTTTTCACAGCGATTAAAAAAGAATCAAATTAATATTAGAAGCCTGCCACTAGTAAAAGGTAGTTGGCCATTAGCTGTGCAAGGATATGTAAAGCTTCTTGTTGATACCGGTTACCTGGCGTGGAGGAACAAAAACAATTTAGCAGTATTAAAGCAAATTATCAGACCTGAGACGTCAGCTCAAAAGTCAACAGCGGATGAATTGATGTATCGAAATTTCGGGCCTGCCATCATGCGGAACTTATAATGAAAAAAGCGCCAGGAACATACAATAAAAGGGGATTTGCATTTTCCAGCAGGTGCAGACAGCGGAAATGCTATGATTGCTTAGTTTTTGTGCATTTCTTGCAGGTTATGGTACTTTATATTAAAGGAAGGAGATTGCCCTGTACAACGAGAATTTAGAAGCATACCGTCATGATCGAGTTCAAGCATACATCTTGAACAAATCTTGTGCTTCTTCTCACAATTCTATAAATGGAGGATGACGAATATGACAAATGAAACAGCGGTAAAAAAACTGCCGGCAAGGGATGAAATTACCTTAGAGGATACATGGAGACTCGAAGATATTTTTCCGACGGATGATGCGTGGGAGAAAGAATATCAACAAGTAAAAGAACTTATTCCAGAAATGAAGAAATACCAGGGAACGCTTGGTGAGAGTGGACAGCATTTGTTCGAAGCCCTTTCAGTCCAGGATCAATTAATGGAACGCCTTGGGAAATTGTATACATATGCCCATATGCGCTACGACCAGGATACAACCAATTCCCACTATCAGGCACTTGATGACCGAATCAAGAACTTGTATTCCCAGGCAGCCAGTGCGCTTGCCTATATTGTTCCGGAAATATTGACAATTGATGAGGCACAGCTTAAAAAGTTTTTGGAAGAAAAACCGGACCTCAAGCTTTATGAACATGCCCTCGAAGAAATTAATCTGCAAAGGCCGCATGTGCTCTCGGCCGAGCAGGAAGCCTTATTGGCTGAAGCTTCCGAGATTATGAACGTATCGAGTACGACCTTTGGCATGCTTAATAATGCAGATTTGGAATTTCCAAGCATTAAAAATGAGAATGGTGAAGAAGTGGAAGTGACCCATGGCCGCTATATAAGGTTTTTGGAGAGCGAGGATCGTCGGGTTCGCGAGGATGCGTTCAAAGCTGTATATAACACATATGGGCAGTACCGAAATACTTTTTCGAGTACACTCAGCGGTACGGTCAAGCGGGATAATTTTAATGCGCGAATCCGGAAGTATCAATCTGCACGCCATGCAGCGCTGGCAGCTAACAATATTCCCGAGAGCGTCTATGAAAATTTAGTGAATACGATCAATGACAATCTTCACCTTTTACATCGCTATGTCAAGCTGCGCAAAAAAGTATTGGGGCTTGATAAGCTTCATATGTATGATCTGTTTACTCCGCTTGTTAAAGACGTCAAAATGGAAATCAGCTATGAAGAAGCGCAAGAGATCATTTTAAAAGGGCTGGCTCCGCTTGGAGAAGATTATATAAGCGTTTTAAAAGAAGGTTTTGAGAATCGCTGGGTTGATGTGCATGAAAATAAAGGAAAGCGGAGCGGAGCCTATTCATCCGGCGCATACGGAACAAATCCATATATTTTGATGAACTGGCAGGATAACATCAACAATTTATTTACACTTGCCCATGAATTTGGCCATTCCGTGCACAGCTATTATACACGCAAAAATCAACCATATCCTTATGGCGGCTATTCAATCTTTGTTGCAGAAGTAGCATCAACCTGTAATGAGGCGTTATTAAATGATTATCTGCTGAAAACGATTGACGATGAACAAAAACGCCTATACTTATTGAACCATTATTTGGAGGGCTTTAGAGGAACGGTTTTTCGCCAGACAATGTTTGCTGAGTATGAGCATCTTATTCATCAAAAAGCACAGAATCACGAAGCTTTAACAGCAGACTTGTTAACAAAGGACTACTACGAATTAAACCAAAAATACTTTGGCCGTGAAGACATTGAAATTGATGAGGAAATTGGCCTCGAGTGGTCACGGATACCTCACTTTTACTATAATTATTATGTGTACCAATATGCGACAGGCTACAGTGCAGCAACCGCTCTGAGCAAGCAAATTCTTGAACAAGGAAAACCGGCCGTCGACCGCTACCTAGACTTCCTGAAAGCGGGCAGCTCGGATTATCCAATTGAAGTATTGAAAAAGGCTGGAGTAGACATGACAAGCTCGAAGCCGATTGAAGAAGCATGTAAAGTTTTTGAAGAAAAACTTAACGAGATGGAACAATTATTATCGTAAGACATGGTAACATATAGACAGAACAAAAGCCGGACTTGAACGATGTTCTATTCAAATTCGGCTTTTTTTATGGTGTAAAATGGGTAATCACCGCAAAAAATGTATCCGAATAAACACTAAAATCCTTTGAACTTTTTCCGTTCGTTTAAGTATAAGAAAAAAATAAGCAATGAAATAAACAAGAGCGGACCGCTAATGAAAACAGGAATTAACTTCATCAGGCCCAGGAAATGAAGGCCAAAAGCAACTAAGATAAACAGCAGCATAATTCCTATGATAGTATTTTGCAAAATCAGGCTCCTCCTTTTTTAACACATTAAAAACATCGTTGATACCATCTATATGAAACAGTGAATACCGGGGTTTCATATGTAGAAATGTCAGTTACCCTAATAAATATGCAGTTGTCCATGATCACATCACTTGTTTTTGACAATATTGTGAAATAACACACAAACTATTGCTACTCCGCCCAAACTCGTGGTATATTACAGACGTGAAGTTGATCACAAACAAACATATACCCCTTTGTTTGACCGTGAAAAATTTCTCCCATCCCCTTTGTTCGTAAAGAAAAAGCTCTGCCAAATGAGGCAGAGCTTTTTTCTGTTAATCATTGTATTTCCAAAACATACCGTATTTAACGGGGATTTGCTCTACCAGTTGTTTTAGTAAAAGTTTTTTCATTTCTCGTTCGACTTCGCTTACGGATAAATTATAAACAACTGCAATTTCCTTTGAAGCGACAAGCCCGTAATGTTGCAAGAAATCTTCCAGGGGGGGAGGACTGTTACGTTCCGGTTTTTCCTGGAGCATTTCCTCTAAAATTTGTACATAAACCTCATAAGGATAAGAGCCGGTAATTTTGATACCTTCCTCTTCTACTTGTTCATTGAAAAAGACAAGAGCAGGGATTTCCTGAATATCCATTTCGGCAGTTATTTTTAAGTCACATTGAAAAGCTTTTGAAGCACTTTCAGAATGGATATCGGTTATAAACTCTTCAACATCAAGTCCGACGCTTCTTGCACAATGTTTTAAGACGTCAAAGTTAGAGACGTTCTGTTTTTCTAAAAATAGTACTTCCTGCAGCTTCCTTAGGAACTTGATTCCTGACTTTCTTCCCTGCAGCTCGGCCGCTTTAATGGCCATCGACGCAAGATAAGGGGAGGAAATCGGATTTTCGAGCCATACACTGCCGTCACACGACATTCCCGATCTGCTGGCTGTTTTCTCCCACAATTCTGCAATATTCTCATAGTTTTTTCTTCTGCCAAGATTAAGTGTTGCGAGGCGGCCGCTTAAAATATGCTTGATCGAAAAATAACGCCCGTATTCGATTTGCAGCTTTTTAATGATTGGTTCCAATGCCCAGCATTCAGGGCATAGCGGGTCAACAAACATATATATTTCGATTGGCCTCTTATCAATAGCGTGGCAGTGAGACGATAAGAACGAGTTTTTTTGTGATTTCACTCAGGACCCACCCTCTATTTCTGTATCATCTGGCGTATTTATCATATGCTGGGCAGTCAAGACAAGCCTTGCATAGAAATCTTTTCTTAATTGGCCTTCCAGACCCGTTTCATCCATTGCTTCACTCATACAGGAAAGCCATGCTTTTGCTCTGGCTGGCGTAATCTCAAATGGAGTGTGACGTGCCCGCATCATTGGATGCCCATGTTCGGCCGTATAAAGCGCCGGCCCTCCCAAATATTGCGTTAAGAACTGTTTTTGCTTTCTTGCAGTTTCAGAAAGATCATTTGGGAAGATAGGAGTGAGATCAGGATGCTGTCCAACACGGCGATAAAAAGCATCCACCAGCTGGTGCAGCGTTTTTTCGCCGATGGCATCGAACGGTGTCGGCATTTTCTCGACCATTGTCATAACTCCTTTTGAATAGGTTTTTATGTTATTTAATTTTCTTTATTTTAACAGTGCCCTTTTGACGATTCAACCGAGAAGCCTTGCGATGCCAACAACACCCGGCAGTTTTTGCTTTCCTAACTAATTTACACAAAAAAAACGCCCGTTACCAGTAACAGGCGTTTGGAACTATTTTACACTCTATGCCAGAAAGGATTGCGTCACCTTTTTCACATAGTTTTGTGTTTCTTTAAATGGGGGAATTCCTGAATACTTATCGACATTTCCAGGACCGGCGTTATAAGCAGCGAGTGTTAATTCGATATTGCCGTTATATTTGTCATACATTTTCCGCAGATATTTGCTGCCGCCCATAATATTATCATAGGGATCAAAAACGTTTTTTACACCAAGAGCGCGGGCAGTCGCCGGCATAAGCTGCATCAGTCCTGAAGCTCCGGCATGGCTGACCGCATTAGAATTAAAATTCGACTCCTGTTTAATGACGGCTTGAATCAATTTAGCCGGAAGCCCATAGTGCTCAGCAGCCGTTTTGATAATGTCTTCATAATCAGACTGGGTCTGCGGCAGTTTTGTCAGATTGATAGGCGGAAGGGAAGGCATAGTGACCGGCGCCATTTGATTAAATTTTTCACTGTGTTCTTTCTCGGGGAGCAAGTCAAGATTTGCCGTTTCCTGGCCAGAAAGAAATTCTGCCAACAAGTCCTGGAACATTGTGCTGTTGGAAGCTGTTGGTGTCGGCTGATTAAAGTTTTGCAGCGCCTGAAGTTCAAGCATAATCTTTAATTTATCTATGTTCATAAAAAACTCCTTTTAATATCTACAGAATTAAGAGTTTAGCTGTATGTATTTTTGATCGTAAAATCTTTTGACTTTATTTTTCGTTGCCCTGATCGGAATATCATGAGCAGACAGAAGTTCAATAAAGATCTTTTCACCGCTGTTTTTTTCCTCTACTTCATATTCTACTTCATAATCATCAATATTTAAATAGTAACTGTGATCGAAAACGAGCAGACCGCCGCGGAATTCGATTTCAGCTCTAAAGGTGGTCAGTGAACCGAAATTTTCAAGGAGAGCAACCGGCACTGGAATTTGTTTAAGAATTTCCTTAACTTGCCCTTCTGGAACTGCCGCGGACGTCAGCATTGCAGCAGCTTCATTGGCGGTTAACGGCTGGTTCGTTTCGAACAGCCCTTCCCCGCCGGGCTGCTTTAATGTTAATTCGAAATTATTTCCTATTTCACGGATTCGTAAAGCCGTCCCGTTCTGTTTTAATAAAAAATCTTTTGTATCAAAATACGAGTTAACTTGTTGCCTGAATGCTGAATCAGCTATTTTAAAGTATCCCTTCAACCGGTTGAATTCATCTTCCGTTAGAAGGTTTTTACATTCAATTTCAAGATGCTGTGGCATAAACGATCGTCCTCTCATTTTCAATACCGCAGATCAGATCACCGGAAAGCTCCGGATGTGTCTTATTTCTGCCAAGTTTGGATAAGCAGCCTCTGTTGTCCATATTATCACGTTTTTCTTAAGCCACTGCAATTTTTAGGAGATATGCCGGCAATGTGGTAAAATGGAGAGAGTTTGGAGGTATCATAATCGTGAAGAAAAGGATCACAATCGAAAAAGCTTTTATAAAGGAAAATGAATTAATTCTTGAGGGAAAATTTCCAGTTGCATTAGCGGAACTATCTGCGGTTGGTCGAATTCTTGTTGACTCGGATCAATTGGCATTTATTTACTTAACAGAAATGAATAATGAGTATACATATATTGAGCTTCCGGAAGAGATCTGGCCGGAAATCAAGAAAGCGCTTGATGCGGAGTATCCTGTATATGCAGCCGGTGGCGGCGAGAGGCTGCTGCTTGATCAATTTCATAATGAATTATCCTACCTGATTGAAAATATTAAAGGAAACAGCAATTATGGAGCGGTAATGGTTGAAAAAGTCGAAAATGTTTTTTAGGCTGTTTCAATGTTCCAACATCCAGATAGAGAAAACCGGATGAGGTGAGTATTTATGAAGCATTGGGATCAATTTTTAGCGCCTTATAAACTAGCAGTTGAAGAGTTGAAAGTAAAGCTGAAGGGAATGAGGGCCCAGTTTGAACTTGATACGACCTACTCGCCGATCGAGTTTGTCACAGGCCGTGTTAAACCGATTGCGAGTATTTTGGATAAGGCAAATCTAAAAAGAATCCCGTTAAACAGGCTTGAACAAGAAATGCAGGATATTGCGGGCCTCAGGATGATGTGCCAGTTTGTCGACGATATCATAAAGGTTGTAGAGCTGCTTCGAAACCGCAACGATTTTGAAATTGTTGAAGAACGCGATTATATCTCACATGAAAAATCGAGCGGATACCGGTCTTACCATGTTGTCATTTCATATCCCGTCCAAACAATAAACGGGGAAAAGAAGATTCTGGCCGAAATCCAAATTCGGACACTGGCCATGAACTTTTGGGCAACGGTGGAACATTCCTTAAACTATAAATATCGAGGCCAATTTCCTGAGGATATAAAAATGAGGCTGCAGAGAGCGGCAGAAGCCGCTTTTCGGCTGGATGAAGAAATGTCCCAAATCCGCGGGGAAATTCAGGATGCCCAGGCCTTCTTTTCTAGAAAAAAAGAGCAGCAGGAAGGGGAAAAGTGATTTGCCTGCTGGTATTTTAAACTGTAAAACAAGCTATAAACCGCTTATTCCTATAAAAAAGAGGAGCATCCAGTCATGAAGTTTGCGATTACATCCAAAGGGGATTCAAGGTCAAATACACTCATGCATAAAATGAGATCATATTTATTGGATTTTGAGCTTGTCTATGATGAAGAAGAGCCGGATATCGTCATTTCTGTCGGCGGCGACGGGACTCTGTTATACGCTTTTCACCGCTACAGCAGCCGACTTGATAAAACGGCTTTTGTTGGCGTCCATACTGGACATCTTGGATTTTATGCCGATTGGGTTCCGGAAGAGATTGAAAAGCTCGTGATTGCAATTGCGAAAACTCCTTACCAAATTATTGAGTACCCGCTTCTCGAAGTGATTATTCGTTATCAGCATGGCGGCAAAGAAACCCGTTATCTGGCTCTTAATGAATCGACAGTTAAAGGTGCGGAACAAACGCTTGTCATGGATGTTGAAATAAGAGGCCAGCACTTCGAACGATTTCGCGGCGACGGTTTATGCATTTCGACGCCGTCGGGAAGCACCGCCTACAACAAAGCACTGGGCGGGGCGATCCTCCATCCGTCATTACCAGCGATTCAAGTGGCTGAAATGGCATCAATCAACAATCGCGTGTTCAGGACCATCGGTTCACCGCTCATTTTGCCGGCACATCATACGTGCATGCTGAAACCGGTAAATGAAGCTGATTTTCAAATCACGATTGACCATCTTCCGTTGCTGCATAAAGATGTGAAGTCGATTCAATTCAGGGTTGCCGATGAAAAAATCCGCTTTGCCCGCTTCAGGCCGTTTCCATTTTGGAAGCGCGTCCGTGATTCATTTGTAAGCGATAAGGATTAGAGGGTAAATATATGCCTGGACGATTTAAGCTTGAATGGGAAATTACAAATGAGGATTCCGGAAAATTAATTCGCCAATTTTTGCGGGAGTATCACATTTCAAAAACAGCGTTAACCGATATCAAATTTAAGGGCGGAAACATTCGGGTTAACAGCGACGATGTAACGGTCCGCTATATTCTGAATCAAGGTGATCATCTTGAAGTGGTTTTTCCGAAAGAAGAGAGAAGCGAAGGGATGCAAGGAGAGAAAATCCCTTTAACGATCATCTATGAAGATCTATATGTGTTGATCGTTCTTAAGCCGGCGGGAATGAGCACGATCCCGTCACGTGAACATCCATCCGGCAGCCTGGCGAATGCACTGATTGGCTATTATCAGGAAAAAGACATAGAAGCAACCGCCCATATCGTTACACGCCTCGACCGTGATACTTCAGGTATCGTCCTGATTGCGAAACACAGGCATGTCCACCATCTCCTCAGCCAGCAGCAAAGATCCGGACAGGTGAACAGGGTTTATCAGGCGCTGTGTGAAGGGCACATTCCTGAAGATAGCGGGAAGATACTTGAGCCGATCGCAAGAAAAGCTGACAGCATTATTGAAAGGGAAGTCAATGCTGCAGGGCAGTATGCTTGTACCCACTTTAAAGTTCTTGCCAGGTTCGAACGGTTTACACATATTGAGCTCAAGCTGGAAACGGGGCGAACCCACCAAATCAGGGTTCACCTTTCTTATCTTGGACACCCTTTATTAGGAGATGATTTGTACGGGGGAAGCAGGCAGTATATCAGAAGGCAGTCGCTTCATTGCAGCAATCTCGCCTTTTGGCATCCCATTCTTGAGCAGGAGCTGAATTTTCATGCTGCACTTCCGGAAGATATGCAACAAGTGATCAATATGTTCGGATAAGAAACCACTCCTCTCACGTTGGCGGGGTGGCATTTTTGAGTTATTGGACTTGACGGGATACCGGATTAGCAAAATTACGTTTCCCTGAATTTTTCTTCCACATAAGGCAGTGTTGATGGAACAGATACGATTTCCAGCTCGGGATATCGAAGTGCGGACAGCTTTCCCCCAAACACAGCGCCTGTGTCAATGTTGAAGGTGTTATTGATTTTCCGGACTTCTTTAACAGGGGTGTGCCCATATACAATAATAGCCTTGCCCTGGTATTGTTTGGCCCAATCTCTGCGCACCGGTGACCCGTCCGGGTGTTTTTCTCCAGTAATATCCCCGTACAATGCAAAGGATTTTACTTTCGCATCATTTTTGCTGATAAAATTCTCACGGATCCCGGCATGCACGATGACAAGGTTCCCATTATCAAGTACATGATAGAGCGGGGCCTGTTCATACAGTTCGATAAATTTTGTTCGGAATTGCTGCTGCTCGTCTTTTGATAATGCATTGATTTCTGCGACCGTTGTTTCGAGCCCATGGGATATTTGAACATTGTTTCCAAGCAAATAGCGGTACAGCTTGTTGCAATGATTACCGGGAACATAAAAGGCTGCTTTTTTATCAACAGCCAGCTGGCAAACAACATCGGCCGTTCGGATAGAATCAGGACCCCGATCCGTTAAATCTCCGACAAAGGCCAGCTTTCTTTCTTGCTGATGCATCGGATATCCATCAGCCCATTCGTAGCCGAGTCTTGTTGTCAGCTCGTAAAACTCGTTGTAACAGCCATGAATATCACCAATTATATCGAGCTTCATGTTTAAAAATCTCCTTTATTTTTCTGCGATAGTTTGCTTCTTGTAACCATACAGGAGAAAATATCATTAGTATGTTTAAAAGAAACCCTAATCATAAGCATTTTTTGTTAACCTTAAATAAACGAATGAAATGAATAATGCTGCCTCTTATTTTAAAAATAATTTGTTCGTTTTCCAGTTAAGAATTACTTTATGAAAATTTATTAAAACATTAAGGAAAAATAGTATCGAATGTCCAACACGATTATTTTCCTGTTATAAACATAAGAGTGGAAAAAGCTTATCATAAAGCAGTGGGGAGGAAAAGCGTATGACAGATCAAAAACAGGAAAAGACACTTCATCAGACAAATATTAAGCTGCTGCTTGATGCATTAAAAGAAGAAAACATGCAAAAGTTCCGGGACGAGTTTTTGGAGCTGCACCCATATGACCAGGCCTCATTTTTCCAGGATTTAGACGAAGAATCACGGACGCTCATTTATCATTATCTATCTCCGGAAGAGATGGCCGGTTTGTTCGAAAATCTAGAAATTGAGGAAGAAGAATACCAAGAGGTTTTAGCAGAAATGAATCCTGCGTACGCTGCAGATATGCTTTCGAATATGTACGCCGACGATGCCGTCGACGTCTTGAATGAGCTGGATAAAGATCAAGTTGCCAGTTATTTAACGATTATGGATGATAAAGCCGCTGATGAAATAAAAGAGCTGCTCCATTATGAAGAATATACAGCCGGTAGTATCATGACGACCGAGTTTATTGCCATTTCTGCAAACCAAACCGTTCGGTCGGCGATGCATATTTTAAGAAATGAAGCTCCAAGGGCGGAAACAATTTACTACGTTTATGTGATTGATGAACAAAAAACTCTTGTTGGGGTTATTTCATTAAGAGATTTGATTATCAGTTCTGACGATACGATGTTATCAGAGATTATGCAAGACCGGGTTGTTTCGATTTCGGTCGCCGAGGACCAGGAAGAAGCCGCAAGAAAAATGCGTGATTATAATTTGCTTGCTCTTCCGGTTGTTGATTTTCAAGGCCATTTACTTGGGATCATTACCGTTGATGACATTATTGATGTTATGGAAGAAGAGGCATCGGACGATTATTCCAAGCTGGCCGGGATAAGCGACCTTGATTCGATTGACCGCAGTCCTTTGTCAGCAGCTAAAAAACGGCTGCCCTGGCTGATTATTTTGCTTTTCCTTGGGACATTCACAGCGAGCCTGATCGGGCGGTTTGAGGATACATTAGACAAGGTTGCCATCCTCGCCGTGTTCATTCCTTTAATCGCAGGGATGGCCGGAAATACTGGGACGCAGGCGCTGGCGGTTGCGGTCAGGGGGATTGCAACTGGAGATTTGGAAAAAGAGAGCAAATTAAAATTGGTTTTGCGGGAAGCAGGAACGGGTATTATAACCGGATCTACATGTGGGATCCTATCCGCACTTGTCGTTTATATTTGGCAAGGTGATATTTATCTCGGTATTTTGGTAGGGATGTCGATTCTTTCATCATTGTTTGTTGCGACAATGGCCGGAACATTAGTGCCGCTGTTGATGCACAGATTAAAGATTGATCCTGCGGTAGCTTCAGGGCCATTTATTACGACGATTAATGATATTATCAGTATTTTGATTTATTTTGGCATGGCTACCTTATTTATGAGCTACTTATCTTAAGTCTCGGGGGATGCGGGTGGAAATGCACGCTTCGGTTACATAGCTGGTGCATCACATGCGGGGAAATCGCTTGATTTACTAGGCAGTGTTACTTAACAATACAATCATAGTGCAATGTTTCTTTTCATTTTTTTCAAAATGTATTAGAATTAGTACTAGGTATTAATAACTTGTATTAATAGGAGGATTTTAGAATGGGCTTATCATTGGCTGGAAAAACTTATGTTGTTATGGGAGTTGCCAATAAACGCAGTATCGCCTGGGGGATTGCCCGCTCACTTCATGAAGCAGGAGCCAGCCTGGTTTTTACATATGCAGGAGAGAGATTGGAAAAAAGCGTCCGTGATCTTGCGGAAACGCTTGACGGTGCAAATTCACTGATCATTCCATGCGATGTCACCAATGACGAAGAAGTAAGAAAATGCTTCGCGGAAATTAAGCAGCAAACCGGGGTGATCCATGGAATCGCCCACTGTATTGCTTTTGCGAATAAGGAAGAGCTTCAGGGAGAGTATTTGAACACGACAAGAGAAGGGTTTCTGCTTGCTCACAACATCAGCTCCTATTCGTTAACAGCAGTGGCTAAGGAAGCCAAAGATTTAATGACAGAAGGCGGAAGCATTGTCACGTTAACCTACTTGGGCGGAGAAAAGGTTATGCCGAACTACAATGTTATGGGCGTTGCAAAAGCTTCTCTGGATGCAAGTGTGAAATATTTGGCTAATGATTTAGGGAAGCTGGGAATTCGTGTGAATTCGATTTCGGCCGGTCCAATCCGCACTCTATCCGCAAAAGGAGTCAGTGATTTTAATTCCATTCTTAAAGAAATCGAGGAGAAAGCCCCGCTTAGGAGGATGACGACCCAGGAAGAGGTTGGCGATACCGCAGTGTTTTTATTCAGCAACATGTCGCGCGGAATTACCGGGGAAAATATTCATGTTGATTCGGGTTACCATATTATTGCTTAAGTAAGAAAATGTCCGCTTCTGGTGTGAAGCGGGCATTTTTTTATAGTTCAATCTAAAGAGTTGTCCCTCTCAGATCACAATCCAGTCACATGATTATTTGCCTCTGCAAACACCCTCAAATAGTTTGAAAACTTCCACTGATATAGCAACAGCGATATTTGCTGCATACAAATAAATGAAGAAATAATTGATTGTGTGGGAGGGAGACTTTTGGCGGAAGATGAGCAGCCACCTTTTAAACCTTTATTATATAAACATGAACCGGCGAACAACCATATGCAAAATATTTTTTATACGAAAAATGATCAGCAATTTCCCGAGTTTCAGCAAATCGAGGTGGAATTAACGGAGGAAGACGATTATGAAAAAGCTGGGCTGGCGCAAAAAAACAAACAGATAAATAAGGCTTCAAAGGACGAAGTAAAATCAAAGCTGAAGCAAATGCTTGGTGAAAAACTGACTGTTGAAACAGAGGCTGATTTATTAGGGCATCTGGATAAAGATGTCGAAATAGGTGAAAAGGCGGTAAACAATGACAACAACATTCAGACAGATGCAACGGTGGAAATGCCGCATGAAGTCGCTTCGGGCGAACAAGAAAACTCTTTAGGCTCCTACCATCAAAATGAGGTGGGGACAACAACGTCCACAGCTTCAATTCATGGGATAGACGAGATGAAAAGACAGAAAATCAGAGTAAAGATCGCTCATTTGGCGCGTTATTGGAATGGTATAGAAACACCAGTGTGTGAAGCGATTATAGATGGGCAGCCAATCAAATTTCAGGTAATCAGCAAAAAAGGAAATTTTGTGAAAGTGAAAATTGGCAGACATCAGAAAAAGTTTAATATAGATGACATTACTGACATCATAATTTTTGAATAGCGGAAATCCTCGCTTCCTGCTAAAACTGGTGAAGCCTTATTATAGAGCTGGCGATAAGCTTTTATTTTTACTTATCATATGCCTGCTTAACATTTAAATAGGTTGGTGATTGAATTGAACCTTGATTTATGGTTGATAGTAATCATCGGGATTGCTTCGTTTCGTTTAACAAGGCTAATTGTTTTTGACAAAATAACTGAATTCATAAGGGCTCCTTTTTTTGAAGAACAAATAGAAGAAGATCCGGATGGGAACAAAGAAATCTACTTAGTTCCAAAGGGTAAGGGAATAAAAAGCTGGATTGGAGAACTGCTTAGCTGTTTTTGGTGCACGGGTGTTTGGTCCAGTTTATTGTTAACTGCTATATATTTTCTTGTTCCAGTGTTTGGTGTGCCTGTGATTTTTGTTCTGGCAGTCGCTGCTATAGGTTCGGTAATCGAAGTTTTTATCAGTAAAGCATTGGGCAGCTAGCCGTACCAATCTTGTCAAGCTTTCATATTATATTATGAATCTCAGACAAGGAGGCTGACACTTTGCAAAAAAAATCAGGCAAACAAGCTTCGCGAATAACTCGCGTAAAACAGGAACCTAAGAGAATAAAGAAGGATTGTGGCTGCTTAAAAAGAAAAAACACAAATAGAAAATAAAAAGACTGTCTCGATAGATGAGACAGTCTTTTTTATTGGATTTTTTTTCGAAAACTGAGCATACAAAAATTCGATGAAAATGAGATTGATGAAACGGGCCGAATAAGTTGCCGAAATTATCCCGGTTATTTTTTTCTTACAAAAAGTATTTTTAATGTAATAAAATCGGCCTCAGTGCAAACAATAAATTAGAGTGAAACACACATTTCTTACATAGGAAGGGAAAAATATGAAAAGTAAATGGTCAAAATCATTTTTTATTTGCCAGCTTCTCCTTTTGTTAACCATTATTTTAGCAGGCTGTCAAGAAGCAGATGAAGGAAAGGGCAATCAAATGTCCCTTATTAGAGCGACAAATCCAGCTCCTGTTCCGATTAGCGATAAACAGAAAGATATCATCATTGCTCAGAAGGTGAAAGAGGAGGTTATGGCTTTTGATGAAATTTACGATGTCGCAGTCATAAAAGGGAAGAAGGATGTTCTTGTTGCGTATAAAGTCAGGCATTTAGAACGGTTCGGGATGAAGGACATTGAAAAAAACATTACAAAGCGGCTTGAAAAAGAATTTCCCGATGAGAATTTTACAGTATCGAGTGATTATAAAATTTTCCTTGAAGCTGTCCAGCTGCAAGAAGACATGCAAAAACCAGATTTCTCGGATATAAAGGCAGAAAAAAGGTTGAAATCGATTATCAGCCTTCAAAAAGAAATGACATAGGAAGGAGCCAATCACAATGGGGAATAAGCCCAAAAAAACCCCGCAGCAAAAGCAATACCAGCAGCTCGAACAGAAGCATGAAACAAAGCGCCCGCTCTTGAAAAATTGCCTAAGGGCCTTCTTGGTCGGGGGCCTGATTTGTTTAATTGGACAAGCGATTACTTATTTCTATATTTATTATTTTGATTTTACCGAACAAACGGCAAGCAACCCCACTGTTGCCACGATGATATTTATAACAATGCTTCTGACAGGATTCGGTGTTTACGATCGAATTGGCCAGTTCTCAGGTGCGGGCAGTGCAGTGCCTGTAACAGGCTTTGGCAATGCTGTCATTTCAGCTGCAATAGAGCATCGCACCGAAGGATTTGTTCTTGGTGTTGGGGGAAATCTGTTTAAACTAGCGGGATCTGTTGTTCTGTTTGGGGTCTTTGCAGCTTTTGTTGTTGCCTTAATCAAAACATTATTAAAAATGTGGGGGGTTTTATAATTGCTAAGGGGAAAACAGTCCTGGGTATTTAAAAATCGCCCGATCATAACCGCATCAGGGGTGACCGGCGGCCCATTCGAAGCCAATGGAAACCTGGCAGATGATTTTGATATCCTTCACGATGATTTATGGATGGGAAAGGACTCGTATGAAAAAGCTCATAGTTTGCTGCTTGAAGAGGCAATCGAAACGGCTATGCAAAAAGGCAAGGTCAAAAGAGATGATATTCAGTTTTTACTTACGGGTGATTTGGTCAATCAGCTTACGCCATCAAGCTTTGCGGCACGAACAGCCAAGATTCCTTATTTCGGCCTGTTTGGTGCCTGCTCGACATCGATGGAAGGCCTTGCTTTAGCCTCCTTTATCATCAATTATCGAGGAGCAAAATATATCCTGACCGGAGCGTCAAGCCATAACGCCGCGGTGGAAAAGCAGTTTCGCTATCCGACTGAATATGGGAGCCAAAAGCCGCCGACTGCCCAATGGACGGTGACCGGCGCAGGTGTCGCCCTGATTAAGGAGAACAACGATTCGAAAGAATCGCTGCCAGTAACGACAACGGCAACGATCGGCAAGGTCATTGATATGGGGCTTTCCGATCCTTTTAATATGGGTGGCGCGATGGCACCGGCGGCCGCAGATACGATTTCAGCCCATTTTAAAGACTTGCAGCTTGAGCCGTCACATTATGATTTAATCGTAACCGGTGACCTCGGTAAAATTGGCCGGGAAACAACTATGGAACTATTGAAGAAAGATGGGTTGAAAATCGATAGCAACCAATTTCAGGATTGCGGGTTGATGATTTACAAGGACGATCAGCCAGTCCAGTCAGGAGCAAGCGGTGCCGGCTGCTCGGCAACCGTACTGTATGGGCATCTGCTAAAGCAAATGAAGCAGGGACGGTACAAAAGGGTTCTTGCGATTGCAACAGGCGCTTTGCTGTCACCGCTCTCGTATCAACAAAAGGAAACGATTCCATGCATAGCCCATGCCGTTTCCATTGAAATGAACGGATAAAGGAGGAAAAGAAGAATGCTTTCCATGTTTTTTTGGGCGTTTGTGGTGGGCGGCCTGATTTGTGTAGTCGGCCAGCTGCTGTTTGATGTCGCCAGATTGACACCTTCCCATACATTAAGCTTATTTGTTGTTATTGGAGCCATTTTGGGTGGGTTTGGAGTATATGAACCGCTAATGGACTTTGCAGGAGCTGGAGCATCCATACCGATCACGAGCTTCGGGAATTCCTTAGTTGATGGAGCCTTGCAGGAGGCTAAGCAGCACGGCCTTGTCGGTGTGTTGACCGGGATGTTTGAAATAACAAGTTCAGGAATATCAGCCGCCGTTGTTTTTGGCTTTATCGGCGCCCTTCTATTTAAGCCCAAGGGCTAAGCCATCCGCGAATCATATTGCTCGATTTTGTACAGATGTTAAATGATTTATGGGCAGCAGCAAACCATTTTTTCTAATATAGAACGATGATTTTGCCTTCGCCCTGAGCTCGCCCAAACATTTTGATGTTGCCTACATATGATATGAATGAATATATTAAAGTGAGGTGACGAACATGGGCTTCGGTTATGGCTGTTGTGGCTATGGCGGATACGGATACGGCGGTGGTGGATACGCCGGCGGCTCCGCGTTTGTATTAATCGTCGTACTGTTTATTTTGTTAATTGTTGTTGGTGCCAGCTTCTATAATTAACAATGGCGATAAATATATTTTACTGCAAAGGCTGTCTCTTAAGAGGCGGCCCCTTTTTCTGCAGGCAGGGGGTAACCCTGATCTCCATTTCACCTTTTTCGCCTTCGTTCATAAGATAAAGTAGTATCTAAAGGAGGCGTGGTGTACTAGCATGGAAAATGGTTTCTTTAAGAATGTTGAAAAAAAGACCGGCGTCAATATGAAGGATATTTTCGACTTGGCAAATTCGCTGCAACATGCAAACTTCAAAGATGAGCAAACGGTCAGGGGCGTCATTAGAAAAGTGTCGCAGATTGCCAATAAGCCTGTAACGAAAGAGATGGAAGATAAGCTTGTCAGCTCAATTGTGAAAGATGGACAACAGCTTGATTTAAATACGATTTCAAAAATGATCAATAAAAAATAAATGTGCATCATAATGAAAGAAAAGGACTTCGGCAAGTCCTTTTTTTGTGTATAAAAACAATGCGATCAGTAAAGGAGATCATTTTCTATTGCGTAAAAGGGGTGTTAGGAATCTCGTTTGCTGTGCTATTTTTCCGCGTCTTTGTTCTGGAACCGAGATGTACAGCTGGTCCTTTGCCCTTGTGATCGCAACGTAAAGCAGCCGTCTTTCTTCCTCAAGCGGCCCGGAGTTTCCAATACGGAAAGCTTCAAGAGCATGGTCATGTGGCATGCTGCCATCTACAGCCCCGAGGAGGTATACCGTATCGTATTCAAGTCCTTTCGCTTTATGGATTGTACTCAATGTAATGGCTTTTTCCAGTTGGCGGCCAATGGCTTTCACTTCTTTCATCATCGCCATCATATGCTCAGCATGCTCAATAAATTCACGTATATTTGTAAAATTTCTCGCAGCAACCTTCAAATCTCTAAGATCATCTGATCCTTTTTCGGTGCTATTGCCTTCATTCCCGCGTTTCTTGACAAATTCTTGATAGCCAAGTTCTTTTTCGACCGTTTCGATCGCGGTCAACGGAGACAAAGCGGATAATGACCTGACAACCGGTACAAGCTTTTTAAGCTTTCGTTCCTGGAAAGCAAAGCCCGTTTTAACGCGAGACAGGGCTTCGAGCAGTGAGCAGTCATTCAGGATACTGTTTGCTTTTACATCGCGGATCACGGCCTGTTTCATAAATAAAGCAGGCAGTATTGGCTGAAGCGCAGACTGGTCATCCTCATTTAAGCTTAGTTTTAAAAAGGCAAGCATACCCTTAATAATAAACCGATCATAAAAAGACTCTGCCTCATTGTCAACTTTAAACGGAAGACTAGAGTGGGCGAGCCGCTCAAAAACCGCCCGGCTTGCGGTATGGGTCCGGAATAAAATCGCAAAGTCACCTGGATCGGCCCCCGCAGCTATTTTTTCCTGTATATCAGTGACAATCATCGTTGCTTCCTGTTCTTCATCAAATGGATAAAACAGAACCGGGGAATGATTCTCACAAAATTGCGCCTTCATTTCCTTTGGTCTTCGCTGTTTATTCTCGGAAATGACCCGGTTGGCGGTCGAGACAATTTCATGATTGGAACGATAGTTTTCTGAAAGAACGACGATTTTTGCATCGGGAAAATCCTTCTCAAACTCAAGCAGATAGGCAGGATTGCTTCCCCTGAAAGCGTATATGGATTGATCGTCGTCGCCTACTGCACAGACATTTTTTGTGCTGGCGGAAAGCAGCTTTATTAATTCGTACTGCACTTTGTTTATATCTTGAAACTCATCAATTAAAAAATATTGAAAGCGATTTTGGTACATTCCCAATATATCTGGAGAGTCGAGGAATAGGTGATAGCATCCAACGAGCATGTCATCAAAATCAAACAGGCTTTGCGATTGCTTACTTTTTTCATAAGCGTTGAAAAGGAAAACAGTCTTTTCTTCCCATTCTGTATCAGGTTTAACCTGTGAAGGCGAAAGCAGAGAGTTTTTCCAGTAGCTGATCTGCAGAAGAGCAAGATCAAAGGCAAACTCCTTATCATCAAGACCAAGCGCTTTGCCCGCTTCTTTTACTATTTGCTCCTTACGCCACGTCTGTTTCAACAGTTTTTCCGAAGACCAGCTTGCTGGGTCATGGAAAGAAAGGATCCGATAAAAAATACTATGAAAGGTACCTGCGACGAGCTGACGTGTTTTGTCCGGGCCGGTCGCCGGATAGCGCGATAGCCTGGTTTTCATTTCTGCCGCTGCTTTCGCTGTAAATGTTACGAGCATAATGTTTTTCGGGTCAATATTTTTTTCGTTGATGAGATATGCTGTCCTTGCCGTCAACACCCTTGTCTTTCCGCTTCCAGCACCGGCAAGGACGAGAAGTGCTCCATCAGTATGGGCTGCCGCTTCCATTTGGTTAAGATCGAGACCAATCCCCGATTGCTGAAGCTGGTGAAAGTACCCTTTCGTTTCCAATGGCTGACCAGGCTGTGATCGTAAAAAAGGTGAGGAAGACGCGATCCTTTTAATTGGCTTATAGGTGGATCGGCTTACGGCAACAGTTTGAATCTGGCGGGCTTTAGGAATCCGAAACCCGTTTTTGTCTATATATTCAGGCGTTTTATAATCGGTTAAAGCCTCGGCGATCGTTGGCGACTCCGGGCAGTCTTGTTTGTACATGTTCGTATGCCTAAAACTGGGCTCGTTTTCAATGCTGAAATGGAAACGAACCGTTTCGCCGCATGTTGGGCAAGTTAGTTCGCCCTTTTTGCCCTTATCGTATAATTTTTGGAAGTTTTCCAAGCTTTCTGTTTTTAGATGTAATGGTTTTCCTTGATAAACAGCGGTCTGCAATGGTAATCCCTCATTTAGTAACTAAAAATTCCACAACCATAATCATACCAAAACAAGCAGCTATACAAAAGTTTCTTTAGCAACAGGTTTAATCATATTCAATAAAGGGTAGAGGGAAATATAATGATATGTGTAAAGAGGTGTGAACGATGGGTTATATTTTGCCGATCACGAATTATCAGTACGCTCAGTACGCAGAAAGGGAGATTGGAGTACATTATGACCCTTTCATACTGACTCCTGTTGAAAGAATTAATAAACTGGGTAAAGCTTATCAAACCCACGAAAATAGCGCGGTGACACAACGGCAAATGGGCGATACCCGTTTCACTCCGGTCCCCAAAGTGAAACGCAATGAAGAATTCATTGACAAAACATACGCAGAACTTTCTGGAAAAGGGCGAAACTTTAATAAAATCGTTTAAGCATGGTGAAGGAAAATCTCTTTAAGGACTGGATTTATATGTTTGGATATGTAGAGGTTTTCCTTTCAGCCATTCTGCGTATAAGACTTCTTTAGCAGAGAGGACACCAGCTTTTTCAATTTCCGCTTCCAAATCTTTTTCATTCCAACCAATACTCTGCAAATTATCATAGACAATCTCGCCATCCAATATCAAAGTGACCGGTAAGTGAACTTCATGTAAAGGCAGCTTTAAATCCTGGGTAGTAGGCGTCTGAAAGGGAGGCTTTTTTAATACACTGATTGAGCCATCTGTCTCCAAGATCGCATACTCACATTCCCTAATCGTGAAAGTGTCTTTTTTTCGGAGTAAATGCTGAAGCTGGTTAATATCCAGGTGGTTTTTGCGCAATTGGTTATAATCTATCTGCCCTTTTCGGACGACAATCGACGGATTCCCTTCCAGCAAACCCCGGACACCCTTCTTTTTTTGTGTAAGTATTTCTGTTCCGAAGATAAGCATGCCCCATATCGCGATCGCAAATAAAATTTCTATTAGACCTATTTTTTCATCGTAAAACGCATTTCCAACTAATTCTCCCAGTACGAGCGCAGAAATAAAATCAAAAGTTGTAATTTGGGTGATCTGCGTTTTCCCCAGTAATTTTGTGATCAGAAAAAGCGCGATATAGCCAACGACAAGCTCGATAAATATATGAAAAAATTGCATTTTTATCTCTCCTTCACAACGAACTAAACATTAGTTTGTGTTATTCTTCAGTAAATTATTGAAACAGTCAGCCAAAAAGTGAATTTTAATGTCCTTGTAAGTAGGCTTTTTTGTGAGTGGGTTTTGGTATAAACTAATAAAACTGTCACATCTATTGGCGGGACCCACAAACTTTAAGTACAATTCTTTACCCGAGGAGGTGTGTAGATGAAGCTAAAAACTTGCAATGCCTAATCGCATTTCTGATCATGATAATATTTTTATCAGGCTGCTCGGGTGGCAGTTTCACAACTGTGATGTCTGTTGAAAAGAATTCGGATCATAGCACTGAGATGTCTTACTCAAAGTTTAAGGTAAGTTAAATTTACTACATTGACGCTCGAAAACGAAGATGAACTAACATTAAGTGTTGAAGTAACAACAGTAAGTGGACATTTAACGATTGCTTTAATCGATGAGGAAAACAATGAATTATAGAAGGTGGAAAATCCTAAGAAACGCCCCAGTTCCACGGTTAAAATAAACAAGGATGGCACCTATTAATTAAAAGTTGAAGGGAGCCACAAAGGCAGTTATAAGGTTAGGTGGGATATCGCTAAATAGTGGAAACGCTTTGTACATTACATGCGAAATCGATTAAAAGAGAATCAAAAAGGGCTAAACAAAAGGTTGACAGCTTTTTGGTTAGCCCTCAGTATTTATTTAGTAATATCCCGTGTATTAGGTGTAATGCTGGTCGCCGAATATATAACAAAAAATCATCGACGGATTATAAACATCGCTTGTGGATAAAGATTTTTGGTATTATTATAGTGATTGCGATGACGCATATAGGCGGTAGTTCTTTGATAAAGGGTTTTCACAATGATTTAAATAGTATATGGGGGAGTATGCACATGACATCTATTACAGTAATGAGCCCTTACAAGGCTCGGGAAATGATTCGCAAAAACGGATGGTTGAAACCTACATCTGGTCTCGCACATGGGTATATCCAGGCTAATTTAGCTGTGCTGCCAAAAGATTTAGCCTTTGAGTTTCTTCTCTTCTGCCAGCGTAATCCTAAGCCGTGCCCTATCATAGATGTAATAGAACCTGGTTCAGCGATTCCATCTGTGGCCGCCCCTAACGCAGACGTCCGAACCGATATTCCAAAGTACCGGGTTTACCGTCATGGTAAGTTAGTTGAAGAAAAGACGGATGTAACGAATCTTTGGGATGAAAATATGGTTGGCTTCCTAATTGGTTGCAGCTTTACATTCGAAGAGGCCCTGCTGAAAAATGGAATTCCGATCAGGCATATTGAGGAGAATCGCAATGTACCTATGTATAAGACAAATATCCAATGTGTAAAAGCTGGACGGTTTGAAGGCCCTATGGTGGTCAGCATGCGGCCAATGTCTGAAAAAGACGCCATCAGATCGGTCCAGGTAACAAGCCGTTTCCCTTCTGTCCATGGGGCACCCGTGCATATCGGGAACCCCGCCAATATTGGAATAAAAGATATTCACACTCCGGATTTCGGTGACAGCGTAACAATTAAAGAGGGTGAGGTCCCGGTATTCTGGGCTTGCGGTGTTACTCCACAGGCGGTTGCCATGCATGTCAAGCCTGAGATCATGATCACACATGCCCCGGGATATATGTTTATTACTGACCTGCCTAATGAACAGTTTTCGATTTAATAACTGATTTGCACTATATAAAGAAGGCGTCCAAAATAAGATTTGGACGCCTTTGCTCTTGCCAGCGCATCGGCTTTATGGAATGCAGATTTGGGATTGGCCCAAACGGAGTGCCCATATAACACTTGACTCATGAATGCACCCTTAGATGAAGTTGTGAAATAAAGGTAAAACTCTGTGTATTCATAGTGCTCTTATGGTTTGATAAGAGGGGAGCCTTGCAGAAGTTTCCCCATAAACAACTGTTGTATGAAATTAAATTATGCTTTTTTTCACGTTGGTGCTATTTAATAACCTATTATGATTCGGTTTAATGGAATCACGATTAATCGTAATTATAGAGAGTGAAATGATAATGATATAAATAGCATTGATTAAGAAAAGAAAGAACGCCCAATTTGCGGAGTGATGCAACATCATTCCGATCATTGCCCCTATCATGCCTCCCATAATTCCTTCAACCATTCCACTTAGCATGACATAAAAATTGAAAGCCTGGCCTAGAATGAGCCCAATAGCCATACCCAGGATAGTAGAAATAACCGTAGAAGAAACAAGATCATGGCCGTAGATAAGACCTAAAATCGAACCTATCGTAAGAGTGATTACGACGCTTAATACCATGATAATAATATGTGTGTGAATGATTGAAGTGTTTAACTGCTGTCGTATTCTAAAAATAAACAAGATGCAACAAATCGTCAGTAAGGCTATTACTGCCAAGTTGGCGATTAGTAACAATTTGATCACTCCTTATTTTTATAAGAAAGTAGGGATTGTATACAATATGCCGACTAAGCGCTTAATGGTGACTACAGTGTCTATCTTTCTTTGGTTTAGATGGGGAAACATCAAGTGCAGGGTTTCGATCGAAGAACCCCACGGGTTTTAACGAAAAGCCCATATAAGCAGTCGGCATAACCGGCCAGTCCTCTGGACGAGTGATGTGATGATGTCCCATGGTGTACCACACAACTATATCTGTGTTGTTTATTGTACGATTTTCTTTCGTCCACTTTTCTAGACCGTCTCCTCCTGGATGTTGATTAGGATAGTCTCCTGCAGCAAATTTTTCATTTTCATTAAAAGGTGTTACCCATAAATGATTTTTAATGAATGCGGCACGTTTTAAAAGGCTAGAATTTTCATCCGCAAAGGGCAAACAATTTTCTCCAGGGAATAATTTATATCCGACCGGGTCATCCACGATGTTCTTTTTTGATTTGTTAATAATTTTCCAGTAACGAGCCTTTTCAAGGTCCATTTTTCTCTTTGCTTCTGCTTCGGTTTTGAACTCGGTAGATACTGCAGTAAATGCATTACCATAAGGACTATCACAACGTACCGTATCTACTTCACACACTGAATTATCCAATCCATCCACCATCATATCTAACCTGAGATTAAAGAAATGCTGATGATGCGCTGCATATAGCTGCGGAGCAACAAGATTTCCATATTTTGCTGTAACACCAGGCTTTAACGCTTGTGTATGGACGATACCGGTTAGCTTTACTTCGTATTCGATATTTCCATCTTGGTAAAAATACCAAAAGAACCCGTATTCATAATTTCCTACTGTCGATATACTTGATAATACTAAACGTCGAGAACGCCGGACTTCCACATGGTTTGTTCTCCAATCAGTATGTTTCCAAAGAATACCGAAATCCTCTTCATGCAGACAAATTGCATTAGGAATTTTAACGGGATTTCCACGACTGTCAGCCAATGCGACATCAAAATATTTGATTTCACCAAGACAATCGCAGCCTAACTCCAAAGAGTTTGCTAGCATTCCAACTCCATATTCGCCTACATCAAATGCATTGTTTCGACTAAGGGGTTCATCGGGATCTCCATAAGGTACGACCATCTCGGATAAAGAAGCCCGGTATAGTATCGAACGGTGTGTTCCCCCATCGTTATAGGTAACCGTATGTAATACCAGACCCTCCCTTGGGGTGAATCCAAAACGGATCTTCCACTTTTCCCAGCTAATTTCATGTCCATTAATATCAAAACTTGGACCTTCTTGCTGAATTATGTCTAAAGGTTTTATAGTTTTTCTTAGTTCCCCTAGTTGGTCAGCCCTATAATTTCCATCGAGTGGAGGGAATGGGATTACTTCTTTGTCAACGACTTTGACTACTTGCATAGTATCTAAATTAACAAATGCATAGAGACCCGAGATAGGACGAGCATAACCATTATCGTTATCAGAAGCTTTGTACCAGCAAAGCGTACGTGCTAGCCGCACGCCGTTTTCTTCCACAAATCCAAAGTTCCCCACTGACCATGGATCAGCCATAACTAAGTCAAAGTTTGTAATCCCTCTTTTGATGAAGGCAGCTTGCATTTCAGGATTCTCTTTTACTGCCTTTTCACATTCTATAAATTCATCAAGCATGATGGCAGGTTGTACATTTGGTATGAACCGCCAGGACTTCACCTTTTCATTGTTTAAGGAAACGATGGCTTCATAAGTTTTGGCCTCTGCATTATCGAGCAATACTAAAAACGCTTGTCTCTCGATTGGGTCATCCTCTTTATAATTTAAGACTATAGCTTTGGGTGGCTCATGTAATGTCACACTGACAAAACGGTAAGAGTTATTCAGGTCTTTCTCCTTTTTTAAGGTCGCAGTTGCAAGTGCGATCTCTTCAACAGTTAGGGGCTCAAGGGGATGAGTGATTTTTTTTCCTTTATCAGTAATACTGGCCATAATCAAAACTCCTTTACAATAGAATAGATAGTAAATCAGACAAACCATTCATAAGGAAAATCGATTTGTATAAAATTAATGATATCTGTTTTCATCAGAAGTTTATTGTAAAAAGCGGAATTATGGTGCTCATACTCTGTAAAAATATTAATACTTCATAAAGTAATTTCACCGTATTAACACTGAATAGATTGACACTCCTTTAACTAAAAAATATTTACAATTAATCAAATAGCATTTAAGATAGCATTATCGGTTTTAAGAATATTCAAAAAATTTCACAAACTGTGTTAATAAAGTTGAGATCTGGAAATGAGTAAGTTGATTTACCCTATAGATAGGAGAATATAGTAGTTTAGTATCCGTAAGGTTAGAAACAAGTGATATAAATAAATATGGATATGCTGGTTAGGGACCTAATAAAAATTCTATTATTACTCAAACCCTTATATTACATAATTTGATGAGTTATTCAAACTCTTCTGAGTTAGTTAAATTTGAATTTTTCTAAAATATAAGGAGTGAGCCTAATTTGAAAACTAATGTAAAGTTAGCAGGAAAATATTTTTTTCCTTCTCAACCTGAAATCGAAAGTAATACCCAGCAATATAAAGAAGTAAAAGCAAAAGGGCATTTATGTAAGGATATTGCGCTATTTTATCAATTCAAAACTAAAAAAAATGAAATCAGCTCGTTTTCAGTTATTCCAGATGGCTGCTTTGATATTCTTTTTTGTTGTGGTTCGAACAAACATTCTGCTGTACTTTGGACCAGTCCGCTTCACCGAACCACGCAACATGATTTTGAAAGCGAATGTGACTATTTTGGTATTAGATTTTTACCTGAGCAAAAAGTTTTTAAACTAAAGAATTCCATGAAAGAGTTACTTGGTAAGAAAATTCCTTTATTAGATGTTATCTCTTTAGATTCTTCCATTGTAGAGAAAATCGGAGCAGCAAAATCTTTTTATGAGCGAATCGTGCTATTTGAAACGTTTATCAAAAATAGCGCATCCAGCTTGAATTATAGTCTAAATATAGTTGAATATTCTATTAAGAAAATTTACTCATCAAACGGACTAATTAATATTGACAAATTATCTAATGAGACGGGATATTCAGCTCGTCATTTACGCAATAAATTCGAGGAATATATTGGATTTTCACCAAAACAATTCAGTGAAATAGTTAGATTTCAAAATTCATTAGCTATGGTCCTTCATACAGACAACATTAATTTATTAGATGTAGTTCATGAAAATGGCTATCATGACCAAGCGCATTTTATTAAGGGATTTAAGAAGTTTGCCCATTTGACCCCCATACAATTTAAAGAAGTTGTTTCTCAATATCCATATAATAAAAAGTTTTGAGAATTTAAAAACGAAGTTTCTCTCCGGAATACCTTCCTACTACAAACACTCTCAGTAAGAAAGTTATCAAAAACTTACGCAGACAAATAATTCTTTTCTATGCTAATTTCTGAGTTATATACCATAAAATAACAATCTGTTAGTAAATTATCAACAAACCCGTTATTTCAAGTTAATAAGTTTCACTGGAACAGATAAAATTAGGGAGTCAACCTCCACCTTTGTGTTATTTAGTGTGCTGTCTGACTAAATTATCTCAAGGATGTGGCATGGTGCCCCCTTTTTTTAGTATTTTTGGTTTTCGGATATATAAGAGAGTACTACTCATTAGAAAGCATTTGAGTATTTTATTTAATTCAAAACACATTTTCTTAATATTCCGTTTTTTACAATTATCAAAAAACAAATTAAGTTATCTTTTATAACAATAGAAGAAAACCATTGCAGCTTACAGTTCTAAAAAAACTCGATTTCAAGGAGTGAAAAAATGGAGAAGACAGTAGGGTTTAGCTTAAAACCTAGAGTGGCAGAATTTATTAATGGTCACAAGAAACTCTTCATTAATGGTGACTGGGTGAATGCGTTATCAGGAAAGACGTTTGAAACCATAAATCCTTCAACGAGTGAAGTCCTTACTCGTGTCGCAGAAGGAGGTAAAGAAGATATTGAGCGTGCGGTTAAAGCAGCAAGGAAAGCTTTTGAAACTGGTTACTGGTCGAAAATGAGCGCAGCCAACCGCAGTCGATTGATATACAAGCTAGCTGATTTAATGGAAGAACACAAAGAAGAGCTTGCGCAACTAGATACATTGGATAATGGGAAGCCGATTCGTGAAACCACCAATGGGGATGTGCCTCTTGCGATTGAGCATTTTAGATATTATGCAGGCTGGGCCACAAAGATTGTAGGTCAAACAATTCCGGTAGAAGGAAATTACTTTAATTACACACGCCACGAGCCTGTTGGTGTAGTAGGACAAATTATCCCATGGAACTTCCCTCTCCTTACAGCGACATGGAAGCTAGGAGCGGCTTTAGCCACTGGTTGTACAGTGATTTTAAAGCCAGCCGAACAAACCCCTCTTTCTGCGTTATATCTTGCTAAATTAGTACAGGAAGCTGGATTTCCAGCAGGTGTTCTCAATGTAGTTACAGGTGCAGGAGAAACAGGCGCACACTTAGTTGATCATCCTGATGTAAACAAAATCAATTTCACAGGTTCGACTAAAGTCGGAAAGAAAATTATGGTAAAAGCATCCAAAACATTAAAGCGCCTTACGCTCGAACTTGGCGGAAAATCACCGAATATTATTCTTCCCGACGCAGATATGTCTCAGGCGATTCCAGGAGCATTAAATGGAATTATGTTCAACCAGGGGCAGGTGTGTTCCGCGGGTTCCCGGCTATTTATTCAAAAAAAGGTTTACGATAATGTGATAGCAGATCTCGTGTCGTATGCTAAAAGTATAAAACAAGGGAATGGAATGGATCCGGATACTGCTATGGGGCCGCTTGTGTCCCAAGAACAGCATAACCGTGTCTTGACTTACATTCAAAAAGGGAAAGAAGAAGGAGCTGAACTGCTTACAGGCGGTTCTGTACCACTTGAAGCAGGATTTTTTGTAGAGCCAACTATCTTTTCTGATGTAAATGATAAGATGACCATAGCTAAGGAGGAAATCTTCGGACCAGTTTTAGCAGCAATGCCATTTGAAGATATTGATGAAGTTATTAGCCGGGCAAACCTTTCCGAGTACGGACTAGCTGCGGGTGTATGGACAGAAAGCATTAAGAACGCTAATTATGTAGCACACCGCTTAAAGGCTGGAACTGTTTGGGTTAACTGCTATAACGTGTTTGATGCTGCTTCACCATTTGGCGGTTATAAGCATTCTGGATTCGGACGTGAAATGGGTACTTATGCTCTAAATAACTATACTGAAGTAAAGAGCATTTGGATAAGTTTGGAATAAAATACAAAGAATTATCGATATTTAGAGCTGTTTTCTTACACAAAGGATTTTATTCAATATGTAGACCGTGTAAGAGGGGCGTCTCTATTCGCTGATTGTAAGTATAAGGCGATCTTGTAGTAACTAAGGCACTGCGTAATGCATCTGATTTAAATAATGAAAGTCTAATAATCTTAATTTCAGATAAAAAAAGGAGGATATATTAATGACGAGCGGGAAAATTACACTTATTTTTGTATTGTTTAACTGCTTAATGTTCTCCACTTTAGTTTTTCCACCATTTTTTAAGTTATTTAACAAAATTGAGCCGTGGATTTTTGGACTACCTTTTGTTCAGTTTTGGATCATATTTGTAATAACCGTTATTTCACTTTCTTTTATTGTATGGTACAAAATCGAAGAGGCAAGGGGTGAGTTAGAATGAATGCCATTATATCCATTTCTGTTATATTAGCATTTTTTGTAATCAATGCGATTGTCATTAAAATATTTCACCGAGAACAGGATACGTTAGAAGAGTATGCCGTTGGTGGACGATCTTTTCCATGGATTCTTAGTTTATTTGGATTTTTGGGCGCGTGGTATGTAGGGGCAATGTATACTGGATTTTTTGCTGATTCAGCGAATATAGGAATATTTTCACAATATGCTGCTGTCTATTCTGTGGGAACAATAACCGTCATGTATGTTTTGGTAAGGCCTGTATGGATTTGGGGGAAATTATATAATTTAGAAACGATTGCTGATTTCATTGAGTTAAGATACAACAGTAAAGCGTTCGCAACGTTCATTGCTATATTCACATTTTTGTTTTGGAGTCCATGGCTTATTGTTGAAATAAAGACAATCGGTTATTTAGTTTCTGCAGCTACCTATGGTGTTGTTCCTTTTAATGTGGGATTGGTTTTGGTTAGCCTATTTGTCATAATATATTGCTGGTTAGGAGGATCAAGAGCGAGTGCTGTGGGAAGTCTGGTGCAAGGAATATTTTTCACGTTCATTGGTAGCATCACTGTCTTGTACCTGTTTAATAAAGCTTATGGCGGATTCACGACTATGTTTCAAATGGTTGCGGAAAGGGCGCCTGAATTATTAATTATTAACGATAAAATAGGTTACGGTGTATGGAGTTCTGCGATTATCGCCGGAATACTCGGTGGAATGATGAGTCCTGCAATTTTTGCTCGTATGTATATGTCAAAAAGCGTAAAGGAGGCTAAAAAATCTGCTTTAGGTGTCCCGATTATTGGAGCAGCTTTTACTATAATACTTTTGTCCTTAGGTTTAGGAGGAAGTCTGCTTAATGGTTTTCCAGAAGATGCTCAATCCGGTATCTTTTGGATGGCAGAACAATATGGGGGACCAGTAGTCCTTGGGTTAATTGGAATATTTGCAATGGCTGCAAGTATGTCTACCATCAGTGCCGTTGTAACAGCTGCCGCAGTCATGATTGGGAAAAACATGTTAGGGCTATTTGACTTGAATAGAAGACAAATTCTTAAATATGCGAAACTGTTAACACTAAGTGTAGGTATTATTGCTATCTTCATAGCGACAATGGAAATTTCAAGATTGGTTAGCATTATCCTTTATCTTTATGATTGCATAGCTCAAGTTGCTGTACCAATAATTTTAGGGGTCTTTTGGAAGAAGGGGCATAAATATGGAGCGGCAGCCGGAACGATTGTGGGCATGTCTATTGTCTTATTAAAAGGCCCTTTTCCTTGGTTGGTAAGCTGGGCTGGTGGACTTTCGGCTGGCCTTGTGGGACTATTGCTAAATCTAATTATTTATATTGTTGTCTCCGCTGCTTTGCCAAAACAGAATCATGTTGATCAACTGTTCGATGACTTAAATAACGGTTCGGACACGAAGATTAAGATAAAATTAAAAGGAGGTGAAATCGCACAGTAAAATTATATACTAATCAATTGTTCGACTCACAAGCGCAAGCTATACAAAAATAATATAAAAATATTTCAGAATTTAAAAAATATTTTTACGAGTGATTAATGGAGGAGGAAAAAACCATGACTCAGAAAGATGAATTAGCCTGGAAATCTGCATTGGAGCTTTCATATTTGATTCGAACGAAAAAGATTTCTCCTGTAGAAGTAGTAGAAATTTGTCTTGAAAGGATAGATCGTATAAACCCGATAATAAATGCATTTTGTACATTGATTCCAGAACAAGCACGCGAATCTGCAAAACTGGCAGAGAGCCAAGTAATGAAAGGTATCTCTCTAGGTCCATTACATGGGATCCCAATTGCAATAAAAGACCTAACACCTGTAAAAGGTGTTAGGTTAACGATGGGCTCAAAATTGTATGCTGAGCAAGTTGCAACAGAGGATGCAATAGTAGTTAAGAGGATCAAACAAGCAGGTGGAATTATTGTTGGAATGACGAACACACCTGAATTTGGTTTTAAAGGAACAACAGATAATCTATTATTTGGTGCTACACGTAATCCTTGGAAGCTTGATAGAATATCAGGGGGTTCAAGCGGAGGATCAAGTGCTGCTGTTGCAGCAGGGTTAGTCCCTTTTGCTGAAGGAAGTGATGGGGGTGGTTCAATTCGGATTCCGGCTGCGATTTGTGGAGTTTATGGTTATAAAGCAACTTACGGACGAATTCCGTATGAAACAGTAGGTCCTTTTTATTCCCAAGCACCCTTCATTCATTTTGGACCTATCGCAAGAACTGTATCTGATGCTGCTCTTCTTTACTCAGTTATGGATGGGAGTGCGGAAGATGAACCATTTACTTTCCCAATAAAAGAAAATATTTTTGAGACTCTAGAAACGGGGATTCAAAATTTAAAAGTAGCTTACTGTCCGGATCTTGGTTTTTTTGAAATCGATCCTGAAGTTCGAAAAGCATGTGATAATGCTACTGGTATCTTTAAAGAATTAGGGTGTATTGTTGAAGAAGTAAATCCAAGGTTTGAAAATCCAAAGAAAAATATTGAAGAAGCATGGGCAACTCTTTGGTATGGAATGGTAGCGACTTCGCACGGTAGTTTATCTCAAGATAAGCTGGAACTACTTGACCCAAAAGTACAGGAATTTATTAAACTTGGAAAAGAATTGAAAGCAACAGAATACATTCAAGCAAATAAAGCTCGTGAGGAAGCGTGGTCAAAACTGCAGAACATTTTTAAAGAATATGACATCATAATATGTCCAACTACAGCAGTTCCAGCATTTTCTCTAGATACTTGGGGACCTACAGAAATTAATGGAAAGCCAATCAATCCTTTCCATGGTTGGTTTTTGACTTATCCTATTAATCTTACAGGTCATCCAGCGGCTTCTATCCCGTGTGGATTTTCTGGAGAGGGATTACCCATTGGCTTGCAAATTATTGGACGTCGTTTAGAGGATGAGACTGTATTTCGTGCTTCCCGTGCCTTCGAACGATTATCTCCATGGAGCGAAATGCGTCCTCAATTCCAATCTTAAATTGGTAGATTGGATTATTGTTAAAATACACAGAGAATTTAAATGTGCAAGTAAGGAAGCAGTTTGTGAATTACTACACCCTTTAAGAAAATCCTCAGCATGGAGGTAAACTCCTTGCTGTTCAAATTAACTTTTGCCAATTCTTTGTGCATTCACAAGAAGGGACTCATAAAGGCAGTCATAAGGTTAGTTGTGATATCAAAAATAGTTAAATGGCTTGTACATGACAGTACGAAAAGGAATCAGAGAGAAATGAAACAGGGCTAAACAAAAATTTGTTACTGTTTCGTTTAGCCCTTAGCATTTATTTTGTGAATTTTTTCATCGTTTTATGGGGGATACCTGCATCTAAAAACTCCCCTGAAACAACTTCATAGCCCAAGCGGCTATAAAAGGGAATAGCATGGGTTTGTGCGTTAAGCTTTAAGGCCGATATCCCATTGCCGGCGGCATATGCTTCTATTGCAGCCATTATCGCTTTACCGGCTCCGGTCTTTCGGTACTCCTGTAGCACACAAATGCGTTCAACCTTTCCAAAACCATCAACAACCCGGAAACGGCCGGCACCAGCAGGAGTTTCACCATCATATAAAACAAAGTGAACTGCGTTGGATTCGAACTGGTCTATTTCTTCTTCTTCTGGAACTTGCTGTTCTTCAACGAATACCTTCTTACGGACTGTAAAGGCATCCTCTAATTCTTGTTCGGTCGAAACGGTAGTGACTTTCAATTTTGATTATCCTTTCCCAGGCGAAATGTTTCATATACAGTCCATTGGCCGCTTTCCAGCTGATAAAGGAGGTGGAAGCGGTCTACGGTTTCTTCATGGTCAATATCCAGCATTTTTAAAGAACCGTATACATCCGAATGTTCTGCATCCGATAGATTTTGCCCGATTGTAATATGAGGAACAAAAGCATACTCGGGCTGGCCATCATCAAAGCTTTTTAGAAACTCGTTATGCAGGCCTTCCAATTGTTCTGTAACTTCAGCTTTTAAATAGATTACATTGTTTACCGGATGAAATGAACTGACCCGGTATACCCTCAGCCTAAACGGTTCGTAGTTCCCGGCGATCTCCTCAAGTTTTTTAGTCAGTTCTGTGATCTGTTCTTCTGTTGCCTCAAACCCGCTTCTCAACGTCAAGTGTGGCGGAATTAACGCGTAGTGTGTATCATAACGTTTTCGATAAGAGTTGGCTAAATCTTGCAGCTTTTTTGTCGGAAAAATAACGATACCGAATTTCATATTATGACCTCCAATTTTATAATTTGGGATTTATGAGATTGAATTAAATGTCAAGGAGTTAAAATTCGAACATGCACGCCAATGTAAAAAGGAGCCGGAATTGAACTGTTTTAGAAAAAAAAGAATTTAATACGATTATAACAAATCTTCTGAATTGATAGGTTAATTATACCCCTCTTGCCCCGAAAAAGCATATATTAGCCAAATTTAAAACATTGTTCCCAGAGCCTGTCTTAAATTGGGCTGCCAATAGGACCAAGTATGATTGCCGGCAAATTCTTCAAAATGGTACGGAAAGCTTTTTTTCTGGAACACCTCCGCTAGATGGCGGTTCGGTGTCAGGAAGTCCCTATCGTTTTCGCTCGACGTTTTAACATTGGTTTCTTGATTTCCGACTACATGGTATATATGTACTAAAGGCGGGGACTGAAAGGCTTCTACAAGTTCAAGCACCCGATCGTTCACAAACGGAGACTGGAGAATTATCCGTCCAAATATATTGGGATATTCCAACGCCGTCATTAAAGACACGGTCGCTGCCAGCGAGTCGCCGATCAGTGCTCTGCCCATGCCCATTTGATAGGTTGGAAACTGTTTATCTAAAAATGGGACAAGTTCATGGGCGAGAAAACGTATATAGTTTTTCTGCTGGCTTCCTTGCGGGTGATATTTTTCGCGTCGATCTTTGACATCTTTGTAGGGCACACCAATGATAATGACATTTTCTATTTCTTTATTATGCAGCAATTCATCGGCGATGCGCCCGATTCTGCCAAATTGAAAATAATCCTTTCCGTCAGATGCGATTAACAGAGAATATTTATAAAGAGGTGAGAAGGAAGCCGGTAAATAAACGAGAATATTTACATCTTCCCCCAACTCTTTGCTTGGAATCGTCATATCTTTGATTGTACCTCGTGGAATTTCCATTGCTGTTTCCTCCAATGCTCAGACCCACTGTCGTGCTTTTTAAAAGGCTTTTTATGCGATTTTATCATAACATTTGCAGAAATGCTTTTTTGGCTATCCAGCATCAACTTTCGACAATTATGTTATAATACGAATATTCTGAACGTAATTGTAAAATTAAAACATAACAAGGGGGAAAAGCATGGACAGTGCTGTATGGAAACTTGCAGAAGACATCAGGGGTTATACACTGGAAATTTTAGATTCAATACCGGACGAATTGACAGATTTTGTGCCAGATGGGTTTAATAACTCGGTTCGCTGGAATGCAGGCCATATTCTGCTCGACCAATATTTGTGGTTTTACCATAAAATCGATGATAGCATGCCACTACAAGAAATTGCGCCTTTTTTCAATTATGGAAGTGCTCCGCGGGATTGGACCCAGACCAGCCAGCCACCTTCGATTGGAGAAATTAAGCAGCTTTTACAAGCACAAATACCTTTTTTGAAAGAGACGTTTGCCGCAAGATTCGATGAGAAGTTGAATGAAGAATCAGAACATGGTATCCGGACAATCGGTGATGTGATTCCAAGAACGATTTATCACGAAGGACTGCATACCGGCACGTTAATTTCGTTACGGAAAAAGCTTTTGGGCAAGTGAGTCTCCATTTTCGTAGGTTTTTTATAGTGATCTCAAGACGTCTTATATTTGGATGATTTCTGCAAGCTGTCTTTGGCTGGGAGTATGGATAGTGTGAACAATGTTAAAGTTATTTTTATCAGGCAGTAAAAGCAATACAAAAGCATCAGCTGCGGCTGATGCTTTGAAAGTCATTTATTTTAGCTGTGCAGCTTATCAGACAATAAAAAATTTTACTTGGCGGATTCCTGGTCGATAATTGCTTCAAGTGTTTCCTTAGTATTTAGTCCCTGGACACGCTGGCTGCCGATAAAGAAGGTGGGTACTGCCGTGATGGCGGCTTCTTCATAGGCATGCCTTAAAGCCTGTTTATGGGCTCTTTCATAATTTCGATCTTCCAAGGCTTTTTGAAAAGCGTCACGCTCTAAACCGATTGAAGCGGCAATCTCGGTTAACTCATCAATAGATCCGATATTTTTACCGTCACGCCAGAAAGCCTCCAATACAGCTTCCACATACTCATTTCCTTTGCCGTTTTCTTTCGCAAATTGGTACCCTTCATGTGCAAAATGGGTATGGGGCATCGGATCAATATCCGGCAGCTTCATGTTGACACCGAACCGTTCAGACAGCGGCTTGATCGAAGACTTCCAGCTTTGCTGCATTTTCTCGCTTTTTGGCGACAATGTTTCATATGGAAGCGGGCGAAGCTCAAACGGCATCCATTCCAGTTCAATATTTTCTTTTTCCTTTATTGCTTCCTTCAGCGGAGCCTCCGCTATATAGCAAAACGGTCAAACAAAATCAGAATAAACACGAATTTTTAATGTCATCGCTGTTCCTCCTCGTATATTTGTTAGTAGTTTAAAGCTGTTTTGTCAGTATAGCTATTAATATGCTTCAAAGCTCGAGTGATTTTTCAAAAGACAGATTAGCAAATGGGTGGTAAGATGTAGAAAAACTTTTGAGAGCTGCTTTATATGCTGTTTCGA
Organism: Bacillus canaveralius; assembly: GCF_002860125.1. Classification (GTDB taxonomy): domain Bacteria; phylum Bacillota; class Bacilli; order Bacillales; family Cytobacillaceae; genus Bacillus_BJ; species Bacillus_BJ canaveralius. Next base: position 135,458 of record NZ_PGVA01000028.1, read on the forward strand.
AAGGATCATTTTGAAACTTTTTGAGTAAAGAAGAAAGCCTCAGAAAACTCCTTGACTTTTGTTCGAAGATACATATAATTAAATATGTACCTTTTAAGGTTCAACAAATTACAAGCTGCTATCTCAGCTTGAGAGCAAAACTTTGCTCGCACAAATCATATTACGATCCGATAGTTCAGCGGGAGAATACATCCTTGACAGGGATGGGGTCGGGGGTTCGAATCCCTCTCGGATCACTATTGGGAAAAGGCTGGAATCCTTGATTTATCAAAGGTTTCAGCCTCTTTTTATTTTGAGTTTCTTTCATGCTTTTTTTATCAGAATTAGCTTTTTGCTATAGAGAGAGTATACCGACTACTTATATTGGAGGGTAAATATGAAAGTAAGAGCACAAGGAATTACGATAGGAAAATTACCAACTGGGAGCAAGAATTGTATAACAGATATCAAAGGGATTAAAGTAGGCCACTTTACGATTGATACTGCGCTGAATGAAGAAGGAAGTGAGTACGCATGTACGGGAGTAACAGCAATACTTCCACATGGCGGGAACTTATTTAAAGAAAAAGTAACAGCCGCTAGTTATGTCATTAATGGGTTCGGAAAAACAACAGGACTTGTTCAGATTAACGAATTAGGGTTACTTGAATCGCCCATTATGTTAACAAATACATTCGCAGTACCCACTGTGACACATGCAACCTTACAATACATGCTTGAGCAGAATGCGGAAATAGGAGAATCTACTGGTACGATCAATATCGTGGTGGGTGAATGTAACGACAGCTACTTAAACTCAATTCGACGGTTTTCAGTACAGTCTGAACATGCAGTTGAAGCCATTAAAAATGCATCCAACAACATTGTTGAGGAAGGATCTGTTGGCGCTGGAAAAGGAATGGTGTGTTTTGGATATAAAGGGGGGATTGGTAGCTCTTCTCGTGTCATCCAATCTAATGATATATCTTATAAAATCGGTTGTCTTGTCCTAAGTAATTTTGGCAAAAAAGAAGAATTTCAATCAGGCAAGTATAACATTCAGTTTAAGGATAACGGTAATGTAGCTCTTTCCGAAACTTCCGATGGCTCAATAATCATTGTGTTGGCGACCGATGCGCCACTTAGCGAACGGCAACTTCTTAGGATATCCAAAAGGTGTGGAATCGGACTAGGGAGAACGGGTAGTCATTTTAGCAATGGAAGCGGAGATATAGTTATTGCTTTTTCAACAGCACATAGAACACCACATGATTACATAGATAACATCGAATTTCGAAATCAATTGAGGGATGACCACCCAGTAATGAATGAAATGTTTTCAGCTGCTTCTGAAACAACAGAGGAAGCTATTTTAAATTCTATGTCACAAGCTGAAACAACCAAAGGTAGAAATAGCAGAGTTGTTCACCAATATCCTTTTTAGATGAATATAAATTTTGTAATTAAAAGCGTGCACTTTATATTAGTAAATTCAACTTCATTAACAAAATCGTAGTACTGTCATGGGAGTTCCTTGGCAGTTCGTTTTTAATTTAAAGCAACCATTGATACCAAAATAATATTTCTTCATCAAACAATGCAACGGTACCAATTTTTATTTTGTCAGTTTTTTTCTAGAGCTAGTTTTTTTAGTACAAAATCAACGAAGATTTTTAGAATCCCTTCAATCTTTGTATCCTTTAAATATATTAGCTGAAAAGGGCGATTTAGATTAGGAAGATCACCAATTTTTATGATATTTAAATTTTCTGTTTTCAGCTCATCTTCAATTGAAAAACGCGGAAGAATTCCAATTCCGATTTTATTTTTCACCATTTGTTTGGCAAGTTCAATATTATCTACTTCTACTACAACATTAGGCTGGATTTTCATACTATGAAATGCATTATTTATCAAAGCCCAATCCAGTGAACCCCTGTTAAATTGAATGAGATCCTGACTTGCTACCTCATCAACAGACACTGTTTTCTTTGCAGAAAAAGGATGATCTGGATATATAGCTAGTACCATTTCATCATCATAAAGATGAATGGACTCGATTTGGGGATGTGTAACTGAACGTGAGATCCCTATAGGAACCTCATGATTTAGTACCATGTCAAGAACGTTATGAGAATGACCTGTATGAACAACCAACTTTACTTGAGGGAACGCCTCATGAAACTCACTGATCCAAGCAGGCAAAATATAATTCGATACCGTAAGAACAGTTGAAATTCTCAGTTCCCCTTCCGTTTTTCTATTTTTTTGCTGAATGGCAAGGACACCGTCCTGCATGTTCTGAAGTAAAGATCTAGCGTAAGGTAGAAACGTTTCTCCTTCCTGAGTCATCGATACATTTTTTCCATTACGATTAAACAAGGGATAACCAATTGCATTTTCAAGCGACCTTATTCTTGCGCTGACAGCAGGTTGAGATATGAAAAGAATTTCACCTGCTTTACTGAAATTCCCTGTTAATGATACGTAAATAAAGGCCTCAACTTGTTCGATATTCATCTGTGCAACCACCCGTATAAAAAAATGTGATGAAGCCTATAAAATAATTTGATTGGATTTATTCCTTCTTATAAATTAATTTAATATTTAAAATATATCAAATTAATGTAAGGGAGAGAAGAAGATTGATTATAGGTGTCCCTAAGGAAATTAAAAACAATGAAAATCGAGTTGCCTTAACGCCGGCTGGAGCAGACACATTGATTAGAAATGGTCATCATATTTTGATAGAGACTAACGCCGGAACAGGTAGTGGTTTTGAAGACTGCTACTATTCTGAATTGGGTTGTGAAATTGTAGAGAATGCTCAAGAAGTCTGGAGCAGATCCAATATGGTTATGAAAGTAAAAGAACCTTTACCTGAAGAATATTCTTTTTTTAGGGAAAATCTTATTTTATTTACTTACCTTCATCTGGCTGCTGAAATCAAACTCTCATACGAACTTATGAAGAGTGGAATGACCGCAATTGCATACGAAACCATTCAATTGGAAAATGGAACACTGCCGCTTCTAACACCTATGAGTGAGGTTGCAGGTAGAATGGCTCCACAAATCGGGGCTCAGTTTCTTGAGAAACCGCGGGGTGGTAAAGGCATTCTCTTATCTGGAGTGCCAGGGGTAAATCGAGGCAAGGTAACCATAATTGGTGGGGGAGTGGTTGGAAATAATGCAGCTAAAATGGCATTAGGACTAGGTGCAGATGTGACCATAATTGATTTAAATCCTGATCGGCTACGCCAACTTGATGATTTATTTGGCAGACAAATTCAAACCTTGATCTCTAATCCCATGAATATCTCTCACTCAATTATGCAATCTGATTTAGTTATCGGCGGAGTATTAATACCTGGAGCAAAAGCACCAATATTAGTAACAGAAGAAATGGTAAAGCAAATGAAATCCGGTTCAGTAATTGTAGATGTAGCTATAGATCAGGGTGGAATAGTTGAAACTATTGACCATATTACAACACATGATAATCCAATGTATACAAGACACGGTATCGTCCACTATGCAGTCGCAAACATGCCTGGGGCTGTTCCACGCACATCTACTATTGCTTTAACGAATTCCACGGTTCCTTATGCTTTAAAGCTAGCAAACTCATTTGGTAAAGCAATTAGAGAAAACTTACCGTTAGCTAAAGGGGTGAATGTTTTAGGAGGATATATCACAAATAGGGCAGTTGCCCACTCACTCGGATGTGAATTTCGGTCTCTTGATGATTTACTACTAAATTCGGTAGCTGTATAGGAGGAGAATTCCGTGGAAATTGGATTTATTAATGGTGAGTTCATTGATATTAATAAGGCTGTGCTACCGATCGATGAACGAGGTCATCAATTCGGGGATGGGGTTTATGAAGTTGTTAAAGTCTACGATTCAAGTCCATTCTTACTAGATGAGCATTTGCTACGTCTAGAAAAGAGCGCTTCAGAAATTAGAATAAATCTTCCATATACTTTACATGAAGTGAAGAAAATTATTATGGATGGACTTTCCTTGTCTCAATTACAAGAAGCGGAAATCTATTTCCAAGTAACAAGAGGAATTGCTACTCGCAATCACTTGTTTCCGAAAGTACCAGCATCCTTTACCATGACGATTAGACCAGCGAGGATAGTTCTAAAACAATACTATAATGATGGAATATCTGCGACTCTTTCTAATGATGAGCGGTGGACTAATTGTCATATTAAATCATTAAATTTATTGCCAAATGTAATAGCTAAGCAGAAAGCTTTCGATAGCGGTTACTTTGAAGCAATTTTAGTAACAAAAGATGCTTATATTACGGAAGGTACTAGTAGCAATATTTTTGTAGTAAAAAATAATAAATTATATACCACTCCTTTAACCTGTAACATACTCCCTGGTATTACTCGGGCTGCTGTCTTAGCAATAGCAAAAGAAAAACAAATAATATTTAAAGAGGAATCGTTCTCTACCACATTTCTAATGGACGCTGACGAGGTTTTTATGACAAGTACTTCTGTGGAAATTCTCCCTATTTGTTCTGTCGATCATAATCTGATTTCAAATGGTAAGCCTGGCCCCATTACCAAGAGCCTTTATGAAGCATACAGTCAGTTATATTCATTAAAGGGAGTAAAGTGATATGAACCCTATTATTGGTGTAACTTCTAATTTAATTGATCAACAGCTTTGCGTTTCTATGGATAACATTGATGCATTAACAGGTACAGATGCTGTCCCACTTGTACTTCCTAATTTGCTCGATATGGCAATGATAAATTCAATAGCTGGGAGGCTTGATGGTCTTTTGGTTTCAGGCGGAGGGGATATTGATCCAACACTTTTTGGTGAGGAACCTCATCGAAACCTCGGAATTATTTGTCCTGAAAGAGACTCATTTGAAATCAATATCATAAAGAAAATGCTTGTTCTAGATAAACCGATCTTAGCAATTTGCAGAGGTTGCCAAATTTTAAACATTGCTGTTGGAGGAGATATGTATCAGGATATCTACGATCAGCATGATAGATCACTGTTGCAGCACGCTCAAAAAGCCCCCCGATGGCATGCGTCTCATTATGTCAATGTGAAAGCTGATTCATTACTGTTTCAAATTACTCAAAAAGAAAAGTTTAAAGTAAATAGTTTTCATCATCAGGCGGTAAGACGGATACCAGTAGGATTCGAAGCTTGCGCTATGTCCAGTGATGGTGTAATGGAAGCATTTGAAAGCAAAACACATGCCTTTGTTTTAGGGATACAATGGCATCCGGAAAGTATGGTTATGAGACGAGATCGACATTCAATTTCAATATTTGAAACATTTATTGAAGCATGCAAACAGAACAGGATTAAGGTGTAGGAAGTTATGCGCATCATAGATACACATTGCGATACTTTATATCGAATCTATAAAAATCGTGATCTCATTTATTCTGAGTCAGTGGAGCTTCAGACTAATATAAATTGGTTACAGGCAGGAGAAGTCCAAGTCCAATTTTATGATGTATTTGTTGGTCCAGAAATAAAATGCAATCCTAAATTTCAAGTACCTTGACCAAATTGATATTTTTTGCCTATTTTAACAATCGGCCAATTTGTTGTAAGTTGAGTAAAGTTACAATATAGATACCCACGGTGACCATATGTTTAAAGGGTGTTGCAGAAGGAGGAGTTTATTATTAAAACAATTTATAGAGTTTCTCTTATAATATGCTGCACATTTTTGCTATCTATCATGGTATTGACGGCTACTATGAATTTAACCTTTTTGCATTTTATTAATATCATTTTTATTATTTCAATAAGCCTATTAGTGCTGGGCTGTATTATGTTTCTTATACAGAGAGATTCTTTTAATCGAATGAGAAGTAATTTTAAGCGCTTCTACAAATCATTCGACCAATCTTATATTTATGCGGATCAAATAGAAGGAAAAGTAGGAAAACCGGATCAGTTTCACGTGCATAATCCTTATACCCAATCAATATTATGGGCTGGTTTTATTCTTTCTGTTATTTCTTTAATTGGTTCGTTTATGGTTGTTTGAAATAGTTCTTCTTATAAATATCCTCTATATAAGTAATAAAAAAGTTTAATATTACTTCAGTTCAGAATTGTGCTAATATATAAAAAAGTTAGATAATTTTTATATATTAAAGTGTGAAAGGGGAGGATACCTTAAAAAATTAGTACTTAGGCTTAACTAACAACTAGATTCTCTTATAAAACTTCTATGGCTTGATCCACAGAATCAATCTCTAATAGTTTAGATAGAGATCCAACCTCAATTTTCCTCTAGCATCGAGGAGCATTCAACTATGACTTACAAACTCAGCGGCTTGATAAGAGAATGTGCAATTACTTCTTTTTAACATTGATCCTTAAGATCTTTCTCGTTTCCTTTCAACTGCCACAGGACAAGTCAACACTTTTACCACTCACCGAATCAACCAAGATCCGCTCTTACCAAGACACTTATAGTTATCCAAGTTGTATACTAGTTCAATTACAGTATAAAGAATGTAGACTCTTTAATTTTAGGAGGGGGAAATTTCTTGACATCCAAATTACGTATATTAGTTACTTTTATTTGTATGATTGGACTTCTATCAGCTTGTAATTTTTCTGGATCCAATAACAATTCTTCAAACAGTACGTCTGATGCGAATAATGCCAGCCAGAAAGATTCTGAACAAACACTTAATGTGGTGGCCATTGATGAAATAGCCTCACTTGATGTTGTAAAAGCACATGATACAGTTTCTGGTGTAGTTATCGCAAATACAACAGAAGGATTATACAGCATTGATAAAAATCATGAACCTGTCTTAGCCGCAGCATCGGAGCATGAAATTAGTGAGGATGGACTTATTCATACATTTACCATTCGAGATAACGTTTGGAGCAATGGGGAATCAGTCACCGCACATGATTTTGAGTATTCTTGGAAACGAACATTCCAGAATGTTGGCTACTATACCTATTCCTTTGCAAACGCAAAGATTCTTAATGCACAGGAAATTATGGATGGAGAAAAATCTCCTGATGAGCTTGGAATTGAAGCTACTGATGATAAGACACTTGTTATCACTCTGTCTGGTCCAAGCCCACTTTTAAATTATTCATTGGCGTTTACAGCCTTCTTTCCTGTTAATCAAGCTTTTGTGGAAAGTGTGGGCGAAGAAGCTTACGGGACTGAGTTCGATAAAGTGATTTATAATGGTCCATTTACTTTGACAGATTGGAAACATGATCAAGGATGGCAATACAAAAAGAATCCTGATTACAGGGATGCAGACAATGTCAAATTAACAGAAATCAATGTCGATGTCGTTAAAGAGGAGTCTACGACAGTTAATCTTTATGAAACTGGTGATGTCGATCTAATTGAAATTACCTCAGCCTTTATTGACAAATATAAAAATGATCCTAATTATAGCGCCCAAGTTACAGCGGGGTTATCCTTCCTTAGATTTAATCATGGTAACGAAGCTTTATCGAACGAGAATATCAGGCGCTCTCTGGACCTAGGTTGGGAAAAGAAAGCTTTGACAGATGTGATTTTAAAGAATGGTTCAGTACCTACTTATTATTTGGTTCCAGATATTGCAAAATCCCCTTCAGGTGAAACTTTCCGTTCTTTAAACGGTGATTTTAAAGGAACGGTTGAAGAAGCTCAAGAATTCTTTAAAACTGGTTTAGGAGAGATTGGAAAGAATGCGATTGAACTAAACTTACTTACTGCAGATGAAACAGATAGCAAAGCAACTGCAGAATATTTAAAGGATCAATGGGAAACGAATCTCGACGGTTTAACAGTTAATATTGTTGTTCAACCGTTCCAGCGTCGTCTTGAGCTTGAAAAAGCAATTGATTATGATATTTCCATTTCGAGTTATATTCCTTCCAGTGCAGATCCTTTGAATTACCTTGATATGTGGGTAACAGGCAAAAGCTTCAACAGAATGGGTTATAGCAATCCGGATTATGATGGATTAGTCAACCAAGCATGGAATGAACTTGATGAAGAAAAAAGATATGAGTTGATGCTTGAAGCCGAACGAATGTTGTTTGAAGAAGATGCGGCGATTGGGCCAATGTACCAAGATGCTACTGCAATTATTAGCAAGCCTTATGTAAAAGATGTTATTCATCACCCGACTTTACCACAGTATGACTACAAATGGGCCTATATAGAAGGTAAATAATAACTAATTTAGGAGGTTTTATCATTGATACAGCCTCTCCTATTAAGTCATATGTTAAGGAGTGAACACGATTGCAGAGTTATGTTCTAAGGCGATTTTTATCCATGTTTATGGCTTTATTCATCATCGTTACTTTGACTTTTTTGCTTATGCAACTTCTTCCTGGTACCCCTTATGGAAACATCGACGAGTTAACCGACAATCAAATTGAGCTTCTGGATCAGAAATATGGCTTAGACCAACCTGTGGCTGTTCAATATGTAAAATATCTAGGAAACCTAATTCAAGGAGATCTTGGTCTTTCATTTAAGTACGCTGGCCGTTCTGTCAATGATATCATTGGCGAGCGGATTGGTCCCTCGGCTCTTATCGGTTTTCAAGGTTTAATCATTGGAGCAATAGTTGGATTAATTTTAGGCATAACTTCTGCACTAAGACATAACACTTTCGTCGATTATGGAGCGGTAGTCATTGCTGTTTTGGGGATGTCTATACCGTCTTTTATATTCGCAGCGCTTATGCAATATTTTATCGGTGTTAAACTAGGTTGGCTACCTCCGGCATTATGGGAAGGGTATCAAAATACGATCATGCCAAGTATAGCGTTGTCAGTTATTGTAATAGCAACCGTCGCCCGTTTTATCCGAACTGAAATGCTTGAAGTTCTTGGCCAAGATTATGTTCTCACGGCAAAGGCTAAAGGAATTAGCCGACAAAGGATTGTAATAGAACATGTTGTCCGTAATGCCTTAATTCCAGTTATTACGATGCTTGCCCCGTTAACGGTTGGTTTATTAACAGGAACACTTGTCATAGAAAAGATTTTTGCCGTTCCTGGAATAGGCGAACAGTTTACTATGTCGATTATGTTGAATGACTACAGTGTAATTATGGGCATCACTATTTTTTATAGTATTATTTTTGTCATCGTTATCTTTTTAGTAGATTTACTATACGTAATTGTCGATCCAAGAATTCGGTTGGATGGGGTGGAGGCTAAATCATGAAGATAAACGCAGATTTAATTACGGATGATTTATTTCAACCCGATCCAGTAGTAAGCCTGAAACATACAGAGGTGGCTCAAGGTCCGCAAATCGGTTTTTGGCAGGACGCATGGATCCGTTTAAGACGTAATAAAGGTGCCCTCCTTTCTATTGTTATGCTATTGGTGATAATAGCTCTAGCTTTTTTAGGCCCTTACTTAGGTGGATATAATGCAACTGATCAAAATTTAGCGCATTCGGACCTCCCTCCTAAAATTTCTGGCCTTGAATGGCTAGGCTTTAACGGAATAGATGGAAATGGTATTGACCAGTACGAGGCCAGAGATTTAAATGAAAACTACTGGTTTGGTACAGATCAGTTTGGACGGGATATATGGACAAGAATATGGGAAGGCACGAAAGTTTCGTTATACATCGCGTTCTTAGCAGCTTCTTTGGATTTGATTATTGGTGTGATCTACGGTGGTATTTCTGGTTTTTATGGAGGGCGCATTGATAATATTATGCAGAGGATTATTGAAATATTGATGGGAATTCCTAATTTGATTCTAATCATACTATTTATCTTAGTCTTGGAACCAGGAATTATGTCTATCACCCTTGCCATGGTTATAACCGGCTGGGTTAACATGGCAAGAGTTGTTAGAGGTCAAATTTTACAGCTAAAAGGGCAAGAGTTTATACTTGCTTCCCGCACACTAGGTGTCAGTCATTTCCGACTTGTCGCTAAGCATCTTCTTCCAAACACATTAGGTTCTATTATTGTCACCCTTATGTTTACAATACCTACGGCCATTTTCTTTGAAGCATTCTTAAGTTTTATAGGGCTGGGTTTGCAACCTCCATTAGCTTCCTTGGGAGTACTCGTCGATGATGGTTACAAGTCAATGTTACTTTTTCCTTACAAGATGCTATTTCCAGCTATTGTGATCAGTTTAATTATGATGTGCTTTAATGTTTTGGCAGATGGGCTAAGGGATGCGCTAGATCCTAAAATGCGGAAATGAAGAGGTGATGGAAATGGACAAAATACTTTCTGTTAAACAGTTAAAGGTTTCTTTTCGAACCTATGGAGGAGAATCCAATGTTTTACGGGGTGTCAGCTTTCACCTTGATAAAGGTGAAACGTTAGCTATAGTAGGAGAATCTGGATCAGGCAAATCAGTAACAGCTAAAGCGATTATGAAGCTGCTGCCTAAAAAAACAAGTTTTGTAAATAAGGGTGAGGTGATTTTTGGAAATAAAAATTTGTTAGAGCTCGGTGAAAGAGAAATGCAAAAAATACGAGGTTCCGAAATATCCATGGTTTTTCAGGACCCTATGACCTCCCTCAACCCGACTATGACAATAGGGAAACAAATTATGGAAGGCTTGAGGGTGCATCAACCCTTATCTAAAAAGGAAGCATTCATTAAAGCGGTCGAATTACTTGAGATGGTAGGGATACCGAACGCGGTGGACAGGATGAAGGAATATCCACACCAGTTTTCAGGAGGAATGAGGCAAAGAGTGGTTGTGGCTATTGCAATTGCTTGTAGCCCCAAAATTTTAATAGCTGATGAACCAACAACAGCTTTGGACGTAACAATACAAGCTCAAATCTTAGATTTGATGAAAAACCTGCAACAGCAGTTGCAAACAGCGATTATTATTATCACTCATGATCTAGGGGTAGTTGCCAACATGGCACAGCGAGTAGCTGTTATGTACGCGGGTGAAATTATTGAAATTGGAACAGTAGATGAAATCTTTTATGAGCCTAAACATCCATATACTTGGGGACTGCTCGAGTCAATGCCTAAGTTGCATGAAAAGCAAGATGAGCCGCTGATTCCTATTTCGGGTTCACCACCGGACTTAAGCCAGCTTCCAGAGGGTTGCCCGTTTGCTCTAAGATGTCCTTATGCTATGAAGGTTTGTCACAAATTCGTACCAGAACCGACAATTGTTTCCAAAGGTCATTACGCCTCCTGTTGGCTACTAGATCAACGAGCTGCAAATGTTGAACGGATTGGGGTGGTTTAATGCAGCCTAGAGACACTTTAATCGAAATAAACAACTTGAAAAAGCATTTCAGATTAAAAAAAGGCAAAGTATTGCAGGCTGTTGATAATGTTTCATTGAAGATCTTTAAAGGCGAGACATTAGGTATTGTCGGTGAATCAGGATGCGGAAAGTCGACCTTGGGAAGGACTCTGATTCGCTTATATGAACCAACATCAGGTGAAATAAAATATGAAAACCAAAAAATTACTGGAAAGCTTAAAAAGGAAGAAGAAAGACGTTTTCAGAAAAAGGTCCAGATGATTTTCCAAGACCCATACTCTTCGCTCAACTCACGAATGACCGTCGCTGAGATTATTTCAGAGGGGATGGTTATTCATGAACCTGGAATAAGCAAAAGAGAGCAAGAAGAAAAGATTTTTGAAATACTTGATTCAGTTGGTTTGCATAAACATCATGCTAATCGTTACCCGCACGAGTTTAGCGGGGGACAAAGGCAGCGTATTGGCATAGCAAGGGCACTCGCTGTTAATCCGGAGTTTATAATCGCTGACGAACCGATAGCAGCTCTAGATGTTTCTATTCAAGCGCAGATTGTGAATCTATTAAAACAACTCCAGCAACGGAAACGATTAACTTATATGTTTATTGCTCACGATTTGTCGATGGTACGGTATATAAGTGACCGTGTGGCAGTCATGTATTTGGGGATGGTTGTAGAATTATCAACAAGTGACAAGTTATATGAGGAACCATTTCATCCATATACAAAAGCCCTATTATCAGCGATTCCTATACCAGACCCAAAAATTGAGCGTTCTCTAGAAAGAATTATTTTGGAAGGAACTGTACCGAATCCGGTTGATCCTCCCAGCGGCTGCCGTTTTCGCACGAGGTGTTCATATGCGATGGATATATGTTCGCAAGTTGTTCCAGAATTAAAAGAGATTGCACCTAGCCACCACGTTGCTTGCCATCTTTATTCAGAACACCAGCAGTTATCGGGTTGATCCATAATGAAAATTGGAGGGTTTTTAAATGAGCAAACGTTTATTAAAAGCTGAGGATTTACTAAGTTTGAATCTCGTAGGAGATCCCCAAGTATCTCCAAAGAAAGATAGAGTTGCGTATGTCTTAACTAAATTGGATATAGTAAAAGACGGTTATTATTCTTCCATATATGTGAGTGATTTTGAAGGACAGTCTCAACAGCTTACATATTATGAATCTGACAAACTTATTAAAGATAAATCACCAAAATGGTCCCCCAACGGTGAACAGCTCGCATTCTTATCTAACCGAACAGGTAGCACTCAAGTCTGGATGCTACCGGTGGAAGGTGGAGGTGAAGCAATACCTGTTACAAGTATAGATGGTAACATACAGGAATTTGCTTGGTCTCCTGATGCAACAAAGCTCCTATTAACAGTGGAGGAAACCATTAATTCAAAGAATAAAAGTGATATAAAGGAAATAACTCGTCTCCGATACAAAGCGGATGGGATACGAGATTTTTTAGAGTCGCGCAAGCACATTTTTCTTTTTGACATTCACACAAATGGATACACGAAAATTACGGAGGGTGATTTTGATTTTTATGGAGCCATATTTTCACCAAATGGAAAAGAACTCGTCTATTTAGGGTCAAGAGAGGGTGCCCAGGAGATAGAGTACGTTCCTTCTATATGGAGATTTAACATTGAAAACAATGAAGAAAAATTGCTTTATCAGGGAAGTGGTCCAATACGATCTTTAGCTTATTCTCCTGATGGCCTATGGGTGGGTTTTATTGGCCATGAGCATGGGGAGACAAGTTCAGCAAATTTGAATGTTTGGGCTGTTTCTATAGAAACAACTAGTGCAAGAAATCTAACTAGTATTCTAGATCGGACGGTTGATAATCCTGTTCGAGTGGACGCTGCTTATGACACTGGTCAACCGCGTATCGTTTGGGATCAAAATAGTACTTCTATCTTCTTCACTGCAACAGACAGAGGCAGCATACAACTTTACAAAACAAACCTGGACGGGGAAGTGTCCAAACCTTTATCTGAAGATCAGCACACAATAACGTCTTTTGCTATGATAGATGATCATCATGCTGTGTTCGTTCAGGCTCATTGCCACTCTACTGGAGATTTAGTTATTCAAAACATTGATAAAATTGATGAGAAAAAAAACCTTACAACATGGAATGATCCTCTTTTTACACAAATTCAATTAAGTACCCCAGAACATATTACCGTTACGAGCGAAGATGGTTTAGAAATAGAAGGTTGGATTTTGCATCCGGTTAGAATAAGCAAAGAGGCCAAGCATCCACTCGTACTTCAAATTCACGGCGGTCCCCACTCTGCCTATGGATATGGATTTCAGCATGAATGGCAGTTAATGGCCGCAAAGGGATATGCAGTTCTCTATACCAACCCAAGAGGCAGCCAAGGTTATGGTGAGGATTTCTTACGTCGAGTAGTAGGTGACTGGGGTGGCGAAGACTACAAAGATTTAATGACTGCAGTTGATTACGTACTAGATACCTTCAGCTACATTGACCAAGAGCAGCTCTTTGTCACTGGAGCAAGTTATGGGGGGTATATGACCAATATGATTACGGCTAGGACTAACCGGTTCAAAGCAGCTGCCACTCAAAATTCTGTAACGAACCTTTATAGTATGTTTGGAACAAGTGATATTGGTTTTTACTTTAACAGCGCGCAATTAGGTGGAGCAGACATGTGGGATGACGAGGAAACCGTTATGAAGTTCTCACCGATACGGTATGCAAAAAATGTGAAAACACCAACCCTTATTTTGCACAATGAAGATGATTACAGATGTCCAATGGAACAAGCTGAACAATGGTACATTGCTCTCCGTAGATTAGGTGTCGATACTAAGTTTCTCCGATTCCCTAATGAGAACCATGGAATTGCCTCTAAAGGAAAACCAACACACAGATTGGAGCGTCTGAGACATTTAATAGAATGGTTTGAAAATTATCGTCTAAACCACAGTAACGAATCTATTGTGCAAACATCAGCAACTAATGCTTAGTAGAAGTATCTGAATTCTCAATGTCTCTCACTTTAAAAGAAAATTCCTATTTCTTTTTACATCTTTGAGACAGCTATCTCCTTCATGGAAGCTGTCTTTTTTCCAAGGTATCTAATTCATAAAAATGGTAGGAGAGTGACAATTAAGTCTCTTATATGTTTATGTAGACTCGAATATGACGAATCGTGGATTTATAAGGCCTGACAATCTTTTCGCGAATAAGATAACATTTTTTTGTTAAGTACAATGTGTGTGTGACTTGAACATATTTTCGACGTTTTGGCAGCGATATGATTCAATCAACCTTAGGTATAAATATACTGCATTAAACTTTAATAAAAAAGAACTGTGATGAAAGAACTGCAGTTCTTTTTTATTGAGTAATTATACATAAATTAATCAGTAGGGTTTTTTCTACAAACGGGCACGATGATTGAAGATGTATTTGAATTTTAAGCCCAGGTGTATATACATGTCAGACCTAGTCACCAACATCTGTAACTTCAAACGTTTATTTTGTTTGTGATGACCAACAACCAACATTAATGTAATTCTAAAATATGATAAAAAAACGTTATTTCCTTGATATTAAAGGATTCCTTGGCTATCAACAATAATTTAGTTGAAGAGAAATTGTGTTGTGAAAATAGTTCTTTAATTGAAAAAATGCTCTGATTTAAATAAAAATATGTTTACTGAAGAATTTACAGCTGAGCTGATGGGAGTTAGAAAAGTACTGTTCAGAATCATCTAGAACGGGCGGAAACGAAAATTGAATTGAGGATGCACAGAGCCTTTTCCTCGTTTCCTAAAAAAAGGCTCTTAAACTTAAAATAAATTAACTTAGTAAATTAGTGAAAACAAGTCATAAAACACTCCATATAATATATATATAAGGTAAGTCAGTTTTTACCCCATTTGGCTGTGGGGGAATCTTAACCCTTAGGTCCGTTATGATTGTGGATAACTATTATCGGGCCTTTTTTAAACAAAAGGACACCAATAATTATTAAAGCTATTTCTGTCCATTCCATTTCCGTCACCTCCAAGTACGTTTTATTAAATATATTCATTCAACCATGCACATATTCGCAAAAAGTGCATTTTTTTACAGTCGTTCTTTTTTTTGACGTATAGATGTTGTTATATAGGCAATTTTTGGTGTATTGTAGAAAATTTCTCCTTTTGTCGAAATGTACTAATGAAGGGAGATAGATTTATGAAAGATCATGTAAGGACAAGCCACTTGGGTGAATACATAATGATGCTATAATTTGTACTCAAATAAAATGCCGTGTTAAATTTAGAAATAGCACAAAGGCAGCATTGTTTAAGAATCCATCCATTGTTGAATATATATCATAAAGCAGGAAAGACCCATCTTTTTATCGAATTATATATTAAAGAGGGGAGGCCACTCCACGTATGCAAGAATTTAAAGTAATATTTCACTTTGGCAAAGAAAACACAAAAACACTTTTTCTAGAAGGAAAAAGCCCAGAACAAGTAATGGATAACGTATATAATTCTGGGGATTACTTTGTTGGGGAACGCGATAACGGAATTCATAAAATCAATATGAATTTAGTTACATGGGTTTCGGTATATAATCACAAATAAAGATAGAGAGCATCCTTTTTTTAAGGGTGCTTTTTCTTTTGCTCCAAAACAACACGAATCAAAGGGTGAGGCTGTGTGTAGAAGGCTGAACTTCACATCAAATCGCAAAAAAAATATTTAAAAGACATGAAAGAGATTACCAAGAAGTATGGAGTGTCGCTAAAAACATAAAGTCATGGAAACAACGACATGGATGGGTTGGAAACAAGGGTGCACCCTCTGAAAAACGTGTGCACAAAAAAAAGTCCGAAAAACGAATTAAATTGTCATATGCACAAGGAGGATTCAGTTTGAAAAGAATAACAATGTCTTAATTTTAAATAAATGTTCGTTTTTAAATAAAAAATATGCTTTATGAAATTTATGCATTCATTTTATTGATTATGGAAATATAAGGTCGGTACTTAACTTCAAAGTAAGTTGGAGGTCTCTCGATTAGCGCGCAAACGCAATAAAATAATTATAGTTTAATAGTAACTGTAGAATACAGTACTAAGAATAACTTGACCTGCAAAAATTTTAAACAAAGCTATCCATTCAGGATAGCTTCATAAATAATCCGCTCATTACTGGGTTTTTTCAGCAGTATTACTAAAAGTAGATTGGGCTTGTGATAGACCATTCTGTGCTTCAGTAAGTTGTTCTTGGCGCCTCTTAATAGAGTCTGGATTTCCAGCATTCTCAGCCTGGGCAAGATCGTCCTTTGCCTGGGTTACACCGTCTTGAAATGACTGGATAATTGATTGCTTAGTTTGTGATACGGCTTGATTCAGCTCACTTCGATTATTGATCCGTTGGTTCTCCATATAAGTCTCTCCTTCACAATTATTTCGAACGGGTACTACTTTAATATTTACAATACAACCCATTTTCATTACCGCATATTATTAAAGCGTTCTCCAAAAATTATAGAAGATGGAGGTGACATATATGAAGGAAAATGATCAGGTCAAAAAGGATAAGAATCTGAAAGACGATTCGTATGAACGTGATGTTGTATCAAAGGAAATGCTTCATTTGGATTATGTTCCAGAGCCTCACGGAGTGATCGGACAGCAGCTCACCAATAATTCAGAGTGAAAAAACTGCGTCCAGGCTGAGAAAATTATCCAGCAGAATTACAAAATGTGAAACAATCAGGAGCCTTCAATATGGCTTCTTTTTTTGCTCTTTTGACATTGAGACTACCGGGCTTTGAATATACATGTAAATTTTTTATTAAATCATGAAGAAGAGCCAAAGAATGTGATTTTTCGCACAGCAAAACAAATAGGGAATTGTTATAAATAAAGATAAAGAGAATCATTCTCAACTAATTAGCTGATAAATACTTTTTATATAGGGTGAGGAACATGTTGGGACAATTAAGAGCAGGCGATAAAGGTAAGATTTTGGACATTTCAAAGGCAGATCATTTGGTGCGCCGAAGGCTTATGAGTCTTGGAATAACGGAAGGAACAGAAGCTTGTATTAAATGCATTATGCCATTTGGCGGACCTTACTTGTTGGAGTCTTGCGGTCAGTGTGTCGGCATTCGCCGAACTGAAGCATTCCGCATCGAAGTGGAGAGGGTATAATGGATATTGCGTTGCTTGGAAACCCGAATACCGGAAAAACATCATTATTTAATCATTTGACCGGTTCATATGAGTATGTTGGGAACTGGAGTGGTGTAACGGTTGAGAAAAAAGTGGGATTATTTAAGAACAACAAAGATAAATTAATTGATCTGCCTGGTATTTATACGTTGAATCCGCTGTCAAAGGATGAAGGAGTTGTCAGTCAGTTCTTTTTAACGGAGTACTTTGACAAGGCGCTAAACATTATTGATGCTTCTCAACTGCCGAGAAATTTACACTTAACAATTCAGTTGCTTGAATACGGAAAACCGATTGTCATTGGTTTAAATATGATTGATGTAGCTAAACAGCGTGGCATTAAGCTGAATCCGCAAAAATTGTCAGAACTTCTGGGTGTGCCAGTTGTGTCTGTTATAGCAAGGAGCGGGAAAGGTTGTGACTCCTTAACAAAGACAGCAACCACAAATTCGGCTTCAAGGACAAAAAACAATCTTGTCTATTACGGGAAAGAACTTGAAGCAGGCGTGCTGAAGCTTGAGGAAATGCTGAAAGGTAAAGCAGCCCACTCAACTAGATGGCTTGCCTTACAGCTATTTGAAGGAAACCAATATGTGAAAAATTATTTGCAAACATTTATAGATAATCACATTTTAGATGAACTGGTTCAATCAATCGAAATCAACCTGAAACATCAACACGGAGCAAAATCGCTTGAGCAGTATATTCATGAAAAAAGACAGGAAAAGATCGATACAATTTTGTCAGAAGCAGTCGTAAAGGGAGACCAGGCGAAGACTACTTTAACGGAGCGGATCGATACGATTGTCACCAACAAGGTATTAGGAATCCCGATCTTTTTAACATTCATGTATCTGATGTTTATGCTAACGTTTGATTGGGTCGGCTTTCCGCTATCTGATTTGTTGGATGGATTCATTTCTGGCCCGCTGGCAGGTGGAATTGCCGCATTACTTACAGCAGTAGGGGCCACGGAATTCATTCATTCCTTGGTCCTTGATGGCATTGTTGCAGGAGTTGGCGGAGTACTTGTTTTCGTTCCACAAATTTTTATCCTGTTCTTCTTTATTTCCTTACTGGAGGATTCGGGTTATATGGCAAGAGTAGCTCTTGTTATGGACCGGATAATGGAAACGGTCGGATTGAACGGAAAAGCCTTCATTCCGATGGTGATTGGCTTTGGCTGTAATGTCCCGGGAATCATGGCTGCAAGAACGATTGAAACACCTAAAGAACGATTGTTGACCATTTTACTTACGCCATTGATGTCCTGTTCAGCTCGATTGCCGGTTTATGCTTTGTTTGTTGGAGCATTTTTTGTGCAAAATAAAGCATTTGTTGTTTTATCCCTGTACGTCCTCGGCGTTTTGACGGCGCTTATTTTGGCTAAAATATTCTCTTCAACGATTTTAAAAGGGGAAACATCTTTATTTGTGATTGAACTTCCCCCATATCGGATCCCACAATTCCAGGCATTATGGAAAAGTACATGGGATAAAGGGAAAGGCTTTGTAAAAAAGGCTGGAACGTTTATTTTTGCAGGTTCCGTCTTTATATGGACATTATCGTATATCGGACCAAACGGCTTCAACGTTGCCATGGATGATAGCTATTTGGCAGCGGTTGGAGGTCTCTTTGCACCTCTATTTGAGCCAATCGGATTTGGTACATGGCAGGCAGGTGCATCCTTATTAACGGGTTTTTTTGCGAAGGAAGCAATTATTTCAACGATGAATATTATCTATTTTGTGCCTGATGAAGCAAGTTTGCAAGGATTGCTTGCAGAATATTTTACTCCCCTTGCTGCCTATAGCTTTATGGTATTTATTTTACTTTATATTCCTTGCCTTGCGACGACAGCAACGATTTATAAAGAAACCGGTTCAAAAAAATGGACAGCATTTTCTATTCTATACGCATTTTTTATTGCCTATACTTTAGCGTTTCTTGTTTTTCAGGGCGGCAAATTCCTGGGTCTGTCGTAAAGGGGGGAAATCGAATGATTGCCAACATTGTTATTGCCGGAGCGATATTTGGATATGCGGGCTGGGCTCTATTTAGATTTATAAATAAGTCAAAACAAGGGAAATGTGCAAGCTGCAGCATTAAAAAATCCTGCTCACAAAATTGTGTAGAAACGACCACGGCGGTTCATAAAAAAGCTTAAAAAGAAAAAAATCAACAGGATAATTGTTTATTTCGTTAAGTTCTGTTATTATAAAGAAGAATTATTTTTGTTCGGTATATAAGGAAGGAACAAGTTTTGATACTTTTCGCCTGAATATCAAAAGAGCAAGGATAGTAATACATTGTGTGCTTACACACAGGGAGGCAACAAAAGATGGAAAAAGGTAAAGTTAAATGGTTCAACGCTGAAAAAGGTTTCGGATTTATTGAGCGTGAAGGTGGAGAAGATGTATTCGTTCATTTCTCAGCTATTCAAGGCGAAGGTTTCAAATCTTTAGATGAAGGCCAAGAAGTTACTTTTGACGTTGAGCAAGGTCAACGCGGACCCCAAGCTAGCAACGTTCAAAAAGCATAATAATTGATTTTCAAAACAGACTCTCCATCGCGAGAGTCTGTTTTTTTATATTGAAAAACCCTGCTCATCGAATGAGCAGGGCTTCAATGGTACAAGTAAAGCAAATGGTTTAACTATTATACCATACATTTAGCAAATTATTTTTCCTGTGGTAAAATTAGATGTTAAAGTGATATAAAACAAAACGATAAGGAAGATTTTATGGCTAAACAAAGCACGAGGTCAAAATATTTGGCAACTATTTCTTTAATAATCATGGGAAGCGGGTTCCTTGTATCGATTCCCGTTCAGGATCACATAATCGGACGATTGTTACATGGCGGATTTGAAGCGGGATTAGTTGGAGGATTGGCTGACTGGTTTGCAGTGACAGCTTTATTTCGCCATCCGCTTGGTGTGCCGATTCCGCATACGGCATTGCTTCCGAAAAATCGCGACAAAATGGTAAGTGCGCTAATCCATATGCTTGAAAATAATTGGCTCACTAAAGAAAGCATTCGCGAAAAGCTTAATGAAGTAGAGATTACTAAAAAGCTCATTCCTATCATAGAAACTGAAATTCGCTCTGAACCGATCAAAAAGGGTGCAGTTTCTATTATGGAACAAATCATTCGCAGCCTCGATGCAGAGAAAATTTCTCCTTTCCTGGAAAAAGAGCTCAAAGATTATCTCTACCGGATCGATGCTGGAAAAATTCTTCATTCGGGAGCGTCGCAGGTAATCGCAAAGAGATATGATGAAAAGACAATTGATTATTTATTAGCCGAGCTTGAAAAATGGGCTGCAAAAGAGGATGCGAAAGAAAAGATGGGCAGCATCGCGATGGAACTGCTTGAAAACACAAAATCCGACGGCTTTATGCAATTTGCTCTCCAGTCTTTAAAACAGTTTATCAATAAAGAAAAGCTTGGCCAGATTCTCCAAAGTTTCCTTATGAAAAGAATTCCTCTTTTGAGGGAACCGGATAACGAATATAGACAGATTGTTCTTACGCGAATCCGGACAGAACTCGCAGATATAGATAATCGAAAAGAATTGGTAAAAGAAATAAATGACTGGAAAGAACAAATCATTGATGATTGGCGGTTATCAGGCCAAATAACAGAACTATTACTACAGGCGCAGCAGAGAGCTGTAAAATTTATCAATGAAGAAACCTTTTATCATCAATATATATTCCCGCTTATGAAACGATTTATTGACGATCTAAAAACTGACCCGGCCAAAATCAACGCGATTGAGAATTGGCTGCAAAAACAAATTGCCGAATTGATTGAAAGCAACCATTCAAAAATTGGCAAGCTGGTTAAAGAAAATTTAGACAAGCTTGATACCGAGTCGCTGATCCATATGATGGAAAACAATGTCGGAAAAGATCTGCAGTGGATTCGGGTCAATGGAGCTGTTTGCGGGTTTATGATAGGAGTTGTGTTAGCGGTTTTAAAAATGGTTCTGTAGCATTTACCCGTAATCACATTAAATTGCATTTGTTTAGTTGGAAAAGCTTAAAAACAATAATGTTGCTCAAAACAGGCATCTATTTTTTGTAGATGCTTTTGCTTTGGGTACAATTATAGATGGGTGGATTGTTGTTGCTGTTTTGAAATGTTAAGCTTGCGGATATGATAATAACATCTATATTATGTGAAAACTTATACTGGCGCACAATACCTTTAGTCAGCGGTAATTGGAATTGGCAAGAACTACAAATGAAAAAAATTTGAATTTTATTTTTTTTTCAATATAATAAATATATTATCTTAATATATATTTATTGGGAGATAAATTCTGAATATTTAATTTTCGGGGGTTCGTTATGAATTTGTTTAGGAAAAAATCAATTGGTGCGCTCATCTTGGAAACGGGTAAAAAAGGGACTACCCTTAAGAAAGAACTTGGCGCATTTGATTTAACAATGCTTGGGGTTGGAGCCATAATTGGCACTGGGATTTTTGTTTTAACTGGAGTAGCTGCTGCAGAGCATGCGGGCCCTGCACTTATTCTTTCATTTGTTTTATCAGGCCTTGCTTGCGTTTTTGCCGCTCTTTGCTATGCGGAATTTGCGTCCACAGTGCCCGTTGCTGGTAGTGCGTATACTTATAGCTATGCAACCTTTGGCGAGCTGATTGCCTGGATACTGGGCTGGGATTTAATACTTGAATACGGTCTTGCCTCCTCTGCTGTGGCAAGTGGCTGGTCGGGGTATTTTCAAGGGCTGCTGCAGGGGTTTGGTATCGAAATCCCAAAGGCGTTATCAAGCGCTTATAACCCGGCAGAAGGTACCTTCATCGATGTTCCGGCTATAATGATTGCAGTTTTGATTACCCTGTTATTAACTCAGGGTGTTAAGAAATCTTCCCGTTTTAATACCGTCATGGTCATTATTAAACTTATTGTTGTCCTTTTGTTTATTGTGGTAGGGGTATGGTATGTTGAACCGGCTAATTGGTCACCGTTTATGCCTTTTGGCTTCGCCGGTGTTACCGCAGGCGCCGCTACTGTTTTCTTTGCTTACATCGGCTTTGATGCGGTTGCTACTGCGGCTGAAGAAGTAAAGAATCCACAGAAAAACCTGCCGATTGGTATCATCGCCTCACTGTTAATTTGTACAGCTTTATATATTATAGTTTCATTGCTATTGACAGGCATCGTTCCTTATGATCAACTGGGAGTGAAAAACCCTGTTGCATTTGCGCTATCTTATATTGGCCAGGACTGGGTAGCCGGTTTTATTTCCCTCGGTGCCATCTCTGGCATAACCACCGTATTACTAGTCATGATGTATGGACAAACCAGATTGCTGTATGCAATCAGCCGTGATGGATTGCTGCCGAAAGTATTCTCACAGGTGGATAAAAAGAGGCAAACACCGATTACAAATTCATGGATAACTTGTATTGTCGTATCGTTTTTTGCCGGGGTGGTACCGCTCAACAAGCTGGCGGAGTTAACCAATATCGGCACATTATTTGCATTTACGACCGTATCAGCGGGAATTCTTTATCTTCGTAAAACAAATCGCTCTGAAAGTAACGGCTTTAAAGTCCCATTTGTACCATTAATTCCGATTTTGGCGATTCTGTTTTGTGGTTATCTATCCCTTCAGCTTCCAGCAACAACATGGATAAGCTTTGCAACCTGGATCTTGATCGGATTAGTGATTTACTTTTCCTATGGGAGAAAGCACAGCACCTTAAACGACGCTACTCGCAACAAATAACTTTTTTAGCTGTCTTTTTTGGCAGCTTTTTTTTGTTTAATCTTAGTGCGGGGTTTTTTAATAGGAAAAATGATAAGCGGCAGCTGAATATAGTTTACAATATACCTAACTACCATAAGGGAGGGTCTGTATGGTTAAGTTGTTAATTGCCGACCGTGATCACAATGAACGAACAGGGATTGGCTGGCTTGTTTCCTCGTATTCAATTCCGTTTGATCATGTTCTTGCGGCAGGCTCAATATCGAAGCTATTTGACCTTTTCGAGGCCGAATTGCCGGATGTTATCTGCATTGAACTCGATATGATTTCAAAGGATAGATGGGACCGCTTTAAGGAGTTGGTCAAACGGTATAGAACCAAGGTCATCGTCATGACTGCAGAGGCCACATTTGAACGGGCACTTCAAGGCATTGAACTTCATGCCTTTGATCTCTGGTTAAAACCGCATTCGCCTGACCATATCAAACGAGTGTTATCCCTCTGCTGCAAGGATGTTTCCCAAGCTAAGAAAAAACAAGACCCATCGGCTCAAAGCGAAGAATCCTCCATCTCTTACCGTTCATTGTTCGTCCATCAAGAAACGCTGGACGTAAATTACCGATTAATGCTAATGCAGTTGGAGAACCCGAAAAAACTTCCTATACTGCTTTCTTTTTTACAGGAATATTATTTTCATTACCCGCCGGTATTACTGCCGCTTAGCGATATGATCGTTTTAGTTTTTTCATGCGATCACATATCACCGCTCGAATACCTAAAACAGATAAGCAATCGAATTTTAATAGAGTGGGAAGAGCGGTTTTCAGAACCGATATCACTTGTTTTATATGACTCCCACGATCCGTTTCTTTCGTTAAATGAACAATATCGTCGCGCGAAGCAAGGGCTTGAAATCCGTTTTTTTAAAGGATATCGGCAGCTTTCGGTCATTGAAGACAAAGTGGACTGGGTAATGATCGATCCGTTTCTGACCCCGTCAGAACAGAGGGAATGGATTCAGATGCTAAATGAGGGCGACAGGAACAAGTTTAAACAGTGGATGTATAAAGAATTTTTAAATATGAGAGAACCATACCCCGAGCCAGGTTTATTACGGACGAGGTTAACAAGCTTATTAGCCCAGGTTCGCCGCTTCATGAAGTCATTTTACCTTGACGAAGGATTGCTTGAGGCTCGTTACCATCAAATATTTGAAACCATTCTATACAATCCTATTTTGTACCGGATTGTTCAGGAGTTTTTGTTATTCCTTTACGAAGTGCTTGACCGGGCCGCAACTCACGAGGAGCATCCACGTACAGATGTGGTCGAACAGGGTATCCAGTATATTGAAGAGCACTTTAACAATCCCGGGTTAAATCTTGGGGATGTCGCGAATCATGTAGACAGAAGCCCGGCTTATTTCAGCTCGCTCCTAACCAAAAAACGAGGAATCTCTTTCAGGCAGTTATTAACGAAAAATCGGATAAAAAAAGCAGAGTGTCTTTTACTTGAAACAAAACTATCAATCCAGGATGTAGCGGAACAAACGGGATTTATAAATGCAAATTACTTCAGCAAAATTTTTAAAGAACAAACCGGGATAACCCCTCGCTCATTTAGAGATCGCAAAAAAGTATAGAAAACTAAAATAAATATAGGTTTAAAATGTAAGCGCTATAATACAGTATAAAATTCGAAAAAAATTTTAAAAATTCAAAAAACAGACATCTATTTTCGCTTGCATCATTTGTCTACAATTACGGTATAGAACAAGGGGAGTTTCTGAAAAGAACTCCCATCCTTTTGTAGTCTTTAAAATACTGAATGAGCGGGTGATGATATGTCTGTAAAGCAAACAGGGAAAAGAGTAGTTAAAAACTATACAGGTTGTGAGCTCCATGCAAAGGGATGGATACAGGAAGCGGCATTGCGGATGTTGTGCAATAATTTGAATGTCGATGTCGCCGAACGGCCGGAAGACTTAGTTGTATATGGAGGAATCGGAAAAGCGGCTCGCAATTGGGAGAGCTTTGATGCGATTGTTTCGACGCTGAAAAACCTGGAAAATGACGAAACGCTATTGGTTCAGTCCGGAAAACCGGTAGCTGTTTTTAAAACGCACACGGATGCCCCGAGAGTGCTAATTGCCAACTCCAACCTTGTACCGGCATGGGCAAACTGGGATCACTTTCATGAGCTTGATAAAAAAGGATTGATGATGTATGGACAAATGACGGCTGGCAGCTGGATTTACATTGGCAGTCAGGGAATTGTCCAAGGAACGTATGAAACGTTTGCTGAATGTGGGCGCAAGCATTTCAACGGTACTCTCGAAGGCACGATTACCGTAACGGCCGGACTTGGAGGCATGGGAGGCGCGCAGCCGCTTGCGGTGTCATTGAACGGCGGTGTCAGCATCTCCATAGAAGTTGACCGCAGTCGCATCCAGCGCCGTTTGGATACAAAATACCTTGATGTGATGACAGAAAGCCTTAATGAAGCAATCAATTTGGCTTTAGAAGCAAAACACAACAAAAAAACAACCTCCATCGGGTTACTGGGGAATGCCGGCGAAGTCTTAAACGAGATGCTTGAAAAAGGTTTTATTCCCGATGTGTTGACCGATCAAACATCTGCCCATGACCCGATTAACGGCTATAATCCAATCGGCATGAGCTTGGAAGAAGCTGCCGAACTGCGCAGTAAAGACCCTAAAGGATACGAAGTGAAATCCAAAGCAAGCATTGCAGAGCATGTACGCGCGATGTTGAAAATCAAAGACAAGGGTGCGGTTACGTTTGATTATGGGAACAACATCCGCCAAGTCGCAAAGGATGAAGGAGTCGAAGATGCCTTCAATTTCCCTGGTTTTATACCGGAGTATATTCGGCCACAGTTTTGTGAAGGGAAAGGTCCGTTCCGCTGGGCTGCTCTGTCCGGGGATCCAGACGATATTTACAAAACAGATGAGGTCATTTTACGTGAATTCAGCTACAATACGCACCTTTGCAACTGGATTAAAATGGCCCGCGATAGAATCAAGTTCCAGGGACTTCCGGCCCGTATTTGCTGGTTAGGTTACGGAGAACGGGCAAGATTCGGAAAAATGATCAACGATATGGTCGCTAGTGGCGAGCTGAAGGCACCGATTGTGATTGGCCGTGATCACCTGGATTCGGGCTCTGTTGCGTCACCGAATCGTGAAACAGAAGCAATGAAGGATGGCAGCGATGCTGTGGCAGACTGGCCCATTTTAAATGCCCTGATCAACAGCGTTGGCGGAGCAAGCTGGGTTTCAGTGCATCAGGGCGGCGGAGTTGGAATGGGATATTCGCTGCATGCCGGTATGGTTATTGTCGCGGACGGAACAAAGGAAGCGGAAAAACGCCTTGAACGCGTACTTACAACGGATCCAGGAATGGGTATTATTCGCCATGCCGATGCCGGCTATGAGCTGGCGATCAAGACTGCAAAAGAAACAGGCATCCAGATTCCAATGTTGAAAAAGTAGGCCTTTTTTAGCAAAAGTTTAATACAACTAGTGCTGAATAAATAGCTATGCGTATTAGTTAAACGGAACCTATTTAGCCAACTTTGTGAGAGGGGAAACGACATGATCAATAAACCAGTTTTTATTCGTAACGCCGGCCAACTGGTCACATTAAAAGGAAGCAGTGATGCACCACTGACTGGAAAACAAATGGAACAACTCCATGTTATCGAAAACGGCAGTGTTTGGCTTGAAGATGGTGTCATCCAATTTGTTGGGAAAGATGAAGTTGTGGCTGAGGCTTTCAATGACCGGCTAAGTGAAGCGGAAACGATTGATGCTTCCGGAAAGCTTATTACTCCGGGGTTAGTTGACCCGCATACCCATGTTGTTTATTGCGGAAGCCGTGAAAATGAGTTTAACATGCGTCTGCACGGTGCGACCTATATGGAAATTATGAATAGCGGCGGAGGAATCCATGCTACGACGTCCGCCACCAGGGAAGCAAGCCACAAGACGCTTTTTAATGAAAGCAAAAAGCGTCTTGATCAGTTCTTGCTGCACGGTGTAACTACCATAGAAGCAAAAAGCGGCTACGGCCTTTCATTGGAGCACGAAATAAAGCAATTGGAAGTAGCCAAAACTCTTCATGAAAACCATCCGATCGATATTGTCCGAACGTTTATGGGTGCGCACGCTGTCCCGTCTGAGTATAAGGAAAACCCTGAGGAGTTTGTCAATCACATTATTAACGAGATGATCCCTGAAGTAGCGCGGCGAAAGCTTGCAGAGTTTAACGACGTATTTTGCGAACGCGGTGTTTTTACACCTGAGCAGTCAAAGCTCATTCTTAAGGCGGGACTTGAACATGGTCTGCTTCCTAAAATCCACGCCGATGAAATTGAACCATATGGAGGTGCAGAACTGGCGGCATCGATTGGTGCGATATCTGCCGACCATCTGTTAAAGGCATCGGATAAAGGAATTGCAGCACTGGCCGAAAAGGGCGTCATTGCCGTTCTTTTGCCAGGAACAGCATTCTTCCTGATGGAGGAGTCGGCCAACGGGCGAAAAATGATCAATGCAGGTGTACCTGTCGCCTTATCGACTGACTGTAATCCCGGTTCATCACCAACGGTTGCAATGCCCCTTATCATGAATCTTGGCTGCATGAAAATGGGCATGACTCCTGCTGAAGTACTTACAGCAGCCACCATTAATGCTGCACATGCGATTAATAAAGGTAAAGTAATCGGCAGTATCGAGACAGGAAAAAAGGCTGACATCACCATTTTTGATGTGCCAAACTACGTATCACTTCAATATCGGTATGGCATCAACCATGTGCATACGGTCCTCAAAAATGGCGAAGTGGTCGTTAAGGGAGGGAGATTGGTTTGCAGCAATACCCGTATCCACAGCTAAAACGGCCTGCTTTTTCTTGGGATAGAAGCGCAGTTATTCATGAGCCGAGAGTAAACGAATGGATCAGAACACTTAATTCGGAGGACGCTGAGAAAGTGAACTGGACCGTTTATGATGTTGCCATCCTCGGAGTGCCATTATCGCGATCTTCTATCTCGGCCTCCGCTGCAAGTGAAAATCCGGACGCTCTACGCAGAGCCTGGAAATACTTTACGACTTACAACCTGGATCATGATGAGGATCTTTCCGGTTTAAACGTAGTGGATCTTGGTGATGTTCGCCAGCATGTGACTGACATAAGGGTGTGCCATAACAATATAAGAGAAGCGATGATCAGTATGCAAATCCATCATCCAGAACTGCTCCCTGTCGTGATCGGTGGTGACCACTCAATCACAGCGATGCTGGTAAAAGGATGGAAAGAAGTTCATATTAATGAGCGGATTGGTATTCTTCAGCTAGATACTCATTTCGATTTAAGGGATTTGGAAGACAACGGACCGAGCAATGGCACTCCAATTCGTAATTTAATTGAAAGTTGTACGGTCAAAGGAGAAGATGTGTACAATATTGGATTGCACGGGT
Organism: Bacillus canaveralius; assembly: GCF_002860125.1. Taxonomy (GTDB): domain Bacteria; phylum Bacillota; class Bacilli; order Bacillales; family Cytobacillaceae; genus Bacillus_BJ; species Bacillus_BJ canaveralius. Next base: position 164,173 of record NZ_PGVA01000028.1, read on the forward strand.
TTTTTAATGCCAGGTCCTTAAAACAGTATGCTGACGAAGTTGGATTAAACTACACAACGATGCGAATTGCCCGAAAACATGGGATCGAAACTACAATAAAAGAAGCATTGGAGAAACTCAGCACCAAAGTTGATACGATCTACGTTACGGTTGATATGGATGTCCTGGATATGAGTTTCGGGCCTGGAGTGCCGGCATCTACACCGGGCGGAATGCTTAGTACCGAGCTGTTTGAGGCTGTTTATTTAGCAGGAAAATGTTCTAAAGTGAAAGTGTTTGACATTGTATGTGTTGATCCTTACAAAGACCATCAAGAAATAACGGTGAAAACAGCAGTCCATACAATGCTTTCCTTTTTAACGGGTTATAAACAAAGAATTAATAGATGAATGAAGTTCATAAAACAATCCTTTAATTGAAAAACGAACAATTATTTAAAATTAAGATAGTATAATTCGTTTCCTACGGCATACTCCCGTTTAGTGTAGACAACTTCATTCGTTTTTCGGTTTAGCTTCTTACATTGTGACAATTACTCAGTTCGTGAAACGACTTAAAAACTATAAGAAAATTCACCAATCAACATCCATCATCCTTGCGCGGAAATATTAAGCAGATTTAATTCAGACAAAAAACTCGCTGCTATTGGCCCATTTCTTTAGCTCCCGTTATGCCCGTGGCCCGGTCAAGTAAAATAACAACAGCCCTCCAAAGAGGGCTGTTGCTATAGAAATACTAACTGGCCGGCAAACTACGATAAGCTGCCTTGGCCTGCACCTAACATCCCTGCTTGTAAGCTGGTCATCTGCTGGCCGGCACCTTGTTGCTGCTGGTTTCCGTAGGCTAAATCCCGGGCGATATCCTGTCTTACTTGCATAGGATTTGTTCCGAAATTTGGCTGAAGTACTGATTGAGGGTTTCGAGCCATTTGTTGTGAAGCTTGCATACCGCGTCTGATCGGTGCTGAACCGTCCATCATGCCGCCAGCCATCATGCTCCCATCCATCATTCCACCTGCCATCATCCCACCTTGCATGCCACCTGCCATCATGGACGCACCGTCCATCATGCCGCCAGCCATCATGGTTGAACCATCCATCATGCCGCCTGTCATCATGCCACCCTGCTGTTGCTGGCCTCCATAGGCCAAATCCCGGGCGATATCCTGTCTGACCTGCTGTGGATTCGTTCCGAATCCCGGCTGAAAGATTGATTGAGCATTTTGAGCCATCTGTTGCGTACCTTGCATGCCGCGTCTGATCGGTGCTGAACCGTCCATCAATCCGCCAGCCATCATTCCGCCCTGCATACCCCCCGTCATCATGGAGGCACCATCCATCATTCCGCCAGCCATCAGTCCGCCTTGCATTCCGCCAGCCATCCCACCTTGCTGCTGCTGGCTTCCATAGGCTAAATCCCTGGAGATATCCTGTCTCACCTGCTGAGGATTTGTTCCGAATCCCGGCTGAAGGACTGATTGAGCATTTTGAGCCATTTGTGGCGTACCTTGCATGCCACGTCTTATCGGATATAAGCCATCTTGCATGCCGCCGGCCATCATGGATGTACCGTCCATCATTCCGCCAGCCATCATGCCACCTTGCATTCCGCTAGCCATCATACCACCTTGCATTCCGCCAGCCATCATACCACCTTGCTGCTGCTGGGTTCCGTAGGCTAAATCCCGGGCGATATCCTGTCTCACCTGCTGAGGATTCGTTCCGAATCCTGGCTGAAGGACTGATTGCACATTTCCAGCTTGTTGAGGCGTACCTTGCATGCCGCGTCTTATCGGATATAAGCCATCTTGCATGCCACCAGCCATCATCCCACCTTGCATACCAACAGCTTGCTGGGTGAAACCATCCCCCGTCATGCCTCCAAAGATATCCTGTCTCACCTGATTGGCATTAGTACCGGCGAAGCCCGGTTGGAATATGGCTTGCTGAGGGCGAGTAGCTCCCATCATAGTTCCATCCATCATGGTTCCACCCATCATGGTTTGTCCCATAGCGCCGCCACCGAATTGTCCTTGTCTTGCTGCTTGATACATTCTCATTCCTCCTTGAATTGTGTTAAGCAACAACTATAGAATTCGTTTTATTTTATTTTTTATACCGTTTTTTTTTTATTTTTTTCGACATTATCATTTTGAAATTACGTTTCTTACAAAACATTTACTTTTTACCGAAAGAAACCGATCTTGCGGACAGAGTCATATATTTGTTTTAAAAATGCTCGTCATATTTTATTTTCATTAAATGTATTGTTATCATTCTAATGTCTAATTCGGCTAGCCTTTTAGGTATTTAGTAAAGGGCTAGTTTTTCAAATATATCGAGACATTTCACCTGATAATCGTCCTGAATATTTTTGCATAAGTTTTTTGAATATAGATCATGCTATCTTTTGGATGCTTATTACACAACAGTTATGGAGGAATTAAAAATGCATCAGCGAATTCAACAAGCAGCTCAACAAGCGCAGCTCCAGCTGCAACAAATTCAACAGATTGCCCGCCAGTTACAGTACCAAGAACAGCGTAATGCCCAACAACTTCAGCAAATGCAGGCACAAACAGGTATGCAATTGCAAACTTATCCACAAGATGGAGTAACCAGCCAACTCCAGTATCTAGCTCTTGCTGAGCAAAATGCTACTCAATTATGTCAGCAAATTGAATTGATGGCCCGTCAGCTTCAGCAACAGCAATATGGCCAAATGCAGTAAAACAGGATCATATAAAATAAGACAGAAACTGAGCCATGAACAATTGTTCATGGCTTAGCCTCTGTCCCATAGTAATTCGGACGCAGTGCAAGATAATCGTCCTCGTGGTTCATCCAATTTGCCCTGCACAATTAATAGGTCGCCAAATGGCTTTCAACTTGCCCGATCGCCCGTAAATTCCAGAATCCACCGCTTAGTTATCTACTAATACCTCGCACAAAAGAACGATATCTTTATAAATATGCTGTTGGATATTTGGATCATCGCACTTTTTATATTCGTCCAATAAATTTCCAATTTCCTTAATATAAAGTAAATGATCATACTCTGTAACCATAGATAGAAAACTCCTAATTATGTAAAAAGTCCTATTCTAGATAAGAATAACATGATTCCTTTTTCCCCACAATTATTTTCCCGATCATTATAGGAAAATGGTCATATATTTTTAAAAGCTACTGGTTTTATACCCGAAGCTGCGTAAAAGTAAACCGCTTTTATAATCGATTTTTTAAAATTTCTTTTAAAGGAACACAAATGTTGGCAGATTTGAACAAAGACTTATTAGCGGAACATATCCGCGTCATTTTAGAATTAATTGGTGTTTAAAAAATATCAAAGAAGCTGTATTCGAGTGTATTTAAACAGTGAAAATAATTTCAAATTATTTAGTAAATTCTAAATATTGATTGAAAATAAACATCAAAGATGTTTTAATAAATTGTAAGCGGTAACATATCTGATATGTGATATGTGAAAGGAATGGGGTCGAGGGTTGTGAATGTAGAAAAAATACCAACAAAGAAAGTCTCTGAATTAGTTGTGGAAGGAATTGAAAAGCTGATTGACTCAGGTGAGTTTCAAGCGGGCGAAAAACTTCCTTCCGTCCGCGAGCTATGTGATTTGTTCGGCGTGGGCCGCTCGGCAGTCCGCGACGCGATTACTACGCTTAAGGGAAAAGGGACTGTTTTTGTGAAGCAGGGGGAAGGTACTTATATTTGTGAATTCGAGACGGCGAAATTATTCAACCATCAGGTGGCAATCCCAAGTAACTATGAAATTGGTAAACTGTTCGAGGTAAGAAAATTATTGGAACCGGGTATTGCTGAACTGGCTGCTTCAAATCGTTCCAGTGAGAATTTGCACAAGATGGAAGATGCGATATTCAATCAAGCAGCCAGTGAATGGGAAGCTGATTACCAATTTCATATTGCGATTGCTAAATCCGCCGGCAATGAAATATTGATTGAGTTGCTGCAAATGATTTCTGCAACGACGAAAAAAGCAATGATCGATTTTCATCATCATATTGAAACGAATCCAGCAACTGTAATTAAAATCAAAAAACAGCATAAACAAATTTATGAAGCGATTAAAGCGCAAAATCGTGATGCATCCAATCGGCTCATGATCCGGCATTTGGACTTTGTTGAACATGAACTTTTGAAAAGAAAATTCACCTGACCATCAACAGGACTGTAAACCAAGGAGATTACCAGGCGAAAAAATGTCTTTTTCTGTGACTGGTAGAAAACATTGTTTGTTACTACAAAACAACAGGAGGTGTGAGACTTGGTTACTGCAGAACTTTTAACGGAATTGCGAACAATTTTACCAGAGGAACGAATAATCGTGGCTGCGAGTCCCTGTAATTATTTAGGAAATAACGGACAATTGCACATTTTTCCGATTTCAGAGGAAGAAATCTCAGCTGTTTTAAAGTATGCAAATGATCATCGGACAACAGTGGCTATTGAGGGCGGCGGCACGAAAAGAGGGTTTGGCGGCTTAACAAAAGCTTGCGACATTCTCCTTTCTTTAGCAAATTATAAAGGGGTTGTCGAGCATACGGTTGGCGACATGACCTTGACCGTTAAAGCAGGTACTACATTCACGGAATTACAGGATTTTTTACAGCCTTATAACCAAAAAATTGCGCTCGACCCGGCATCGCCTGAACTTGCAACGATTGGCGGTATTATTGCTGCAAATGAAAGCGGTCCTAAGCGGCTTGGCTATGGATCTGCCCGGGATGCAGTTATCGGACTTCGCATTGTCTATCCAGATGGGTCGATTATCCGCACAGGGGGCAAGGTTGTAAAAAATGTCGCCGGCTATGATATGAACAAACTATTTATTGGTGCAATGGGGACGCTTGGCGTTGTTTCAGAAGTGACTGTAAAACTCCGTCCAATTGCAAAATTCGAAAGTCTGATTCTCATTTCCTTTCCAAATGGAAGTGATGAAGAGATTCGGCAATTTGTGATTCGCCTGCTCGATTCAACGATGGAGCCCGTCACACTTGAACTATTAAACCCCTCTTTATCAGCCAGGCTAAACGGGCGCCAGCAATACACGCTGGCAATCGGTCTGGAGGACGTTGAAAGCTCTGTTTATTATCAAGAAAATTTTATCAAAAGCATCCAGCCGGCACGTACAGATCTTGACGTACTTCAACAATCAGCAGCACGGGCATTTTGGGATCAGTTTTCTGCGATCGCCCCGAATGGAACACGCGACCTCGCTGGTGAAGACATAGAAGCCGTTTTGAAAATCGGTGTAGTCAATCTTGATGTTCTTAACGTCATCAAAGAAAGCGAGCTGTTGCAGGACTCTTTCAATCTGAAAATCGAAGCGCATGGCGGGTTCGGACATGGACTGTGCCACGTAAATTTGCGCGGGACAAACGAAGAAGTTGTTGCTGCTATTGGTCATCTAAGAGACCATGTATCAAAACTGCGCGGCTATGTTGTTGTGAAACATTTGCCTTTTGCTCTCCGCCAGCAAGTCAATGTTTGGGGTGATAAGCCACCATATTTCTTCCTGTTGGAAGGAATAAAAGAAAAGATTGATCCGAACAGAGTTCTCAATCCGAATCGGTTCTTGGGAGGGATATGAAAGTGAGTTTAAGAGAGTTTGATTTAAAGCAGGACCCGGCTTGTACATCAAAAAGCTTAAGCAATTACCTTTGGAGCGATCATCCTGATGAAAATAAATGGGCGGATTGTGTTCACTGTGGCATGTGTTTAGAATCGTGTCCAACCTATGAACTAACCGGCCAGGAGCAGCACTCACCGCGGGGACGTGTTCACTTGATTAAATCAGTGGCGGAAGGAAAGCTCGAGGTGAATGAGCACTTTATGGACCCGGTTTTTGCTTGTCTGGATTGCCGCGCCTGTACAACCGCTTGTCCTGCTGATGTTGATGTGGGCGGCCTGATCGAAGAGGCGCGCGGACAAATTCGCCAGGCGATGCCGTTAACAGGCTGGAAAGGTACGGTCAGCAAATTTTTTCTGCAAGGTTTATTCCCCCATCATAACCGCTTAAATTCTTTCGGACGCCTGCTGGAATTTTACCAAAAAAGCGGTCTGCAAAAGGCTGTTCGAAAAACGAAGCTGATCAATGTAATGCCCCGGCATTTAGTCGAAATGGAAGCGATCATGCCGGAAATAAAAGAGCCGGTCCGTAAAAAATACAAAAATGACAGCGTCATTAAAGCGAACGGCGAAACAAAGAATGAAGTGGCCTTTTTAACGGGCTGCGTTATGGATGTTATGTTCAGTGATATTAATCAAGCAACGATTAACGTTTTAACGCGGAATGGAAGCGATGTAACGATCCCGAACCAGCAAACATGCTGTGGGGCGCTCCATGTCCATGCAGGCGACAGGGAAACCGGGAGAAAGCTGGCAAAACAAAACATCGAGGCTTTCAAAGATTCCAATAAAGTGATTGTTAATGCGGCCGGTTGCGGTTGCATGCTCAAGGAGTATCCCGAGCTGTTCAGGGAAGACCCGGCATGGCATGAGAAAGCCGAAGAGTTTTCTGCCAAGGTTGAAGATATCGCAAAATATCTTCATGATACCGGGTATGAGAAACCAAAAGCAGCCATCAATGCAAGGATCACCTACCATGATGCATGTCACCTTGCACACGGCCAGGGAGTACGTACGGAACCGCGCAGCATTCTGCTCGATATTCCTGGTGTCGACATGGTCCATATGCCGAATGCAGACCGCTGCTGCGGCAGTGCAGGCATTTACAATATAACCAATCCTGACATGGCGGGTGCCGTCCTCGAAAGCAAAATGGAGAATGTTCCTGCCGACGTGGAGATGATTTCAATGGGGAACCCGGGTTGTATGCTGCAAATGGCAATTGGAGTCCAAAAGTACGGCAGGGATCAAAAAGTTGTCCATACTGTCCAGCTGCTTGATTGGGCTTATCAAAAAGAAGCGGATCTTGAGGGGGAAAAGTAATGGCTGTTAAAGGGTTAAAAACAAACGATCCTCACATTCAAGGGTTGGCAAGCATTGTCGGTGACAGCCGTTCAATCCTTTACCATAAAGAGGATCTGCTCGCCTACGATTGCGATGGCTTTACGATTCTTAAGCATTTGCCGAAAGCGGTCGTTTTTCCAAAGGATACACAGGAAGTGGCAAAGCTTGTTAAGTACTGCTCACAACACCAATTGCCTTTTCTCGCGCGGGGGGCTGGTACGGGTTTAAGCGGCGGAGCGATCCCGATCAATGGCGAGGTCATTATTAGCCTTGTTCGAATGAAACGGCTGCTAAGTGTGGACCTGGAGAATCGGCGCGCAGTAGTTGAACCCGGATTTGTGAACTTAAAGCTGACGAATTCGATCTCTGATAAAGGGTATTATTATGCGCCGGATCCATCAAGCCAGTACTGCTGCACAATTGGCGGAAATGTTGCTGAAAATGCCGGTGGGGCACATTGTTTAAAGTACGGGGTGACGACCAATCATATTCTCGGACTGGAGGTAGTCCTGCCAAACGGGGAGATCATTGAACTGGGTCATAATGGAATTCTGGATACACCTGGATACGATCTGCTCGGGCTGTTAACGGGGTCGGAAGGGACGCTGGGGATCGTCACAAAAATAACCGTGCGGATTTTGAAAAATCCGGAAGCCAAACAAACGGTTCTCGCTTATTTTGATCGAGTATCAGACGGAAGCCAGGCTGTTTCCGATATTATCTCGGCAGGTATCGTACCAGCTGCTCTTGAAATGATGGATAAAACAGCAATCGAAGCTGTCGAAGCAGCTGCCTTTCCTGTCGGGCACCCGAAAGACATTGCCGCGTTATTGCTGATTGAGGTTGATGGAATTTCTGCTGGCATCGACGAGCAAATCCACCAGATTCTTGAAGTATGCAGAAACAGGAACGTACGTGAGGTACGAGCCGCCCGCGATGAATTGGAAAGGGCGCAATGGTGGGCCAATCGCAAAACCGGATTTGGCGCAATGGGGGCAATATCGCCAGATTATCTGGTGCAGGACGGAGTGATTCCGCGCAGCAAGCTGCCGGAAGTATTAAGCAAAATCAATAAGATCAGTGGAGAAACAGGTCTGCGTATTGCCAATATTTTTCACGCCGGAGACGGAAATTTGCATCCGCTTGTTCTTTTTGATGCAAGAAAACCTGGTGAAACAGAAAAGGCGCTTGAAGCTGGCAGTGCATGTCTGCAAGCGTGCGCAGATGCCGGCGGGACGATTACAGGTGAACACGGCGTTGGAATTGAAAAAAGAGAGGAAATGCGCTTTGTTTTTAGCGAAACTGAAATTAAAGCACAGACAGATATTCGCCAAGTATTTAATCCTGATAATCTCTTAAATGCCGGCAAGTTGTTCCCATCCCCGGCGCTCTGTGTCGAAATAAAGACGGAAATGAAAGCAGCAGCGAGCTCATAATTTAAATTGAACAAATTTTAAGAAAAATATTGAAATACAGAAAGGTTCCATGATATTCTTTTTTTAAAGAAAGTTTGAAACGGTGTTTCGTAATAACAAACAGATAGTTAGTAGGTTGGTTTTCTTTTTTACAATATAAAGCTACTGTTTGTTTGAAAGCGCTGTCTCGATCGATGTAAAGGAGGAAGCATTCAATGACGAACTATGTAAAAACAGGCAATCTACAGGTAGCTCGCGTTTTCTATGAGTTTATTAATTCAGAGGCCCTGCCGGGAAGCGGTGTCGACCAGCAGCAATTTTGGTCCGACTTGGAATCACTGGTTCGCGATTTGACTCCAAAAAACAGGGAATTATTGGCCCGTCGCGATCAGATCCAGGCTAAAATTAATCGCTTGCATCGCGAAAATAATCTTGATTTTGATCAATATAAAGCCTTTTTAGAGGAAATTGGCTACCTGGAACCTGAACCGGAAGATTTCCAGATTACAACATCACAGGTTGATGACGAAGTCGCTGTTCAAGCCGGACCGCAATTGGTTGTCCCGGTCAATAACGGCCGTTATGCGATTAACGCTGCCAATGCCCGCTGGGGAAGCTTGTACGATGCCCTTTATGGAACGGATGCGATTAGTGAAGAAGCTGGCGCTACGCTGGGCGGAGCCTATAATCCAGTCCGCGGCGGGAAGGTCATTTCATTTGCCAAAAACTTTCTTGACGAGGCGGCACCGCTGGCAATAGCATCACATCGGGATGTCACTCGCTATGCGATTGTTGCCGGAAAATTATCCGCTTCGCTTAAAGATGGCCAAACAACGGGGCTAAAAGATGAAGAAAAGCTGGCAGGCTATCAGGGAGATCAGGAAAACCCATCAGCCGTTTTGCTAAAAAATAACGGGCTCCACATTGAAATTCAAATCGACCGCAACCACCCAATCGGCAAAACAGATCAGGCTGGTGTGAAAGACCTTCTTATCGAGGCGGCGCTGACGACAATTATGGATTGCGAGGACTCAGTAACGGCTGTTGACGCTGAGGATAAGGTACTCGTATACCGCAATTGGCTTGGCTTAATGAGGGGAGATCTAGCGGCTACCTTCAAAAAAGGAAATAAATTAATGACGCGTTCCTTAAATCCTGATCGTCATTATTTCTCCCCTGCTGGAGAGGAATTTACTTTATCTGGTCGTTCATTGATGTTTGTCCGCAACGTTGGTCACTTGATGACCAATAATGCGGTTCTTGATCAGGATGGATCCGAGATCCAGGAGGGGATTCTCGATACAGTGATTACGAGCTTGCTTGCCAAGCATTCTCTATTGGGTAACGGTCCATATCAAAACTCTTCTAAAGGATCGGTTTATATCGTTAAACCGAAAATGCACGGCTCGGAAGAAGTCGCTTTTGCCAATCAGTTGTTTGACAGGGTTGAAGATATGCTTGGCCTTGAACGGAATACGCTGAAAATCGGTGTGATGGATGAGGAACGCCGAACTACATTGAACTTGAAAGCTTGTATTCGCGAGGTGAAAGAACGGATCGTCTTTATCAACACCGGTTTCCTCGATCGTACCGGCGATGAAATTCACACTTCGATGGAAGCAGGCCCAATGATTCGAAAGAATGAAATGAAATCTTCAAAGTGGCTGCAAGGCTATGAAAAGTCAAATGTAATCACTGGATTGTCAAGCGGTTTTCAGGGCCGGGCCCAGGTTGGCAAAGGAATGTGGGCAATGCCGGACATGATGGATGAAATGCTTAAACAAAAAATCGGACATTTACAAGCTGGTGCGAATACAGCGTGGGTTCCTTCACCAACTGCAGCCACCTTGCATGCACTCCACTATCATCAAGTAGATGTAAGAAAAGTGCAAAACGAACTAATGAAAGAAAACCGCGACCTGCGGAATGATATTTTGCAAATACCGGTCGAAAAAAATCCTCAGTGGAGCAAAGATGAAATTCAGCAGGAACTGGATAACAATGCCCAGGGAATTCTCGGTTATGTTGTCCGCTGGGTGGAGCAGGGAATTGGCTGCTCCAAAGTACCAGATATCAACAATGTCGGGCTCATGGAAGACCGGGCCACACTGCGTATTTCCAGCCAGCATGTCGCCAACTGGCTTCACCACGGAATTTGTACGAAAGAACAAGTATTGGAAACTTTGCAGCGGATGGCAAAGGTAGTCGATAAACAAAACAGCGGTGATCCGGAATACCGGCCAATGGCTCCAGGCTATGACAGCTCTGTAGCATTTCAGGCAGCATGTGATTTAGTCTTTAAGGGCTATGAACAGCCGAACGGCTATACTGAACCAATCTTGCACCGCCGCCGAATCGAAGCGAAGGCCAAGTTTGCAGTAAACCAGTAGATTTAAAATATAACAGGGCATTCTATTCGCTTAGAATGCCCTGTCTTGCCAATTAAATTATAATCTTGAACTTGGATAGGAGCTTAATGATGAAGTTTACTAGATTTGCAGTCAATTCTACCGTTTATACAGGAGTGCTCAAAGAAGACGTAATCAGCGAAATTAGCGGTGATATGTTTGGCGAATGGGAATACACAGGTACTACCTTTTCCAAAAAAGATGTCCAGCTTCTTGCCCCGTTAATTCCGAATCAAATTATCGGAATCGGTGCGAACTATGTAAGAAAAGTCGATGAACTTCCAAATGAGCTGCCGGAAATACCTGTATTTTTCTTTAAACCAACCTCATCGGTTATCGGTCCAGATGAGGAAATCATGATACCAGCAGGGATTGATGAAGTAAAATTCGAATCCGAATTAGCCGTTGTGATCGGGAAAGAAGCAAAGAATGTACCCGAGTCCGCTGTATTGGATTATGTATTTGGGTATACAGTTGGCAACGATGTGACAGCGCCGCAATTTTTTCACCGTGACGGCCATTGGACGATTGGTAAATCGTTTGACACGTTTACACCGTTGGGGCCGGTGATTGAAACCGAACTTGACCCTTTTTCTGTCAGGGTTGAAGCAAAGTTGAACAATGTTGAAAAACAAAACAGTGCAACAGAGCTAATGATTGTACCGATTCGGAAAATGATTTCCTATCTTACAAACGTTATGACATTAAAACCGGGAGATGTGATTTTAACAGGCAGTCCAGTGGGAGCCGAGTTCGTCAAAGCAGGAGATGTCATCCACTGCGAGATAAAAGAAATTGGGATGCTGCAGAATACATTTGTCGCTGTAAAAGAATGAGAAGGAACTTGCCAATAGGCTGCGAAAAGCCTTGCGGTGTTTGTGCTATAATGTTTGCAAGAAAGCTTCGCACTAGAGGTGAGTAATCGTGGAACGAGAGAATATGGTTAAATCAGTGAGCCGCGCCCTGGATATTGTTACCCTTGTCAGTTCAAAAAAAGGCGGCCTCGGTGTTACCGAGATTGCTAAACAGATCGACATTAATAAAAGCTCTGTATACCGTATCCTGTCCACACTTGTCCAATACGGATATGTGGAGCAGGATTCGGAAACGGGCCGCTATAAGCTGGGGTACAAGTTTCTAGAAGTGAGCTCGAAGCTGCTTGAGTCAATTGACCTCAGAGCCGAAGCAAAACCTTATTTACAGGAACTAGAAACTGACACAAACGAGGTAATTCATCTTGTCGTTTATGATCAAGGTGAAGTTGTCTACATTGAGAAATTAGAAGGAAATGAAACGCTTCGAATGCATTCGAAGGTTGGCAAGAGAGCCCCGATGCATTGCACCTCAGTTGGAAAAGCGATCCTCGCTCATTTGCCTTCAAATGTTGTTATCGATATTCTCAACCGCAAAGGAATGCCTGCACATACAAACAAAACGATTACAGATAAGGAACCGTTTCTCAAGGAACTGGTCGAAGTAAAGCAAAATGGCTATGCCCTTGATCTGGAAGAAAATGAGTATGGAATCACCTGTATCGCAGTGCCAATCTTTGACCATTTGGGGCGAGTCATTGCCGCTGTCAGTATCTCCGGGCCAACGATGCGAATGGCCGACGAACGGCTTGAAGAGCTGAAGGTTAGAATGCTGGAAACAGGCCGGCGAATTTCGGCACGGCTTGGATTTGTCAGTAAAATTAGTTAATAGGTTTTGCTGGAATATAGTCGAATACAGTAGACAGCTTCCCTTATGTTTCGGTAAGGAAGCTGTTTTTATATATCAGGTACTCGCCCAAAAAAGCTGCGAAGCTACTCTAATTTGTCAACGCGATAGTCTGCTTTATATTTTTCCTCGGTCGATGAATTTTGCTTTGTTTTATGATGTTCTTTTTCTTCACGCTGTTCCTGCTTTAAATCTTCCATTGGGATTGGGTCGACGTTTTTTTCGCTTTCAAAGCGGTCAAATAAACTTTCGTTTTCAGTTGGATATTGTTCGGGATGGTCCATATTCTTCTTTGAATTCGGCAGCTTATTATCTTTGCCTGTCATCAATATCATCTCCTATTTTACATGACATATATGAAATTTACCCTTTTCATCCCGTGGAAAACTGGTAAAAAAAGGAAATAAGGAACACCTGATCTAAAGCGATGCAGGGCTGTTCCCGATCAAGTTTTGGAGTTTAATGTATTCTTTATTTGAACCTATATCAAAGCGCTGGCCCGCAATGATTTTCCCCAGGCATTTTTCACTTTTGAGAAGAGATTTGATGGCATCTGTCAACTGGATTTCACCGCCTGCACCGGGAGTAAGCTTTGCAAGATGCCTGAAAATAGCCGGAGTAAAAATGTATCTGCCAAGCACGGCTAGATTAGAAGGGGGATTTTGTTTCGGCTTTTCAACAATATCGTCAAGCTTGTATGTTCCTGCCTCTATTTCCGTTCCTTTTACGACTCCATAGCTAGATAGTAAATGTGGTTCCACTTTATTTAAGCCGATGATGCTCGAACGAAATCGGGTATAATCGTCGATAAGCTGTTTCAGCCCGGGAGTTCCCTTTTCAAGTATGATGTCATCCGGCAGAAGAACGGCAAAAGGCTCATCCCCAATAAATTTTTCCCCGATCCTGATTGCATCTCCCAAACCTTTCGCATAAGGCTGCCTTGTGTAGTAAATTTCGCCATCAGGAATTGTATATTGGTCAAGGAGATGCTGTTTATTTTCCCTTTCTAAAAACGCTTCAAGCTCAAGCGAATGATCAAAATAATCAACAATTAAATTTTTTCTTTTCGAGACAACAATTAAAATTTGGTCAACACCGGAGCGGAACGCTTCATCAACAACATAATGGATTGCAGGCTTGACACCGACGGGAAACATTTCTTTTGGAATCACTTTTGTAATTGGGAGACTCCGTGTTCCATATCCTGCTGCAGGTATGATCGCTTTTCTTATCAAGGCCATTTTCCCCTTTGAAAAATCGTTTTTAACATATTATTCATTAAGGTTCTGTTCGAAAACTTTTTTCGAAATATAAATGTTGAGCTTGGAACTTTGGGCTTTATAAAAGGCACACAGCCTTCTTGTCCAGTAATACAATATATCAATGTATTGGTGGGTGGAGGGGATTCGATTGAAAATTTGTGTGCTTGGGGCAGGATACGTCGGGCTTACAACAACAGCTGTTCTTGCGGAATTAGGCCACAATTTAATATGTGTGGATAAAAATTTTATGAAGATCAAGCAGCTTCAAGGTCAGGAGCTTCCTATTTTTGAACCGGGATTGGAAGAATTGATCATAAAAAATGAAAGAAACATAAAATTCACGACAGACAGCGACAAAGCGATTTCCGAGTGCGAAGTGATTATTATTGCAGTTGGAACACCCTCCGCAAAAGGAGGAGCACCGGATTTACGTTACATTCAGGCTGTAATCGACGATGTCGCAAAAAATATTGCCTCCTATAAAACAATCATCACAAAAAGCACCGTGCCGCCTGGGACAAATGAGTATATAGTCGAAATGTTGCTCGACAAAGGAGTGGAACGCGACCTTTTTGCCGTCGTTTCTAATCCTGAATTTTTAAGAGAAGGCTCTGCCGTTTACGATATGTTCCATGCTGACAAAACAGTGGCCGGATTGCAGAAAACCGATACGAAATCGCTGCAAATTTTAAAAGCGATCTACAAAGGAATTGATGCACCGTTTATCGCAACTACACTTACAGGGGCAGAAATGATCAAATATGCGAACAACGCGTTTTTAGCGATGAAAGTCTCCTTTATAAATGAAATGGCAAGAATTTGTGAAGCTTACGGAGCTGATGTCCGCGATGTAGCAAAAGGGATTGGCATGGACCGCAGAATCGGTGCGGATTTTCTTCAAGCCGGAATCGGCTTTGGCGGATCATGCTTTCCTAAGGATTTAGAGGCGCTTCAATATGCAGCCGTTTCTAAAGAAATAACCGCGAGTATTTTAGAGGCAGTACAAACTGTGAATGATACGCAATTAGAATTGTATATAAAAAAAATGAAAACTGCTTTAAAGGGGCTCAATGGAAAAAGGGCAGCAGTGCTCGGAATATCATTTAAGCCAAATACGGATGATACAAGATATTCAAAGGCAGTCGCCTTCATTGCAAAGCTGCTCGAGAAGGGGTGCCATGTTCAAGCCTATGATCCAAAAGCGCTACTGCCGGATCATTTAACTGGCAAAGCTGTACAGGTAAAAAGCATAGCCGATTGTGTACATGAGGCAGATTTCCTTGTTGTTGCGACAGAATGGCCCGAATTTAAGAAGCTTGACTGGCGCCGGGTCAAAGAGCAGATGAAAGGAACATTGATTGTCGATGGCCGAAACTGCCTTGACTCGAATTCGCTTGAGAAGCTTGGATTTCATTGTATAGGAGTTGGCACTGGATGAAGGTTCTTATTACTGGAGCAGCTGGTTTTATTGGATCGCATTTATGTGAATTGCTTGTAAATAAGCAAGAAGTTGAAAAAGTGACCGGTATTGACTGTTTTATTGGGCCAACGCCGGCCGCTTTAAAAGAGGATAATATAAAACCGTTGAATCATCACGATAAATTTAAACTGATTAAGGATAACCTGTTGACGATGAAATTGGAAAACGTTGTTGCAGAAGCAGATGTCGTGTATCATCTTGCAGCGATTCCCGGAGTGCGTTCAAGCTGGGGAGAGAAATTCAGCGAGTACACTGATCATAATATTCTCGCGACTCAGCGGCTATTGGAGGCATGTAAAGACACAAAAATCGAAAAATTTGTCTATGCGTCGACATCATCAATTTATGGCGAAATGGAGGGGAGAGTCGGCGAAGACCATATGCCAAGCCCACTGTCCCCATATGGAATCACGAAACTCGGCGGCGAGCATTTGTGCAGAGTTTATCAACAATTTTATCAGATCCCGACTGTGATTCTCCGTTATTTTACAGTGTATGGACCGCGGCAAAGGCCGGATATGGCTTTTAACCGGTTCATCCATCAGCTGATTAGAGGCGAGCCGCTGACCGTGTATGGTGATGGCATGCAAACGAGGGATTTTACTTATATAAACGACTGTGCCAGGGCAACAGCTGCTGTTATCAAAAAAGACAATATGATTGGTGAGACGATTAATATTGGCGGGAAAGAACGTTCATCTGTTTTAGAAATTATTTCGTCTCTAGAAGAAATATCCGGAAAGAAAGCAAAGCTCGTCTTTTTAAATCAGCCTTCCGGGGAACCGAGACATACATGGGCAGACATTTCGAGGGCGAAGACATTGCTGCAATATAATCCGCTAACCACTTTACAGGATGGACTTGAGCAGGAGTATCAATATTTTTTAACGAGATATAGAGATGGTTCACTATGAAGATAGGGTATGTGTGTACGGAAAAACTCCCATCCCCGGCAGTGAAAGGCGGGGCCATCCAAATGATGATTGACGGGGTGATCCCGTATTTGCAGGAAAAACATGAGGTAACGGTTTTTTCAGTTGCCGATGAGGAGCTGCCAGCTTATGAAAAAAATGGACAAATCGAGTATATCCGCTTTCCAAGAAAAAACTATCGTGAAAGTGTTGCCACAGAGCTGAAGCATCATCAATTTGATCTCATCCATATCTTCAACAGGCCTCGAAATGTAAAGCTATATCAGTTAGCATGCCCTTACAGCAAAATCGTTTTAAGCCTTCATAACGATATGTTTTCCGAGAAAAAGCTATCATATGCTGATGGAAAGGATGCAATCAATTATGCTGCAAGAATCACTGCTGTAAGCCATTATATTAAGGATAAAATTTTAGCCCGGTTTCCGGAAGGAGAAGGAAAGATCGATGTTGTTTATTCTGGAGTTGACCTTTCAAGTTACCCCCCTGTCTGGACAAAAGAGGGGGCTGCAATAAGGGCACGAATCAGGGAAACATACAATGTCAGTGGGGAAAAAATAATTTTATTTGCGGGCAGGCTAAGCAAAAATAAAGGACCCCATCTATTAATCCATGCATTGGAAAAGCTTTTAATTGAAAACGGTGATGTTGTCCTTGTCATTGCAGGAGGGAAATGGTTTAGCGATAATCAAGTAAATTCTTATGTGAGAATGCTGCACGAACTTGCTGAGCCTTTAGGAGAGTATATTATTTTCACTAAATTTATTCCCCCCGAAAAAATACCCGAGATTTTCTTAATGGCTGACGTTTTTGTTTGCAGCTCGCAATGGAATGAGCCGCTGGCGAGAGTACATTACGAAGCGATGGCAGCTGGCATACCGGTTATCACCACGAATCGCGGCGGCAATTCTGAAATCATTATCAATGGGTTTAACGGGATCGTTATTGATGATTATCAAAATCCTGACCGGTTTGCCGAGGCTATTGATTATCTGTTTTCCAATCGACTGGAAGCAATTAAGTATGTAAAGGCAGGCCGAAAGCTGGTTGAATTGAATTTCACTTATAAGCATGTCTTTGAACGGCTTGAAAAGGTTTATATGGACGCTCTGCATTAAAGTTAGATCAAATAGGACAGCCCAGGAGCATCATCATTCTCCTGGGCTGTCCTATTTATGCATTTGAAAATTGTTGAGGGTCTTTATATGAACAATTAATCAGCCTTCTGTTTCATCGTCATTCGATTCTTCTTCTGTATCCTCACTTGATTCATTGCTGGATTCTTCATTTTCATCGTCGTTATCTAGTTCAGATTTCTGCTCATCGCCTGAATTGTCGCTGGATTCGTCATCATCGCTTTCTTCAGTTGAATTGTCGCTGGATTCGTCATCATCGCTTTCTTCAGTTGAATTGTCGCTGGATTGCTCATCCTCGCTTTCTTCATCTGAGTCACTGCTGGATTCCTCATCCTCGCTTTCTTCATCTGAGTCACTGCTGGATTGCTCATTATCGCTTTCTTCATCTGAGTCACTGCTGGATTCCTCATCCTCGCCTTCTTCATCTGAGTCACTGCTGGATTCTTCATCCTCTTCTTCATTTGAATTACAGCTGGATTCTTCATCTTCAGTTTCCTCGTCTGCTTCGTCCCAGCTTAACTCATTATTTTCTTCCGCATTGCTAAATTCTTCGTCCTCAGCTTCTTCACTCTCTGTTACCTCGCTTGATTCGTAACTTTCCTCTTCAAGCTCCATTTCATAGTTGTTTTCCTCTCTATATCTCATTTGTTTCCCTCCTAAATGTGAATGACTTTTATGTCAGAATATGCTGATCTTGCTGCCTGCGTTCTTCACCGCATCGGAATTTGTGCTGTTATCGCCAAAGTTTAGATGGAATCCAGGCAGCAGTGTTTGCATCGTTAATGATGAACCTGATTTTTATTTTTGGACGGACTTCCTCAACCTCTTCGATAGACTCCTCATCTGAAATTTGTTCGATAAGCTCAATAGAACTTTCATCGGGGAGGTCAGTATCGTCAGGTTCAGGCTCAGTATATAGTCCAAGCTCCGGCTCCGGCTCCGCTTTCAAGTTGAGGCTTTTTACGCGGGCAACTGGTTTATATGCTGGGTTGGATGGATATTCAATAATTTTCTGACCTTCCAGCAATGTTTCAAAGCCCGTAGATCTTTTCAGGCTGCTATTTAGAATATCAGCCGGTTTTTCAAGAATTTTCTCGTATTGCGAAAAACTCCATCCCATTGGTCCGGGGGGAGAGAAAGAAAAATTAGATAATTCCAGCTTTGGAAAGCTGTAGGTGCTTCGTTTGTTAGCCATTTTTCTTTCCCCCGCTCATTCTTTTTATTTGGCTAAAGGTTTCTGCAAAGTTATGAAGGAGTTGACTTTTAGATGCTTCAACGGTGGTAATGTTCTGCAAAGCCCATATATATTTCTCGTCTGACCAGGAGCGCTTTTGGCCAAGATAATATTTATGAATGATCGAACAAAAAAGATGCGGGAAGGATAAGTCTGTCCATAACACCCGGTATTGATCTTCAGTTAACGGGTTGGCCTCGTCATAGGAACTTAGCATATGAATAGCTAAATCATGGTCCCAGATCGACATTTTTTTCATCACTTTATTTAGGAGCACCCGTATATCTCTTGTCGGAAGGTCCTGTGTAATAGAATGCATTTCCTTCATATAGGCTTTACCGTCGACTTCGATTAAACGGGCAAAAGTAAAGTCTTGCTGGCAGAAACCACCTTCCATTAAGGCTTTTTCAGTGCTGTTAAGAAATGGGGCGTTTTCCAACTCCCTTAAGGCATTCCAACCGCGTTCAAGCATTTGGTCTGCGTGTTCGAGGAACAAGATTGAGAAGGGGTCTTCCGGCAGTGATTGAGCAATTTTTTTATGACCTTCGAGTTCCTGGAGTTTCCATCTGTAAAGTTTTTGCCATTTATTGAGCCTTGCCCGCTTTTTGCTTTCCTGTACGGGGATATAACCTTTCGAGGCCTGATAAAATAAAGCAGCAAACTTCATTGCCTGGGCAAGATGCTCTTTACTGTAGTACGTCATTTCGTTGCCATCGGCTTTATCGTACATAACAAACGCATGGTTGCCGATTCCCAGGCATGAAGCGCCATTTGTCGTTTTTTGAATTGGAACGATCGGCAAGCCATTTTCATACAGATGATTGTGGGCATCTGCTATATAGAGCATTCTCCTCGGATTCATTTCGGCTTGCTTTAAGACTTTTACTCCCTCGGCGGTGCTGATTTCCCAGGTCATCCGGCCGCTCTTGTTAGAGAGGAGGACAATTTCTTCCGCATCAAAAGGGTAGTGGTCCAGCACACTTTTGAGATAACTGTCATACAAATGGTTCGGTTCTTCCATATAACTCACCCTTACTTATCAAAATGTTTGTTGGCTTGCTGGTAAACGCGCAAAAGATTATTTGCGACCGTTTGCCATCCAAAGCCTGCTTCTACTTTTGCCCGTCCATTTTTTCCAAGAAGGTGGCGCTTTTTTGAATCGGCTAATAACTGATTTAATCGAAAAGCATACGCTTCAGGATTTTCGAAGTCATCGATGATGTATCCATTCTTCCCTTCATCAATTACCTCCGGATTGCCGCCTCTGTTGCTTGTTATTATCGGAAGCCCCGCAGCCATGGCTTCATAATGGACGCGTGCCAGCGGTTCCTGCCATTGCGAAGAACAGACGAACACATCGGACATTGCGTACAGTCCCGGAATGTCTCGCGGTTTCACAAATTTGATAAAGGTCACGTTATCTGG
Source organism: Bacillus canaveralius (assembly GCF_002860125.1). Taxonomy (GTDB): domain Bacteria; phylum Bacillota; class Bacilli; order Bacillales; family Cytobacillaceae; genus Bacillus_BJ; species Bacillus_BJ canaveralius. The sequence continues at coordinate 184,191 of NZ_PGVA01000028.1, forward strand.
ATACAAGGCCCCCAGTGTATAAAGATGCTTTACATAATTGTTTATGTCATCATCTCCAAACCATTTTGACCCGACAAAAACAAGCATGGCATCGCGATGGTTCTCAATGATATGCGGGAGGGCTTGCAGCAGAATATGCGGCCCTTTTACTTTACTGAGACGTCCAACAAAAAGGATCACCTTTTTTCCGGCCAACCCTAACTCACTTCTGACCCGTTCGTAGGTTTTAGCCCCTTCAGAGCTCCATCTCGGCTGGTATTCTCCGAGATCTACACCAGAATAAACCGTCTTCGTTTTTACTTGGGCTTGCTTAAACCTTGATGTAATTGTTTTTCCAATGTAATCACTAACGGTAATAATTTTAGATGCAGCTGAAATACACTGTTTACCTTCCTGATCGGATAATTTATCCGGTGCGAACATTTCATTGTGAACACTTAAAATGAATTTTGTCTTCGGGGCAGCTTCTGCTAGCTGCGTCAACCAGGCAGGCCGGTTGCATAAATGGACAACATCGTAGTGCACCTGACTGACGTGGCGGGTGACTTCTTCCAAATATCGGTGTTCGTCGAAGCGAATATACTCAACGTTTGAACGTTTCTCTGACTCGGGAAGATCTGGGTCTTTAATCGAGATCACAGTGACATTCTCGGTTTTGCCAATGTAGGATGCGACCGAGTCCAGATAAATTTGAATTGCTCCACCCCTGATAGCTGGAACAGGAAGTTTTTCTGTTGCAACGAGAGCAATTTTCATTTGTTACCTCCATTCTCGCTGATATGGACGAAAGGATTTATGTTTCTATTATGATACGGGGATTGTCAGTGCAAGGTGAGTTAATCACATTTAAGAAAATAAAAAAGGGCAGAAACCAGAAAACGAAGGCAAAATTCAAAAAAATAGTTGTACGGCCGGGGCAAGAATAGGGATTTGCCATACTTTATGTAATAAGAAGGGAAGAGGATGGTGAACAATTTTGGAAAATGAACAGGATCATCATGGGAATAATGAACAAAATGGTGAAGCCATTTTGACAGTAGAAGAACAAGAAAAACTCACCAAACTTGCTGAATCAATGATGCAATTCTGGGATATCCCCATAACTTCGATAGAATTGATTCAAGGAGGACAGATGGCACTCGTCTGGAAAATTCACACTTCCGATGGTGCTATCTGTTTAAAACGAATTCACAGGCCTGAAAAAAAAGCTCTCTTTTCCATAAATGCGCAAAATTATCTGGCTAAAAAAGGATTTCGGGTACCGGGAATTATTCCTGCAAAGGATGGCGGGCTCTTTACAAAATACGGACCGTTTTTGTTTGTTGTGTATGATTGGATTGAAGGAAGACCATTTGAGCTGACAGTCAAGGAAGATCTGCAATTTATTATGAAAGGGCTGGCTGAATTCCATACCGCATCGGTAGGATATAAGCCGCCCGAAGGTGTACCCGTTTTTACAAAGCTGGGTCGGTGGCCCAATCATTACGTAAAAAGATGCCAGCATATGGAGACGTGGAGGCTTCATGCTAAGGCTTTTCCGGAAGATCCTTTTTCACAGCTTTATTTGGAAGCAATCGACGAATTTATTACCGACGGAAAAGAAATATACAAGAAACTGCTGGCATCGGATTACCCGTCGTGGACAGCAAATGTAAAAAAGGCGCCTAATCTTTGCCATCAGGACTATGGAACCGGCAACACGCTTCTTGGGAAGGACGGGCAAATTTGGGTGATTGACCTTGATACTGTTTCGTTTGATTTGCCGATTCGCGACCTTAGAAAAATGATTATCCCGCTTCTCGACACAACGGGTGCGTGGGATCAAGAAACCTTTGACATTATGATCGATGCATATGAGACAGTATCCCCGTTAACCGAAGAACAAAAAAGAATTATGTTTATTGATATGCTGTTTCCGTATGAGCTATATGATATCATCCGCGAAAGGTATGTAAGAAAGACCGTGATGCTTCCAGAAGAGCTGAGCGGGGCGATGGAGTATGAGCGCATAAAAACGAAAGCTTTAAAAACCCTTATCGGTGGATAACATCCCCATGAAACTGTTCCCGATCTGCACAATCTGAACCTTCTAAAAACGGAAGGTTCTTTTGTTTTTGTAAAACTGTCGGCAACAGTGATATTTCCACTATCTTTATGAAAAAAGCCGATTTTCAACGTATTTCCTTTTACATTTTTGCACATGATATTGAAAGCAAATTAGTTTAAAGAATCCAAATAACTCCCAATTATTTGGGGGGTTTTTTTGTTTAAATAAATTTCTGTGGCCAGGAAGGTGCTTGCACAGTGCTTTTACTTAATTTAGGTTAGGTGGTCAATGATGTATCCAGGAGAATTATTGATTATCGGCGGACATGAAGAAAAATTTAATGGTGTAGAGATTTTAAGAAAATTTGCAGAGCTTGCCGGGAAAGGCAGAGGTGCGGTCGGCATTTTACCGACTGCATCGGAAATTCCGGAACAGGTAAGTGCCGATTATATAGAAGCATTTAAGAACTTGGGCATTCATGACATTAAGGTTCTTGAGGTTGACTCGCGTGAAAAGGCTGACAGTGATCAAATTGCAGCAATGGTGTCCGGACTTTCTGCACTGTTTATAACAGGGGGAAATCAAAGCCGGTTAACAGAATTTATTGCAGGCACAAAGCTGTTCGATGCGCTTAAAGAAGCACGACAACGCGGCATGGTGCTCGCAGGTACAAGTGCAGGAGCATCGATTATGGGCAGCGATATGATTGCGTCTGCTAAAACAAAAGAAAATGATAAAGGTTTGAAAATAGAAATGGGCAAGGGCTTTGGCTTTCTTGAAAACTTTCTTATCGACCAGCATTTTTCGCAGCGGGCAAGATTTGGGCGGCTTCTCGGGGCGATTGCTGAAAACCCGGAGCTGGTTGGAATCGGGATCGATGAAAATACGGCTATTTTAATTAATGGCAGTGTGTTCAAAGTGTTTGGTGAACACCAGGTGTTTGTAGTCGACGGGAAGGAAGGCCATTTAATTGATGTCATAAAATCCGACAATGGCGGAGAAGAGCTAACGATAACAGATTTTAAGCTCCATACGTTAACAGATGGTTTCAGCTTCGATCTTTCATCCCGAAAATTAATCAGCAGAAAAGAGGATAGTCAAGAATGAAAATTAACCGAGTGAGATACCTTAAAGGGCCAAATTATTTTAGCATCCGGCCTACTATGTGGATCGAACTGGATCTTGAAGAACTGGAATCGCAGCCTTCACATCTGATTCCCGGTTTTAATGCTTCGCTTCTGGCGATTATGCCAACTTTAAGAAACCATACTTGCTCACTAGGATATGAAGGCGGGTTTGTTGAACGTCTGGAAGAAGGAACATGGATGGGACATATTCTCGAACATATGGCAATTGAACTGCAATCGATGGCAGGTATTGCCGTAAAAAGGGGTAAAACAATAACGAGCGATAAAAAAGGGACGTATTTCGTCACTTATGATTATAAAGAACCTAACTCCGGAGAATTTGCGTTTAGAGCATCTGTTGCGATTATCGAGCAAATTCTGGCCGGACGTCGCGAGATCAGCACTGAACAATATGTGTCTGAAATTTCACGGCTTTATTATCAAAATAAACTCGGGCCAAGTACAGAAGCGATCTTTCTTGCTGCTGAACAGGCTGGAATTCCGGTTGAAAGAGTGGGCGAAGAAAGCTTGCTGCGCTTAGGTTCCGGTTCAAAACAGAAATTTGTCCAGGCAACGATTACAAGCCAAACTTCGTTACTGTCTGTTGAAAATGCCTGTGATAAACAAATGACAAAGCTGATTCTGTCCAGCTGCGGGGTACCAGTTCCAGAGGGTGAGGTTGTTTCAACTTTTACGGAAATTTTTCAAGCTGCAGACAGACTTGGATTTCCGCTTGTAATTAAGCCGTTAAAAGGAAGACAGGGACAAGGCGTGATCACAAATATCAAAAATAAGGATGAATTGTTTAATGTTGTGAATTGCCTCGATAAGCATGTGAAGGAGTTTATTATCGAACGTTATCATAAAGGACATGATTACAGGCTGTTGATTGTAAACGATAAATTAGTGGCAGCCAGCCTGCGCACCCCCCCATTCGTTATTGGCAATGGAAAGGATTCAATCAGAACGTTAATCGAACTTGAAAATCGCAACCCAAACCGCGGTGATGACCATGAGAAGCCGATGTCAAAAATTCCGCTGAATTATACAGTAACCTGCTATCTCGAAAAATTTGATTTAACCCTGAACTCTGTGCCTGACAAAGGTCAGGTTGTTCAGGTTGTCGGAAATGCGAACCTTTCGACGGGCGGACAAGCAATCGATGTGACGGACGAAGTTAATCCGGCCATAAAAGAATTAGCGCAGGCATCTGCGAAAGCGCTTGGGCTTGACATCGCCGGTATTGATTTAATTTGCAAAAATATTGGTGAACCGTTTAAACCAGGTGAACTCGCGGTCGTTGAAGTCAATGCAGCACCTGGCATCCGCATGCATCATTTTCCTAGCAAAGGGAAAAAACGCGATGTTGGCAAAGCAATCGTCCGTTACTTGTTTGAAACACGAGAAGAGGCGGCGATTCCAGTCATCGCGATTACCGGGACAAATGGGAAAACAACTACGGCGAGACTCGTAAAGCATTTCCTTGAGAGCAGCAGTGTAACAGTCGGAATGTCCAATTCAGATGGTATTTTTATTGGCAGCCAATGTCTGGATGAAGGTGATTGCAGCGGCCCGATTAGCGCAAGAAAGATATTGAACCATCCGAAGGTCGATGCAGCTGTCCTTGAAACAGCAAGAGGCGGAGTCCTGCGGGAAGGGCTTGCTTTTCGGTATTGTGATGTCGGGATTGTCACGAACGTCAGTGAAGACCACCTCGGCCACGATGGCATCGAAACCTTTGACCAGCTTGTAAAATTAAAAAGACTGATTCCAGAAGTGGTCATCAAGGGCGGGGCTTGTATATTAAATGCAGATGACCCCCATGTAGCTTCAATGGAAAAATACACTTCAGGCACAGTCATTTATACCTCTGTGACGTCATTAAACAAACATATTCAGGCGAGGATGAGGAATGGACGTCCTGTTTGGTATGTTGATAGCCAAGGAATGATTATTTATGCTGCTGAAGGGAGAAAAACAAATTTTCTTCCAGCCTGTGATATTCCGATCACGATCAATGGAATAGCGAAGCATAATATCGCCAATCTTCTTCAAGCATTGGCGGCCGCCTTTTCACAAGGAATCACCTGGGAGGAGCTAAAAGAAAAATCATTAACATTTCTCCCGGATTTTGATAAATCGAAAGGCCGTTTTAATAAAATCAGTAAGCAGGACAGACTGATCATTGTAGACTATGCACATAATATGGCAGGTTTGCGTGCGATATATGATACGATCCATTCCTTTGAACGAGACAGGCTGATAACGGTCATATCGGCACCAGGAGATCGGATAGATGATGAAATCATTAGCCTTGCAAAAGCCGCTGCGCGGCACTCCGACATTTTAGTCATCAAGGAGGATGGCGATTTAAGGGGCCGAGCTCCGTTTGAGGCAGCCAATATTATTCAGGCAACAGCGCTTCGCGAAGGTGTGTCTTTGGATCAAACCTGTATCGTCAGAGATGAGCTGGAAGCATTTTATCGAGCGTGGGACATGTCAAAACGGGGCGACATTCTACTCTTTTTGTATGAAAATTTTTCAAGCATCGCAAAATTTTTTCAAAACGTTCCTGAAAAAACCGAAAGTAAAGTTAAGAAGCGATAAGCAAAGCAGAGACTTAGAACAAAATCTAAGTCTTTTTTTTTCGCTGCTCATCGTTAACCTTGAAGGGTCCGCCCCGTTTCCGCTAAATTATATGCCCATTGATTTTGCGGGTGCATATAGTATTGAAAAAGGAGGGAACGACAAAATTGATTAGAATTCGCTCACTGGCTTATCCCAGTCCAGACGACTTCGGTCTTAAAGATTTACAAAGAGATATTTACAATGAAATGAACAACAGCGAGGATTTGTATCAATATGATACAATCGATCAACTTCTCTTTGAAATAAAGGTAAGGGAACAGATTGTCCGTGCTTCGTTCAGCCTGAACAGCAGCGGCGTTGTATTTTCCTCTTTTAAAAAATCGCGATTCAATCCGGATTTTTGGTTGTGGACGAGTCGAGGCTACCGATTAAGGCCGGGTGTTTTACCATCCGACGCGATTAATGATATTTTCAAAAATGGCCGTATTTATGGCTTTGAATGCTCAACTGCGATTGTGCTTGTTTTTTATAAAGCCTTGATTCATTCGATCAATTTAAGAGCTTTCAATTATTTGTTTGCCAACTTGCTTGTGTGGGACTGGAATTATGACTGGGACCTCGGTATTATTACCCGTCCCGGCAAAAATTTTATTCCTGGAGATATTGTTTACTTTTATAATCCTGATTACCGAGAGCCGATCTGGATGGGGGAGAATGCGGTTTACTTAGGTAAAGGCAGGTATTACGGGCACGGTATTGGAGTCGCCACGGAAGCTGAGATGATTAACGCTTTAAACACGCGCCGGAGGGAGAGACCGCAGCGGTCCGCTTATTTGCTCGACCAGTACAGCCGCTTGAATTTTAAATATTTACAGCAATTTTCCTGAATTTCATAAAGCTATCCTTTAATTGAAAAACGAACAGTTACTTACATTAAGATATTATTATCCGTTTTCTACGGCATACTCCTGTGTACCTAGACAACTTCATTCGTTTTTCGGTTTTGCCTTATAACATTGTGAAATTGACTTAACTAAAAAATTGGAATAAGAAGAGCATGATAAATCAGAACGGGTTTCCGATTTATCATGCTCTTCTTAGTTTAGATATCGGTGAAAAAAATGAAAAATAATCCTCAAATAGTTTTCTTAATGCTTAACCTGCTCAGGCAATTAATGCCAAGTAGCCTTAACTTAAGTCTTGCGAGCGGCAGAACCCTTTCATTAAAGGATTCCTTGATACTTATTACATAAGTGATCTTGGTAAAAAAGTATTGAAGTATAAATATCGGCATAGTTTTCTGCAGAGAGGGAATAAAAAAGAAGAACAAATATGCACATATAGAAAACACAACATAAATAGGGCAAGTAAGGGAGTTAAAATTATGAGATTGTCACAGCTGCTTCAGCATCTTTATGGCCGGGCCCACCTCTCCGATATGAATTTTTGCGACGCCGAGGTGTTCGGTATTGAAATGGATTCCAGACAAGTAAGACCAGGGGATATTTTTATAGCGATATCAGGATATGCTTCCGATGGCCATAGCTTTATCGATGACGCGGTTAACAGGGGAGCCGTAGCGGTCATCGGGGAGAAGGAATTGCAAACTGCAGTGCCTTATTTTCAAGTGATTGACAGCCGAAAGGCTTTAGGAAAGCTTTCCAGTTTTTTCTACGGTATGCCTGCCCATAAGCACAAAATCATCGGTATTACCGGTACGAATGGGAAAACAACCGTAGCTTATATGCTGAGGCACATCCTTGAGACGGCAGGCCGGACCTGTTCCATGCTTGGAACCGTTTCATATATCATTAATAATGAAAAGTATAAACCGACCAACACAACCCCGGATTCACTTCAGCTGCAAAGGCTTTTGTCGTTAAGCAATGATGAGTTTGTCGTTCTTGAAATATCTTCACATGCCCTTTCCCAACACAGGGTAGAAGGATTGGAGATCGATTATGGTGTTTTTACAAATTTAGGACATGATCATCTCGACTACCATCACAGTATGAATGATTACTTTTTGAGTAAATGCTCGATGTTTAGCCATTTAAAAGAAAGCGGCAAAGCTGTTATTAACCGTCTCAATGAATGGGGAGATAAGCTTGCGGGCCTGTTGAAGACGGATGATATCCCCGTTATCACGCTTGGGAACAGCCATAACGATTATTTACGGATCGAAAACATCCGTCTTAATGGCCGAACGCGGTTTACCTTAGATTATCAAGGCCGAAAATACGAAGTCTCACTGCAGTATCCAGGGCTGCACAACGTCCATAATGCAGCGATCGCTTTTTTGGCAGCCTCTGATATCGGAATTGATCCAGAGACCAGTTTTGCCGCCTTGGAATCGTTTAAAGGTGTACCAGGAAGATTTGAAGTGATTGAACATCCGGAAGGCGCCAAATTCATCATTGATTATGCCCATACGGACGATGCGATTGAATATTGCCTGCAGGCAGCAAGACAGCAAGGAGCAACAAAAATTACCCACATTTATGGATTCAGGGGAGCAAGGGACCGGACAAAACGGGAAAGCATGATTGCGGCCTCCGTTAAGCTGAGTGACCGCTTTATTATGACCTTCGACGACTTGAATGGTGAAGAGGAACACAAAATGGAACAGGAGCTTATCCATTTAAACATGCTGTACGGAAACGGCAAGGGTGAAGTCCTGCCAGACAGGACACTTGCCATCCAAAAGGCATGGAGTACTGCCAAGAAAGGCGAATGGGTATTCATCACTGGCAAAGGACCCGAAGAATACGAACGACCCTTTACCCTTCCGGTTAAATCGGACAAGGACGCCTGTGAATATTTACTTGACGGCTTTAAAGAAAAAGCCGGAATTTGTTGATTTGAATAGAAGAGGGACCGCGTGTACGATACGGCGGTCCCTTTTCTATATTGCTGGGTGCCTCGCAAGTACTTTTTCATATTTATCGATTGTTATCCAAGCCCCAATAATGATTGCAAAATTGTAAAATAACCATTGGACGCAATTAGCGATATTGACCAGGCCGTTGGCAAGCCTACCGAAATGGCAGGTAGCATGGAGTCGATATTGGCCAAGTTTCAATGAAATAAATAGGACTCAGCATGTTGCGGATTTTTTGTGGAACAGGTTTCTTTGTTTGTGATGGTTACATGCCTATTTTTGAGATGACAGCTGCCTTGAAACCCGCATCTGTCTGCTCTCAATGACAAAATCGCCAAATTTTATCGGGTGTCTATAAACACTTATTCCATAAGTTGAATAAGATATAGTGAAATTCGAAAAAGGAGGTTATTGATATGTCAGGCGACTATGGATATGGCGGCGGATTTGCGCTGCTGGTTGTTTTGTTTATCCTGTTGATTATCATTGGAGCATCATGGGGTTACGGAGGATTTTAATAAAATTCCTAGTATAAGGGAGGTTCTATTATGTACGGCTACGGCCATGGATATGGCGGCTGCGGTTACGGGCATACCGGAGGATACTACGGCGGTTTTGCGTTAATCGTCGTTCTGTTTATCCTGCTGATTATTGTAGGTGCAGCTTGTTTTAAATTTTAATAGTTGTTAGGGGTGATTGCAGGTGGCAATCATCCTTTTTTATGAAAGAATTGAAAAACAAAAAGAAACGAAAGTCAAATTTTGATAAGCGCGCTTGATCATGAGTACAAACAGCTTCTTGCCTTAAAAAAGAATCGTTTTGATGGCAGCTGAATTCGAGCTTTATCCCCCGAAATTTACATTTTTCGCAAAAAACTTCACCTTATGAAGTTTAAGAGAAGAACAAGCGGGTATCAATTGTATGTGCAATTTAAAAATCTACACCTGGGGGGATACGAATGAGGAAGCGAATGCTGTTAATTCTAGCTGTGTTTTTAATACTTGGGTCCCTTGCCGGCTGCTCCGGGGGAAACAGCGCTGAAGCCGAAAAAACGGAAGACGGTAAAGTGGTTGTCGATTTTTGGACTTTTTGGGGATCTGAAACAAGAAGGCCGATAATCGAAAAGATTATTGAGGACTTCAACAACTCTCAAGATAAAATTGTGGTTAAACATACTTATCTTCCATGGGGAGATATTTGGACAAAAAACCTCGCTTCCGTTGCAGCGGGAAATCCTGCAGATGTCATTATTAATGATATTAACAATGTCAGCCAGCGAGCTAAAAACGGACAGGTTGAAGATATAAGTAAATACTTGGATGATTCGTTTAAGAATCAATTTTACCCGCATTTATGGGAAACTGTCGTTTATGAAAATAAAACTTACGCAGTTCCGTTTAATACAGATACCAGGATGTTGTTTTATAATAAAAAAACTTTTCAGGAAGCAGGGCTGGATCCTAATAAGCCGCCGCAAACTTGGGCCGAGCTTGAAGAATATGCAATCAAGCTTGACAAGAAGAACGGAGAAACTTATGAAAGAATCGGCTTTTACCCTCTCTGGGATAACCCGAATGCTTCAGCCTGGATGATGAACGCCGATAATGGCACAGGTTATATCGAAGATGGTGAACTAAAGATTAATACACCGAAAAAAGTTGAAGCATTAGAATGGCTGCTTAAATGGCAGGACCGCATCGGTGCGAAAAATGTGCAAGCTTTCAAGGCTGAATTTGGCAGTGAACAGTCAAATCCGTTCATTGCAGAAAAGGTAGCGATGTGGACCGACGTCGGCACGTTCTATACCCAGATCCGCGATTATGGCCAGCACCTCGACTTTGGTGTGGCCCCGATTCCTTCGTTTACTGAAGGATCGGGTCATTGGTCTGAAGGCGGCGGATTCGTCGCGGAAGTTCCAAAAGGTTCTGACAGTCCGGAAGAAGCAGTTGAATTTATTAAATATTTGACTGGACCAGAAGCACAAAAATATTGGGCAATGGAAAACTTTGATAATGCTGCCAATATTGAAGCGGCAGAAGCAACAATGAGCGAATTGCTGGGCAAGGACAAAGAGGTATATGAAGCGACAGTAAGAAATCTCGAGGAAACAAAAATGGGTCCTGTCCCAGTTGAATATCCTGAATATCATGACCGCATCAATCCGGTGATTGATAATATCATGAGAGGAAAAATCTCTCCTGAAAAAGGATTGGAAAAGGCTGAAAAAGATGTTGAAAGTATAAAAAAATAATAAGTGCGTGAAAGAGAGAAGGATAAATCGCCTTCTCTCTTTCCTTAAAAATAGAGGGGTGAGGAGTTTGAAATCATATGATTCTTCTGCTTATACGGAAACTGGAACAAGCATTGTCCAAAAGCGAACAAAACAACGTGAAGAAACAGCCATTCAAACGCAAGCTCCGAGGCGTTTATCGAAAAGGATGAGAGAGAATCTGTTCGGCTATTTATTTATAAGCCCCTGGATGGTCGGCTTTATTGGATTACTGTTGGGACCGCTTCTCTTTTCTTTGTATACGAGCTTTACAGACTATAATATCACTTCGAAGATGAATTTTATCGGCCTTGAGAATTATAACCGCATGTTTACAATCGATGATCTATTTATGACTTCTTTATGGAACACGCTTTATTACGTGTTATTCTCGGTACCTTTAACGACGATCGGGGCGATCCTGCTTGCTGTCCTTTTAAATCAGAAGGTAAAAGGAATGAAAGTTTTCCGCACAATTTATTACTTGCCTGCGATTCTTTCAGGCGTCGCTGTTTATTTTTTATGGATACAGCTGCTCAGCCCGTCAACAGGATTGGTCAATACTTTTCTCGGCTGGTTTGGTATTGAAGGACCGGCCTGGCTGTTTGACCCTGAATGGACAAAGCCCGCCCTGTTGTTAATGAAGATGTGGAGTGTCGGCGGCGGAATGCTGCTTTATTTAGCGAGCCTTCAAGGTGTATCGGGAAGCTTGTATGAAGCGGCTGAACTCGATGGGGCAAGTTCCTTCCAAAAGTTTTTCTACATTACTTTGCCAATGATATCACCGATTATTTTCTTTGACGTCATTACAAGCACGATTGGGTCATTCCAGGTGTTCCAGGAAGCCTATGTCATGTCGAAAAACGGCGATGGCGGGCCGGCAAATTCACTGCTCTTTTATAATCTTCATATGTGGAATAATGCTTTTGAAATTTTCGATATGGGATACGCTTCGGCAATGGCCTGGCTTCTGTTTATCATTGTCATGGTGTTAACGTTTGTTAATTTGAAGCTTGGAAAACGATGGGTTCATTATGAAGGGGGAGATAACAAATGAAGACTGCCCCGGTTTCTGCGCCAAAATTTTATGAGTCGAAAAAGTTTAAAACAAAGCTTAAAAACTATATCGTCATGTTATTATTAATAGCCGGAAGTATTGTGATTCTTTCACCTTTATGGTGGATGGTTTCGACTTCATTGAAGTCACCGCAAGAGATCGCCCAATACCCGCCGTCCTTTTTCCCGAGCGAGTTCCGCTTCTCAAATTACATTGAGGCATGGAAAACAGCTCCTTTTACGCGCTGGGCTTTAAATACACTGTTTATTGCTGTATGTGTGACGTTAGGAAGCGTGTTGGTCAATTCGCTGGTCGCTTATTCTTTTGCGAAAATTTGTTTTAAGGGAAGAAATGTCCTTTTCGTCATCGTTCTCTCAACGATGCTGATCCCCGGATTCGTCACGATGGTCCCTCAGTATATTTTGTTTTCAAATTTGGGCTGGTTAAATACGTACTTGCCTTTAATCGTTCCTGCCTTTTTAGGCAGTGCCTTTTTTATCTTTTTGCTGCGCCAGTTTATGATGTCAATTCCAAATGAGCTGATAGAAGCCGCCGTGCTTGACGGGGCTAACCATTTCCACATTTGGTGGAATATCGCTTTGCCGCTGACCAAACCAGCTCTGGTGGCCGTAGCGATTCTGGCATTCAATGGCGCATGGAACGATTTGCTCGGACCGCTGCTTTATATAAACGACGAAAGCTTATACACATTGCAAATTGGACTGCAAACCTTTAAAGGAACCGTGCAAATCCAATGGCATTACTTAATGTCGATGTCAGTCATGGTCTTGCTGCCGGTCGTTCTCTTATTCTTCTTCTTTCAGCGATATTTTATTGAAGGATCTAATATCAGTTCCGGCTCGAAGGGGTAACTGATAAACTTTTATACCGCATAAAATAAATCTCATGTAACACATGGGGATTTGGCGGTTTCTTTAGGAGAAATCAATACCGATAAGCTTTATTGAGTAGCCCTCCCATCAAAATTCAACAGTAATAATAAAGGCCCTGACGGATTTTGTCATGGCCTTTATTGGTTATTGCTTTATGCTGCCGGGCTTGTTTGGATCAATGAAGACATGGTCCTGTGCAGCTTTCCATGCTTTAAATTTGTCTATATCAGAGGATATTTGTTTAAAAGCATAGACGATGACCGCTGCATCATCAACAAGCCCCAGGCCAATAATAAAGTCCGGAATTATATCGATCGGAGAAACAAAGTAAATGATTGCCGCCAAAATCGTAATAAGCGAGCGGGTTGGGATTTTCCGGTATTCGCCTTTTATCCACATCCGGATCATTTCAAAAAACAGCTGCAGCTTGTCCCACGCGTCAGCCAGAGCCCCTCTACTCTTATTCGCTTTATTCATGGCCTCTTTAAGCAAATTTTGCGCTTTAGCGGGATCTTTTGCATATCCACTAGCCTTTGATTCATATTTTTGATGTTCTTTTTCAATCTTTTCGTCTGTTGGCATACCGATTCCTCACTTTATGATTTTTTCTTCTATATATTTTCCTTCAATTGATCGAACATAAACATATGATTTTTTTGATATTAACACTTTTTTTGATCTTAATCCAACCGAAGCGCTTTCACAATGAGTAATTCGCGCACGTGCATTATGCTGTCCTAGATTATCTGGATGAAGGACATTTCCCCCGGTTACTAAGCTAATGTCGTCCTTCATGACCTGGATGAAGGACATTTCTCCCGGTCACTTTGTCAATTTCGTCCTTCATGACCTGGATGAAGGACATTTCCCTTGTTCACTTGCACAGTTTTGTGCTTCGTCACCTGGATGGGGAAAGTTGGTGATTCCCGTTAAATGTACCGCCAAACAAAAAAAGCAGAATTGTACAGCAGCCTATGCCTGGGTAGTAGTATCTGCGTCGATCATGTGTGAGATAGGGTGATCTTGTTTTTAATCAAATATAAGACTTATGTGTTGACCCGCCTTATAGATAGATGTAAAATGAAAGCGTAAACAGACATGTATATACAAGTTCGGTTTGTGTCATAAACTGCGATCAGCTAACTGCTTATTACATAGTTAACAGGATATAGCTGGACCTTTTAACAAATAATACGATTAGGATAAAGCAGTTTTCTATTTCATTTCACCTTTGGAAAAACAGTCACAGGAGGAAAGATAAATGAGTGATAACAGGAAATCTGCCGAACAGATCGTCGATGCCGTCGGCGGAAAAGACAATATTGCCGCTGCTACACATTGTGTAACTCGTCTGCGGTTTGCATTAAAAGATGAGGATAAAGTAGATAAAGAAAAGCTAGAAGATATTGACCTAGTTAAAGGTTCTTTTTCTGCCAATGGGCAATTCCAGGTGGTGATTGGGCAGGGCACTGTTGATAAAGTATATAACGAAATGGTAGACATCACCGGAATCGGCCGCGCTTCGAAGGAAGAAATAAAAACAGCCGCTGCTGAAAAGCTTAATCCGTTGCAAAAGGCGATCAAAACACTTGCAGATATTTTTATTCCGATTCTGCCAGCGATTGTTACCGCGGGTTTATTGATGGGGATTAATAATATTATGACAGCCCCGGATATATTTTTTGATGATCAGTCTTTTGTTGACGTGTATGAAAACTGGGCTGGTCTCGCCGGCATGATTAACCTGATTGCCAACACAGCATTCGTATTTTTACCGGGTTTAATTGGCTGGAGTGCTGTCAACCGCTTTGGTGGAAGCCCATTACTGGGGATTGTTCTCGGATTAATGCTTGTACATCCTGATTTATTAAATGCCTGGACGTATGGCGCAGCCGAAGAGGTTCCAACCTGGAACTTGTTTGGCCTCGAAGTGCAACAAGTCGGCTACCAGGGCCAGGTTTTACCGGTATTAGTCGCTTCTTACGTACTTGCCAGAATTGAAATATTTTTAAGAAAGCGAATCGCCGATGGATTTCAACTGTTAACCGTTGCGCCGATCGCATTGCTGGTTACCGGCTCCCTTTCCTTTATCGCGATTGGACCAATCACTTTTTACATCGGAAACCTCATAACTGATGGAGTCGTCGGCATTTTTGATGCGGCACCTGCGATTGGTGGCTTAGTTTACGGCGGGCTATACGCTCCGCTCGTGATCACAGGCATGCATCATACATTCCTGGCGGTTGACCTTCAGTTGATTGGTACGATTGGCGGAACCTTCCTGTGGCCGATGGTAGCCTTATCAAATATTGCGCAGGGCTCAGCAGCGTTTGCGATGATGATCATTCACCGGAAAAATGACAAACTGAAAGGATTGGCTTTAACTTCATCCATTTCAGCATGGCTCGGAGTTACCGAACCGGCGATGTTCGGGGTAAACCTTCGTTATCGATATCCGTTTTTTGCCGCGATCATTGGCTCAGCTATCGCAGGGATCTTTATTGCGATGAATGCTGTACAAGCTGCATCAATCGGTGTCGGTGGTTTGCCGGCGATCTTTTCAATCATGGCCGAGTATTGGGGTGTCTTCTTTATCGGAATGGTTATTGTGTTAATTGTTCCATTTGTTTTGACAATGATATTCGCAAGAGTAAAAAAAGCTTAATCAGGCAATAGTATGCCATGGAATCTAAACGTTCCATGGTATCCATATTTCCTGGTTATACAGCAACGGGTCAGGGAAAGGTAAATCAATTTTAAAACATTAAAGAATAGCAGGTGTTATCAATGCAAAACCAACCTTGGTGGAAAAAAGCAGTCGTTTATCAAATTTATCCGAAAAGCTTCTATGATACAACGGGAAACGGCGTCGGTGATGTGCCGGGTATTACAGCTAAGCTCGATTATTTGAAAAAATTGGGTGTGGATGTTATTTGGCTTACGCCAATCTATCAATCCCCGCAAAAAGATAACGGTTATGATATAAGCGATTATTTTAAAATCCATGAAGAATATGGAACGATGGAAGACTTCGACCGCCTGCTGGCAGAGGCGCACAAGCGCGGCATCAAAATTATCATGGACATTGTTGTTAACCATACTTCGACAGATCATCGCTGGTTCCAGGAGGCTTCGAAATCAAAGGACAACCGCTATCGTGATTTTTATATTTGGAAAGACGGCAAGCCAGATGGTAGTGAGCCGACAAATTGGGAATCAAAGTTTGGCGGTAATGCATGGGAGTATGATGCAAAAACAGGCCAATATTATCTGCACCTGTTTGATGTGACCCAGGCCGATTTAAATTGGGAGAATGAAGCACTCCGTAAAGAAATCTATGAAATGATGAAATTCTGGTTTGAAAAGGGAGTCGATGGCTTCCGGCTTGATGTAATCAACTTAATCTCAAAGAATCAGCATTTTCCCGATGATGATGGATCAGTTTCTCCCGGGGATGGCCGGAAATTTTATACGGACGGTCCGAGAGTGCATGAGTTTATTCATGAAATGAACCGTGAGGTCTTCTCGAAATATGATAGTATGACTGTCGGTGAAATGTCTTCGACAACGATTGAGAATTGTATAAAGTACTCGAACCCGGACCGGAACGAATTGAGCATGACTTTTAATTTCCACCATTTAAAAGTGGATTATCCAAACGGAGAAAAATGGGCTCTTGCTGATTTTGACTTTCTTTCCTTAAAAAGAATTTTATCGACCTGGCAGGTGGAAATGCATGAAGGCGGAGGATGGAACGCGTTATTTTGGTGCAACCATGATCAGCCACGCATTGTTTCCCGCTATGGAGACGATGGCGAGTTCCGCAGTGAATCGGCAAAAATGCTTGCAACGACTATTCATATGATGCAGGGAACTCCTTATATTTATCAGGGAGAAGAAATCGGCATGACAAATCCGAAATTCGACTCCATCGACGAGTATCGCGATGTCGAATCGCTCAATATTTATGATATTAAGCTAGAGGAAGGAATGCCGGCTGAAGAGATTATTGAAATTTTGAAAAGCAAATCAAGAGATAACTCAAGAACGCCTGTCCAGTGGAATGACGAAAAACATGCAGGTTTTACGAGCAACACGCCTTGGATCAATGTCGCTCCCAACTATAAAGAAATTAATGTAGAGAAAGCTTTAAACGATGAAGATTCGGTGTTCTACTATTATAAAGAGTTGATCAAGCTCCGCAAAGAGTATGACATTATCACGTACGGTGATTATGAACTTATTGTTGATGAGCATCCCGATATTTTTGCTTATGTCAGAAATGGTGATAACGAAAAACTTCTTGTTGTAAATAATTTTTACGGTAAAGAAACGCAATTTATCCTGCCTGATCATGTGGATCTAAAAGGATACAATGCGCAAGTTCTGCTTTCAAACTATCCTGATGCATCAAATTCGTTCGAAAATGTCCGCTTACGCCCTTACGAATCGATTGTTTACCATCTGACTATGTAATAAGCTAAACCGAAAAACGATAAATAAACAGGAATATGCCGCAGGAAAAGAATAATATCTTATTTGTTTTTCAATTAAAAGAATTGCTTTCAACTGAATAAATAAATTAAAAACGACGGGAAAACCGTCGTTTTAATTTATTCAAAGCTGAAGAGGGCATGTTAGTAAAAAAGCATCCCGGCAATCGCTGCACTCAACAACGAAGCCAGTGCACCGGCAATAACAGACTTTATTCCCAGCCTGGCGATATCGGCCCTGCGATCAGGGGCCATGTTTCCGAGGCCGCCGAGGAGGATCGCCATTGAGGAAATGTTCGCAAAGCCGCAAAGTGCAAAGCTGATGATCGCCACTGCTTTGTCAGACAAGTTCGGGATTTCCGGGGCAAACGATGAGTATGCAACGAATTCATTTAAAATTAGCTTTTGGCCGATATAGTTTCCCGCCTGTACGGCTTCCTCCCATGGCACACCTATTGCAAATGCAAGAGGGGAAAACAAATAGCCAAGCATTAATTCAAGGGTCAGCTCATCAAAGCCAAACAATCCGCCGATAAAGCCAAGCAGCCCGTTTAGCGTCGCTACCAGCGCAATGAAAGCCAATAGCATCGCACCAATATTTAGAGCGAGCTGCAATCCGACGCTTGCTCCTCTCGCAGCCGCATCTATAACATTTGTTGATTCTTGATCCGCTTCCATATCAAGCTCGTTTGGCTCTTCCGAAGTCTCTGTTTCCGGAACGATAATTTTTGCCATAACCAATCCTGCCGGGGCTGACATGAAACTTGCGGCAAGCAAGTATTCAAGCGGAACACCGAGCAGCGAGTAACCGACTAAAACGGAGCCTGCCACAGACGCAAGTCCGCCGGTCATGACAGCGAATAGTTCCGATTTTGTTAATTTTGGTATAAATGGCCGGATCAACAGCGGCGCTTCAGTTTGGCCGAGAAATATATTTGCCGCTGCCGACATAGATTCGGCTTTTCTTGTTCCAAGCAACCATGAGAGTCCGCCACCGATTATTCTGATAAAAAACTGCATGATGTTTAAATAATACAGGACAGAAATGAGGGCGGAGAAAAAAATCACAACCGGTAAAACTTGGAAAGCGAAAACGAACCCGACACCGGTTTCTTCGGCAAACAATCCGCCAAATAAAAAGTTGATTCCTTCATTGGCATAGCTAATGATATCATTAACTGCAAATGTGAAGTTTTCTAAAACCCTTCTGCCGACATCCCATTTCAAAACAATGAAAGCAAATCCGATTTGAATGGCCAATCCTACCATGATGGTTCGCAAATTAATCTTTCGTCTATTATTAGAAAGCAAAAATGCTAATCCTAACACAACCAATATCCCGAATATTCCCCACAAAAAATTCATATCACACCTCATAATTTGAATTATTACATGTTGCGAATGGTTTTCTGTTTAAACACGAACATACTATGTAGACAGTAACGAACAATCCTGTTTTTGCTGGCAAAAAGGCCATTATCTAATTACACTGGTAGCATCCCCTAAAAAACCGATATTTAATAATTCTTTAGTGAGGTGCGTGAAGTGAAGATCAGAAAAACAATAATGCATTATTGCAAACTGTGGTAGTGAACGATAAGATTGAATGTATGAGCAAAATTTATGATTGTCAAAAGAGAGAGGAATTTTTATGTCTAGTAAATTACATGATGAAGTGCTTGCAAGACGCACTTTTGCAATTATATCCCACCCTGACGCAGGGAAAACGACTTTAACGGAAAAACTGCTCCTGTTTGGGGGCGCAATCCGCGATGCGGGAACAGTAAAAGCCAAAAAAACCGGGAAATTTGCGACGAGCGACTGGATGGAAATCGAGAAGCAGCGCGGAATTTCCGTTACATCGAGTGTGATGCAATTCGATTACCAGGGGAACCGCGTTAATATCCTCGATACTCCCGGCCACCAGGACTTTAGTGAGGATACGTACAGAACGCTGACAGCTGTTGACAGCGCCGTCATGATCATTGATTCCGCAAAAGGGATCGAGGCGCAAACTTTAAAGCTTTTTAAAGTTTGCCGGATGCGTGGCATTCCGATTTTTACGTTTATCAATAAATTGGACCGCCAGGGTAAAAATCCACTTGAACTGCTTGCTGAACTTGAAGAGGTTTTGGGGATTGAATCGTACCCAATGAATTGGCCAATTGGCATGGGCAAGGAATTCTATGGCATTTACGATCGTTTTTATAAGCGAATCGAACAATTCCGGGCAAATGAAGAAGACCGGTTTATCAGCCTCAACGAACAAGGGGAAATTGACGGTGAGCATCCTTTGAAGGCTTCGTCGTTATATGACCAGACACTTGAAGAAGTACTGCTGTTGAATGAAGCAGGCAATGAATTTTCAAAAGAAAAGATTGCAGATGGTACATTGATTCCCGTCTTCTTTGGCAGTGCTTTGACCAATTTTGGTGTGCAAACATTCCTGGAAACGTATTTGCAGTTTGCCCCGCCACCGCAACCGCGCCATTCGACATCAGGCGAAATCGACCCGCTTTCGAATGAGTTCTCAGGGTTTATTTTCAAAATCCAGGCAAATATGAACCCGGCCCACCGCGACAGAATTGCATTCCTGCGGATTTGTTCAGGAAAATTTGAGCGGGGCATGTCCGTAAACCTGGCACGGACCGGCAAACAAATGAAGCTTGCCCAATCTACTCAATTCATGGCTGATGACAGAAGTACAGTAGAGGAAGCTGTCAGCGGTGATATTATCGGTTTGTACGATCCAGGCCTTTATCAAATCGGTGATACGCTTACTTCTGGAAAAGAATCGTTCCAGTATGACAAGCTGCCACAGTTTACCCCCGAATTATTTGTACGGGTGACAGCGAAAAATGTTATGAAGCAAAAACATTTCCACAAAGGGATCCAACAGCTTGTCCAGGAAGGCGCTATCCAGCTTTTTAAAACGGTCAAAAGCGAGGAGTATTTGCTTGGAGCGGTCGGCCAGCTCCAATTTGAAGTATTCGAGCACCGTATGAAGAACGAATACAATGTAGAGGTGCTAATGGAGCGTGTTGGCAACAAAATTGCCCGCTGGGTCGAAAATGAGCAGATTGATGAAAATCTCTCCAGTTCTCGCAGCCTTCTTGTTCATGACCGTTACGAGAAAAAAGTGTTCTTGTTTGAAAATGACTTCGCATTACGCTGGTTCCAGGAAAAAAATCCGAATATCAAACTATATAATCCGATGGATTCGGCTGATGAATAGGGGGGAGGGGCATCGTTGTATGCCTCTCTTTCTGATTTTAACTTGAGTGGGAAATTTTTTCATATCATCGGTTTCGCTTATTAAAGTTGATTTTCGCTTAATTATTTATTTTTTCACATGAAACAATAACAAGCGGCTCCATAGTTGCATACCTTTAAGCCCTCTTATATAGTGAATTCTAGATATTTGAACGGAGCACCATTAATTTTCAACCAGTCTGACGAGCCCTGAGAGGAGTACATAATGAAATTAAGCAATTTTTCGATTAGAAGGCCAGTGTTTACGATTGTAACGATGTTTCTTGTCTTAATTTTGGGGGTGGTTTCACTCTTAAATATCCCGATTAAGTTGATTCCTGATATTAATCCGCCGGTAGGGGTCGTTGTCGCGAACTATCCTGGGGCAAGCCCGGAGGAAGTGCTTGAGAAAGTAACAAAGCCTCTCGAAGAAAATCTTGCAACACTTCCGGGAATAAAGACGATCACCTCTACATCGCAAGAGGGGGCCAACTTTGTTCTAATGGAATTTTCCTGGACGACGTCAATGGACGAAATTCAGGATGATGTCGTGCAAAGAATTGATCAAACGAGATTGCCTGATGATGTCGAAAAGCCACGTTTTCTTAAGTTCGATCCTTCATTATTTCCAATCATCCAACTATCGTTAAGTTCAGAAGGTAATGAGGAATCATTAAGAGAACTTGCCGACGATTTAAAGCTTGAGCTGACGAAAGTAGATGGAGTGGCAAGTGTTAATCTTTCCGGAACATCCGTGCAAAATGTCCGGGTTGAATTGAATCAGGATCAATTGAGAGCGTACCACTTAACTCAATCAGATATCGTCGATACGATCGAGGCTAATAATATTTCGTTCCCTGGCGATACCATTTTAGCCGATGGAAAAGAATTAACAACGAGAATCATCAGTACAATTAATTCTGTCGACACATTAAAAAATCTGACTGTCACTGTTAACCCGGCCACTGGCCAAAACATTCGCTTACAGGATGTCAGCACTGTTGAAATCGTCAAACAGGATGACCGCACGATTACAAGGGCAAATCAAGCGCCGTCTGTGCTGATAAGTGTTCTGCAACAGTCCGATGCCAATACTGCTGCCGTATCGAAAGCGTTTGTGAATGAATTAAATGAGCAGCTGCAATTGGACAAGTATAAGGGGATAGAGGCAGAAGTTCTTTTCAATCAGGGCGATTATATCCAACAGGCAATCGGGAATATCTCCGATTCGCTTATTTTGGGTGGGGCCCTGGCGATGGTTGTCTTGTTCTTTTTTCTAAGGAGCATCAAAAGTCCGCTTATTATTGGAATTGCGATTCCTTATTCAGTTATTTTCACGTTTGTCTTGATGTACTTCTCCGATTTTACGCTCAACATCATGACGCTTGGCGGTTTGGCGCTCGGAATCGGAATGCTTGTCGATAATTCAATCGTTGTTATTGAAAATATATACCGCCACCTGTCGATGGGGAAAGGTCCAAAAGAAGCTGCCCATGCTGGTGCTAAGGAAGTTGGCGGCGCAATAACGGCATCGACCCTGACCACAGTTGTCGTATTTTTGCCGGTTGCCTTCATCTCGGGGATTATTGGTGAGTTATTCACAGAGTTTGCCCTGACAATCTCGTTCAGCCTGTTTGCCTCACTGATTGTGGCATTAACAGTTGTACCGATGCTGGCTAGCCGCTTGTTGAAGACACCGAAAAAGAACATTGAAAGAAAACGGCAGCGTTCCGGTTTCCTGAAAATGCTTGAAAGAT
Source organism: Bacillus canaveralius (assembly GCF_002860125.1). Lineage (GTDB taxonomy): Bacteria > Bacillota > Bacilli > Bacillales > Cytobacillaceae > Bacillus_BJ > Bacillus_BJ canaveralius. The sequence continues at coordinate 206,556 of NZ_PGVA01000028.1, forward strand.
CGACGAGGTGGTCTTTACGGCATCGCTTTATTGTTATGTTGATTTCATTGCTTCTTCTGGCCGCGGGAGGGTATGGATTGACGATCGTCGGAACACAATTTTTGCCGGCGACTGATGAGGGGTTTTTCAGCGTGCGCGTCAATCTGGAAAATGGAGCTGCCTTAACGGAAACAGAAAAGGTAATGGCTGCCCTTGAGAGCGAGTTGAAGGAGCAGGACGATGTTGAAGTATATGTAAGTTTGATCGGCACAACCCAGGAAGCTGCGTTTAGAGGTGGAACTTCTGCCAATGTCGGTGAGCTATATATTAAAATGAACGATTTAGAAAAACGAGACCGATCCACCTTTCAATTTGTCGATGATCTAAAAAGCGATTTTCAGAGTGCCGCGAAAAATGCAAATCCAACGGCCGAGTTAACATATAATCTGCAATCCTCTGCCGGCACTGCGCCGAATACATTAACATTTAGTGTTCGTGACACGAATGAAGCAAGATTGCATGAATCGGTTGAAAAAATATATGCGTCATTGAGTGAGATGAATGATGTAAATGAATTATCGACAGACTTAATAGAGACGGTTGAAGAGATTCAAATCACGGTTAACCGGGAGAGAGCTCTTCAAGAGGGCCTGGCGCCTGCTCAGATCGCGATGATTGTAAATGATGTCACAAGGGGAGTGAGAGCTACACAAATTACCACCGAAGATTCAACGATTTATGGTGTTGATGTCGAATATGATAACGACATTACCCGGAATCTCGATCATTTGCGAAATCTCTTAATCAGGAAACCCGACGGAAACTATGTAGCCTTGGGACAGGTTACAACGATTGAAAACGGCAATGGTCCTGTCAACATCCAGCGAATTAACCAACAGAACGCGGTCCAGTTCACATTGAAATACAAAACATCCACGAATCTCGGGGTTATTTCCAATAAAGTAGATGAGCGAATAGCCGATCTCAAGTTGCCTGAAGGAATAGAAATTGTCTACAGCGGTGACAAAGAGCTTCTTGATTCTTCGATCAACGATCTGATCATGGCTTTTGGATTGGCAATAGTTTTCATATATCTTGTCATGGCTGCGCAGTTTGAATCGCTAAAATACCCGTTCGTCATTATGTTTACGGTTCCTCTAATGGTCATTGGCGTATCAATCGCGTTAGTGATCACGGATACGCCTATCAGCTTAACAGCGATTATCGGGTTTATCGTCCTCGCAGGCATCGTCGTTAATAATGCCATTGTGATCGTCGACTATATAAATCAGAAGAAAAATAGCGGTATGAAAACCTTTGATGCGATTGTTGTTGCTGTAAAGGACAGGGCGAGACCGATCTTTATGACGGCGTTAACGACAATCCTCGGTTTGGTCCCGCTGGCACTTGGAATTGGCGAAGGAACCGAGATCAACCAGCCGATGGCGATCACCGTAATTGGTGGCCTCATTAGCAGTACCTTATTAACTTTATTTGTCATCCCTGTTGTTTACAGTCTTTTTGATAAAGAAACACGGAGGATGAACAAGTTGTATGCTACACACGATGGACATCTCGTTCCGGGCTATCTTCTTGATTTACAGCCAGACAAGGACCAAACTTCAGAAACAGACCACTTTTTATCAGAAACGGTTGAATCGACAGGCAAATATAACAGAGAAGAAATGGCTGGTATGCTCGAGGAGCTTCTAAAAGTCGTCAAGGAAGACGAACCACTATCAAGGGTAAGATCAAGAAAGAATAAAGACTTATAATATGTACACAAGCCCCTCTTCTATTTTGGAAGAGGGATATTTTGTATTTTATTGTTGAACATGATTCGCGGATAACGATCGAAAAATCAATCATTTTGATAAGACGCCAAGCTGATAATTGGAATTTGTAAAAAAAAGGATTTTTTATACTTGTTAAATAAATGCGTTTGCCGTTGTGCATCCTAGAACTACCGACTAGTGCTGGAGGAAAGTGAATGAATGATATTTTATGTATGAACGCTGCGAAAACAATTGTATTTAAGCCCGCTATGATCGTCCGGCCCTTTTGGCATGCTCGTATTTACGAATTAATCTTAAAGGAAACGAACCGTGAAGATGAATGAAGAAAATGTCTAAGCTTGAAGCGGTCTTATGGAATATCGCGTTACCGGGTTTTAGCCAATTGCTCATTGGTCAATTTTTTAAAGGAGCCTTTTTTGTCGTTTTGGAAATCATCATAAATGTATGCAGTCATTTTAATGCCGCGATCATATTTAGCTTTTTGGGTGAGATCGACAGGGCGATCGAGGTGACAAACTTTCAATGGCTGATGTTTTACCCTTGTTTATACATGTTTGCCATGTGGGACGCGTACCGAACAGCTATGCCCGAAGACGAACAGCTGTCGTATTTACCGTTTGTATTTGCTGCCTATACAATCACTGTTGGCCTTATGCTTTCGACCAGGTTAAGGCTGTTCGGGATCTTGTTCGGCCCGGTTTTTTTGCCGATGATTTTTCTATTGGTTGGATTGCTGATTGGATTTACGCTGAGGTTTATATTGTTAAAAGTCCGCAGGAACCAGACAGATATTGCCCGATAAAATGGGCACGGGTGCACGCAATAAATACCGGCCGTGTTAACGGCCGGTGATCCATGAATATAAAATTAGTCTATCGGTTTTGGTTGGTTAAGTCAGACTGGGCTTGCGCTACCAGTCTTTTTGTTATTTCACCGCCGACAGATCCGTTTGAACGAGAGACAGTTTGTGCACCTAAATTAATTCCAAATTCCTGGGCAATTTCATATTTGACACTCTCTAAATATTCTTCAACTCCTGGTACAAGTAATTTTCTTCGGCTGCCTGCCATTTTAGTCAACTCCTCATCTGTTTATCAGTGGACTTTTAAATCCTCTGTAAACTTAGTTTGAGTCAGAATCTCCCAAACATGCGTGGTAATCTTTTTCGAAAATGGTTAGAAACCGTAAATGCTGCAGAAAATAAGCAGCGGCAGTCAGCGGTGAACAATTTTCGTAAAAAACGATATTTAATGGATAATTGAAAGAGGAGTCATGTTATGAACTTGACAACGGGGCTGTTCTTTTGGCCAATGACATTTCCTGCTGCTCCTGCATATCCTGCGTTGGAAGAGGATATTGAATGCGATGTGCTCATTATTGGCAGTGGGGTATCAGGTGCCAGCTGTGCTTATTTTTTTAGTGAAACCAACTTGAAAATTGTTGTAATAGATAAAAGAACGGTTGTTTCAGGGTGCTCAAGCGCCAACACAGGCTTGTTGCAATTTTCAAATGATAAACCGCTGTTTTCAATGATTAATTCGTTTGGTGAGAGAAAAGGCACGCGCCATTACCAATTGTGCCGGCAAGCACTTGCAGAGCTTGGCCAAACAATTATTCGGAGCCTGCCATTTGATCCGGATTTCAGGCAGCGGGACAGCTTATATTTTGCCAGCTCTGAAAAAGATGTTGCGGGATTGGAAAAAGAATTTGCGACTTTGCGAAAGTTTGACTTTCCTGTTCGGTTTTTAAATTCGGCGGATTTGAAAGACAGCTTCGGGATTTCTAAACCGGCTGCGCTTTTGACAACAGGAGATGCTGAGATTAATACCTTTAAATTTGCCCATGGCTTGCTCCAATATGCACAAGCAAAAGGTGTCCGGATTTTTGAACATACAGAAATGACTGGGCGAACGTTTAAAGACGGCTATATGTCTGTGTTCACATCAAACCATCGGGAGATCAAAGCGAGGTATATCATTATGGCAACAGGCCACGAGGCACTGGAAGAAGTGTCTGAAAAAAACGCTGTGCTCGACAGCTCATATGCGATTGCAACAAACCGTCTCGTTAAAGAAGATCTCTGGAAAGATCATGTTTTAATCTGGGAAACAGCGAGGCCATATTTGTATATGAGAACGACGGTTGATAACAGAATTATTATTGGCGGACTGGATGAACGAGCAGCAAAATCAGATCAGCGTGATACGATGCTCTATCATAAGCGGGACTTGCTTGTTGCTGAACTGGTCAAGCTTTTTCCGCATCTGAAAGGCAAGGTTTACCCGGATTATTATTGGACAGGCTTTTTTGGCAACACCCATGATGGATTGCCGATCATTGCCCGTTATGAACGGTTTCCCAATACATACTTTGTGATGGGCTATGGGGGAAACGGAACGGTTTCCAGCATCATTTCTGCCCGGATTTTAAGAGATGAGATAGCCGGTGAAGGAAGCAAGGATTTAGCTATTTATTTGAATGCACGGAATGAAAGATAAAAAAAAGACGGGCCAAAATCCGGCCCGCCGATATTTACAAATCACTGTAAGGAAGATGTCTCCCCGGCTGCTTCAAGCAGCAGATCGACTATATGGACGGCACGAACTTGTCCTGCCAGGTTTTCCCGTTCAATCCCGAGCTTCATTTGCAGCAGGCAGCCGGGATTAGCTGTGACAATGGTTGCCGCATGCGTTTCTTTTGCTTGTTTCATTTTATAATCGAGTATTTGCATCGACATTTCTGATTCGACAATATTATAGATGCCAGCCGATCCACAGCAGCGATCCGCATCTTTCATTTCCCGGTATTCTGTCCCTTTAATTGCCTGGATCAGCTTGCGCGGGGCGGACGCAGTTTTCATGACGTTGCGCAAATGACAGGAGTCTTGATACGTAATCACTTGATGTGGCAATTCGAGCTTCACTTTTTTGTGAAACTCCAATTCAGCAAGTATTTCAGTCACATCCTTTAGCTTCATTGAGAAATCGCGGGCCCGTTCCTCCCAGTCGGGGTCGTCTTTTAACAAATGGCCGTAATCGACGAGGAACGCTCCGCATCCGCCAGCATTTGTGATGATATAATCAACGTTTAAGTCTTCAAAGGCTTTAATATTTCTTTTTGCAAGCTCCCTGGCAGACGCCTTTTCACCACTGTGGCCGTGAAGGGCCCCGCAGCAGGCTTGTTCCTTTGGAATGACGATTTCACAGCCGGCAATCTGCAAAAGCTTCATTGTCGCATTATTTGTTTCCAAAAACATCGTGTCCATTAAGCATCCGGAAAAGAAGGCAACACGGCTTTTCGTATCGCCTTTAGCCGGCAGATGCTCAGGCCTGTTTTTCATTTCCGCTAAGCGCGGAACGTCCGGCAGTACTTTTTCCATCGTTGAGAGATTTTCTGGGAGCAGTTTTAATACACCCGTTCTTCGAGCGGCCTTCTGCAATCCTGATCTTTGATAAAATCCAAGCAGGCCCGTTAACGTTCTCATCCGGTTTTGATGCGGAAAAAGCCCGTCAAAGACTGCCTTTCGGACCGCCCGAACCGGTAATGAATGTTTTTTATTTTGGTTGATGATATCCCGGGCTTCTTCAAGCAAATGGCCGTATTTGACACCCGATGGGCAAACCGGCTCACATGCCCGGCAGCCAAGGCACATATCCAAAGATCTTTCGACATCCTCATCAGGTTCGATCAATCCATCGACAACCGCCTTCATCAAGGCAATTCTGCCGCGCGGCGAATGGGATTCCTTATAACCGGATTCAATGTAGGTGGGGCACGATGGCAGGCAGAACCCGCATCGCATACAGTTTAATAGTTCATCTTCATCCATTCGTTGCCGGAATTGCTGCTGAATCGCTTCCTGTTCAGTTCTTGTTGTCATTTTGTTACCACCACACGCTTCCTGCTGTCTTTAGCAAATACTTTTCCGGGATTTAATATGTTATTTGGGTCAAGTGCGGATTTGACCGCTTTCATCGCAGAAATCCCTTCTTTGCCAAGCTTCAACTCTAAATATGGGGCTTTCATCATCCCGACGCCGTGCTCCCCGGTAATCGTTCCGCCCAGTTCGATTGCTTTCATAAAAATTTCTTCAAATGCTTTTTCGACTCTTTCCATTTCCTCATGGTTTCTTGCGTCTGTCGGGCAGGTTGGATGGAGGTTGCCGTCTCCGGCATGGCCAAATGTACAAATTTTAACGTTATATTTTAACGCAATGTCATTAATGGCCTTAACCATATTGGCGATTTCGGAACGCGGAACAGTCGCATCTTCGAGGATCGTTGTCGGCTTCAGGCGGGCTAAAGCGGACAGGGCGGCGCGCCGGGCAGTGCGAAGCGCCTCAGCCTCAAACTCTGTTTCTGCCACTTCAACTGAGACGGCATGCTCCTGCTTGCAAATTTCGGTCATCCGCAAAATATCGCGGTCGACGACTTCTGCGGGGCCATCCTGTTCAATGAGAAGCACGGCTTTCACGTCAGTCGGCAAGCCGACTTGGGCGTGGGCTTCAACTACCTCCAGTGTAGGCTGGTCAAGAAATTCAAGCGTCGTTGGAATAATTTTGTTGGCGATAATCTTTGACACTGTTTTGGCAGCCGCTTCAATATCCTGGTACAGTGCCAGCATCGTCTTTTTCGTTTCCGGCATTGGGACAAGCTTGAGTGTCGCTTGCGTAATGATGCCAAGCGTCCCTTCAGAACCAACAAAAAGACGGGTGAAATCATAGCCGGCAACATCCTTTGCCAATTTTCCTCCGGTCCGGATAATTTCCCCACTTGCAAGCACGATTTCCAGGGCAATCACGTAGTCTCTTGTGACACCGTATTTTAACCCGCGCAGCCCGCCTGAGTTTTCGTTTATATTTCCGCCGATCGTCGAGATTTTCATTGAACTCGGATCAGGCGGGTAAAATAAACCTTTTGCCTCAACAGCATTGATTAAATCCAGGGTGATAACTCCCGGTTCAACCGTAACGGTCAAGTTTTCTTCATCAATCTCGATAATTTTGTTTAAATGTTTAAAAAGAAGAACAATTCCTCCTTCTGTCGGGCAGGTTCCGGCGCACAGGTTTGTGCCCGATCCCCGCGGTACGATAGGAATCCGGGCTGAATTGCATATTTTTACGATCTCGGCAACTTCGCTTGTGTTCCGCGGGCTTATGACAGCATCCGGCATCGACTGAAAATTGGGCGTTGCATCGTAAGAATAAACTAAGCGGCCTGCTTTGGAATCATCGTAATTTTCTGATCCGACAATGTCGAGCAGCTGGTTTTTTGTTTCAGTTGTAATCACTGATCTCTCTCCCCCCAAAAAAACATTAAAACGCTTTCAATTTTACTTAGCTGTTTAACCAATATTCTCAATTTTAAGTATAAAAAAAGCGGGAAAGTCCCGCTATGGATTTATATCTGAATATTATGGTGAATTTTTTTATATTTTTGTATGTTCGTCCAAAATCACGATCGCCAAAAACAGCGACAATAAATCCTCAATCGATGAAGGATCAAGCCCGGTTAAATCATTGATTTTTTTAAGCCGGTAGTGCAGCGTATTGATATGAATATGCAGGGCCGCAGCAGTATTTTTCAAGGAGTGGTTTTGTCGAAACAACTCTTTCAGGGTTAGCAAAAGTTCTTCCTCATCCAGGAGCGGATTTATTGTTCGCTGCAAAAACGCTGACTTTGTCTCGCTTTTTATGTCATCCAGGATCATTTCAAAAGTTAAATCCTCATCAAAAACGACCGTTTCCTTCACCAGTGCCGATTTTAACGCTCTAAGCGCCTGCCGGTACGAGTGATGAATCTGGCCGGGAGCTGCCCGCTGGCCGACACCAATTAAAATAGAAGCACCATATTGTTTTTTCCAAAAATGCTCCGCCTTAGAAATCTTTTGTTTTAAGGAGTGGTTTGAGCTTTCCGCCGACAGCCACAAAATCCGTTCATTGCCCCATCTGATGATGATGTCGTCTGCGATATCTTCGTTGAGGCTTTTAAGTGACTGCCCGAGCTCCCGCTGGCTGATCGATTCCGGCAGGCGGATTTCTCCGAGCAGCACTCTCCTTGGAATCGTGACGTCTATATGTAAAAGCTTCGCCCGGTCCAAAAAGGATGAATCCCATTCGTGAATCTGCATCCAGTCAAATACGAATGCTTCCATCGCCCTTGATTGAATTTCCAGTTGTTCTGCATAGTAGTTTTCACTGATTAGCAGCTCGGTCATCTTGCGGATAATTTCTCCAAATGGGGAAACTTTGTCGGGATTACCGGTAATGCCAATGATGCCGATGACTTCTTTTTTGAAAAATATCGGCAGGTTGATTCCGGCTTTAACCCCCGTTAACCTTGTTTCATCTTCTTTTGTAATGATCCGCTTTGCTTTCCGTTTAAAAACCAAAAACGCTCCTTCGTGAAACGTTCCGACCCTTACAGGATCGGTGCTTGCAATAATCGTTCCATCTGGATTGGCCACAATGATATCCTCATTTAATAGCTTTCTTACTTCGATGATAATTTTTTCGGCAAGCCCCGGCAATAACATAGCATATCCTCCCAGTGTTCTTAAAACTATTATAAAGATTATAAGAAAATCATGCTATTGTCCTGATATTGCTTTTCAAATTCGGGTATTTTCTTTATGATAAGGGTTGGGAAAATGTCGAAAGGACAAACGTGAAATGTGGAATAAGGTACAAAAAAGACTTGACAAAATCACACCTGCTCGGGCAATTGTCAGCTATTATTTTCTGGCGGTCAGCGTCTCTGTCCTGTTGTTAAGCATACCGGCAGTCTTTCAGCCGGGTGTTTCCATCAGCTTTGTTGACACAGTTTTTACAGCAGTCAGCGCGGTGAGTGTAACAGGGCTTGCCGTTTTTGATATTTCGGAAACGTATAGCGTTTTCGGTATTTTTATGTTGATGTTTGTCCTCCAATTCGGTGGTATTGGAGTGATGACACTCGGAACATTCTTCTGGCTGCTGCTTGGGAAGAAGATAGGGCTGAGGGAACGCAGATTAATTATGACCGATCATAATCAAGCCAACCTGGCAGGTGTTGTTAACTTAATAAAGGAAATTTTAACGATTATTCTTTTAATCGAATTGATCGGCACTTTAGTTTTGGGATTATATTTTTTAAAATATTACCCGACGTGGGGGGAGGCTTTTCTACACGGCCTTTTTGCAGCGGTCAGCGCGACAACAAATGGCGGTTTTGACATTACCGGCGCTTCGCTACAGCCATTTGCGGACGATTATTTTGTTCAAATCATCAACATTATCTTGATTACATTGGGGGCAATTGGGTTTCCTGTTTTAATCGAAGTGAAGGCCTATTTATTTCCGAAAAACAATGGGGGCAACTTCCGGTTTTCCCTGTTCACAAAGCTGACAACGGTCACTTTTGCAGCTCTACTGTTCGGCGGTACATTGCTGATCTTAATCATTGAAAGCCAACATTACTTTGAGGGTGTCTCCTGGCATAAATCGTTCTTTTATGCCTTCTTCCAGTCGGCTTCGACGCGGAGCGGGGGACTCGCCACCATGGATGTCAGTGAATTTGCGGTCCCGACCTTGCTGATTATGTCTCTTTTAATGTTTATCGGTGCTTCGCCAAGCTCCGTCGGTGGAGGAATAAGAACGACCACCTTTGCCTTGAATATCTTATTTGTTTACCACTTTGCGAAAGGCAACCGCAGCATTAAAATTTTCAAACGTGAGATTTTCGAGGAAGACATTATCAAATCATTGGCCGTTACGATGCTGGCAATGATTCTATGTTTAATGTCACTCGTTATTTTATCGATTACCGAACAGCACCATAGCCTGCTTGAAATTTTGTTCGAAATTTGCTCAGCGTTTGGGACAACAGGCTTATCAATGGGAATTACTCCGGATTTATCGACACTGGGAAAATGCATTATTATGGCGCTGATGTTCATTGGCAGAATTGGCTTAATTTCATCTTTATTTTTACTTGGCGGTACAGAAAAAAAGGCAAAATACCATTTTCCAAAGGAAAAAGTAATTATTGGTTAAATGAATTTCATAAGCAATGCATTAATTGATAAACGAAAGTTATTCAAAATTGATATAGTATTATTCGTTTCCGTACAGAATACTCCTGTTTATTTTAGACAATTGAGGTTTAGCTTATTACATTGCGAAAATTTACTCGGTTAATAAAGAAATTCTGGGCGAGTACCCGGGATTTCTTTTTTATTTTTTCTATGGTAAAAGATGATACATATCTTTTCCACGGAAGCTAAAAATAGGACTGACAAGGTTGAATGAATATCGCGAATCCAAAACGCCGAGTGTAGTGCTGGTAGAGCAATGCGTGTAAATATCCGCATGAATGTTCAGGGATTTCTTCGTTACATTGCAGGCAAAAATATATGGTCAAACAGAGGAGGGCGGGAGTAAATGAAAAAAAGCAGCGATAAACAAGCACAACAAGCCAATGTTGAATTCGGAAGCGAATTTGGGGATATAAATGCAAGCAAAATATACGAAATTCCTTTTATGAATGATAAGAAAAGCACGAAGGAAAACAAGAAGAGGAACTAATAATAAAAAGGTCTTGAGCCGATATTAGCACTCAAGACCTTCAGGACGTTTTAATTGGAACCATTTAGAAGCTTTTTTTTACAGGTGAAGACAGATGCTCTCTCTTCAGTTGCTGAAAAGTAGACCAGCAGCATGCTGGGCTCAAGCTCGATCTCGGCGGTTATTAAATATTTTTCAAGGTTAAATGGGATTTCTTCAAGCATCGTATGCTTATAAAGCTCTTTTTCCTGAAGACCGAGCTCCAGATAGCCCTTTCCAAGCAAGCCGGGCTTTTGCAGCAATTCCTTGTAAATGGCGGTTCGTTCCGCCTTTTCAAATGAAGCCTGCCACCACGGTTTCCTTGGCTTATATTTGTGATTTGATAAATAGTCATATTTCATTAAACCTTCAATAATTTCGAGTTGGCTCAAGTTTTTATATTGCAAAAACTGCCTGAGCCTGTTAAAAAGATCCTCGAGCTGATGCCCGATCCGTTCCCAGCCTTGTTCTTCCCAATACGAACCGAATTGCTGGAAGAACTCAAAAGGAGACGAAAATACCTTTGAAACGAGATATTCAATTGTCTCGTCCATCCGGTGGTCATTCCAAAATTTTTCAAGTACATCTTCGACTTGCTTGATGCGAATAATATCGTTAAAGGACAGGACATTATTTCCCAAAATTTCATATGGAGAATGGTCCATATATACATATTGATGCTGATCAGCCCGCAATCGCAGACCGGTTCCGCGCAGCATTTTTAAAAAGCCGAGCTGAAGCTCTTCCGGTCTGAGGGCGAACACATCATTAAAGGTAGTTGAGAAAGTAGCGTAATCTTCTTCCGGAAGCCCGGCAATTAAATCGAGATGCTGGTCGATTTTCCGGCCATCTTTTACCATTGTGACAGTTCGGGACAGCTTTTCGAAATTTTGCTTTCTCATGACGAGCTCGTTCGTGTAGTCATTGGTTGACTGGACACCTATCTCGAAGCGGAATAAACCTGGCGGCGCTTCGCGGTTTAGAAAATCAATCACCTCAGGGCGCATGATATCCGCGGTAATTTCAAATTGAAAGACAGTCCCAGGCAGATGCTCATCAATTAAGAATTGAAACATGTCCATTGCATAGCTGCGGCTGATATTAAAAGTCCGGTCAACAAATTTAATCGTTTTCGCTCCATGCTTCATTAAATAACGGATATCGTCTTTGACTTTTTCACGGTCAAAATAACGGACACCGACTTCAATTGAAGAAAGGCAAAATTGGCAACTGAACGGGCAGCCTCGGCTCGTTTCAATATAAGTTACCCTTTTTGAGAAATGGCGAATATCCTCTTCAAACCGGAACGGGGACGGCAGCTCCCGCAGGTCTAATTTGTTTCGCTGCGGGTTGATGACCGTTTTGCCACCATTCCTGTATGCAAGAGCGGGAACCTTTGAAAAATCCCCAGAGCCGTTAAGCTCAGTTAACAATTGTTTGAATGTTTCTTCCCCTTCGCCAACGACAATAAAGTCAAATTCAGCGTTTTCGTTCATCCATTCATGCACATCATAGGTTACCTCCGGACCGCCGACAACGATCTGGATATATGGATTGATTTTCTTGATCATTTTGATCACTTTGATAGTTTCTTCTATATTCCAAATATAACAGCTAAACCCGATAAGATCAGGCTCTTTGCGAATAAGGTCCGTAACAATGTTCATAATCGGGTCTTTGATCGTGTATTCAGTTAGTTGCACGTCAAACTCAGGACGGGCGTAAGCTTTTAAATAACGAATCGCAATATTTGTGTGAATATATTTCGCGTTTAAAGTTGTACAGACAATATTCATGCTCGGTTTTCAGACTCCTTTTCAGAGTTAAGGCTATTTAGTTGAAACAACTGTTTATTATATAGTATTGTTCACAAAAAAGGTATAGCAAAAACATAGCAGCCCGCATGCAAAAAGCCCTCCTAATCGGAGGGCTTTCGCATTTGTGATTTACAGTTTTACAATCATTTAAGGGATCATCCAGGAAAGGATGCCATTTTGCAAGAACGTCAATATTCCAATTAACATGACTAGGAAAAGACTGTGCTTGATTGTGAAGCGGAATAAATCTGATTCCTTTCCGGCCAGACCAACTGCCGCGCATGCAACTGCGATCGACTGCGGGGAAATCATCTTACCGGTAACGCCACCCGACGAGTTTGCGGCAACCGCGAGGATTGGATCCATGCCAACTGAAGTCGCTGTCACCTTTTGGAGATTTCCAAACAGCAGGTTCGCGGATGTATCGGAACCGGTTATGAATACCCCGAGCCAACCGAGGAATGGCGAGAAGAATGGGAATAAAAAGCCAGTTTTAGCTAACGTCATTCCTAACGTCGTACTCATTCCTGAAGCATTCGTTACATAAGCAAAACCAACAACTGAACCAATTGTAATAACCGGAAATTTAAGTTCATTTAACGTTTCAGCAAAAGTTCTGATCCAATCCTTCCAGGCAATCCCCACTATATATTTAGTAATAATCGTTGCGATGAGAATCGCTGTACCGGCCGCACCCAAAATTTCCAGCTTGTAGAGAGCGGCAATTTCTGTCCCGGCTCCAGTTAAAATGCGATTATGGAGCAATGGCACTTCAGGCATTACAGTTAACGCGTTTCCAACTGAATTTATGGCTTTTAAAACTGCGTTCGGCCCCTCATAATGGCCCGTTAACGACAGTTTCAGCGTTGGAATTCCCCACAATGAAATAACCCCTGTTAAAACAAGGAAAGGAGACCATGCTTTGAAAATTTGTCCGCCAGTATAAGAAATCTGCTTTTCCACAGGCTTCCTCACCGCAGAAGCAGCAGCCATTTCCTGCTCGGCAGAAAATCTGAAAATCGTTTTTGGTTTCCAAAACTTTAAGAAAATAGCTAATGCAAACAATGACACCAATGCAGATAAAATATCCGGAAGTTCAGGTCCTAAAAAGTTAGAAGACAAATACTGGGTAACAGCAAAAGAAACGCCGGATACGAGAATGGCAGGCATAATTTCCAATGCTTTTTTAAATCCTGCCATAATAACTACTAAATAGAAAGGTATAAAAACAGACAAGAATGGTAATTGTCTGCCAACCATCTTTGAAATTTCCATCGCCGGAATTCCTGTTGGACCTTCTACAGCAATAATTGGAATTCCGATCGCACCAAATGCAACAGGCGCTATATTGGCAATTAAACACAGCCCGGCGGCATAAAGCGGGTTAAATCCAAGTCCGACAAGCAAAGCTGCCGATATCGCTACTGGTGCACCAAAGCCTGCAGCACCTTCCAGAAATGCCCCGAATGAGAACGCTACCAAAAGTGCCTGTAAACGCCTGTCTTCCGTAATCGACAGGACTGAATTGCGGATAATTTCAAACTGTCCAGTCTTCACAGTTAATTTATAAAGAAATACTGATGTAATGATGATCCAGCCAATTGGCAGAATCCCATATGCTGCACCCTGTGTAGCTGACATAAAAGCCATTCCGGCCGGCATTTTAAATGCAATGACCGCCACTGCCAGCGCAACGAGCAATGTCGTCAGCCCAGCCACATACCCCTTCATACGTTTAATGGCAAGCGCCCAAAAGAAATAGACGATTGGAATTAAAGCGACTACGGCGGAAAGGGCGAGACTATCCCTTACCGGTGTGAAATTTTGTACAAATGTCATAGCATTACCCCCATGTTGATCATTTTCAGTCTTTAACAATTAATTCTCCCATAAAAATTTCCTTGAAGAAATCGCTTTCAATAATACGGTTAGCAAGTGATTAGGTCATCTGATGACCAGAAAGCGAAACCTATTGAGACAAATTATAGAGTTGAATCTATAAAAAAACAATATGTTTTTTCATTTTTTTGAATTTTAAAATTTGATTAATAGATTCGTATTTTTTTTGTTTAAGAATGTCACAATAGAGACATAAATGTATAATAAAAGTTAAAAGGAAACGGTGAAACGGGGACAAGGGAAAATGAGCAATATTAATTACAAGAAAATAAAGCCGAAGAAGATTTATGAAGAAGTGGCTGAAGCAATTCATGAAATGATTCGCCAGGGACAATTAAAACCGGGAGACAGACTTGATTCTGTTCAACAACTGTCAGAAAATTTCCAAGTCGGACGTTCGGCAATCCGTGAAGCTTTATCGGCCTTAAGGGCGATTGGTCTTGTTGAAATGAGGCAGGGGGAAGGAACTTATGTAAAAGAATTCGAGGCGGCTCAAATAAACTTTCCGCTATCTACAGCGATTTTGATGAACAAAAAAGATGTTGCCCACTTGTTGGGAGTGCGAAAGATATTGGAAGCCGGGGCCGCAGCCGCAGCCGCTGTTCAAAGAACGAATGAAGATCTGGCTGCGTTATCACATGCACTGGACGAAATGAAACAAGCCCATGGCAACGAAGAGTTAGGTGAAAAAGCCGACCTCGAATTTCACCTTGCACTGGCGGCAGCTTCACAAAATCCGCTATTGGCAAGCCTGATGAGTCATGTTTCCGGTTTGATGGTGGAAACGATGAAAGAAACACGCAGGCTCTGGCTCTTTTCCAGGCAAACGACCACTGAACTGCTGTACAATGAGCACCTCGCTATCTTCGAAGCAGTTAAAAACCAGGAGGAGGAAGCAGCAAGGAGTACGATTCTAGCCCATTTAAACAATGTCGAAACGATTCTGAGCAAATACTGGCAAGAAACCGGCACGATGGAAAGGGATGACGTGATCTAATGCAACGAAGTTTTTCATCGCCTAAAAAAAATTACATAAGGGAAAAAATTAATGGCCCAACACACTATACATTTATTAATCGGTCTCGTTTTTTCTGATTATTTGCAGTTTTTTAAAAATCATTAAATAAAACCCTTTCATGATTATTTCGTTTTGTAGTACTATACGATTAATAGTTTATTTCAAGCTAGTCATCAGATGACCGGCTGATTAGTTCATTAAAAGAATGAGAGTAGAATGGAAGTTTACTATATGAGGAGATGGAAGAATGAAGGTTACCCTATTTGCTACTTGCCTGGTTGATATGTTTCAGGGCGATGTCGGGAAAGCGACAGTAGAAGTGTTGGAACGGCTTGGCTGTAAGATTGATTTTCCCGAATCTCAAGTGTGCTGCGGCCAGCCTGCCTATAATAGCGGCTATGTGAAGGAATCAAAGGAAGCGATGAAACGAATGATCGCATCGTTTCAGGATGCAGAATATGTTGTTTCGCCTTCAGGATCATGCGCTGCGATGTTTAAGGAATATCCGCATATCTTTAAAGATGATCCAGTTTGGGGGCCAAAAGCACAGGCGCTTTCTGATAAAACGTATGAATTGACGGAATTTATCGTTGATGTTTTGCAGGTGGAGAATGTCGGGGCACGGCTAAGCGGGAAAGGAACCTTCCATACCTCCTGTCATATGACAAGACTGTTGGGCGTAAAAGAGGCCCCTATCAAACTATTAAAAAATGTGGAAGGGTTGGAATTTACGGAGCTGCCAGGCAAGGAAAACTGTTGCGGGTTCGGCGGAACGTTTTCCGTGAAAATGGCGCAAATTTCTGAGCAGATGGTAGATGAAAAAGTATGCCATGTTGAAGAAACTGGAGCAGAATACTTAATTGGTGCAGATGCTGGCTGTTTAATGAATATCGGGGGACGGATTGACAGAAAAGGGGTACCGGTCAAGGTTCTGCATATTGCCGAAGTACTGAACAGCAGATAGAAGATTTTAAGAGAATCTGACCTGAGATTAGCTTCGAATGGAGGGGTAAAGAAAATGGCAATGAAAATCGGTACAGATAAATTTAAAGAGCGCGTCGAAACAGGAATAAATAATTCGTTCATGCGCGGCGCGGTGGCAGCTGCCCAGGAACGGTTTCAGACAAGGCGGCTTGCAGCAGCAGAGGAGCTCGGAAATTGGCAGGAGTGGCGGTCACTCGGTGAAGAAATTCGCCAGCATGTTCTTGAAAATTTAGATTATTATTTATATGAATTGAGTGAAAATGTCGCAAAAAGGGGCGGACATGTCTTTTTCGCCCGGACTGCGGAAGAAGCAAACCAATATATTAAAGATGTTGTTATTGAAAAAAAGGCAAGGAAAGTTGTTAAATCGAAATCGATGGTAACTGAAGAAATCAGTTTAAACGCCTGTCTTGAGGATGCAGGCTGCCAGGTCATCGAAACGGATCTTGGCGAGTATATTCTCCAGATCGACGATCACGATCCTCCTTCCCATATCGTCACGCCTGCACTACATAAGAATAAGGAGCAGATCAGGGATGTTTTTGCAGAAAAGCTAAACTATAAAAATACGGAAAAACCTGAAGAGCTTGCCCTGCACGCCAGAGAAATGCTGCGCCAGGAATACTTAAGTGCCGATTTAGGGATAACAGGCTGTAATTTTGCCGTTGCCGAAACAGGTTCAATCAGCCTTGTCACCAATGAAGGCAACGCTGACCTTGTAACGGCACTTCCGAAAACACAAATCACGGTAATGGGAATGGAACGGCTCGTTCCTACATTTGAAGAAATGGAAGTGCTTGTCAGCTTGCTGACAAGAAGTGCTGTCGGACAAAAGTTGACAAGCTATATCACGGTTCTCACTGGTCCAAAAGAAGAATTGGACGTTGACGGTCCTGAAGAATTTCACCTCGTCATTGTCGATAATGGCAGATCAAAAATTTTGGGCGGTGAGTTCCAATCCGTGCTGCAATGCATTCGCTGTGCAGCTTGTGTGAACGCCTGCCCGGTCTACCGTCATGTCGGCGGTCATTCGTATGGCTCAATTTACTCGGGGCCGATCGGTGCTGTATTGTCACCGCTGCTTGGCGGCTATGACGAATACAAAGAGCTCCCATATGCATCCACGCTATGCGCCGCTTGTACGGACGCCTGCCCGGTGAAAATTCCGCTGCATGAGCTGCTTCACAAACACCGCCAGATCATTGTGGAGCGGGAAGGGCGCGCACCAATTTCTGAGAAGCTTGCCATGAAAGCATTCGGCCTTGGGGCAGCGTCGCCTTCCTTGTATAAAATCGGCTCGAAAATGGCTCCTGTTGCCATGAATCCTTTTACAGCAGGAGATAAAATTTCAAAAGGACCGGGCCCTTTAAAAGCATGGACAGAGGCCCGTGAATTTCCGGCACCTAACAAGGAGCGGTTCCGTGACTGGTTTAAAAATCGTGACAAAGGGGGGAACCATCGATGAAGGGATTGATTCATAACCGCGATTCATTTCTTGCTGCAGTTGCCGAGCGGCACGGTCGGGCACCAAATACGAAAGAAGTGGCCAGGCCGAAATGGTCATGGCAGCCCCAGGACGCCGTTTTAAAAGAAGCCGACGCGGATGAGCTGCTTGAGGTCCTTAAAACGCAATGCATGGTTATTCATACCGATCTGGTTGTGACGAGCTCAGATAGGTTACAAGAAACGCTGAAGGATATTGTTTCAAATTATGGCGGCGGACCGATCATCGCCTGGAAGGACGAGCGCTTTAATGAATATGGTGTGTCATCTTTATTAGAGGCGGAATGGCCTTCAGAAGGTGTCCCGGTCCATATATGGGATTCAGAAATCGGTGCGCAAAATATTCAATTTGCCGAAAAAGCCAATATCGGTTTAACGATCAGCGATATAACCCTCGCAGAATCCGGCACGGCCGTATTGTTCAGCAGCAAAGATAAAGGGAGGACAGTAAGCTTTTTGCCAACGTGCTCGGTGATTCTTATCCCAAAAAGCAGCCTCGTGCCGCGGATGACTCAAGCAGCGCGAAAGATGCGCGAAAAAGTGGCGAACAGGGAACTGATTCCGTCATGCGTGAACTTTATTACTGGTCCAAGCAATTCCGCCGATATTGAAATGAATCTAGTAGTCGGCGTGCATGGCCCTGTTAAAGCAGCTTATATTGTGATTGATGATTTGTAAAAACAAGCCGCCTGCAATTTTTTGCAGGCGGCTTATCCGTTCTGAAGCTTTTTTTTGTAAAATCTCAACGCGGAAAAAAATCTAACCGACAGCCTCTTCAGGCTGGAAAGCCTTAATTCAATGAAAGGCTGGGCAAAGGATGTGGCTATTTTACTTGATAGTAACAAAGTAAGCAGTAACGAAACTGCAGCTAGCAGCAAATAACTTTCCGGTTCTGTAAAGTAATCTTGTACGGAACTTTCTCTGAACGTTTTGACAAAAAAACCATGCAGCAAATAAACGTATAATGTATTTTTGCCTAGATTTGTAAAAAAGTATTGCTTCCTTGGCACGAAAGCTAAAAAGCTGAAAACCATTACCAAACTTAACAAATAAAACCCAAACCTTTTCCCCATCGCAGCAAGGGAAGCAGCCCCCATTTCCCCGTAAGGCTTTGAGCCGAGGAGCCACTGATAGTTAATGTCCGGATTTAAATAAAACCAGACAAACACAATCACAAAGGAAAGAGCTGCAACACTTCTCATCTTCACATTAAAAAGAGATGAAAGATGCTCTTTCTTTAAATAGTAGCCGAGTAAAAAAAGCGGAAAAAACACAAAAGTTCTCGACAGGCTTAAATAGTTGGAAATGAAATCGATATAGCCGATTGCAAGCGCAATTGCCAGGGAAACTGAAATCGCTGCTGCTGCTTTCACTTTCGAAAAACCAAGCAGCATAATATTCCAGAAAAACAGGCTGACCAAAAACCATAAAGACCAGTGCGGATCAAGTGGATCAACGGTTAAATGCGACTGGCCATATAAATAGTAGTAATAGACTGAATAAATCAACTGGAAAATTAAATAGGGCAAAATTAATTTTTTAGTGATTTTCCGCTAATAACCTTTTTGATAGAAGCCTTTTGCAAAAAAACCGGAAACCAAAATAAATGCCGGCATATGGAAAGTGTAGATTGCTTTATATAACGCATGAATGGTTTCGTTATCTGCAATGAATGATTGAAGCAAATGCCCGAAAACGACGAAAAAGATTAAGATAAATTTCGCGTTGTCAAAATAATAATTTCTTTTATTCATAAGATCCTCCCGAATTTTTGACCCCCCGAAAGCATCTAAATTTATTTACCCACCTTACTATAAAACAAACTAAAAAAAGCGTGTTAATTTATGGATCTTTCCAAGTAGTTTCTGTATTAATACAATATTAAGTCTGTTATACAACTGGAGATTACGCTTACATAATTAACAGAGTTGGATTTATTTCGTTTTTAAAAAATCTGTTTCATAAAAAATATGAAGATGTTTGATATTTGTCACAGCGATAAGCTGAAAAGTCCATTAAAATGACAAAAGAGCAGTGTGAAATTCACAATCAAGATCTTTTGAAAGAATGGGGAGGGGAAACATGGCTACATTACCGAAACAAAATGAACTGGGTTTTTTTGAAATCAGGCTTGAATCGATTGGCGGTCTGGGGGCAAATCTTGCCGGAAAAATGTTGGCCGAAGCAGGAGTGCTGGGCCTCGGGCTAAATGGGGCAAACTTTTCTTCGTATGGCTCAGAGAAGAAAGGATCGCCTGTGAAAAGCTTTATCCGCTTCTGTGAACCGCATGTTGAAATTCGCGATCACAGCCCGATTGAACAGCCACATGTGATTGGCGTCTTCCATGAAGCGCTCTACAAAACCGTCGATGTTGTCAGCGGTTTAGGGCCGGAAGGGATTGTTTTAGTCAACTCGGTACGGTCATTCGAGGAAATAAAGGAAGATCTTCAGCTTGAACACGGTACATTGGCGATTGTCGATGCGCTCAGGATTGCGGTTGAAGAAAAAACAAAAGTAAACACGGCAATGCTCGGAGCCTTATTCAAAGTTTGTGATTTTCTCGACGCAAATGCGATGCGAAATGTGATACGCAAAACGTTTGAAAAAAAATACCCGCAGCTTGTTGAGCCAAATATCCGTACTTTTAACAGAGGCTATGAAGAAGTTCAATTCAAAACGATTCCAGCGCCGGCCAATGCCGAATCGAAAGCTTTCTCAAGGGCTGCTCCTTTATTGGGATATCAAACTCAGGAAATGGGCGGTATTGTTACTGCCCAGGCCAATAGCATTGTGAAGGATTTAAGCGGCTCACGGCAGGGATTTCTTCCGAAGTTTGTACGAGAGGAATGCATAAATTGCGCAGCCTGTGATACTGTTTGTCCTGATTTTTGCTTTGTCTGGTCGTCTGAGACTGACAAGCGGGGCAGGCCGCAAATGATTTTAACGGGTATTGACTATCAATATTGCAAAGGCTGCCTGAAATGTGTGGAGGCATGTCCAACAACGGCATTAAGCGAGCTGCGTGAGACGGCCCAATACGCTCAAATAAACCGGGTTAAACAAAACTTTCCTTATGTGAATGGAGGAATCGTCTAATGGCCATCATGGAACAAAACTTAAAACAGAACGGAACGGCAGAGCAGCTAACTACGTTTGAATCCGGCAATGAAATGGCAGCAATGGCAGCGGCGCAAATTAACTATCATATCATGGGTTATTTTCCGATTACACCTTCGACAGAGGTAGCCCAATATTTAGATCAAATGAAAGCCCGCGGTGAGCACGATATCCAATTAATCGCTGCCGACGGTGAACATGGCTCGGCAGGTATTTGCTATGGTGCAGCTGTAATGGGAGCCCGCGTCTTTAATGCGACGAGTGCGAACGGATTCATGTATATGCTTGAGCAGCTGCCGGTCCAATCGGGGACCCGTTTCCCAATGGTCATGAACTTGGTGACGCGCTCAATAAGCGGGCCGCTTGATATTCGCGGCGACCATTCCGATTTGTACTTCGCTTTAAATACAGGCTGGGTCATTCTTACAGCAAGAACACCCCAGGCGGTCTATGATATGAACATCATGGCTTTGAAAATTGCTGAACATTCAGAAGTCCGCCTTCCTGTCATCGTGGCCTATGATGGATTTTTTACATCCCACCAAAAAAGGAAGGTCAAATACTTTAAGGATCGGAAAACAGTCCAGCAGTTTGTCGGGGAGTGCCCTGACAGCTATCATTTTGCAAGGGATCCGAAAAAACCGGTTACAATCGGTGCCCATATGAACGGCGATGATCTGCTCAATAACCATTTCCAGCAGTCAGAAGCGATGTACCGGGCTGGAGCAGTTTATGAAGAAGTAGCAGCTGAGTATGCCCAATTGTCCGGCAGAAAATATTCTGTTCTCGATTTATACGAAATGGAAGATGCAGAGGTAGCGCTATTTTTGCTGAATTCAGCTGCTGAATCGGCGAAGGATACGGTTGACAGGCTTCGCAAGCAAGGAATCAAAGCAGGAGTGATCAGCCCCAATATCATTCGCCCTTTTCCTGCAGAAGAAATCCGCCACGCATTGAAAGGAGTAAAAGCTCTGCTTGTTGGCGAAAGAGCAGATTCCTATGGTGCAAATGGTCCTAATCTGACTCATGAGGTTAAGTCGGCTCTGCAGGAAGATAAAGATAACAGTACGATTGTGTTAAGCAGAGTTTTTGGCCTTGGCGGAAAGGATTTTTATCCGGATGATGCCGAACAGTTTTTCAAATTTGCAATCGATGCAATCGAGAAAGGAAAAGCCGAAAAACCTTTTGATTACTACGGGCATGTACCCGGCGATCCGAATAAAATTCTCCAGCCAGTTATTAGCCCGCAGCACAGCGATGCTTATAAATCCGGATTGATTGAAGTGAAAAAAGATGAGGCCACCAATAAACTGAGAGTGAAAATACCGCCGTTAAGAGCGTTAACAGCCAAACCGAAGCGGCTTGCTTCCGGGCACGGGGCATGTCCTGGCTGTGGAATTTTCGGAGGTCTTGAACTGTTTTTTAAAGGAATTGAGGGAGATGTGGTCGTTTTATTCCAAACTGGTTGTGCTTATGTGGTGACGACCGCATATCCACATACTTCCCACAAACAAACGATGATCCACAACCTTTTCCAAAACGGCGCTGCCACCTTGTCAGGAACAGTTGAAGCTTTTCTGGAGTTGAAGCGAAGGGGAGAAATTCAAGTATCGGATGATGCGACCTTTGTGATGATTACCGGTGACGGAGGAATGGATATCGGGATGGGATCAGCGATTGGAACTGCTTTGCGAAACCATAAACTGATCATACTTGAGTATGATAATGAAGGGTACATGAATACGGGCTCGCAAATGTCTTATTCGACACCGCTGGGACACATGACAAGCACTTCCAATGTCGGGAAGAGCCAAAAGGGAAAGGCATTTCATCATAAAGATACAGCACAAATTATGGCAGCAGCGAACATCCCGTATGTTTTTACCGGAACAGAAGCATTTCCGCAGGACTTGATTAAAAAGGCTGCAAAAGCACAGTGGTATGCCCAAAATGTTGGCACAGTTTACGGGAAAATATTAATAACCTGTCCATTAAATTGGAAGTCTGATGACCGCCTTGGCGAAAAAATTGTCGAGGCTGCCGTTAATTCCTGTTTCTTTCCACTATATGAAGTCGAACAGGGAATCACAGCTATTACTTACGACCCTGACAAGAAAAATAAACGCATTCCTCTGTCAGAATGGTTAAAATTAATGGGGAAAACGAAGCATTTATTGAAGGAAGAAAACAAGCAATTGTTGGCAGACTTTGAAGAAGAAGTAGAAAAGCGCTGGCAGCGTTTATCAGCAAAGCATGAGAATATTTTACTGTAAAAA
Organism: Bacillus canaveralius; assembly: GCF_002860125.1. Lineage (GTDB taxonomy): Bacteria > Bacillota > Bacilli > Bacillales > Cytobacillaceae > Bacillus_BJ > Bacillus_BJ canaveralius. The sequence goes on from NZ_PGVA01000028.1 coordinate 229,523, forward strand.
AATCAGGAGAAGCGATGCAGATAACGGCATCGCTTTTCTTCATTTACTTCTGAAAATTAGTTCGTCGATACGGTGTACAGGCAAACGAAATGCTTATGTTCAAGTTAAGATAAAAGGTTTGCGAATGGCAAATGCTTGATGGAAAAGACAGGATTTTCCCTGTTAAATGTCGAAATATTTATCTATTGAAGATTGGCAAGGAGGCAAGACAGTGAATGGAGCAATATCACACGAAGAACATCAATTCCTGAAAGAAAAAGTTGCTGCCCTCGAACACGCAAATCGATTGTTGACAGAACAGTTTAACCATGCTCCAGATGGAATGATTATATTTAACAGAGAGGGAAACATAACGGCTGGGAATTCTGCTTTCTGTAAGCATATTAATATTGACAGCAACCTTTTAATCGGAATGCCGTTGAAATCTTTAATTCCTAAAAAATATCAATTTAAGCTGGTGAAGATTTGGGCGCTATTGGAGGAAAAGGGAAGCGCAAGAGGAATTTTGCCGATTGCCTATGATGAAAAATTAACTTATTTTGAAATTAATACAAGCCAACTCCCTGTTGGGCAGGATCAGTATATTAGTATAATGAGGGATGTAACCGAGAAACAAATCATCGAAAAGAAAATTAGGAAAAATGAAGATTTATACCAGGATCTATTTGAAGAAGCGCTTGATGGGATCATATTTTGGAATGGCTGTGGAATAGTGACCCGGGCCAATCAGGCTGCATGCAAAATATTTGAATGTCCATTGGAGAATTTGCTGGGGAGAAAGCTAACGGATTTTGTTTATTCAAAAGATGATCATTTCCATAAAACAATGGATTTGTTAAAGAAAACGGGTGCCATCCGTGATGAGTTGTGTTTTCTAATGCCAAACGGACAAAAAAAATTACTTGAATTTACGTCCAAGCTCCATATTGATGGATCTAATATAACCATTGTTCGCAACGCCAGTGAACGCCATCGTATGGAAAAAGAGCTTCGCGAGAGCGAGTTGAAGTTCCGGAAGATTTTTGAAGGTGCACTTGAAGGAATTATATTATGGAATAATCATTTTGAGATCATTGATATTAACCAGACCGGCCAAAATATGCTCGGGATTTTCAGACAAGAGCTCATCGGTAAATCGTTGACGGAATTGTTGACAGAGTGCCGCCTGAGCCCGGAAAAACAAGTGGAACATATGGATACCCTTCTGCAACAAGGTCAATTGAACGGTGTGGTGCAGATTAGGATAAAAAAAGAAACAAAAAAGCACATTGAGTTTTCAACAAAAAGCAACTTGATGTCGGGCTTAAATCTAATTGTTTTTAAAGATATAACAGAAAAATTGGAGATGGAAGAACAGCTCAGAAAATCTGATACTTTAACGGTTATTGGAGAACTTGCCGCTGGAATTGCCCATGAAATCAGAAATCCAATGACAGCGCTAAAAGGGTTTATCCAGTTGCTTCAGGGTAATATGAAGGATGAACATGAGATGTATTTTCAGGTGATCACAAGTGAATTACAAAGAATAGATTCAATAATCAATGAATTTCTGATCCTCGCAAAACCCCAGGCAGTAAAATTTATAGAATCGGATGTTACGAGAATTGTTAAGGAAACGGTTGAGTTGCTGACTGCCCAGGCTGTCTTGCATAACGTGCAATTTAAAACATATTATCAAGATAAACTCCCGCTGCTTTTTTGTGAGCCAAACCAGCTCAAAAAGGTGTTTATCAACATTATCAAAAATGCGATTGAAGTGATGCCGAAAGGCGGCTATATTACTGTTTCAGTTAAGCGGGCCGCAGGCGATAAAATCCATATATATGTGCAGGACGAAGGACCCGGCATCCCCGAAGAAAAATTGAAAAAGCTTGGCGAACCGTTTTATACTACAAAAGAGCGGGGAACAGGACTTGGTTTAATGGTGAGCTACAAAATCATTGAAGAGCATCAAGGAAGCATTGAAGTGGAAAGCCAGCTTGGCAAAGGGACAATCTTTCATATTTTTTTACCATTAAAGAAGGCGGGGTAGAGACTTTGAACAGGCAATATACTAGACTGCAGACCGTGATCGGTTTGTTATTCATCGTCGCTGAAAACGGGAAATTGAGCGCTGTACATATAGGGAAAGAAGACTTTGATAAACATGAAACCGGGGAGGATCTCTCAGAAAATCCGCATAATCCAGTCCTGGCTGCTGCCGTCACACAACTTGGCGAATATTTTAGCGGAACGCGAAGCAGTTTTCAATTGCCGCTAGACATAACAGGCACAGATTTTCAGCAAGCAGTTTGGAAACAGCTTGAAGCGATTCCTTTCGGGGTGACGAAAAGCTACCAGGATATTGCATCAACTATTGGCAAAGCGAAAGCGGTGCGGGCAGTCGGCCAGGCCAACAAGGCAAACAAATTCCCGATTATCATTCCATGCCACCGTGTCATCGGCCAAAATAAAACGCTGACAGGCTATGCAGGCACGAGAACCGATATTAAAGAAAAGCTGCTTCGCCACGAAAAAGCTTCGTTTAAAGGTTCAGTAAGCACTTAAATGAATCAGTCCTGAAACAACATGCAAGTGCTTTAGTCGAGCAGATTGAGAAGGGCAGGGAGGGAATAAAGGAAATGGCCGAAACGAATATCGAAAGACAAAAGGTAATTGATAACTTCTTCACGCGCGATGGGAAGCTGAAAAACATTCCGGCCCAAAGGAAGAAGAAATTAATCGTATTCGAATATATGATCCGGGGTTTAACAACAGGAAAAAAATATGCGGAAAAGGAACTAAATGAGTATATAAAAAAATTTCACGAAGATTATGCAACGATCCGCCGTGAGTTTATTATCAATCATTATATGTACCGGGATAATGGAATATATGAAGTGAATCCAGAAGAGATGTGGGTAAAAATCGACGGTTAAGCGTAAATTTCCAGCCGCAGAACTGCATTCAGCGGCTGGATGAGTTTAACCAATCAGGTCTTCAATCGATTTAATAGTGCGATGATTTTTAATGAACTTACTGCCAAGCTGAAGGGCTGTCCGCTTTGCATCAAGCCTTTTGACTTTATCTTGTATGCCATCCAAGTCGGCAACATGTGACAGTCCAACCGTCCGTCGGATCAGCTCACAACCGGCAAATCCGGCAGCATCCTGAAGATATTTTTCAAGTAAATAAGCGAGAAAGCGATCGTTTGAAGAAAGCGGATCTGTATTCTGTTCTTTCCATAGTTTTGAATACTCCTGCGAAAAAGTCTTCCAAAACACTCTTATCTGGGAAGATGTTTTCCGCTGTTTTTCGGGATTGGCAATCTGTTGAAATAGCAAATTCGCCACGACTTGGCCAAGGTCAAAGCCAGCCGGCCCATAAAACGCAAATTCAGGGTCGATGACTTTTGTTTCATCGTTATTTGCAAAAATGCTTCCAGTATGCAAATCGCCATGCAGCAATGACTCTGTTTCGGTTAAAAAGCTCTTTTTGAGAAGGGCTGCCTCTAACTTTAATTCTTCATCTGCCCAGAGCTTCTCGGCATCTTTCCTCAGACCTTCTTCAAAGTCATTGGTTGGCGCATCAAAGAATGGATCGGTAAAAATCAGGTCTTCCGTGATTTTACACAGCTCCGGGTTAATAAATTTGCCAACTAGCTCCTTTTTCTCTGCAGGCTTTAAGCCATAATCAGAAGTAAAGAACAGCGTTTTAGCGAGATACTCACCGATATGCTTGGGGAGAAGTGGGAAATCCTCGCCCTGGATTAATCCGGTTCTCGCAATTGTTAAATGTGATAAATCCTCCATGACAGTAATGGCAAAGATCTCATCGCTAAAAAAGACTTCAGGAACATAATTTGGTGCCAGTTTTTTAAAAACAGACAATGCATTTGCTTCGATTGTCGCTCTTTTTAACGTTAACGGCCAGCTTTCACCAACGACTTTCGCATAGGGCAATGCTTGTTTGATGATCACACTTTGACCGGATTCGTGATCTGAAATCCTAAAGACAAGATTCAGGTTGCCATCGCCAATCTCTGATACGGTTAAAACAGAACCTTCAGGAAATAACCGCAATCTAATCGCTAAGGCGGCGGCTGAGCTTTCGGTTAAAGGTTCGTATGTTGTATTTTGTAATAAGACCATCGTTTATTCCTCCTTAGTGTGGAGGCTTTTCAGCAAATGAAAAAGCCTCTTTCTCAATGTGAAAGAGGCTTGAAGGTTATATTCTTCACGCCTCTTATCTGCCAGAAGAAAATCCTTCTGTTGGAATTAGCACCGTGCCTTAGGAGATTATCAATCCCCGGCGCATTTTAGCGCCCCATTTCACAATGGCATTACGGTCGGTTGCTGGGCTTCATCGGGCCAAATCCCTCAGCCTGCTCTTGATAAGAGAGTACTATTTTAAAATCATAATTGTTCTTCACTTGTTGATCATCATATCAATGCAAAAAGTGATATGTCAATCATTTTTTTTTAAAAATTTTTGCCGCCAAAAATCTGCACTTAATTATAGAATTCCGGTTTTCTGTCTGAGAAAATCGGGATGATTTCTCTTACTCGACGTACTTCATCCAGGTCAATTTCAGCATGCAATATTTCCTGGTCTTCGCCGGCTTCCGCAATGATTTCCCCCCACGGATCAATAATCATTGAATGTCCGGCAAAAGCATTTTTCGGATCGGATCCTGCCCGGTTGCAGGCAATGACATAGCATTGGTTCTCGATTGCCCGTGATATCAACAAGGCTCTCCAGTGGGCGAGGCGGGCAAGCGGCCATTCAGCGACGACAAACAAAGCTTCCGCTCCTTGTGCCGTATGGGCGCGAATCCATTCCGGAAAGCGGATATCGTAGCAAATCATACCGGACAGGAGCCTGTTTTCCAGCGTGAACAGGCCCTTCGAATTGCCCGCCGATAAATACAGATGTTCGTCCATAAGCTGAAAAAGATGCAGTTTGCTGTATTCATGGACTGCCTCTCCATGCTTATCGACAATGATGAGCGTATTAAAAATCCCCTCAGCCGTTTTCTTCGCAACAGACCCGCCGACAAAAGCGGTACCGTGTTGCAGTGCTGCATTCTTCAAGAAGGACTTTGTTTTGTTGGCGTCCTGATCGCCAATTACATCGAGCCGACTCAGATCGTACCCGGTCGTCCAAAGTTCAGGAAGGACGATAATATCGGGTTTTAGTTCCGCTGCATCGGCAATCAGCTGTTTCGCAGATTGGTAGTTTTGGTCTGGATTGCCAAAAGCAATGTCCATTTGAATACAAGCTATTGATAGTTTCAAAATTGTCACCCCATTCAAAAAACTAAAAAATTTCGCTTTACAAGCTGTTATTAACGTTATATCATTTGTGACTAGAATTTCAAATTCATTTTTTATAAAGCGGGTGCTAAAGTGACACGTTTTTCCCAGTCAGATTTATTAAATAGCCTGCCGAGGCAGTTTTTTGCCTCACTCGTCAAAAAGGCAGGAATATACATTGAACAGGGCCATGATGTGATTAATCTGGGCCAGGGCAACCCGGACCAGCCAACACCAGGACATATTGTCAAAGCATTGCAGGCCGCGGCTGAAAACCCGGTCAATCATAAATATTCACCCTTTCAAGGATTTCGCTACTTGAAGGAAGCGGCAGCTGAGTTCTATAAGCGGGAGTATGAGGTCGAGTTGGACCCGGATACAGAAGTGGCCGTATTGTTCGGCGGAAAAGCAGGTTTGGTTGAAATTCCGCAATGTTTATTAAATCCGGGGGATACTGTGCTAGTTCCTGATCCGGGTTATCCGGATTACTGGTCTGGGGTAGCATTGGCGAGAGCGGAAATGTTGTATATGCCATTGCTTGAGCAGAACGGTTTTCTCCCTGATTATCATGATTTAAGCGCGGACGCATTAGCAAAAGCAAAGTTAATGTTCCTGAATTACCCGAACAATCCGACCGGAGCAACTGCGACCCTTCCGTTCTTTGCAGAGACCGTAACGCTTGCGAAACAGCATGACATTTGCGTTGTCCATGATTTCGCATATGGAGCAATCGGTTTTGATCAGCAAAAACCAATCAGCTTTTTGCAGGCGGAAGGCGCCAAGGAAGTCGGCATTGAAATTTACACTTTATCGAAGACGTATAACATGGCCGGCTGGAGAGTTGGTTTCGCTATTGGTAATAAAAGCGTAATCAGTGCGATCAATTTGCTTCAGGACCACCTTTATGTCAGCCTTTTTGGAGCAGTACAGGAAGCGGCGGCAGCAGCTTTACTGGAATCGCAGGAATGTGTAGAGGAACTGAACCAATTATATGAATCGCGGCGAAACACGTTTATTAACGGGCTGCAATCGATAGGCTGGGAGGTTGCAGCGCCAAAAGGTTCATTCTTCGCCTGGCTAAAAGTACCGCCTGCGTTTACATCCCAGCAATTTTCCGACTATTTGCTCGAAAATGCCCATATTGTGGTCGCACCGGGAATAGGATTTGGGCAATGGGGTGAAGGCTATGTCAGAGCAGGGCTATTAACCTCGGAAGAACGATTGCAGGAAGCAGTCAGAAGAATCGAATCTTTAGAAATATTTGATAAAGGGGATTGACAACTGGGAAATTTCCTGCGATAATCCAAATTAATTTGAACTATCATGAACATGATTATATGAAAATCGTTTTCTTATCAAGAGCAGGCGGAGGGACGAGCCCGATGAAGCCCGGCAACCGACTTGGATTATTCCAGGCACGGTGCTAATTCTTGCAGCATTCGCTGAAAGATAAGGAGATGTTAGTTTGAGATGCTAACCTCTTCTTTCTGAAGAGGTTTTTTTGTGGCCAAAATGAAAAAGTTGGCCCTCGCGTTTAAGGAAAGGATGATCGGCATGAGTGAAATAATTGCTACATATTCAGTCTATGATGCTAAACATAATCCCGAGAAGAAAGCAGAGGAAATTGCCCTCGGCTTGACGATAGGGTCATGGACAACTCTGCCCTACTTAGAGCAAAAACAATTGAAAAAGCACAAAGGGCGTGTTGTCTCTGTCGAAGGTCTTTCGGAAGAAAGCAGCAAAGAGGAAACAAAGGCACTGATTAAAATTGCCTACCCTGCTGTAAATTTTTCAGCGGATTTACCGGCGATCTTAACAACCGTTTTTGGGAAGTTATCACTGGATGGAAAAATAAAATTAATAGACTTGCAGTTTAGTGATTCCTTGAAAGCCCTTTTTCCCGGTCCCCGTTTTGGAATTGAGGGAATTCGTGAAAAAGTAAATGTTTATAACCGGCCGTTGCTAATGAGTATTTATAAAGGCGTAATCGGCAGGGACTTGCCGTACTTGCTTGCGCAGCTGAAAGAACAAGCTCTGGGTGGAGTCGATATTGTCAAGGATGACGAAATTTTGTTCGAGAACGATCTGGCTCCGTTTGCAGCGAGAATTTCCGAAGGGAAAAAGGTGTTAACGGAAATCTATGAGCAGTCAGGACAGCGGACCTTATATGCGGTGAACCTGACTGGCCGCTCATCGGCTCTCAGGGATAAGGCGAAAAAGGCAGCCGAGCTTGGGGCGGATCTATTATTGTTCAATGTTTTTGCTTACGGACTCGATATCCTTCAGGAATTGCGGGAGGACGACAGCATTGCCTTGCCGATTATGGCCCATCCGGCTGTCAGCGGTGCACTCGCTTCATCATCGGTATATGGACTGTCTCATTCGTTGTTATTAGGAAAATTATTGCGATATGCAGGAGCGGATTTATCTTTGTTTCCGTCTCCATACGGCTCGGTTGCCCTTGAAAAAGAACAGGTTTTGTCAATCGCAGAGGCTTTGACAACAGAAGATGCGTTTAAACCAGTGTTTCCAGTGCCGTCGGCAGGAATTCATCCAGGCCTCGTGCCATTATTGTACAGAGACTTTGGAAATAACAGCGTAATAAACGCAGGCGGCGGTATTCACGGTCATCCGGATGGCGCAAAAGGGGGCGGCCTTGCATTCAGGCAAGCGATCGAAGCGGTTTTAAATGGGCAATCTTTGCTGGATAAAGCAAAACAGCATGATGAATTGCGGGCAGCGATCGAACTATGGGGCCATCAAGAGGTGACTGCATAATGAAAAAGCTTGCTGTATTTTGCGATTTTGACGGGACGATCACCGAGCAGGACAATATTATTGCGATCATGCAGAAATTTGCGCCTTCCGAGTCGGAACAGCTGAAGGAGCAGATTCTTTCCGGGCAAATTTCGATCAAGGAAGGTGTGGGAAAGCTATTCTCGCTCCTCCCCAGCTCTCTAAAGGAGGAGATTATTGAATTTGCGGTTGAACATGCAGTAATCAGGGCTGGATTTAAGGAGTTTGCCGCCTTTTTGGCTGACAAAGATATCCCGCTTTATATTGTCAGTGGCGGAATCGACTTTTTTGTAGAGCCGATTCTGGAGGGGACTGGACCAATTACAGGCTTATACTGTAACGGATCTGATTTCAGCGCTGAAAGAATAAAGATACTGTGGCCTCACAGCTGTGACAGTCACTGCTCCAACGGCTGCGGCTGCTGCAAACCTTCTGTCATCCGCAGCCTTGATGGAGAAAATCTCGATAAGATTGTCATTGGTGATTCGATCACAGATGTCGAGGCAGCCAAGCAAGCTGATTTTATTCTTGCAAGGGACTTACTTGCCAGGAAATGTGAAGAGCTCGGGCTTCCTTACAAACCATTTAATACTTTCTTTGATTGCATCGATTCTATAAGAGAGAAGATAGGGGTGAGAGCATGAGTCTTCTTCAGGAAAGGTGGCAGGAGCTCGCCGACGTCAAAGATGAACTTGCACAACGTGATTGGTTTATGGGGACAAGTGGAAACCTGGCCATTAAAGTAGGCGCGAATCCGTTGACTTTTCTTGTAACCGCGAGCGGTAAAGATAAACGGAAACGCACGAGTGAAGATTTTCTGCTTGTTGATGCAAACGGGAGACCTGCTGAAGCTACCCATTTAAAACCATCGGCGGAGACATTGCTCCATTCGGAAATTTACAAGCGCACGAATGCTTGCTGCAGCCTCCATGTCCATACAGTTGATAATAATGTCATTTCAGAACTATTCGGGGACAGGGGAGAAGTCACATTTAAAGGCCAGGAATTAATCAAAGCCTTCAATTTATGGGATGAGGATGCAGTGCTTACGATTCCAATCATTCCTAATCATGCCGATATTCCCGCTCTGGCCCGGGAATTTGCCGGGCATGTTTATGCGCAAAAAGGCGCAGTTTTGATTCGCAATCATGGCGTTACCGTCTGGGGTGAAAGTGCTTTTGAGGCGAAAAAGCTTCTGGAAGCCTCAGAGTTTTTGTTTCGCTACACGCTTCGTCTACTGGAGCATAAACCCGAGCTAATTAAAGCAGTTTAATAGAAAAGGAGAGAAGAAGTATGGCACATATTGTATTTCAAAAAACTGGTGAAAAATTAGTGAATCAAGAAGAAGTAGCAGCCTTTCTGGAAAGCCAGGAAGTCATTTATGAGAATTGGGACATCAACAAGCTTCCAGCTCACCTCGAGGAAAAATTCCTATTGTCTGACGAAGAGAAAGATGCAATATTAGCAGTTTTCAAGGATGAAATCAGCGATATTTCAGCTCGCAGGGGATACAAAGCACAGGATGTCATTTCTCTTTCTGAAAACACGCCGAATCTTGACCAGCTTCTGCAAAACTTCCAGCAGGAGCACCACCACACAGATGATGAAGTCCGTTTTATTGTCAGCGGACACGGAGTATTTATCATCCAGGGAAAAGACGGCGCATTTTTTGAGGTTTTCCTTAACCCGGGCGACCTGATATCCGTGCCTGAAAATATCCGGCATTACTTTACGCTGCAAGAAGACAGGAAAGTAGTCGCAGTGCGGATATTTGTAACTACTGAAGGCTGGGTGCCGATCTATGAAACACAGGAGATTAATTCATAAAATCAAACAGCTCCCCCGCAATTTGCGGTGGGAGCTATTTTAATTTTAAAATAAATGCTGCAGTTGATCCAGTCGACTAACATTTTAGAATCGAGAAAAATTTGTCGAAAATGATCATAGTCTGGATAGGATTATGTCGAATCCAAGTAAATATAAAAAATATTTTGTCTAATTTTGCGAATCTATTTACAACTATAGAAATTGCTGTAATAATTCTTCAGTATACAAAAAAATGTAGATAGACCGGAAGAAAAACCGGACCGGAAAGCTAAGGGGTAGGATTAGGAGGATAAATATTGTATCAGAATGGAAACAAACTGCTGGAAGAAATCCAAAGGAAAAGACAGTGCATGATTGAAAGTGCGACAATAAACGGCTTTACAAGTGAAGAAACGATTCGCTGCAGCGAGGAGCTTGATCAGCTCATTTACCAATTTCAGATTAAAATACATAAGGGACAGAAAGGCTGGGAAGAAAGCAGATTACCCTATAAACAAATGATCGTCTGGCCAAAAGCTCTTACTCCCATTTGTAAATTAATCTAATGTAAAAAGGGACCATTGTGGTCCCTTTTATCGTGCTGGACTAAGCATACACATAGATCCCCCTCGTCGGATGGAAAAACTTCAATTGGAACTTCATCCATAAAGATTCATATATATGAATTACCCAATTTAAATATTACAAAAATTCGCTCAGATGTGATTTTTGTCATTGTTAATCTGTGAATTTTTTTTATAGTAATACTAAGGTTACTTTGATTTCCAATTGATTATTATTATTAACCCGTTGACCTTTCAGCCTATGATCTACTCCAGAACTCTTTCATTTTATATCACAGCAGCAGTTGGTGCACTAAGATATTAACGTTATTCGAATGGATTGTTTTCATTTGTTTGTACTATGCCCGTGTTGCGATTCATATATCGTAATACAGACATTTTATAAATATTTATAAGGAAAGCGCTTTCGTTATGGCTTTATAAAAGGGAGGGAATGAGATATATGCATATTGTCGTCTGTGTCAAGCAAGTTCCAGATACAAAAATTATCAAAATCAATCCGAAAACGAATACCCTTGACCGCCGCAGTGCCCCGGCAATTTTAAATCCGTATGATGCGCACGCTGTCCAGGAAGCAGCGCGGATTAAAAGGGTAACAGGCGGTACCATTTCCGTTTTATCAATGGGTCCGCCCCAGGCGACTGCCGTCATTAAAAAAAGCATTGAAATCGGAGCCGACAGGGGCTATTTGATTTCTGACAGAGCTTTCGCGGGGGCAGATACGCTCGCAACCAGCTACGCATTGTCGAAGGCCTTGGAACGAATATCAAAGGAGGATCCGATTGATCTGATTATTTGCGGAAAACACGCTATTGATGGGGATACAGGGCAGGTCGGGCCTGGCATCGCCCGAAGAATCGATATACCGCCCGTTACAAATGTGATTGAAGTAGCGGAAATAAACGAGAAAGAAAGAAGCGTATTAATCAAAAGAAAGCTCTCCAATGGCTACGAATTGATTCAGACTGAATTGCCGTGTCTGCTTACTGTGGAAAAAGAAATAAACGCAATCGAATATGCGCCGCTTCCAAATATGCTGAAAGCAGCGAGGTATGAGCCAGTGATCTGGACCGTAAACGATTTGGAGGACGTGGATCGGACACAGCTTGGTTTGAAGGGCTCGCCAACGATTGTCGGCAAAATGTTTTCACCTCCAAAGCCTGATGGAGGGAAACGGCTTGAAGGTGCACCAGAAGATCAAGTAACACAATTATTGGACCTCCTGGCAGATAAAAAGGGGTTATTCAAAGTACAAGCTTAACTATTCTCAATAATATAATGGCGAGGTGGCCTGCTACAATGGAACATAGAGGTGTCTGGATCTTCATTGAACAAAACGAAGGAATCATTGAAGGAGTTTCCCTTGAACTGCTCGGTGCCGGAAGGAAGCTTGCTGATAAGCTTGAAGTACCGCTGGCAGGGGTGCTGCTCGGAGACGGAATTAAAGGGCTCTGCCCGAAAGTAATTTCCTACGGGGCAGACCAAGTATATGTTATTGATAACCCGGTATTGAAGACTTATCGGACTGAATCGTATATGAAAGGAATTATTCTTCTTGCCGAGAAATACAAACCGGAGATTTTCCTGTACGGGGCAACCCCGAACGGAAAAGACCTGGCAAGTGCAGTTGCCACTGATTTAAGCACAGGGTTAACTGCTGATACGACAATGCTCGATGTCGATGTCGACAAGCGGCTGCTCGAAGCAAGCCGGCCAGCGTTCGGAGGCAATATTATGGCGACGATACTCTGCAAAAAACACCGGCCGCAGATGGCAACCGTAAGGCCAAAGGTCATGAAAGCACTGGAGCAGGATCCATCGAGAACAGGAGAGATCATTGAGGAACAAATCTCAATTAAGGAAGAAGATATGCGCACAAAAGTGCTGCAAATTGTGAAGGACGTAACAAAAACAGCAAGCCTGTCGGAAGCCCATGTCATTGTATGCGGGGGAAAAGGAATGGGTGATCTACAAGGCTTTCAGCTGATTCATGAGCTGGCGGAAACGATTGGTGCCAGTGTTGGTGGGACCAGGGATGTAGTTGAAGCAGGCTGGCTTCCCCATCATCAGCAAATCGGCCAGACAGGCGAAACGGTAACGCCGAAAATTTATTTTGCAATCGGTATTTCAGGGGCGATCCAGCATATTGTTGGCATGAAAAATTCGGAGTTCATTATCGCGGTTAATAAAGATCCAGAAGCGCCAATTTTTGATGTGGCAACGTATGGAATCGTTGGGGATGCACATGTCATCGTGCCTGAATTGATTAAACAGTTTAAACAGATGACAAAAGAAAAGGGCGGTGAAATCAGTTATGCCTGAGAAATTTGATGTAATCATTGTCGGAGCCGGACCGGCTGGAACAGCATGTGCCTATACGTGTGCAAAGAACGGTTTGAACGTTTTGCAGATTGAACGGGGAGAATACCCGGGAAGCAAAAACGTCATGGGCGGTGTCCTGTACCGAAAACAAATGGAAGAGATTATTCCTGAGTTTTGGAAGGAAGCACCATTGGAAAGACCGGTTGTCGAGCAGCGTTTTTGGATGATGGATAAAGAATCGGTTGTTTCTTTTGGCTATAAAGGTCTCGAATGGGGAATGGAGCCATATAATAATTTTACAGTTCTGCGTGCCCAATTTGACCAGTGGTTCGCCCAAAAGGCTGTCGAAGAAGGAGCCCTGCTCATTACCGAGACGGTTGTAACAGAATGTATTGTTGAAAATGGAAAAGTGATCGGTGTTCGAACAGACCGCCCGGATGGAGAAGTATTTGCCGATGTTGTCGTGCTTGCCGACGGTGTCAATTCACTGCTCGGCAAGCAGCTCGGATTCCATAAGGAATTCCGTCCTGATGAAGTGGCCTTGACTGTGATGGAAGTCATTAATCTTCCTAAGGAAACGATTAATGACCGTTTTAACCTTTCAGAAAACCAGGGCTGTACGATTGAAATATTCGGGGATGCAACAAAGGGAAATTTGGGGACTGCCTTTTTATACACGAACAAAGACAGTTTGAATATCGGTGTCGGAACCACTCTGTCAAGCATGATAAAAGCTAAATTAAAGCCTTATGACCTGCTTGACTATTTAAAAAATCATCCAATGGTGAAGCCTTTTCTGGAGGGAGGGGAATCTGCCGAATATTTAGCGCATTTAATCCCGGAAGGCGGATATCATTCCGTTCCTAAAGTAGCCGGAGACGGTGTTGTCGTTGTAGGGGATGCAGCCCAGCTTGTGAATGCTATCCATCGTGAAGGTTCAAATATGGCAATGGCTTCCGGAAAAATGGCGGCAGAGACTATTGTCGAAGCAAAGCAGCGAAATGATTTTAGCGCATCGAGTTTAAATAAGTATCGGGAAGCCCTCTATAACAGCTTTATTATTAAAGATTTAGAAAAATATAAAGATGCAACCCACACCTTTGAGAACCATCCGCAATATTTGCGTGAATACGTCCCGATGATGAACCGGGTCGCAAGCAAAATGTTTACTGTTGACGGAACCCCAAAAAGGGATAAGCAGAAAGAAATTATCCGCAGTGTCAGAAACGAAAAAGGAACATTTAATGTATTGAAAGACATTTATCGTGCCTGGAAGGCGGTGAAATAATGTCCACAAAAACGATTGAAGAAAAACAGTACTTAATTCGCTTTAAGTGTGATACGAAATCCCATTTAACTGTCATGGACCACGATATTTGCATGACAAAATGTCCTGATAAAATTTGTACCGTTTTCTGTCCTGCCGAGGTTTACAAATGGGAAGGAACAAGGATGCAGGTCGGATACGAAGGGTGTCATGAATGCGGGAGCTGCCGAATCGGCTGTCCATACCAAAATATCCACTGGGAATATCCAAAAGGCGGACACGGAATCGTTTTTAGAATGGCATAGCCAATGAAATTAGTGTTTATATAAAAGGAAAAAAACGATGCGGGTCCGAGCATCGTTTTTTAGTTATCAAGCATAATTTTTTTCTTAATATGGACTTAACAATTTTATGCAACACTTTTGATATAACAACAAATAAACCATCATAATAGCTAATTACAAAATTTCAAAATGGAGTCTAAAAGGATTATAATCTTTCAGTAGTGGTAATTCTTATCTTTTTCTTAGTTTTAATTCAGTTTTTCCTCATTATTAATCTCTAATCTAACATAGATGAATCTAATCAAAAAAGAGAGAGGTGAAAACTTGCATTTCCTGCAGATTTCATCGTTATCTTAAGAACAAACAGGTAGACACTGGATTTAAAGTTCAATTTAAACAGAATCAAAACAGTACTTAAGTGCTTTCACCGAACCGTAAGATGCAATTAAAATTTCCTCCGTAAATATGTCTAAAATATGAATTGTATATTCAAAAAGTAAACAATAGGTTTTTTTATAGTTGATATACTTACCGGGGGTATAGTATTTTATAAATGTAATAAAATTATATTTTGGAGGGTTTCTAATGGAAAAGACATCATTACTGGTTAAAGGCTTAATACACTTGTTTGGCCATAACCATTCCGCACATAACCACTCTGCAACGACAAAGCATCATCATTGATAAAATAGCTGCAAATAACGGGCATGTATTAATAAAACAAGGAGGTTAAATAATGGAGATGCTTAATCTTGAAAAACCTCACTGTTTAGATCCAACATCCAAAAAAAAGCTGGTGGACACTTTAAGCAATATTGAAGGAAATGTTCGAGAAATAAAATGCTTAATTCAAAAAGAACAAGACTTTGAGGATATTATCTTTCAAATTATCGCTTCCAAGGCTGCCTTAAAAAGTGTAGTATTCGTTCTTTTCGAAGAAAAAATGAAAAAATGTCTGGCTGAGCAAATTGAAAAAGACAACGAGGAAGAGTTAAATAAGCTGTTTATTACCTTTAACAGAATACTAAAAATATGAAAAAGCCCTGGCTGAAAAATTCCTGCCAGGGCTTTTATTTTTATTGTTCACTGCCCGCTTTTATGCAGCGATTGTGCCTGACATGCGGGTAACTTTTCCGTATTATTGTGGCTGGATTAGCACTCCGCCTTAAAACTTAATCATATTTTTAAGGGAAACATTTTAGGTTCTTTATGCCGCTTGCGGGAATCAGTAAAATCTGCTGTAAATTTGCAGAAAATATGCAAACATTTCTTGGGCATTTACCTACACTTGGTGAATGCGGAAACCATATGATACGACTGTTACGGCTAATAACAAAATTGGGGAGGAAATGCTATGCAAAGTATGGATTATGCGAAATTTAAATCTACTCATATGGAACACATGGGCTTGGTGAAGACAATCCAGGATTGTGAAATAACTTGTGAACATATGGGGACTATGGTGCTGCGAATGAGCGATGTTCATGCCAGAAGAAACCAACTGCTTCTATTGCGAGATTGTGCAGATATATGCACATTGTCAGCGAAATTAATCGCAAGAAACAGTTATGTGGAAAAGTCAGTTGCCGAATTATGTGCCCATATTTGTGAAATTTGTGGAAACGAATGCTTAAAGTTTCCAGATTCTCATTCACAAAGATGTGCACAAATTTGCTTGCATTGTGCCCAACAATGCCGGGCTTTTGCAAGATCCCGGCTGGAGAGTATGTAAGCAATCAAAAAAGTTTTCATGTAAACAAATAAAGAGGGTGTCCCAAAGATTGGATTTTGGGACACCCTCTACTTATAATTAATAAAAATGAAGCATTGGTTCCGTTAGTTGCAGCAGGAGGAATTGTTCTCGTTATTGCAATCATATTATTTGCTGTAAGTGAAGAGTTTTAGTGAAGAGTTATTCACAATTTGAATGATTATAAGTTTACCACTATATGTATGTAACTTCACAAACGTCTCGAAAAAGAGGGGAAGGAATGGATTAGAGGTTAGGTTAGCTTATTTGTTCAAACGGGGTTAATGAGGAGAGTTTGTCGTTTTTGCCGTTTTGCTCAAGGCTCCGGGCGAAGTCACAAGCTTTATGGAAGCAGTTAAAATCCGCTGATGTGTAAAATCGGCTCGACCAATCAAAGCTTCCCTCACAGTCTGCTGGATATACTGCCACTTTCCACTGATAATAATTTTTCTGGTCCGGTTCGCCTTCTAAGGCTATGAGCCAATGGGTGATTTTGTCTCCGGGAATGGGAAGGGTTTCTTTTAAAGAATTTAAGTCTTCGGGTCCAATTTGTATTAGCGATTTCTGGTAAAAGTCGCGATAATTTTCATATACCACTATAATCCCTCCATTTCATCGATCTTATTTGCTTCTATTATATGTGAAAATCAATAAAAATTAGCAACTTATTTGTTAAAATTTTTCGAAAATTAGTTTGATCTTTTCGATATTGTGATTGGCGTCACAACTTTTAGAGAAGCGGCCGCTTATACTGATCATAATAACTGTGATTGTCGAAGGAGAGATTGTTGATGGAAGGTTGTATGGGTGCTTTTGCAAACCGTAAGCCGGTCGAGTTGTCACAAGGATTAGCTTTGTTGAAGGAAGAACATCCGCCGTTGATTCAGTTGCTTGATGAGCTTGTAGAGCTATCCAAAAAAGTTGAAGACTCAGACCAAAAACAGGATGTATTTGCGATTTTAACTGAAAAAGTAAAAGCATTTTTTAGTAAGCTTGAGCGCCACTCAGAAAAAGAAGAAGGTATTCTGTTTAAAATGATGGAAGTTTATCTTGGTAAGGGAACGGGTCCAATTGCAGTCATGGAACATGAGCATGAGCAGGCCAAATCAATGATTCGCGGCTTTCTTAACAAAACTGAGGGTGACGGTCCATTATCAACAGAGGAAATGCATGCATGTACAGCATTTATTAGAAAAGCTTATTCAATACTAGTGGACCACTTCGCAAAAGAAGAAAATGTGCTGTATCCAATGGCGGAGAATTTGTTTACTAAGGAAGAAAAAGAATTGCTGTATGCAAGGGTTCAATCATAATAAAAAAACAGGGTAGAAGGACTTTTCCTCCTATCCTGTTTTCTTTTTTATACCAAAATCCGGAGACGAGCATATATTCCTTAATTCCACTGCTCCAACTTTTGATCGGAAGGAAGGAAGAAGGCCAGCAAACCGAGCAATGGAAGAAATCCGGTGAAAATGATCGTTTGTGAAAGCCCGATGAGATCAGCTAAATAGCCGAGCCCGATCGATCCAAGCGCCCCCATTCCAAATGCCAGGCCGACCGTCAAGCCAGCCATTGTCCCGATTTTTCCCGGCACGAGCTCCTGGGCGTAAACAACCGTGACAGAAAAGCTCGACATCAGAAGCAGTCCGCTTAAAGCAAGCAGCAAGAATGCTGCAAAAGGCGGAACAAACGGGATCAGCAATGATAACGGGGCGGTGGCGATCATCGAAACTAAAATAACCGTTTTCTTGCCAAACCGGTCGGCAAGCGGCCCCCCGAAAAATGTACCGATTGCACCGGTGATTAAGAAAGCAAATAGGAAAATTTGAGCTTCTTTAATTGATAGTGAATATTTTTCGATTGCGAAAAATGCATAGAAATTGGTGATCCCGGAAATGTACCAGGAGCGGGCAAAGATTAGAAACAAAATCAACAAGAGTGAAACCCAGACACCTTTGCGAATACCGTTCCCAGCTGTGCTATCTTTGCTGCTTTGCTTGCTTTTGAAAGAACGTTCAACTTTAAGCATGCCGGAATACCAATTGGCAATATAGATCAATAATCCGACCGCGGCCGCTGCAACTAATGTAAACCAGGCAGCACCGATTTGGCCGAGCGGGACAAGAATGACCGCAGTAATAAGCGGGGCAAGGGCCTGGCCTGAATTGCCGCCAACCTGGTAAATGGATTGGGCAAGCCCCCGGCGTGCCCCGGCCGCCATATAAGCAACTCTTGATCCCTCTGGATGGAAAACAGCAGATCCAAGGCCAATGAACAAGACGGACAGGACAACCAATTCAAACCGGGGTGCAAGAGCAAGGCCAAGAACGCCGAAAAGCGTAAAGGAAAGCCCGATCGGCAGCGCGAAGGGCGCTGGTTTTTTATCTGTGGCCATTCCAACGAGCGGCTGCATAATCGACGATACAATATTCAAAGCGAAAGCGATCATGCCAAGCTGCGTAAAGCTGAGCCCCATCGATCTTTCCAGAATCGGGAACATCGCTGGAACAACAGCCTGGATCGAGTCATTCAATAAATGGCAAATTCCGATAATAATTAATATTTTGTATGAAGTATTCGCACGGTCACGTGGCGACATGCTTGCAGCTATTGCAGATTGGCTCATGGAGTATCTCCTTTTATATGACTGTATAAATTTATAAAAGTACCATTTTTTATTCTTTCTTCTATATTACAAGATTATCAATTGTTTAAAAATGATTTTGTTTCTATTCTCGAAATTTATATGTAATAAACAAGCAAATAAACTAAACAAAAAGAAGAAGAGCATTGGACCATATTCCCAAAGCTCTTCCCTTTACTCAGCAAGCGGAAGGATAATTGAAACTTGAGTACCCTGCTTCTCTTTGCTGGTAATTTCAATCGTGCCGTTAAAGGATTGCACTATTTTTTTGCAAATCACAAGGCCGAGGCCTGTTCCCATATCCTTTGATGTATAAAAAGGGTCAAAAACCCTGTTGAGCGCTTGTTCAGAAATTCCTGAACCGGTATCGATAATCTCTATTTTGCAAGTTTCCTGTTCTTGCATCATATTAATTTCAAGATCACCGCCATTTTTCATAGATTCAAAAGCGTTTTTTGAAAGGTTCAAAATTACCTGCTTCATTTGGTCCTTTGTGCATTCAACCGGCAATGGAGTGTTTGGCAAATAGTAAGAACATCTAATGTTATGAAGATTTGCTTCGGAAGAAATGATCGGCTTCAGTTCGGTAAAAACTGACCTTATATCGATCATATCTTTCTTTTGGGCGGTCGGTTTACCCAGAATCAAAAATTCACTGACGATTTCATTAATGCGGTTGATCTCTTCATCGATGATTGAAAAATAGTAGAGGTCTTTCGGATCACGGTATTTTTCGCCCAACAACTGGACAAGCCCTTTAATGCCTGTAAGGGGGTTGCGGATTTCATGGGCTGTACTGGCTGCGAGTGAGCCTACCAGCTCAAGCTTTTGCGCTTCAATTTGCGCTTTTTCTTTTGCTGTTTGTTTTTTTAATAGATAGCACTTAATTAGAAGGAAAAGAATATGGAAAAAAACCAGGGTCCCAGCTATTAATGCGACCATTTCCTTTCCTGTATTCTTCCAGTCAAAGTCGGGAATTTCCGCTTTAATGCTCCATGGAAGCCGCTCAATTGGCATTGTCAACCACTCGTTTGCAGTTGAGCTCGTCTTGTCAGATCCATTGAAATTCATAATAATGTGGCTTTGTCCATTGACAATTAAAAGATTTGTGTCAGGTGTCAACACTCTCATAACATTTTCAATATAGTCAACCCTTAAATGGGCAACAAGTATCGAACTTAGTTCATTTCTTTCATTGATAACGGGTGCAGCCAGGCCAATCACGGTTTGACCATTTTCAAGAGTTTCCTGATGGTCGGATATAACCGTATCCTTCGTATTAATGGCAGTTCTAATATACTCCATGGAGGAATAATCAACATGATCGAGCAGTGATTGAGATCCGGTAACAACCGTTCCTTCTTCATTCAGTAAATAAAGGCCCCCATAGCGAGGGTCTTTTTGGTGTACTTGCTGGAGCAATGGCTCTAATTCTTGCGGGGAATCGATCATACTTTTAAGCGTAATTGCAATAATATCCAGGCTCGTCACGGTTTCAGTAATTAGCTGATCCCAGGTTCTTTGATGGATCGATGCAATCCATTGGGTATCAGCCTTTCGATGTTCGTAATCTTTCTGGATGAGATTATATATTTGTAAAAAGATTCCTAACATACTGGGCAGTATAACGATCAACAAATATAGCAACGCATTTTTATTAAGTTTTGGCATAGACACCTCTATTTTAAGTGCTTATAGGCAATTAAATTATAACTTAATTAAGGGTATTTAGCACTATGCCTTTATCTGGATTTATTGACACCATCCCGAAATTTTTCTATAATTTAGTTTGAAGTCGAGATATCTTTTTATAAAGGAAGATTTACATGAATTCTGAAGTTAACCAATCCTTAAAGCTATTTATCGTTCTTTCCAGGGCATATAAAGCGATTAATGAGCAGGTCAATAAAGCAATCCAGGCGAATGGATTAAACCCGACTGAATTTGCTGTTCTGGAGCTTTTATACCATAAAGGCCAGCAGCCGCTCCAGCAAATAGGCGGTAAAATTTTGCTTGCAAGCGGAAGCATAACATATGTCGTCGATAAACTCGAACAAAAAGGTCTTTTAAATCGTGCCGCTTGCCCGAATGACCGCAGGGTTACGTATGCGATTATTACGGATAAAGGCAAAGAATTCATCGAGGCTATTTTTCCCGAACACGAAGCAAGGATCCATGAGCTTATGGACGTTCTTTCCGAAGAGGAAAAAGCAACAGCAATCGAATTGCTAAAAAAGATCGGACTACCCGTCGCGAAATACTAACCACGGGTCCCTGTATAAAAGAGTTGTAAGATTGCCACTAGAGGCAGTCTTTTTTTATGCTCATAAAATTCGGGTTTCGTTTAATATTCAAATAGATTCTTACGAGAAACTGCTCGCTGACTATTATTAATGAGAAAAAGTAAGCTATATATTGACCCTGTACCTAAGTACAGGGTTTATACTGTATAGGAGGTGAAACAAATGCAATTACTTATAGGAGAATTGGCCAAGAAGTGTGATGTTAACAAAGAGACCATTAGATACTATGAACGTATAGGTTTAATTCCAGAACCTGAACGTACGGATTCAGGATACCGAATGTATTCAGAACGGATTTTCGACCGATTAAATTTCATTAAACGTTTGCAGGAATTGGGATTTACCCTAAATGAAATTGATAAATTGTTAGGTGTTGTCGATCGGGATGAAGCAAAGTGCCGTGATATGTATGACTTTACTGTTTCTAAGATAGAAGACATACAACGCAAAATTCAAGATCTTAAAAGAATTGAACAAATGCTCATTAACCTAAAAGAAAGATGCCCTGAAAACAAAGATATTTATGCATGTCCCATTATTGAAACAGTAATGGGAAAATAAGAAAAGAACATTATGAGAGACACATTATCAGGCCATGTTTGGTTTCTACTCGCATTATTCATATGTCCATGTCATGTGGTTCTACTGATGGAAGGTAACAGTTACATTAATGATAAAAAAACGGCTATAAAGGCTATTACAACAAAGGTGTTAGAGCTAGGGCTTGGAGTAGAGGAGGATTTAAAATTGAAAAAATATCGAGTTAATGTTCAAGGAATGACCTGTTCAGGTTGCGAGCAACATGTCTCAGTTGCATTAGATAATATAGGTGCAAAGAATGTTGAAGTTGATTTTCGCAAAGGGGAAGCTTTATTTGAGCTACCAAATGACGTAGAGGTTGGAACAGCCAAACAAGCGATTGTTGAAGCAAAGTATCAACCAGGAGAAGTTGAAGAAATACATCCCCTGGTAAAAGTGAACTTAGGTAATGAAGGTGACTATGACTATATCATTATTGGTTCTGGTGGGGCCGCTTTTTCATCTGCCATTGAAGCAGTCGGTTATGGCGCAAAAGTTGCTATGATCGAACGAGGGACGGTGGGTGGAACATGCGTTAATATCGGCTGTGTTCCTTCTAAGACCTTATTACGAGCAGGAGAAATCAATCATTTAGCAAAAAATAATCCATTTATAGGATTACACACTTCAGCTTCAGATGTTGATTTAGCCCTGTTGGTAAAACAAAAAAATGAATTAGTAAGTCAACTTCGAAATGAAAAATATGTGAATCTAATTGACGCTTACGGTTTTGAGTTAATAAAAGGAGAAGCTAAATTTGTAAATGAAATTACAGTTGAAGTTAATGGCAAGCAAATAACAGCAAAACGATTTTTAATAGCGACAGGTGCTTCTCCATCTGTTCCCACTATTCCAGGATTAACTGAAGTAGATTATTTAACAAGCACTTCATTACTTGAATTAAAGAAAGTTCCAAAGCGTCTTGCGGTGATTGGTTCTGGATATATCGGATTGGAATTGGGACAACTATTTCATAACCTGGGCGCAGAAGTCACTTTGATTCAAAGAAGCGAGCGTCTATTGAAAGAATACGATCCAGAAATATCAGAGGCAATTACGAAGGCCTTAACAGAACAAGGAATCAACTTAGTTACAGGCGCAACATATGAAAGCATAGAACAAGATGGAGACATAAAAAAAGTTCATGTAGAGATAAATGGCAAAAAGCGAATAATTGAGGCAGAACAATTGCTTGTTGCAACAGGAAGAAAACCAAATACAGAATCTCTTAATTTACAAGCAGCAGGTGTTACAGTTGGTTCTCTTGGTGAAATCGTCATTGACGAGTATTCTAAAACGACGAATTCCCGAATTTACGCAGCCGGAGATGTAACTCTTGGTCCGCAATTTGTTTATGTCGCTGCTTATCAAGGCGGAATTGCTGCGCGTAATGCAATCGGAGGTCTAAATCGAAAAATAAATTTAAAGGTAGTTCCAGGTGTAACGTTTACTACTCCATCGATTGCAACGGTTGGTTTAACTGAACAGCAAGCAAAAGAAAAAGGTTTTAAAATCAAAACATCAGTTTTGTCGTTAGATGCGATACCAAGAGCCTTGGTTAATCGAGAAACGACAGGTGTTTTTAAATTAGTAGCAGATGCAAAAACATTAAAAGTGTTAGGGGTCCATATAGTTGCGGAAAACGCAGGAGAGGTTATCTATGCAGCAACATTAGCTGTAAAATTCGGTTTGACAGTAGAAGATCTACGAGAAACTCTTGCTCCATATTTAACAATGGCAGAAGGATTGAAATTAGCCGCCATTACGTTTGATAAAGATGTATCAAAATTGTCTTGTTGTGCAGTATGAGTCTCAAAAAGCCGATATTCCTAACAACAGGAATATCGGCCGCTGTTTTCACAAGTTATTCAGGTTTATTATTTGCATCAGGGTCGGGTGTGAAGTTTGGCTGATACCCATCATATTTGACTATATTCACCATTCCTGCCGTAGCATGGTGCAGGTCATGACAGTGGAAAAGCCAATTTCCAGGGTTATCCGCTTTAAAAGCAACAACGTATTCATCACCTGGATTTAGATTAATCGTATCTTTTACAATTGGTGAACCTTGCACAGGCTCGCCGTTTTTGCTCAAAACTTGAAAGAAATGTCCATGCAGGTGCATTGGATGAACGTCAACCTTAGAATTATTGACCAATTTTACTTTAACCAGATCACTGCTTTTCACATCAATACTTTCTGTATCCGGGAATGTTTTTCCGTTGATTGTAAAAACCATATTTTCACGATCCATCTGTGTATTAAGGTCCATAGTATACTCTACATCATACTGTTGGTATAACTTAAATTCTCCGTTTTTCGCACCACCGTAGTTTATAAAGGAAAATTCGGATAGGCTTTCATTTTGATTGGCTTGGTCTTTCGACTCAGTAGTGCCTTCGTATTGAATTTTTGCTTTCATGCCATCTGTACCTTCCATGTCCCCATGACACTCAAGATACCATTCCCCTGGATTGTCTGCGGTAAATTCAATGTCGTACCGTTCACCAGGAGCAATTGCGATTAACTGGTCCTTTAATTCCTGTGGTTCGTTCAGTTCTTGTCCGTCTATCGCGACTACTTTAAAGTTATGGCCGTGCAGATGAATCTTATGGGACAAAAATCCGATATTCGCCAAGCGGATTCTGACTTTTTCTCCTTCTTTGACTGTTAGGGGCTCTATTAAATCTCCACTTTTTCCGTTAATCGTAAAAATATCATAATTGGCCATATTATGTCCCATAGCTTGCCCATTTTGGCTGCTGTCACCACTGCTTTGTCCACTTGAATCCATTCCGCTCATATTGCTGTGATCCATTCCACTCATGTTGCCATGTTCCATTCCGCTCATTGAAGATGCTGATTCTTCAGGATTGCTCATCCATTCATCAAGCATAAGGCTATAATCACGGTCATATGTTTTCTCTTTTGGTTCGACTATAAAGGAGCCGTAAAGTCCCTTATCCAGTTGATTAACTGCTTCCTGATGGGTGTGATACATATATGTTCCAGGATCGGCAGCCGTAAATTCATACGTGAACGATTCTCCCGGCTGGACCGCATTTTGTGTCACACCAGGGATTCCATCCATTTCATTTGGCACTCGGATTCCGTGCCAGTGAATGCTCACAGGGTCGGGAAGTTCGTTCTTGAGGGTGATTTTTACCTGTTCTCCTTCCGTGACGCGAATTTGCGAGCCCGGGACGGAACCATTAAACGTCCAGGCGTTTACGCTTGTTTCCTTGTTTAATTGATGGTTCGCCTCCTTTGCGACAAGAGTAAATTCATTGCCCGTAAGCGTTTCAAAATTAGCAGTTTTTAATCCTTTCGTTTCGTTCGCCTGGCCAGTTGTTTCTGTTTCCTTTTTATTACTCTCGCTGCGATCTCCATTTTGAGCAGTAGAACAAGCAGCCAGTATTAAAATGACAAACGACATTAATAACATAAACTTAAGCTTCATAGAAGCACCTCCATCATTTTTCTGTTTAAGATTAGAAGATAATCTTGCAGAAACTATGAATTTAATGTTGCCAAAAAATGAACTTAAACGGTAAATGTCACTTTTGCCAAAATGATAAGCAGCAAACATATTATTTGTCACAAAAAATTCAACACTTTTTACATTGCAGCCCCCATTTGTAGTGAAAATCGGTTTTTTCTGCAAATTTTCTTGTTATTATTAACCAAAAAGGAGGTCACCCTTATGAAAACATGGAACAGGAGGCAGTTTATTTCACATTCATTAAAAGGGACTGCAGGTCTGTTTGCGATATCAGTCCTGCCCATTGGTTTATCCGCCTGCAGCACTAAAAAACCAATTGATATGAGTTCCATGGCCAATCTTGGCCCTCTCAGCGAACTTGAAAAGGGAGAGTTTCCAAAGAAGGTCCCGTATAAAGCAAAAATAAAAGATGCGTGGGTCGAACAGGAGACATCGGGTTTTGTGTATATAAATAAGAGTGAAGATGACCAGGCTCTCATGATCATGTCGCCGATTTGTACCCATCTCGGCTGTGTGGCAGGGGATGCCGATGAAGAGATGAACAAGGAGGGAATCAGATTTTATTGCCCTTGCCACGGAGGTCAATATGATGAGTTTGGAATTAATACAGGCGGCCCGCCTCCAAGGCCATTGGATATTTTTGAGTCTTATATTCAAGATGGAAATGTCTATATTTCGATATTGAACCCGATAAAACGGGAAAAGCCAAAGGGCTGAAAGGGAGGATGAGCAGATGGGATGCTGCATAAAAAATAATAAAAACCGAAAAACGATTCCCACAGGAATATTTTTTATCCTTTGGTCGCTGACAATCCTGGGTGCCTGGCTTATTAGTTTTTTGATAAAATAATCAAATTTGATCGTAATCCTATTGCAACAGACTAACTCGCGGTCTGTTTTTTTTATGAAAAAATCTCGACAAGGGAAGCAAAGAACATTCTATACTAATCGGTAAATCTGCATTTTTAATGGATTTTCACAAAACTTTACCAATTTCTGATTCATTTATTTTTAAGTGAAGTAAATCACAGTTTGAAAGGGCTCTTCTGTCTATGCTCGCTTTATACCGAATAAGAGGAGGGAGCTTTACGATGAGTAAAGTAAAGTTAAGTTTATTTCTGCTTCTAATGATTGTGGGTGTTATTTTGGCAGGATGCAGCTCGAGTACGAATGAAAAATCCGGCGCAACAGAGCCGGCAGATCCAAAGAGCGAATCAACTGCTGAAGTGAAAGACACAGAAAAACCAGACGAAAATGCCGATGATGATAAAACCCGTTATTATTTTACTGCAAATGAAGGGGGAAGTATTTCCAAAATTGATGCAGCTTCCAACCAGGTAATTTCAACTATTGAAGTGGACGGGGCTGTCCATAATGTGCAAGTATCCCCTGATGGAACAATGTTAGGCGCTACAGTAGTACCAGGAATGGATCATGGTGGCGAGTCGATGGAAATGAATGGGCTAGCCCTTTTCTATAGTACGGAAACGGATGAACTGCTGCAGACGGTTGAAGTTGGCAACCACCCGGCCCATATTGTTTTTACGGAAGACGGGAAATATGCTTTAGTCACAAATAATGAAGACAACAATGTGTCTGTTATAGATGTAAATGGTTTTTCCGTTACACAGACGATTGCAACCGGTAAGGGGCCTCATGGATTCAGGATTTCCGCTGACAGTAAATTTGCGTATGTTGCGAATATGGGAGAAGATACAATCAGTGTTCTAAATTTGGAAAGCATGACAGAAGAGAAAAAGATAACAGTGGGTTCAACCCCGGTGACTACAGGGATTACTGCTGATGGTAAAACGCTTGTTACGACATTGAATAAAGAGAATGCGCTCGCAATAGTCGATTTAGCCACAGATAAAGTTGACAAGGTTCAGGTTGGAAGCGGGCCTGCCCAGGTTTATATTGATGGCAATAATCAAAAAGCTTATGTAGCGAATCAAGGAACCGAAGATGCCCCTTCCAATTCAGTTATTGTTGTTGACCTCACATCAAAGACAGCTGTGGCTACAATTGAAACAGGTAAAGGCGCCCATGGAGTTGTCACCAGCCCGGACAATAAATATCTCTACGTAACCAACATGTTTGAAAACACCGTCAGTGTCATTGATACAGAACAGAATAAAGTGGTGGAAACGATTCAAGTCGGCGAAATTCCGAATGGAATCAGCATTATGAAGTAAGCCCCGGTTCAATTTCAATATAAAACAAAGCCGATTTTTCGTTAAAAGAAATTTCGGCTTTTTAAGCAATATTATATTTTGAAATGAGTTCTAAACCTGACGAACAAGTAAATCGCACGAACAAACAAGTCTATTGCAATCGATAACCAAATCCCGGCTATTCCCATTCCAAGCTGGATTCCCAAAACATAAACTCCGACAACCCGAATAATCCACATACCGATGGCTGTACTGTACATTGGACTTTTTGTATCGCCCATACCTTGTAATGCACCAGCCAACACCAATCCAACGGCTAAAGCAGGTTGGGCAAAAGCATCTATTCTCAATGCTGTCACCACCATATGAACCGCATTTGGATCAGTCGTGAACCAGGTTGCCATCCAAGGTGACAACAAAAATAACAAAATGCCAATCATGGACATAAATAGAACAGCTATCCCGGTAGTTAACATACCAAACTTGTATGCGTCTTGTTCACGTTTTGCCCCAATACTTTGGCCAACTAATGTGGTTGCGGCCACAGCCAATCCATAACCCGGCATATAGGAAAAGGTTTCAATATTCCCCGCGATGGTATGGGCTGCGTATGTTTCCGTCCCGATTCGGACAATTAATCCAAAGTATAGAACCTGGCCTAAACGCATAATAAGGCGTTCCACCGCAGCTGGGGATGAAAGCTTTAAAATAGGTGACATAAATTGTTTAGCTTCTCTAAAAGTATTTTGAAAAATTGAAAAATCAATTTTTGATTTTTTTATGTAACGATATAGAGCTATCGTACCGATTATTCTGGCAATAACAGTTGCCCAAGCTGCCCCTGCAACGCCTAAACCCGTAAATCCCCATAAACCAAAAATCAATATATAATCCAGTCCAATGTGGATGATGTTGATCCAGACACTGATTTTCATCGGGGTTTTTGTGTCGCCGGATGCCCTCAGGATACTTCCGAAAATAAACATGAGTGAAATGAATATGGAAGGTACAGCCACAATGCGGAAATAAGTGACTCCATCTGCTAATACCTGAGGTTCTGCTCCCATCACTTTAAGCAAAGGTTCAGCAAAAAAGTAAGCAATAATTCCAAATAAAATTCCTGCCATAGAGGAAATCCAGCTGGACTGCCTTGCAATCGATTTTGCTTTATCGAAATCCCTGGCGCCTACATTTTTAGCAATGAGAGAAGATGTTCCCACACCAATCGCCATAAAAATAGCAATATAGACAGCTAAAACGGTATTGGCAACACCAACTGCAGTCACTTCATTCAGGCCGAGTTTTGCAACAAATAAAGTATCGATAAATCCAACGGCTGTTTGTAAAATATTTTCAATCATGGCCGGAACAGCTAAAGAGAGGATCATCATTATTTTTTGTTTGGTAGTTTGTTCTTCCATAGTTTCAATGGCAGACATGCAAGTCACTTCCTCACGGTTACATTTGGACAAGGAAAAGTTTAAAAGTTTACAAATACTTCTCCACAAATTCTTTATAATGTTGCTTTATAATGATTTATAGCTTTTGTGTTTTATAGACTTTCAGCGATAAACCATTATATCAATTATAATCAAAAGTTAAAGATACCGGGGTCAATTTAATTTTTTGAATAGGGAGAGCCAGTAAATGTATGAATTTTTTAGTCAAATGTATAACATGTTAAGCCAGCCATTTCTAAATATGTTTAGAAGCACTGAAGGTATGCCAATGTTAGCTGCATTTATATTAGGCATTATCGGAGCGCTTGCACCTTGTCAATTCACAGGGAATCTTGGGGCTATTACAATTTACGGAAATAGGTCTGTTCAAACAAAACTCGCCTGGAGGGAAATTCTCTATTTTATACTTGGGAAAATAGTCGTTTTTTCAGGACTTGGCTTGCTTGTCTGGCTGCTAGGCAGTGAAGTTAAAAGTACTTTGACTGTATATTTCCCGTGGGTAAGAAAAATGGTTGGTCCGATGTTAATCATAATTGGACTATTCATGATGGGTGTTTTAAAGTTTTATAAATCATTTACACTTGGGAAAATTCCTGAAACATTCATTAAAAAGGGGAATTTAGGGGCGTTTTTAATGGGAATTAGTTTTACATTAGGATTTTGTCCGACAATGTTTGTGTTATTTTTTATTACCCTTATGCCGATGGCAATTTCAGTATCATACGGCTTATTCCTCCCGGGGATTTTTGCGATTGGGACTTCCCTTCCACTCATTTTGTTCATTTTTCTTATCTGGTATTTTAAGCTGAATGGAAAGTTAATGAAAAAGAAAGGGAGAAAGCTGGGTCTACTTGTTCAAAAAATCGCAGGTGGGATAATGCTTATTTTGGGCATTTTTGATACTTTAACGTATTGGGGAGGTTAACCAAATGAATGATATCTACCATTGAACAAATGATAATCTATGTAGCCAATATGGGGAAAAACCTGAGCAGCTCCATAAGTTTGTTAAATGGTTTGGCGAGGTGTATTTATTGGAAATTTTAGTTATGATATATTAAATATTCCCTTGAGTTTATTATCGAGAAAAATTTCTAAACTTATTTAAATCTAAAGGAAACGTCAAGAAACGTTCACAAAAAATAGAATTCAAACTCTTTACATACCGAACTGGGGTATACTATAATAAAAAACAAGGAGGGAGTTACCATGGTAAATGAATTAGAAAATGATCCTCTCCTAACAGAAGAAGAATGCTGCACTGCTGCAAGCGGCCGGAAAAGCCATCATTCCGAAGCCGTGAAGAAAAATATGGTAACACGCTTAAACCGGATTGAAGGCCAAATTCGCGGGATTAAAGGGTTAATTGAAAAAGATACGTATTGTGACGATGTCATTACGCAAATCTCAGCTACCCAATCCGCTTTAAACAGCGTAGCAAAAATTCTTTTGGAAGGCCATTTGAAAAACTGTGTTGTCGAAAGAATCCAGGAAGGTGACATGGAAGTACTGGATGAAGTCCTTGTCACTATTCAAAGATTAATGAAAAAATAAGGGAGACGATCAGAATGGAAAAGGTAACATTAGATGTAGCAGGAATGTCTTGCGGGCATTGTGTAAAATCTGTCGAGGGCAGTGTCGGGGAATTAAAAGGTGTCTCCAACGTAAAAGTTCACCTTGAAACTGGTAAAGTAGATGTTGAATATAACGCAAATGAAGTAACTCTTGATACAATTAAAGAAACAATCGATGATCAAGGCTATGATGTAAACTGAGTTTTTGAACTATAAAAGTAAAGAGAACCGTGCTAGAAATAGCACCTCTCTTTTTTATAAAAATATACCCTATACAGGTATAAGGAGTTTTTGCTATGAGTGAAAAAGTTCAGGAAAGCCAATTTCAAATAACTGGCATGACATGTGCCGCCTGTGCCATCCGCATTGAAAAAGGGTTAAAGAAAATGGAAGGCGTCAAAGATGCAAATGTTAATCTTGCCCTCGAAAAAGCAACAGTAAAGTTTGACGGGTCTGCCATGGGAACTGCTGATATCCAAAAGAAAGTTAGGGATCTCGGCTATGATGTCGTAACAGAAAAAACTGAATTGAACTTGACCGGCATGACATGTGCCGCCTGTGCGCAAAGAATTGAAAAAGGGTTGAATAAACAAGATGGAGTCATAAAGGCAAACGTCAACCTGGCTTTAGAAAAAGCATCTGTCGAATACAATCCGTCCATTGTCTCACCTAAAGAGATGATCCAAAGGGTTGAAAAGCTTGGCTACGGGGCCAGCGTGAAAAGTGATGAAAACGAAAAAGAGGCAGTCGATCACCGCTTGAAGGAAATTGAAAAGCAACAAGGGAAGTTCGTTTTTTCACTCATCTTATCGCTCCCGCTTCTTTGGGCAATGGTTGGCCACTTCAGTTTCACTTCTTTCCTTTATGTCCCTGACGCACTGATGAATCCTTGGGTGCAAATGGCACTGGCTACACCTGTACAGTTCTTTATTGGCAAGCAATTTTATGTCGGGGCTTATAAAGCGCTGAGGAATAAGAGCGCCAATATGGATGTGCTGGTTGCACTCGGTACATCGGCAGCTTATTTTTACAGTGTATATCTTGCTATAGAAACGATCGGAAATAACGCCCATTCCGTTGGTCTTTATTTCGAAACAAGTGCTATTTTGATTACATTAATTATTCTTGGAAAACTATTCGAAGCTAAAGCAAAAGGCCGCTCGTCAGAAGCAATCAAAAAGCTGATGGGCATGCAGGCAAAAACAGCAACCGTCCTGCGCGATGGTGCGGAAATAGAAATTCCGCTTGAGGAAGTGGTCACAGGTGATATTTTGTATGTAAAGCCCGGTGAAAAAATCCCGGTCGACGGGGAAATTCTTGAAGGACGGACCGCTCTTGATGAATCAATGATTACCGGGGAAAGTCTGCCGGTAGATAAAACAGTCGGTGACACCGTTATCGGTGCCACGATTAACAAAAATGGTTTTATTAAAATAAAAGCAACAAAAGTCGGAAAAGATACGGCACTTGCGCAAATCATTAAAGTGGTTGAAGAAGCACAGGGGTCAAAAGCACCTATTCAGCGATTAGCCGATTCGATTTCCGGTATTTTCGTTCCGATTGTTGTCGGCATTGCGATTATCAGTTTCTTGATTTGGTATTTGTGGGTTTCTCCCGGAAACTTTGCCGCCGCCTTGGAAATCTTAATCGCCGTTCTTGTCATTGCCTGTCCATGCGCACTGGGGCTCGCAACGCCAACTTCAATCATGGCAGGGTCCGGCCGGGCTGCAGAATACGGAATTCTTTTTAAAGGTGGAGAACATCTGGAGATGACGCACCGGATTAATACGGTCATCCTTGATAAAACAGGTACAATCACGAATGGTACTCCAATTCTGACTGATATCATCACAGACCGGGAAGAAGCCGAATTCTTGACACTTGTCGGGTCTGCTGAAAAGCAATCCGAACACCCACTCGCCCAGGCAATTGTAGAGGGGATTAAAGAAAAGAATATCAGCCTCAAAGATGTCGCTGAGTTCGAGGCTATCCCCGGCTATGGTATTAAAACGGTTGTCGATGGCAAAGAAGTTCTCATCGGCACGCGCCGATTGATGAAAAAGTACGATGTAGAAATCGAGCATGCTTTACCGCAAATGGACAGTCTTGAGAAGCAAGGTAAAACAGCGATGTTAACAGCCATTGATGGCGTTTACGCAGGGATTGTCGCTGTCGCAGACACCATTAAAGAAACCTCTACGCAAGCGGTCAAGCGCCTAAAAGAGATGGGATTGGAAGTGATCATGATTACAGGTGACAATCACCAGACGGCCGAGGCGATTGCCAAACAGGCAGGCATTGAACATGTGATCGCCGAAGTATTGCCGGAAGGAAAAGCCGAAGAAGTGAAGAGACTTCAGCAGCAGGGCAAGAAGGTAGCAATGATCGGAGACGGAATCAATGATGCTCCTGCATTAGCGGTTGCCGACATTGGGATGGCGATCGGAACTGGAACGGATGTCGCGATGGAAGCGGCAGACATTACGTTAATCCGCGGTGACCTCAACAGCATTGCAGATGCGATCTTTATGAGCAGGAAAACGATCCGCAACATTAAGCAAAACCTGTTCTGGGCATTCGGTTATAATACGCTCGGAATTCCGGTTGCTGCATTGGGATTTTTGGCACCATGGCTCGCCGGAGCAGCAATGGCATTCAGCTCTGTATCCGTTGTCCTAAACGCATTGCGCTTACAAAGAGTAAAATTATAAGGAGAACCTTCTATGAAAAAATGGGCCTTATCAGCACTCGTATACCTGCTCATTGTCCTGGGTATGTATTATGTGTATGCCTCGTTAACGGAAGCTGATTCCGAAAACATCGATCATAACGAGGAGATGGAACATAGCGACCAAACAGATGTTAAAGAAGCGGAAGAACATTAGAACACTTTATTTGAGAAGGTCTGTTCATTTCTGGATGTGGACTTTTCTTAACATGGCCCCTGTTATCGAACAGGGGTCTATTTTTGTTTATATCAGGCTGTGAATTAGTGATTGGGCTGATGAAAAAAACTCTTAAGTTATTCTCAGATTTGTTTAAGCTGCTGCTAAGCATGGATTTTTATTATTTAAATGTAGAAACTTATCAAAGTTTTTTAAGGAGGAGATTCCATGTTTTTTAGGAAAAAGGAGACAGACCCGGTTTGCGGAATGGAAATCAAAGTGACGAATTCAACAATTCGATTAGGTTATCAAGGTTCCGACTATTACTTTTGTTCGACAGATTGCCTCGGAAAGTTCAATATGGAACCACAAAAATTTATTGCTCATACAGCCAATTCAGATGAATTGGGACACCAGCATGGTGAGCACCACCACCACCATAGGGACCGCGGCAAACAGCATGATCATGAGCACCGTTTGCATAAGCACCACAATTATCATCGGCATTAAAGTGATAGAAGATATTTTCAATGAAAGGAGAAATCACGATGAAAGCACATAAGCTTTACACTGAACACGAACAGGATATGTCGGCTGCCAATCATCTGAATCATAAACATTCTAACGAAGAAGAATCATCCGAAGAAATTGAATACCGTTCATTGATGAAAAAGTGGTGGTTTGCTGCTGCTATATCCGTTCCAATTATTCTCGTTTCCTACCCTAATTTGTTCCCCGGTATCCGTGATTGGCTGCCAATGGGAAGTGATGGGCTATGGTGGGCGAGGCTTATTATGGGGATCTTAGCGTTAGTTGTCATGTTTTGGAGCGGCGGACAATTCTTTACGGGCATGTGGGAAGGTTTAAAGCAGAGATCCGCCAATATGCACACACTGATTGCCACTGGAATTAGTGCCGCCTGGCTTTATTCATTTGTTGCCCTTTTCTGGCCGGAACTTTTTCCAAAAGCTGAGATGGCGGAAGTATACTATGATGTTACAACCGTTGTAACTGCTCTCGTTATTCTGGGAATGGCGATGGAGGTTAAAGCGAGGGGGAGATCGTCCGAAGCAATTAAAAAACTAATCGGGCTGCAGCCAAAGACAGCTAATGTTATCAGAGAAGGAAAAGAGCTGAAAATACCGATCGAAGAAGTAAAGATTGGTGAAATAATTGTTGTCCGCCCCGGAGAGAAAATTGCTATTGACGGGATCGTTGTCGAAGGAAATTCAGCCGTCGACGAATCCATGCTGACCGGAGAATCTATGCCTGTTGAAAAAGCCCCGGGAAGTGATGTATTTGGGGGAACCCTGAACAAAACAGGGAGCTTTACCTTCAAGGTAACAAAAGAACAGAAGGATTCAGCGCTTGCCAATATTGTAGAAATGGTGAAACAGGCTCAAGGGTCCCGGATTCCGGTCCAAAAAGTGGTTGACCAGGTTTCAGCTTACTTTACCCCTGGTGTAATGATAGCGTCCATTTTCGGATATATCACATGGTTTAATTTTGGCCCTCAGCCGGGTTGGGTGTATGCCCTGATTGTTGCAGTCACTACATTAATTATCGCCTGCCCGTGTGCCCTTGGAATGGCGACTCCAATGTCATTGACAACCGGTGTTGGTAAAGGCGCCGAAAATGGGATCTTAATCCGTTCCGGGGAAGCACTGCAAATAGCACAAAAATTAGACACAATCGTACTTGATAAAACAGGGACTATCACTGAAGGAAAACCATCCCTGACCGATATTATACCGTTAGGAAGCTATCGAGAAGAAGAACTTCTGCAAATAGCAGCATCAATTGAACAGGGATCGGAGCATCCATTGGCTGCAGCGATTTTAGACGAAGCAGAACTAAAGCAGCAGACGCCGTCTAAAGTAAAAGGATTCAACGCAATCCCTGGTCACGGGGTAGAAGGTCTTGTCGATAAACAAAGGATTTATTTCGGCAATCTAAAGCTTATGAAAAAAGAAGGTATTGCGCTGGAAGGGTTCAACCAGTATGCTGCTGTACTGGCAGATGAAGGTAAAACGCCAATGTTTCTGGCTATTAATGGAGAAGCGGGCGGCATTATAGCAGTAGCGGATACAGTAAAAGAAGATTCGCTTTCAGCTATCCAGGAACTGCAAAAAATGGGGCTTGAAGTCGTTATGATCACCGGTGACAACGAACGCACCGCCAAGGCGATTGCAAAACAGGTAGGTATCAAGCGCGTGCTTGCGGATGTCTTACCGCAAGACAAAGCTGAAAACGTCCGAAAACTTCAAGGGGAGGGCAAAACTGTTGCAATGGTAGGTGATGGCATTAACGATGCTCCGGCTCTTACACAGGCTGACGTTGGGGTCGCCATTGGAACGGGTACAGATGTAGCGATTGAAGCAAGTGATATCACTTTAATCTCTGGAAGCCTTAACGGTGTCGCAAGTGCGATCAAGATCAGTCGGGCAACAATGAAGAATGTTTATCAGAACCTGTTTGGAGCATTTGTTTATAACACTGTGGGAATTCCAATAGCACTGGGTTTACTATATCCATTTACAGGCATATTGCTATCGCCCCTGCTTGCCGCGGCGGCAATGGCATTCAGTTCGGTAACAGTGATCTTAAACGCAAACCGTTTAAAACGTCTGAAACTAAAATTCAGTTAAAGGAGTTGTTTAATGATGGATGCTTCCAATTGGATTGTGACTATAGTAGGCTTGTTACTGATTGGGCTTATCGCCTGGTTTTTCTGGGGGCCGAAAAAGGGAGGAAGCTTGGCAAAAGTAAGTTCTTCAGGCTATCAAGAAGCAATGATAAGGGTTAAGAATGGATACAGTCCCGCACGGATCGTGGTCCAATCTGGAAAGCCGGTCAGATTTGAGTTTACCAGGGAAGAAACAACGGCTTGTTCAGAAATGGTTGTTTTTCCAGATTTCCAAAAAAGCGCCATGCTTCCTGTAGGAAGAAAGATTGCAATTGACCTGCCGCCCATGAAGGAAGGAATCTATGACTTTACTTGTCAAATGGGAATGTATAGAGGAAAAGTTATTGTTAAGAACTAAGAGTTATATTAAAAAAAGAGGGTAACTCAAAGGACCTTGAAGTCGTTTGGGTTATCCTTTTTATTTTTCACCATGTTCTTGTTGCAAATTTAATAGTTCCAGCATATAATTTTACCGAAGGAAACATTTTTTCATCTAACTAAAATATATACCCTCATCAAAATTTTTAAAGCATAATTGGCAGAATGGAGGATTGCTAAATGGACGATAATCGTAGTAGCTTAACAACATTAGACCAGATGGCCTATCAGTCGCTATTAGGAAGAGCTAGAGGCATTAAAAGATTAGTGCCGTTTTTAGGCCCGGCGTTTATAGCAGGTGTAGCCTATATTGATCCTGGAAATTTTGCCACAAATATTGCGTCTGGTTCTCAATATGGGTATATGCTGCTTTGGGTAGTACTTGTA
Organism: Bacillus canaveralius; assembly: GCF_002860125.1. GTDB lineage: Bacteria > Bacillota > Bacilli > Bacillales > Cytobacillaceae > Bacillus_BJ > Bacillus_BJ canaveralius. Next base: position 266,198 of record NZ_PGVA01000028.1, read on the forward strand.
TCAAATCTAATGGCCATTCTTATTCAAGCTTTATCTGCTAAATTAGGAATAGCTACTGGAAAAAATCTTCCCGAAGTATCCCGCGAAAACTTCCCTAAACCCGTTTCATTTGGACTTTGGATTCAAGGAGAACTTGTTGTCATTGCCACAGACCTTGCTGAATTTATCGGGGCTGCCCTGGGTTTATATTTATTGTTTGGAATACCTTTATTACCAGCTGCTATCATTGCAGCCATAGGTTCGTTTGCCATACTTGAATTGCAGCGGCGGGGAGTTCGTCCTCTGGAGGCCGGGATAACCGGGATGGTGTTTATTGTCGTTATTGCATTTGGATTACAGGTTCTATATTCACAACCTGATACAGGAGCCATATTTAATGGACTTTTTACTCCACAATTTAGTGGAGCGGATAGTGTGATGCTGGCTGCGGGTATATTAGGTGCAACTGTTATGCCACACGCCATTTATCTTCACTCCGCATTAACTCAAAAAAGGATTGTCGGGAGAACAGAGGGAGAACGAAAAAGAATATTTCGATTTGAATTCATCGACATCTTAATTGCTATGGTCATCGCAGGTGGGGTTAATGCAAGTATGCTTATTGTTGCCGCTGCCCTTTTTCATAAAAACGGATTGAATGTTCGAGATTTGGATTTGGCGTTTAATCAATTTGGGGAATTAGTTGGGCCATTTTCAGCTATATTATTCGGTATTGGTTTATTATCTTCTGGCTTGGCCAGTTCTTCAGTTGGTACAATGTCCGGAGATATTATCATGCAGGGGTACATTAAACGCCGCATTCCTCTTTATTTAAGAAGAGCAATTACTGTTATTCCACCTATCTTAATTATTGCGATGGGAGTGAATCCAACAACTGCCCTTGTTATTAGTCAAGTCATCCTGTCGTTTGGGATTCCATTTGCGTTAATCCCGCTAATTTTATTTACAAGCAACAAAAAGATAATGGGCAGTCTTGCCAACCATAAGATAACGAATGCTATGGCTTGGGCAATAGCCATCGTTATAATTGCTTTAAATATCTTTCTCTTGATCCAAACGTTTGCCAATTTTAATTAAGATAAGCTACTAATATGACAATTTGGCAATATAAAAATAAAATGGTTGCTTGTTTATTTAAGCCACTTACATTAGCTGGTCAAAGCCGATAATCCCTGACACGGGAATATCGGCTTTTTACATTTGAGAAATCACTTTGCTAACAAAATGCACATTTTTTGGCTAGACTTAGATTTTACATACTAAAATTGCACATTTTCCAGCTTTTTTATAACAAGCGAAAAATGTTATCAATTCGACAAAAAGGATGATTAAAACCTCTATTCGAGTGTATTAATTTATGATAAGTTATAAACCATAAGGGGGTATGCTAAATGGCGAAAATCTTAGTGATTGACGATGATCAAAATATATCGACCATGATGAGAAGGGGTCTGACATTTGAAGGCTATGACGTTAAAACCGCAAATAATGGAAGAGACGGCCTTCTTCAAATATTGGAGGGGTCACCTGATTTGGTCATTCTCGATGTCATGATGCCAGGCATTGATGGATTGGAAGTATGCCGGAGGATAAGAAAAGATAGCAATATTCCCATTCTTATGGTCACAGCCAGGGATTCTGTCTCTGACCGTGTTGAAGGGCTTGAGACCGGGGCTGATGATTATCTGGTCAAACCGTTCGCTTTTGAAGAACTTGCTGCCCGTGTGAAAGCCTTATTAAGAAGAATGGACAACGGTTCGTCAGAGGATTTTATTCAGTTTGCAGATTTAACGCTTGATTTAGCTTCTCGGTCAGCAACAAGAAAAGAGCGTCAAATCGAATTATCAACAACGGAGTTTAATTTATTGGCTCTTTTTATGCAGAATCCTAAACGTGTATTACTACGCAATTTGATCATGGAAAAGGTTTGGGGCTATGACTTTGAGGGCGAATCTAATGTTCTTGAAGTATATATAGGCTATTTACGCCATAAGCTGGAAGAACAAAATGAATCAAGGTTGATCCATACCGTCCGGGGGACAGGATATGTGATGAAGGAATGAAATCTATGCCAATTAGATTACGCTTAACGCTCTGGAACTGTTTTATTTTTGGAACAATCATTGCGGTTATCATTTCGGTTGTCTACCTTAAGCACAAACAGTCACACTACAGAGAAATTGACAGGATGCTTTTGAATATATCGGCGCACGTTCATGAGGAAATTAATCAACAATTAAGCGAAGGAACGCCATTTAAAGAGGTTCAAGTTTCAATTGACGAACTCTCTATTAGCGAGATTGCAATTATGGTGAAAAGTAAGACAGGGGCCCTTATTGAAGCAAATTCCCACCCTTTCTTTAAGGATCGCCGGATAATGAATGAAAATCAGGTTATAGATCCTGTTAACTTTAAAACTATAACTGACAGTGATGGTGTAAGGATTCGCGTTCATACCGCTTCGGTTCATCAAAAAGGAGAAGTTGTCGGGTATATTGAAATGCTCTATTCATTGAGAACACTTGATAACTCCTTACTTCGATTTAAATGGATAGTCATTGGTTTCACAGGTGTTGGTATCTTTCTGGCAGCGATTGCTGGATGGTTCTTAGCGAAAAAAACATTATCCAGAGTAGATTTAATAGGGAGAACAGCAAAAGCAATCGCTTCTTCACAAGATTTTCAACAGCGCGTCCTTCATGTCGGTCCTGCCGATGAATTAGGAAAACTAACTGAGACTTTCAACCAGATGTTGGATAGCCTTGAGAAAGCATATACTAACCAAAAGCGTTTTTTATCGGATGCCTCCCATGAACTTCGGGCACCACTAACAAGTATTCGGGGTAATCTTGATATTTTACATAAAATCAAAAATATTCCGGAAGCTGAAAAAGAAGAAATGCTAAACGATATTCGAAGTGAATCTATACGCATGTCAAAGCTAGTCTCAGATTTATTGTCGCTTGCCAGGGCTGAAGCTGGTCAATTGTTTAATATGGAAACTATCAATTTATCCTCCCTTATAACAGTGGTAATAGAGGAAATGGAAACTTGGAAAAAAGCAGTGAATGTGGAAGCAAGCATAGAAGACGATTTATATATTTGGGGCAGTAGTGATGCAATTAAACAGTTATTGATTATTCTGCTGGACAATGCAATCAAGTATACTCATCCAGGAGGATCTGTTTTTGTTAGCTTGGAAACAGCAAACGATCAAGCGACTATTAAAATCAAAGATACGGGAATTGGTATCGAAAAGGAAGAGCTGCCATTTATCTTTGAGCGGTTCTATCGGACACCATCTGCTAGAAAACATACCCCTGATGGAACAGGCCTGGGACTGGCTATCGCAAAATGGATAGTTGATGAGCATAATGGCAGCTTGGTTTTAACAAGCCAATCTGGAGAAGGTTCGGAGTTTATCGTTTGTTTTTCAGTCATAAAATGAGGGTGAGATGGAGAGCTTCCGCTGACTATCTAAGAACGGCCCTCCAACGTACAGGGTGTACTAGTGCCGACAATGCCACAGGACGTGGCTTTTTGTCGGGGTTGGACAACGCGCACTTTCGTTTTTCTTACTGCAACTATTCTAGAAACCCTTTGGCTGTGATAGATGTTAAAAAACCAAACCCGGATATTTTTAATTGAATCCTATCTTTTATGTTAATATTTTTTTGAATAAATATAGAAAGATTATCCACTCTGAATTCATTATATTTATTGATATCCTTTGGTTTTTTCGGTATAGCAAGCAACTCTTGCACACCTCCAACACAACAGCCTTTTACCTCTACTGTCTTTACTGTTAGATGTTTTCCTTTGGACTCAATCCACACTTTTGCTTTATCATCCAGTTCAATATGCATATATTTATTACTCACCCTTTCTATTAAATTTTTCGTTAAGGAGTCATTCACAATATAAAAAATTGTTTTTAGCATGTCAACAAATCATGAATGGTTTATACGAACCCGAAATTTCTTTTTATGCTTGTTAAGCTCTGTAAAGAAAAAAGCGTTCACAAATGGGAACGCTTTTTTCTGAAGATAATTATGCAAAATAAATAGAAGGGGGCTATTTATTTTTCGTACTACTTTATTATTTTATAATTTTTCTTTGCAGAAATTATGAAGTAATACTATAAATTGATGCAATATCTATTTAAATAAAAATTTAAAATACACGATTCATCACGCCACCATTTATAATGAATAACTATACTTTTAATAACACAACTTCTTTTGTGGCTTTAAAATAATTTTTTTTTGTAAACCGGAAGCATCAATAACTAAAGGTGTATCATAAGAAATGCCTAATATCCGTCTAATTTCAGCAGGAATTGAAATTTGTCCATTTCGAATGACACATTGGTTTAATGTTTGATTATCATTGTGTTTTTCGATAATAATATTTGAATATTTTATATAAATATAAAGATAGTCGCCTTCTAAAATAGAGAGCTTCGTCTGAATTTTTTTGGGAATACAGATTTGTCCCTTTTTCGATATACGCCTTACATACATTCTCGATTCCTCAACTCCTTACTCTTTTTATATTAGCATTTATACATCCGGCTGATAGGGGCTCCCAACGGTCACTAAATGACTTTCAATCGGGAAGCCTGCTGCCTTAATTTTTTCTTTTTACAATCATACAAATAAAATTTGTAGAAAATTTGCAGATAGTTTTTATTTAAAAGGTAATAAATTCCATTTATAGCCTGTTTGATCATTGTTTTCTTCATAATTTCTTTAAAGTTTATTGATATATTAAAATTTAGTGGATCTGCGTTTCAACTCCTATGGAAATGAATGTACATAGTTTTTAATAAAACCGTTTATTAAAGAATGAAAGTAGGTTTTTGGCTTTGGATAGAACTAAAATTACTATCCTTCTATTAGTGGTTATCATAGTTAGTCTCTCTTTTTATTTATTTACGATTTTAAAAAAAGAAGGAGGTATCTCTAACGTCTTAAACTTAATGTTAGAAGAAAGTGGCCCGGAAATTGTCGAAGCATCTTCATTTCACAATGAAAATGATAAAAGTCCTATTGTTAAGATTAAGCAAAGTGTTTTATTGAATGCACCTGTCATAAAACAATTTCCGGAATTGCCAAGAGGCTGTGAGGTGACCAGTCTTGCCATGCTTTTGCAGTACGCGGGGATAAACGTTGATAAAATGGAATTGGCGCAGAAAGTTAAAAAAAATCCTGCACCTTTAACAAGAGATCGTGATAAAATTTTTTGGGGAGATCCCAATGATGGCTATATCGGTGATATGTATTCTTATAGCAACCCCGGTTTTGCAGTATATCACACACCAATTAAAGACTTGGCAGAACAATTTTTGCCTGGGAGAATAGTAGATCTCACAGGAAAAGATTTTATTGAGTTAAAAACATTTCTTTCTCTTGATATTCCAGTTTGGGTAATCACAAATACCACTTATAAGATATTACCGGAAAATGCGTTTGAAAAGTGGCAAACACCAAATGGAGAAGTGAAGATCACGTATAAAGAACACTCGGTGTTAATAACGGGCTATGATGAAAAATATGTGTATTTTAATGATCCTATAAGCGGAACTAAAAATATGGCGATAACAACAACAGATTTTTTAGATGCCTGGAGGCAAATGGGCAGTCAGGCAGTATCTTATCTACCTAAAATTATTGAATAGAAAATGAGTGTAAAAATATGACCACAAACATTTTAATTTATTTCGCTATGTAACAAAATGTTATTAAAGCATCTATTCAAATCAAATAATAGATTCTTTAATAGTTTTTTATAGATAGACTCACATTTTTTGCAATTTTGCAGTATATTAATTTTATCAATCTTGTTATTTTAAAATAAAAACTAAGAACAATTAAAGCAAGTTAAGCTTGGAGAACCTGAGAGCCAAGTATTAGGGTGATGACTTATTTTTTTAATCCCCCTTAACAATATCTTTTTAATAAATTCACATGTTGCTGTTTCGCAGGAGCATTTAGAAATAATAGGAGTTGATATCGTGATTTTATATACGTATTTTAAACAGCTTCTAAATAAAAAGATGGGCATTTATTTATTTGCAGTAATCTTATTTTGGCTCAAGACATATTTTGTTTATCGAATGGAGTTTAACTTAGGTGTAAGCAACGGGCTGCAGCAGTTCCTGTTGCTTGCAAATCCTATTAGCTCAGCAATTTTGTTCCTGGGGATTGCCTTATTTTTCAAAGGGCGAAAACAACAATGGGCACTTTTTGCGATCAATGCTTTTCTATCATTAATTTTGTATTCGAATGTTGGATATTATCGATTTTTCAATGATTTTATTACCGTTCCTGTCCTGTTCCAAACGCAAAATTTTGGAAAGGTTAGTGGCAGTGTAGGTTCACTGCTTGGACCAATTGATATACTCTATTTTATTGATACTCTTATACTTTTAGTCATAATTATTATGAAGCAAGTTAATCCGGTAGTAAGACTGTCAAAGCGTTCATTAGCGGCTGTTTTTTTATCAGGATTGTTGATTCTTACTGTTAACGTAGGACTGGCAGAAATAGATCGTCCCCAATTATTGACGCGTACTTTTGATCGAAATTATCTGGTTAAATATTTAGGAGCATATAATTTCACGATTTATGATATTATTCAAAGTTCAAGATCATCAGCACAAAGAGTAATGGCTGATAGCAATGATATTACATTGGTTGAAAATTATACTACAGCCAATTATACAAGTCCGAATCAAGAATATTTTGGTGCCGCAAAAAGGATGAATGTTATTTATATCTCGATGGAATCATTCCAAAATTTTTTAATTGGATACAAGTTGCGCGGTGAAGAAGTCACGCCTTTTTTAAATTCTTTAACAAAAGACCCGAATACGATCTATTTTAATAACTTTTTCCATCAAACAGGGCAGGGGAAAACTTCTGATGCGGAATTCTTGCTGGATAACTCCCTATACCCATTGCCCCAGGGAGCAGTTTTCACATTGAAAGCCCAAAATACGTATCAGGGACTGCCAGCTATTTTAAAAGCTAACGGGTTTTATTCCGCGGTATTTCATGGAAATGATAAATCGTTTTGGAACCGGGAAGAAATGTATAAATCATTAGGATATGATATGTTTTACGACTCTGCTTATTACAGTATGCTCGAAGAAGATGTACTGAATTACGGATTGGAAGATAAACCATTTTTCAAGGAAACCATCCCATATTTAACCGGTTTGAAACAACCTTTTTATGCAAAGTTAATAACATTGTCAAATCATTTTCCATATCCATTGCGGGAAGAAGACCAATCCATTCTTCCTGCAGATACAGGTGATGCTACAGTAGATCGTTATTTCCAAACAGCACGTTACTTGGATGAAGCTTTACAGCAATTTTTTACTGATTTAAGAGCAACAGGCCTTGATAAAAACACGATGGTTGTTATGTATGGAGATCATTATGGGATTTCGGAAAACCGCAAGGAAGCTCTGACAAAATTATTTGGCAAGGAAATTAATGACTTTGAGCAGGCTCAACTGCAGAGGGTACCTCTCTTTATCTATGCTCCCGGGTTAAAGGGCTTTGTAAATGAAACATATGGCGGGGAAATTGATGTAAGGCCTACAATACTCCACCTGCTGGGGATTGATACAAAGCACCAAATTTCTTTCGGATCTGATTTATTATCTAATGAAAGAGATCGAATTGTTGCTTTCAGGAATGGGGACTATGTTGCAGATCAAGTCACATCTGTAAAAGGGACAATCTATGATAATAAAACCGGTCAAGAAGTTAAGGATAAAAGCCCATATCAAAAGTACACTGAGGCTGTGAAAAGTGAACTTGAAATGTCGGATAAAGTCGTTTATGGGGATTTGCTTCGTTTTCACAATCTTAACGGGATAAAGAAGACTGATCGAGCCAAATTGGATTATTCAAGTGCAAAGAATTTAAACAAGTAAGAAATCACTTGAAGTATGAAAAACCTCTCTAAACTACTTGTTGAATATTAAAAGGCCCGTCATTCGATGGGCCTTTATGAATTTAATGAAAAGGTTATTCTTCCTTCTGCATAGAAAATTCATATTTTATTTTTATTATTAGTATGGTGAAAACTCATATTTAATACTTATGTTAACTATTATAGTTGGTCAGGTAGTTTCGATTAATAAAGGAGGCAAAGGAATGTCCAAAAACAAAAAGACAAAAAATAAAAAAAGGTTTGGTTTAGAGTGGCTACTGGTAGCTATTGTTGGGGCCTTTATTATCGTGATATTTATCCCTAAAAATGATACAGGAAATATAAGTTTCCCAGATTTGCACGGGTTGAGTTATTCCGCTGATGGCCGAAAGTTAATCGTGGCGGTACATGATGGGCTTAGGGAATATTCAAACGGAAAATGGTCAATTCCCGATGCTGAGAAAAATGATTATATGGGTTTTTCTGCTACAAAAGATGGTTTTTACAGCAGTGGGCATCCTGGTCCAGGTTCGACTTTAAAGAATCCGTTGGGCATAGTCAAAAGTACTGACAATGGCAAAACAATCGAACCGGTTGCTCTGCATGGAGAAGTTGATTTTCATGCTCTATCCGTTGGCTATGAAACAGAAGATATTTATGTATTTACTCCTGAAGTCAACTCTGTAATGGAAGATTCTGGATTTTACTATTCAAATGATCAGGCAAATTCCTGGAATCAGATGGCAATGAACGGAGTTACTGGTACTCCTGCTGTTATAATTGCCCATCCTTCAAAGGACGGAGTCATTGCGGTTGGCACAGATAACGGTTTGTATATTTCTAATAACTACGGCGAATCGTTTGAGGCAGTACTACAAGATACTGCTGTGAAAGCTGCGGTGTTCACCACCAGTGATGAAATGATTGTTGGCAGCAACCAGGAGATTGTGAAGCTGGATCTATTAAATAACAATACAACAAATTACAAATTGCCGGAAAACATTGACGGCAATATTTCTTTTATCAGTAATAACTTTAAAAATAACGATGAACTGGCATTTGCTACAGACCAATTAAATATTTATGCAAGTAAAGACAATGGAGAAACCTGGGAATATATTGTTAAACAAGGCTCGGCTAAAAACATTGAGTAAAACTATTCTAACTCGGCGTTTGCCGAGTCTTTTTCTTTTTATAGCAAATTCATGAATCATACAAAGACTTCTATCGGCATAAAGGTTCAATCAAATAATTTTTATACTATAGGCGATGCGGCAACGAAGCTGTCATTTTAATTGGGTCAATCGTTCAGCTTGACAAATCAAATATAAAAAGAATTACGAGGGCAGAAAAATCTGCTCATAACCATCTTGAATGTTGTTTATCTCTTTACGGATGATATTCATTCTTTTATCCAAAGTTGCTGCTGCCTGCGCTGCCTCATATAAATCATGTTTTAAGTAATCAGGTATATTCCCTTCATGCTTGTAATACAGCTTGTGTTCCAGACTAGCCCAAAAGTCCATTGCCAGCGTGCGGAGTTGAATTTCCGCAAAAATGTCTTTTTGCCTTGTACTCAAAACAAGAGGGATTTTCACAATGACATGCAAACTTTTATAGCCGTTAGGCTTTGGATTCTTAATATAATCCTTTAACTCTACAACTTTTAAATCCGCTCTTTTTTTTAATAGATTGGCCATGTAATATATATCTTCCTCAAAGCAACAAGTAATACGGATTCCAATAATGTCATGCAAGTATTTTTCAGCATTTTCGAGGGTAGGCTCCAGGTTTTTTCGTTCCAGCTTGTTCAAGATACTTTCGAGTTCCTTTAGACGAATATTAATATGCTCAATCGGGTTGTAATACTTTAAAAGATTTGCTTCCTGATTCATAATTGATATTTTTGTTTTCAATTCCGCCATCGCAAATGTATACGGGAGTAAAAAACTGTTCCATTCATTTTCTGTATTTATAATTTTCATAAAAAACTACACCTTTCTTCAGGACCAGGAGTTGGCTCATTATTTAGAATACTTGATACAAATGAAATAACTCTGAATCAAACATAAGAATTGGATAAGAGATTCAGGATAATTAATTCTTATTTTTTTCTCATATTTATCTCAGTTAGTATTAAGCAGGCGTGTGTAAGATATAAACAGAAAGACATTATTAAACAATTAAAATTAAAAAAGGGGTAAAACGATGAAAGCGAAAAAGCAGGTCCATATGCATGAACATGCATGTGGCAAAATGACTTACGAATATAGTTGAAATGGTGAAACAGGCGCAAGGATCCGGGCTATTCACTTGGTCACTCAGGCCCTTTGATAAAAAAAACATTCGTTGTTTCAACGAGGAGGAACGGGTATGAGCACTATTGGGCAAACTATTCAACCTGCAACACCGTTTAAAAGAATTGTGCCTGCACTTGTTGTCTCAAATGCGGCAGCTACTATTGCAATTATACCGCCTATCATCATATTGCTGACTTTAAAGCTTACCTCTATTGCCCCAAATAATGTGGCAGGTGCTTTGGCTATGGTGACAGGAATAGGGGCATTTGTTGCTATGATATTTAATCCGGTGGCGGGCGCTATTGGTGACCGCACCCGATTCCAGTTTGGGAGACGTAGAACATGGATATTAGCAGGGGCAATCTTTGGCGGAGCTTCGCTGCTGGGAATAGGTCTTGTTGCAGAAGTATGGCAAATAACCTTGTTATGGGCGTTAGCCCAAGCCTCCTTTACTTTTCAACTTTTAGCTAACAATGCCCTGATTGCAGAACAAATAGTGGAATCACGCCGGGGTTCCATTTCAGGTATCGTAGGTGCTGTTCCAGGAATAGCGCCACTGATCGGGATCGCCCTATTGAATAAAATGAATGCACAACCAGATTTGCTAAAGTGGGCCATTTTAGCGATTATTGCCGTTATTGGCGCTGTTATAGCCGTAATTTTGATACGTGAAGGAAGATATTTGGATTCACGTAAAGTAAAGAATGAGACGACAAAGTTCAATTTATGGAATATTATTCCAAATCCTCGTAAATATCCAGCCTTCGCTTCAGCTTGGGTGACACGATTTCTGGTCTTCTCCTGTATACCAGCTAGTTTGTTTAACTCAGTATACCTAATAGAACGGTTTCGTTTTTCCAAAGCTGAATTGACTGATAAAATTATGTTAACAATAGTTATTTCGACCGTTCTCGTATTTGTATTTAGTCTTATTGGAGGAATGATTTCCGACCGCTTAAGACGGCAAAAGCCATTTGTTATCGGAGCAGGTATCTTAATGGGATTTTCACTAATTCTGCAAGGATTTGCTCCAAGTTTTCCGATTTTTTTAGTTGCCACGGTTTTGATGGGGATTGGTTCTGGCACTTATTTCGCAGTAGATTTGGCAATTCTTACACGAGTACTCCCTAACAAGGGAGATGCAGCAAAAGATCTCGGTATATTTAATATTGCGAACACTTTGCCGCAGACTATTATCCCGGCCATTGCACCTCTTATACTTAACGTTGGTGGGTATGAGATGTTCTTTAGTTTCACAGGAATTCTTGGTATGTTAAGTGGGATTGCTGTTCTCGGGGTTCCCGAGATGTTACCAAGAGAGAGCAATGTTGTTTTGCCCAAATCAGTAAAAAAAAACAATTAAATCAAGTAACATTCTATAGGCTGATTATTTTGAAGGACTTCAGAATAAAATGTTTGTGATGAAACATCTGTAAAAATAACGATTCATTTAAAAGGTCGGAGGAGATAGTTATGAATAAAAATGGAAAAGCCTCGGAGACAACTGTGCATTCATCAGGTCAATTAAAAAAAGGAAGAGGTATTCTAAAGGCAATTGGATCAATCCTTGTCGCCATCCTTGCTTCATCTCATCATTGGGTGCACACATTGCTTATCGCACTGGGATTAACTACATTGGGAACAGGATTATTATCACTTTCCCCATGGGTGAAAATTGTGTTTATGCTCCTTTCCCTGGTTATCTCTGTTTGGATGATTCGAGGGGCCTTGCGCAAATGGAATCATCACCGTTCCGTTTCTTGGGTATATTTGATTTCTTCAATACTGTCGATCATCATCGTGTTAACTGCCCTGCCACAAATTTTTGATGACAGCAATCCAATTCAGCAGAACGAAGAGCAGCAGGAGCATCAACAACATCATTAACAGGCGGGATCGTAAATCTATCTTTTTCGTCTGTGCTTACAGGGCTCGTGCCGGCAAAATTATATTTATAGTAAATGGCTTATTCAATTGGTGCTATGTAACAATCGTACCACGAGTTCAGCGTATTCAAATTGTTAGTTTTACCGTCCTGCAAAAGACTAGCATACTCCGTGCCATGGCGGCCATGAAAGATCCCCTGTAGAGTGGCTTTTACGCCAGTATTCTATAATAGCAGCCGGTACAACTAAAAAATATGTTTCTAATTTCATTCTCAGTTTGATTTCAGGCTTGTTTAACATTTTTTAATTATACTTGAGTCGCCATAAAACATAAAAACGAGGTGAATAGAAATGGGATGTCATGGTGGCCATAAAAATCACAATTCCCATCACAGTGACAGAAATCATCGTCGACCATATGGAAGAGGTGGACACGGCATGGGAGGAAGCTGGCTTTGGGTTCTGGCAGGTGTGGCTGTTGTAGTTTATTTCCTAGTTAGATAAAGCTTAAGTATAAGAAGGCTGGTTTGATAAATACCAACCTTCTTACTTTTCTACAGCTATGCCTCAAATATAATTTAATTTGCACAATTAAATAAAGCTACAGGATTTTCTTATCTGATTTTCAGTTTTCTTTAAGTGTATTCTCATGATAATCAAATAGGATAACAATTGACATACCCCATCTATAGTCGGGGAGGAACAAAACATGGCAAAGATATCGGAACGACTCAAAATCGCCCAAAATATCACGGAATTGATAGGCCGTACCCCATTAATTCGATTGAATAAGATCAGCAACCTAACAGGTGTCGAAGTTCTCGGCAAACTGGAATATTTTAATCCGCTTGGCAGCGTAAAGGACCGAATCGGAATTGCCATGATTGATGCTGCGGAAAAACAAGGCTTGATTACTAAAGATTCAATCATTATCGAACCAACCAGCGGAAATACCGGCATCGCGCTCGCTTTCGTTTGTGCCGCGAAAGGATACCGATGCAAGCTTGTCATGCCTGAAACAATGAGCATAGAGCGCCGAAACTTGCTCAAAGCCTTGGGTGCGGAATTGGTATTAACTGAAGGAGCCAACGGCATGAAAGGAGCTATCGAAACAGCGGAACAATTGGTAAATCAGACTCTCGGAGCATTTATGCCGCAACAATTTAAAAATGGGGCGAATCCGGAGATACACCGAACCACGACTGCTGAGGAAATATGGGAGGATACTAACGGTGAAGTGGATATCCTGATCAGCGGGATTGGAACCGGGGGAACTATTACCGGAATTTCCGAAGTATTGAAAGCTAGAAAACCTTCCTTCTATTCCATTGCGGTCGAACCCGCATCTTCGCCGGTTTTATCGGAAGGGAAGCCAGGAACGCACAAAATACAGGGTATTGGAGCGGGATTTATACCAGTTGTTCTCAATACACGTGTTTATGATGAAGTGATTCAGGTTCCAAATGAAGATGCTTTTGGCGCATCACGATTGATTGCTAGAGAAGAAGGAATACTGGTCGGCATCTCGTCAGGAGCCGCGCTTCATGCCGCCGCCGTGGCTGCATGTCGTCCAGAATTGAAGGGAAAAACAATGGTTGTTATCTTGCCGGATACCGGGGAAAGATACCTGTCTACTGCACTGTTTCAGGAAGAATAAATAAATTTGACAACTAATTATTTAGATATAGCAAGATTATAGTGGAGAATCCCTTAAACTAAATATCCCGATCGCATCTTTTGGTGCGATTTTTTTGATCGATTTTTATTTATATTCTACTTAGGCTAGATTCAGTTTCTTCTTATGTTATTGACTTACTATTAAATTGTAAATATTTACACCATATGAACACCAGCCATTGGCTGTCGTTGCCTCATTTTAAGCATCACCAAAACTGTTTACGGGTGGGTGATCCAGATTCTATAAGCAGAGACTTGATGCTCTTTACCGGATAAATTTAAGTCTTTTAATTTAATTGTTTTTAAAGGAGGAGAATATTATGCATGGTGTGGAACAAAACGCCTATGGCTTATGGCTTGCTGTCATATTCAATGTAGTTATCTTTGGTTTATTTACCTACTCTGCATTTAAACCTGCAACAAAAAGGGACTGGAGGACTTTCGGGGCGTTTACAGCATTTATTGTGGCTTTGTTTAGTGAAATGTTCGGTTTTCCGCTAACGATTTATATTCTAACTTCGATTTTTGGCAGAAACTACCCTGTATTCGACCCATTCTCTCATTCGAATGGACATTTATGGGTAGCACTAGCCGGAGGCTCACCGATTCTGTTTAATATACTACATCCATTGAGCAATATCCTCATTTTCGCGGGGCTCATCATTATCACTATTGGTTGGAGAGGGATACATTCCGGAAACGGCCAATTGGTAACGAATGGAATTTATCGGCATGTACGACATCCTCAATATAGCGGTTTCATTTTAACTATCATCGGGTTTCTGGTCCAGTGGCCGACCATTATCACATTAATTATGGCTCCAATGTTAATAGTTATGTATACCAGACTGGCAAAGAAAGAAGAAAAGGCCATGATCGACACCTTCGGAAACGAATACATGGAGTATATGAAGAAAGTACCCAGGTTTTTCCCCAAGCTGCTAAACGCAACTGGAAAGAGACATAAGGAAAACAACGGTCAATTCAATCTTTAAAGATCCTGATTTTTTGTTTGTGCGGTAAATCTATCAAAAAGAAAAGGGAGAATATATATGAGTGAAATGATCAATAACCGTGAACAACTGCATAAGGATAAATCGGAACGGCATGAGATTTTGAAAGAAATCATTAAAGCCTTGCATCATGGAGCAAGTGTCGAAGAAGTTAAAGCTCAATTTGAAGAAGCAGTCGGGAATACCAGCGTTGCGGAAATTTCGCAGCTGGAGCATTCTCTAATGGAGGAAGAAGGAATTCCCGTAGAAGAAGTCCAGCGTTTGTGTTCTGTGCATACGGCCATTTTCAAAGGGGCGATCGAGGAGATTCATCGTCCGGATCATCCTGAATACCAGCCGGGCCACCCTGTCCATACATTTAAGCTTGAAAATAAAGAAATTGATTTGCTTGTGGATTTTAAAATTAAGCTGCACCTCGAGCGTTTTGAACGGGAAGACAACGATAAACATGTCTTTAAATTAATCGAAGACTTAAATCTCCTGTTGGATATTGATAAACATTACAGCCGGAAAGAGAATTTGCTTTTCCCTTATCTTGAAAAATACGGTATTTATGGTCCAACCCAGGTAATGTGGGCAATCGATGACTGCATTCGCGAATCCATTAAAGACGCCAAACAAAAATTGATGAATTATCAAGGAGGTAGACAAGCAGTTGTTGCCGTTATAAATTACGTGATACGTGAGGTAAAGGAGATGATCTTTAAAGAGGAAAATATCCTGTTCCCGATGGCGTTGGAAACATTAGCAGAAGATGAATGGATCAAAATTGCTTATGAAAGCGATGAAATCGGGTATTGCCTAACTGCTCCGGTGGGCAAGTGGCAACCGGAGAGGAAAGCTTTGCCTGTAGGAGAATTATCGGAAGGGTTTGTCCGATTCGAAACAGGTCTTCTATCGCTAAAGCAATTAGAATTGATGCTGAACCATTTACCGGTAGACATTACCTTTATTGATAAAGACGATGTAGTACGCTATTTCTCTCACGGGAAGGAACGTATTTTTGCCCGTACAAAAGCGGTCATCGGCAGAACAGTCCAAAACTGTCACCCCCCTAAAAGTGTCCATGTCGTGGAACAGCTTCTAGAAGATTTCAAATCGGGGAATAAAGACAGTGAAGATTTCTGGATAAAGCTCCACGACAAATACGTATATATCCGTTATTTTGCGGTCCGGGATGAAAATGGGAAATACATGGGTACCATTGAATTTACACAAAACATTAGGCCGATTCAAAAAATTGAAGGAGAAAAACGAATTCTTTCATAAATGGAGAAGTGGAGATCAGCATGAATGAACAGATTAGCGGATAAAAAACTTTAAGGAAAGTAGTCCCCTGAGCTTCTTAACAGGGGACTTTTAACTAACAATTAGCAAACTGAATGGCCCTGATGGTGAACATTCACAGTTAATACTGGCTGTTAGTTTTGCTCCATCAACTGATGGTTGTTGTGGTTTAAATTTGCCGGAGTCCACTCTTTATCAAGCTGGTTGCCGAAAATTAGGTAAGCAGTAAGAAAGAGGAAAGTTAAGATCGGTTTAAGAAGCCATTTTTTATCAAGATTATGCGGTTCTTTTCCTAAAGGTTTTTGCAAGATTTGAAACAATAGCAAGCAACTAACTGACAGAGTAAGAAAAATATTTATCATAAATATTGATTGATTTTGAGTAATCATTTCTCCCAGCATAGCACCCATCATCCCGCCCATTAATCCCGACATAAACCCTTCTAGTAAAGGCAGAACCCCGAGAGCAAAACCTGAAGCCGCCCCAGCAAGAATGCCAGTAAGAATGGAGAGGATAGTAGAATAGTAAAGATTCCCTTGAAAAAGTGAACCAAATAAAACTCCTCCTGTTAATCCGACATTCATTCCTGTCGTCATTGATATCGCCATTCCTGCCATACCTCTTATTCTGCTTTTAAAGTGAATGGCCATGATGACTGTTGAAATTGTCACCAAAGAAAGCGTGGCCAGGACAAAGTAATAAAACCAGCTCATATGATTGACGCCCCCTTATACTTGCTATATGATATGCCCTTTTGTGACAAGCCATACCAGATATTTAGAAAAGTAAAAAAGAAGAGGCTGGCTGATATTAACGGTTTAATAGATCAAAGGATTCTTATCTTCTTCTAAGATTGTTCTCAGTCACCATTAAGGTTTCTTTCCTACGATATGATGTAGTGTGATATATTGGAATGCAAAATCGGGGTAAAGTGATAAGAAATCGTTTAGCCCAGGTAGTGTGATTAATAATTATTCCACTTGAAAAGCTAAATTAACAGGTTGGAGATGTAGCTCATGCAAAAAGGGACAATTAAGACGTTTACATTAGGAATGATTTTTACTGCAATCATCATTGCAGCGATTATTCCTATTGGCTTGAATATTGCTGACGGTGTTGGAAGTGAAGACAAAGAAAGTGGTACCCGGATGGAGATTTCTATGGCCGGGTTCAATCCTTCGATCATTCGTGCGAAGCTAGGAGAGGAAATCACGCTTCAATTAGTGAATCCGGATAATTCTGCTCACTCAGACGGTGGCGGATGGCATCAGTTTGCCAGCGACGAATTAAATTTCGATTATAAACTTGCGCCCGAAACATCGAAGACCGTTACATTGAAGTTTGATAAAGCCGGCGAATATGAATTTTATTGTGATATATGCTGTGGAGGTCGGAAAAACCCTTCGATGCAAGGAAAAATAATTGTTACCTGACTTGAGGAGTAAATCATGAAATTACCTTTATACTCTACTGTGATTGGTTTGTTTACTTTTTTTATGTTGTTTTTTATTTCTTTTGTGTTTAAACAGAGTGCCTTAACTACAAGTGTGGCAGCAACATCGAGTATCATGATCCTGATAGGATTAATGTTTTTGGCGGGAATATTGGATGGATTTAATCCTTGCGCATTCAGTACTCTATTGCTATGGTCAGGCTTTTTATTAAATCGTTTTGGCCAGGAAGTGGGAAGTAGCCTTGATATTGAAAAGCAACGGAAAAATATTTTAAGCTATGCATTCTTTTATGCGCTTGGAATTTTTCTAATATATTTTCTGCTTGGAATTGGCATACTGGAGTTATTCCGGTTAAAATCAATACAAACAACTTTATTGGTGCAAATCGCCGGACTTGTCGTCGTTGTTCTTGGAGTTTTGATGATTCGCGATTCGTTTTTCTCCCATGCAAAAGCGCTCATTAAAATGCCGGCTATTTTACATCCACTCTATAAGAAATACAGTGAACCAGCCACTAAGTTTGGCAGCTTTCTTAGTGGAATTGTGATCGGTCTCTGCAGCGTTCCATGCGGAGGAGCTGTCTATATGGCGATATTATTAATCATTCAATCGAAACCATTTGTGGTGAAGTACCCTCTTTTATTCGTTTATAATATCGGCTTTATATTGCCCGTCGTCATTTTAGCGTTAGTACTCGCCAATAAAAAACTTTTACAGACGTTAAGCCGTGACTTTATTTTATTGAGAAGTAAACTAAAAGTAATCATTGGCGTCATTACAATTTTACTTGGGTTTTCTTCAATTATTTTGGCATAGGACCCGAGCAATATCGGTCTAAAACATCACATGTGAACGAGGAGTGCTATTTTGAAATCTAATATAAATGAAAAAATCAAAAAGCGCTATAACCGGATATCGGGAATTTATGAAATAATGGATCGGATGATCAAAGAACAATGGAGACAGGATTTGTTGTCACAAGTCTCGGGAAAAGTGCTTGAGGCAGGGATAGGAACTGGGGCAAACCTGGCCTATTATCCTGCAGATATTATTTCTCTGACAGGCGTTGACTTTAGTAAGGGTATGCTCAAACATGCTGATGCCAAGCTGGAAAATGCGGATTTTAATTATCCTGTTAAATTAACTGAAGCGGACATTCAGGAGTTACCTTTTCCTGACAATACCTTTGATTCGATCGTGTCGACCTGTGTGTTTTGTTCGGTACCTGATCCTGTCCAGGGCCTTAAAGAGTTAAGAAGAGTGTGCAAACCAAACGGGCACGTTTATATGCTCGAGCATATGAGAAGTAAAAATATTGTGGCAGGACTTGCAATGGATTTGTTGAATCCTATAACAGTAAGATTATGGGGAGCCAACATAAATCGGGAAACGCTGGACAATATTAAACTTGCCGGATTGAAAATGGAAGAGAATGAACAATTGATGGGGACGATTGTCAGGAAGCTTGTATTAACTCCTTACAAGAAATAAAGGTAAACACATGAAAGGGTTATTATGATCCTTGCTTGTAAAGGTAGACGAATCGCGATTGGAACCGGTACAGATATTGCCATTTAAACAACGCATGTTATTCTTGTTAAAAGCAACCCTGAAGATCGGTGAGCCTGATCCATTAATCAAGAGTAACCGATCGGAAAATGATCCAGAATTTATGGTGGGCAGCAGGTTACAATATGATTGCCACCCCACTGGCTGCAGGTGTTGCTATTCAACTTCGGAATTATATTGAGTTCTGCTGTTGGAGTTGTATTAATGTCCTAGAGTACTGTGATTGTCACCATAAATGCCAAGTTGTTAAAAATATAATCTAAAGGAAAAGAAAATCTACAAAACCTAACCCTTACCGTATTGATAAGGATTAGGTTTTTTGGGGTAAGCTCATTAATACGCAATCCATTAGATTTCCTTAAATAATATTATCAGTGTCGCTTGGCTTATTACTGTTGTCTACAGTCGACCTGAGTAGTTACAATAGATTAATAATTTCTTTTAGACCACTTAGGCAGTTTTAGCTGTTAATAACTAAGGAGTAGGTTTTCCAGCCTCCATCCAAATTTTTCACTTTATATCCATTGGATACTAAAATTCTTGATGCCAGGTAGCCTCTCAGACCGACTTGACATGTGATATAAATGGTCTCATTTTTAGGAAGTTCATGAAGACGATTGCGAATTTCCCCAAGCGGAATGTTTATTGAACCCTTTATATAACCATTTTCTATTTCAAGCGGTTCGCGAACGTCAATTAACAAGCCGCCATTATGAACGATTTGATCAATTTCATGCCATTGAACGGTTTCAATATCGCCTTCTATTATATTTGAGGCAACGTAGCCTGCCATATTGACAGGATCTTTGGCAGACGAAAACGGCGGTGCATAAGCCAATTCAAGTTCAGCCAGGTCCAACACTGTTAATTCACCTTTAATGGCAGTGGCGATAATATCAATCCGTTTGTCAGCACCGTCTTTTCCTACTGCTTGAGCTCCGTAAATTTTTCCAGATTTTTGATCGAATATCAGTTTTAGTGCGATTGGAAAAGCTCCAGGATAATAACCGGCATGGGAAGCAGGATGTAAATGAACCACTTTATAATCAATATCTGATCGCTTTAACAATTTTTCATTATTTCCTGTGGTGGCAACTGTTAAATCAAAGACTTTTGCAATCGAAGTACCCAATGTACCATGGTATTTTTCTTTCTTTCCATAGATATTATTCGCAGCCGTTCTCCCTTGTCGATTGGCGGGTCCGGCGAGCGGAATCATAGCAGGGATTTTATTTATATAATCGGTTACTTCAATGGCATCACCAATGGCATAAATATTCGTATCATTTGTTTGAAGGTATTCATTAACTACGATTCCACCACGTTCACCAATACTAAGACCTGCATCCACTGCCAGTGTATTTTCTGGCCTAACACCAATTGATAAAATAATGAAATCTGTGTTGATCCTTTTTCCACTAGATAAAATTACTGTTCTTCCCTGATTTTCAAACGATTGAACACCATCTTCCAAGATCAAATTAACTCCTTTTTCGATAAGGTGATGGTGGACAATCGCTGCCATTTCATAATCCAGCGGCGCCATCACCTGGTTGGCCATTTCAACAAGTGTCACATGTACACCACGGTCAACAAGATTCTCTGCCATCTCTAAACCGATGAATCCACCGCCGACAACGACTGCTTCTTTTGGCCTCTGATGGTCGATGTAATCCTTGATTTTATCAGTATCAGGGATATTGCGAAGAGTAAAAACATTATCGGCTTCATTCATTCCAGAAATGGGAGGAACAATTGGTTTCGCCCCTGGAGATAGCACCAACACATCATAACTCTCTTCATATGTTTCATTTGTAACTAAGTTTTTTACTGCCACCGTTTTATTATCGCGATTTATTTTTGTTATTTCATTTAAATTCCGAATGTCTAAATTGAATTTTTTACTCATTCCATCAACAGTTTGCACCAAAAGCTTTTCACGTTCTTTTATCGTTTCGCCAATATAATAAGGCAAACCACAGTTTGCAAAAGAAATATGTTCTCCTCTTTCAAATAGAATGATGGTTGAATTTTCGTCTAATCTTCTCAATCTCGCTGCTGTTGTAGCACCTCCTGCAACTCCACCAACAATCAAAATCTTTTTACCCATATCTATCGCTCCTTAAATTCGTTTAAATACCAATACCCCTATCCCTATAATAATTTTGATTAAAATTAAATGCTATGATTAAAATCACACATCGAACTGTAGATTTTGTTGGATACTTCTTCAAAACTAAGTGAATCATACTATTGGACACAACATCTAAAATATGACCATAATAAGTATAAGAAGATTGAAATTAGAATCTTTGGAAAATTCGTTATGTCAGGAGTGATTATTTGGCTGGTCATCGTTTCAATCCAGAGAAAGCGGATAAATTACTGGATACAAAAAGAAAAGAGCTTATTGACCCGGAACAAGTAATTTCCTTATTAGGACTAAGAAAAAACGATGCTGTCGCAGATCTGGGGGCAGGGAATGGGTATTTCACGATCCCTTTAGCAAAAGAGACAAATGACGTTGTCTATGCAGTAGATATTGAGCCAAAAATGTTAGAGTTATTGAAAGAGCGAGCATCGAAAGAAAACCTTAAAAATATTCAATTTATCGAAAGTGATTTGGAAAACATAAATCTTAAGGAACGTAGTGTAAGCAAAGCAGTAGTCGCTTTTGTTATGCATGAAATTCCCAATATGGAAAAGGCACTTGGAGAATTTAAAAGAATTCTAAAACCAAATGGAACGTTATTAATTTTGGAATGGGAAGCGGTTAAAACGGAAGCCGGGCCCCCTCTTCATGAAAGAATTGCTTCTGGGGATATGGAACAATTTTTGTGGAAGAATGGATTAAAATCTTCAGCGGTTTCTTTAAATGAAGCAATCTATGCTGTTGCGATTGACATCAAATAAACCCTAAAGGAGAATAACATGTTTGATTATACTGTTGAAACAAATAAAAGTATCGATGAAGCCATTAGAGATTTAGAGGAAAGCTTAAAAGAAGAAAAATTTGGCGTTTTGTGGATGTTTGATATTAAAGAAAAACTTCAGGAAAAAGGGCTTGATTTTCGAAAAAATTTCAAAGTGCTGGAAGTCTGTAATCCGCATGAAGCACAAAGAGTTCTAAATGAAAATGAGATGGCGGGGTATTTTTTACCATGTAAGATAGTTGTTTATGATAATAACGGAAATACAAAAATCGGTATGCCAAAACCGACAGCGCTTATTAGTATGTTGAACGATGAAACTTTGAAAAAACTGGCAGAGGACATTGAAAATCGCTTGATTGGCTGTATCGATAAAAGTAAATAGTCACAGGAGGATGTATGTTTCATTCATACATCCACTTTTTTTAAGGTAAAGAATTGCTTGTTGACAAAATACCCATATGGGTATAATATAAATCTTGTGAACCTGAACTATTGATGTTATGTAATTAAGGGGGGAGTACAAATGGATTACAATGATCAAATAAAGAATAGAATGAAACGTATAGAAGGACAGTTAAGAGGAATTTTAAAAATGATGGAAGAAGATAAAGATTGTAAGGAAGTTATTACTCAGTTATCAGCAGCCAGAACTGCTATCGATCGGACAATAGGAGTTATCGTTAGTTCGAATTTAGTTGAGTGCGTACGAAATGCCAATGACAATGGAGAAAAAAATACCGAAGAATTATTAAAAGAAGCAGTAAACCTACTGGTAAAAAGCAGATAGAAATAAAAGGGGTTGACACCCTTTTTTATTTCTATTATTATTATACCCATAGGGGTAATGGTAAAAACGAGCGAAGAAAAATTTTAAAAACAACAGGGAGGATTCACATGACTGATAAGAAAAAAACAACGATTGTATTATTTAGTGGGGATTACGATAAAGCAATGGCAGCTTATATTATTGCCAACGGTGCTGCTGCTTATGATCATGAAGTAACGATCTTTCACACATTTTGGGGCTTAAATGCACTGAGAAAAGATGAACCGATCACAGTTAAGAAAAACTTTATGGAAAAGATGTTTGCAAAAATAATGCCCAGAGGGGCTGATAAAATGGTGCTTTCAAGGATGAATTTTGCTGGCATGGGTCCAAAAATGATTAAAGACATTATGAAAAAACACAATGCGATGCCCCTTCCCCAGCTAATTGAAATGGCACAGGAACAAGAAGTAAAACTTGTTGCCTGCACGATGACGATGGACCTTTTAGGCCTGAAACAAGAAGAGCTTTTGGATAACATCGAGTATGCGGGTGTTGCTGCATATTTAGCAGATGCTGAAGAAGGAAATGTAAACTTGTTTATCTAGCTTAATAAAAAGAGGAGAGAAAAAATGGAATACATTAACATACTGCTGATATCATTGGCTATTCTTTTTATCCTGAAACGATTTATACCTACCAAAGGTGTTAGACAAATTACCACAACTGATTTAAAAGACGAATTGAAAGACAAGAATAAGCAATACGTTGATGTTCGTACACCTGGAGAGTTTAAAGGGAATCATATTCCAGGATTTAAAAATATCCCTCTTCATCAACTTTCTCAAAAAGCGAATGAGCTTGCAAAGGACAAAGAAGTCATTGTGATTTGTCAGAGTGGAATGAGGAGTAATAAAGCGAGTAAACTTTTAAAGAAACTGGGCTTTAGCAAAGTAACCAATGTAAAAGGCGGTATGAGCGCCTGGTTTTAATATCAAAAGAAGGGGAATCATAAATGAAACAGATATCTGCAAAAGAAGTAGAAGCAATATTAAGTAATGGAAATACACCGAATATTATCGATGTCCGGGAAACAGCCGAAGTGGCAAATGGAAAAATTCCCGGGGCCGAAAACATTCCATTAGGGTTAATTGAATTTCGCATGCAGGATTTAGACAAAACAAAAGAATATATCATGGTTTGCCGTTCAGGGGCCAGAAGCGGTCGTGCTTCTCAGTTCCTTGAAAGCTACGGATTTAATGTGATTAATATGTCAGGCGGGATGCTTGCCTGGGAAGGCGATATTGAGTAAATTTTTTTGATTAACAATATACCCATATGGGTAAAATTCGGAGGTTATTAATCATGGAATCTTTAAAAACAAATCTTGTATTGGATGCTAAAGGTTTAGCTTGCCCGATGCCAATTGTTAAAACGAAGAAGGCTATGAATGAATTAGAGCCAGGCCAGGTATTAGAAGTTCAGGCAACTGATAAAGGTTCAAGAGCTGATATTAAAGCATGGGCTCAAAGCTCAGGCCATCAATATATTGGTACAGTGGAAGAAGGGGATGTTTTAAAGCATTATCTTCGGAAGGCATCTGGTGAGGAAACAATCGAACGTAAACATCCGAATGTGACTAATAATGAAGAACTTGAAAAGAAACTGGAAGCCAATGACCAAATTGTTGTCCTAGATGTAAGAGAAGCAGCTGAATATGCCTTTAATCATATTCCTAATGCCATTTCTATTCCTATGGGTGAATTGGATGATCGACTTGATGAATTAAAAAAAGAGGATGAAATCTTTGTTGTCTGCCGTACAGGAAACCGCAGTGATTTCGCTGCGCAAAAATTAACAGAAAAAGGATTTAAAAATGTGATTAATGTTGTACCAGGCATGAGTCAATGGTCTGGAAAAACAACTAGTATGAATAGTTAAGGGGGTTTTGAAAATGAATTCAATTACCGTTTATACAACAACCAGATGTCCGTATTGTGTGATGTTAAAGAATTTTTTATCAGATTAAAACATTCCGTTTAAAGAAGTGAATGTTGAGACGAAACCTGAAATCATGCAGCAGCTTGTGAATACAACCGGTCAGATGGGTGTGCCTCAAACGGAGGTCAATGGAAAATGGATTGTTGGCTTTGATCCAAATAATATTATGATGGCACTAAAAAACTAGGGGGAATTTACAATGAGTAAAAAAGTAGCAATTATTGCAAGTAATGGTGGATTATTTGATGCATATAAAGTATATAATATCGCGACCGCAGCAGCTGCAACCGATCAAGAAGTAACGATTTTCTTCACATTTGAAGGGTTAAACCTGATTCATAAAGAAGCGTATAACCAACTTCCGATGCCTGCAGGAAAAGAGCACTTTGCAGAAGGTTTTGCAAAGGCAAATGTACCGGCAATTCCGGAATTAGCCGCAATGGCGCAAGAATTGGGAGTCAAATTTATAGGCTGCCAAATGACCATGGATGTTATGGGATTGGATAAAGAATCCTTTGTTGATGGAATTGAAGTTGGTGGAGCGGTAACCTTTTTGGAATTTGCTAAAGATGCTGACGTAACGCTGACATTTTAAAATAACTATATTTTTTTATAAAAAATTATACCACAGGGGGTAAAAAAATGCCGGTTAATGAAATGACATCGAAGGAAGTAACTAAAAAGATTTTTAATAAAGAAGCGTTATTTATTCTGGATGTTCGTAATGAAAGTGATTTTCAAGATTGGAAAATTGAAGGGGAAAACTTTACACATTTAAATGTCCCATATTTTGAACTGCTTGATGGTGTAGAAGATATTCTGGAAAAGATTCCAACTGATAAAGATATTTTGGTGGTGTGTGCGAAGGAAGGTTCATCCATTCTGATAGCGGATATGCTTTCTGAAAAAGGAGTAACTGTTTCTTACCTAAAGGGTGGAATGAAAGCATGGAGTGAACACTTAGAACCTGTTAAAGTGGGAGATCTGAAAGATGGAGGAGAAATTTATCAGTTTGTGCGAATTGGTAAAGGCTGCCTGTCTTATATGGTTGTTTCTAAAGGTGAAGCTGCCATTATCGATGCAACACGCATGACTGATATTTACCTCGAATTTGCGAATGGAATCGGCGCAAACATTACACATGTATTTGATACCCATCTTCATGCTGATCACATTTCCGGCGGACGATTGATTGCCGAAAAGACAAACGCAACATACTGGCTGCCGCCGAAGGATGCAACAGAAGTAACGTATGATTACCAGCCATTGGAAGGTGGTAATGATGTGGCAATTGGGAACACAACCATTAATATTCATGCTTTGTATTCTCCAGGCCACACCATCGGATCAACTTCTTTCGTAGTGGATGAAAAGTTCTTGCTTTCTGGTGATATCCTGTTCATTGATTCTATTGGAAGACCGGACCTTGCAGGTTTGGCTGAAGATTGGGTGCGGGATCTAAGAGAAACACTTTATACACGCTATAAAGAATTATCACTTGAGTTAGTTGTTCTTCCAGCACATTTTATGATCATTGAAGAATTAAACGCGGACGGCACCGTTTCTGAAAAGCTTGGAACTCTGTTTGCCAAAAATCATGGGTTAAACATTGAAGACGAAAATGAATTTAGAAAACTGGTGACTGAAAACTTACCGCCACAGCCAAATGCTTATCAAGAAATTCGTGAAACAAATATGGGGAAAATCAACCCGGATGAAGAAAAACAACGTGAGATGGAAATCGGACCAAACCGCTGTGCGGTTCGATAAATCGAAATTTTAGGAGGTAAATACTGATGGAAGCAACAAGAGTAGTAGATGCAAAAGGATTAGCATGTCCGATGCCGATTGTCAAAACAAAGAAAGCAATGACAGAGCTTGAAACCGGTCAAGTTTTAGAAATTCATTCAACAGACAAAGGGGCCAAAAATGATCTTGCTGCATGGGCAAAGTCAGGTGGACATGAGCTATTGAAGCATACAGAAGAAAGTGATGTTTTGAAGTTTTGGATTAAGAAAGGCTAGCAAATAAGGGAACCATATCAGGTTCCCTTTTCTTAAAGGAGGACAAACGATGGATTTTGGATTTATTATGACCATCTTCTTAATTGGATTTATCGGTTCTTACATTTCAGGAATGTTAGGAATTGGCGGTTCCATTATCAAATATCCAATGCTACTTTATATCCCGCCTTTATTTGGAATAGCAGCATTCAGTGCCCACGAAGTTTCTGGAATAAGCGCAGTTCAGGTGTTTTTTGCGACAATCGGAGGTGTGTGGGTATATCGAAAAGGGGGTTATTTAAATAAAACCCTCATTGGTTACATGGGAGTTAGTATTTTAATTGGGAGTTTTGTAGGCGGATTTTGTTCGAAAGTAATGTCAGAGGGTGGAATTAATCTAGTTTATGGGATTTTAGCATTAATTGCAGCCGTTATGATGTTTATTCCTAAAAAAGGAATCGATGATACTCCTCTTGATCAAGTGAACTTTAATAAGTGGCTTGCCGCATCACTTGCATTCATTGTTGGTATTGGATCCGGAATTGTTGGAGCCGCAGGTGCGTTCTTGTTAGTACCCATAATGCTCGTTGTGTTAAAAATTCCTACGAGAATGACCATTGCATCCTCTTTAGCGATTACCTTTATTTCTTCAATAGGCGCAACTATTGGGAAGATTACAACAGGGCAAGTGGAATTTTGGCCATCATTAATTATGGTAGTTGCGAGCTTGCTTGCTTCGCCGCTTGGAGCTATGGCCGGGAAAAAGGTAAATACTAAAGTGCTGCAAATTATTTTAGCTTTACTAATTTTAGCTACAGCCGTTAAGATCTGGGTGGATATTTTATAATTTTTGGTAAAATGTAAGTCTGGAAGATTACTGATTAGCGTAGAAAGAAGGGGTTAAATTTGGCGAACAAGCGATTAATTTATTTTGTATCGTTAAGTTCAAATGTTCCCTTTGTATTAAAGGAAGCTCTGCAAATGGCAAATCAACAAAATGAAGTGGCCATTTTCTTTGATCTTGATGGTGCCCGCGTTTTAGATCAAAGATATCTAAAAAAAATGGAGAGAACCCATAGCACGGAGCTTCCTGCATTATTACACTCAGCTTTAAATGCAGGGATTCCATTATATGGCTGCCAGATGAATGTTTTAATGGCCGATGGGTTAGAACTTGTTGATGGCGCGGAATTAGCTGGTGTAGTCACCTTTTTAGAGTTAGCGTATAAGGCTGACGCAGTGTTGAGTTATTGAAAGGGGATCATCATTCATGGAAGTAAAAAAGGTAGTTGTGTTAGCCCTTCATGAAGAATTAGAATCTGCCTATCCTCCTTTAAATATTGCTGTAGGAGCCGCCTCTTCCGGAGCGGACGTTATATTAGCTTTCTCTCGAAAGGGCGTAAGTATATTAGATAAAAAATATGTCCCGGTTCCATCTAATGGTTTAGAATATCTTTCGAAGGCACTAAAAGATTTTGGCGTTCCTTCAATTAACGAACTGCTTGAAATTGCGGTAGAAACAGGTGTGAAATTATTTGTTGTTGATTTAGACATCCATGATCAGATCGACTTTCTCTATCCGGCTGAACAAGTGCCTATCAAATGGGTTTTGAATGAAGCCGTTTCTGCAGATCTTTTTGTCCACTTTTAAATTTTTCAATAGACTAAATTAGGAAATGGGTGTTTTAAGTGAAAAATAAGGGTTTAAAGAATTGCGGAAATGGAACTTGAGGAATAAATAAGAAAGAACCCCAAATGAAAAATGTCTTTCCAATATGACCTGGGGTTTTTGTTTGGCTCCTGGCAGGAGTCATCTTATTAGTTTTCAAAATTATCGGTTGAGGCTTAACATCGAAAACATGAACATATACAGCAATCAGAGCGGCTTACTGACAATGGTAAGCCGTTTTTGATTTTACTTCATGTTTCCCTTGTTAGAAATCTGACAGAGGGAACTTACCATTATTCAGCAAAACGATACCCACGGAAGCTTAGAGTTACATAACCCTTGGCGTTTCTATATCAGGGATTCAGTTAGGCGCCGATGTCTGGTTATCCATTACAATTGACTTATTTGTTCGTGCTAATTCTGTTTTTTAAATTTAGAACTCAGTTTGTCAACAACATTTTAGCATGGTTATTGGTCTTCTGATTTGCCATGGAACAGATTTGCTACGCTGTCTGCTGACAGTGCTGGATGCAATGCTGAATATCGTTCGCCGGAGTACGCGTCATATAAATTCACTCCTTTATGTAATAGATATTTATTTTGATATACACATGCTCCGCAGCATGCTTACATTGGTGGATGGGCCCCTATGGACAGCTCCCTGGTTCAGCATGGCACTGGAAAGGGAAAGCACGTTTGTCCTCTTGAGCAACCTGAGCCAGGATAAAAAACCGGGAAGCCGTGGCCTTCTAAAGAGATAATGGTTGGGGTTCGACGAGACCATCTACCTGGACAGGAAGAACACAGGATAATTAGTTTATAATGAGCCGGTTGTCGAATGATATCAGAGGACCAATTCACAGATTATCCCTTTATCGTAACCCTTCGAGGACAGGGGTATAAGTTTAACATTGAAAACTAAACATATTGATTGGTTCTTTTTTAAACCTTCCAGAGGACTTCTTTTATAAAGAATGGGTAAAATAACTCCGTACACAGCTTAAGGAAAATAATAGCTGCGAGGAGTGATGAAATGCGAAAGGAACTTACGATTATTCAGCAAAACGATACCCACGGCAGCTTAGAGTTACATAACGAGCTGTTTTGGAGTCCGAACGGTCCGGGATTAAAAAAAGTCGGGGGATTTTCAAGGATCAGCCAATATATAAATGAGGTAAAAAGCAAAAAGCCAAAGGTGCTGTTCTTTGATGGCGGCGATTTATTTCACGGGACTCTACCCTTAGTTACAACGCAGGGAGCTTCGCTGCTTCCAGCTTTACAAAAGATGAACCTGGATGGGTTTGTGCCTGGAAACTGGGATTTTGCTTATGGGAAGGAACAATTGAAAGCAAATGTTGACCGTATCCCTTTTCAAGCTCTCTCTGCCAATGTGATAGATGAAGGCACTATGCAGCCCTTTTTTAATCCATATATGATCAAGGAACTTCAGGGAGTTAAAGTTGGAGTGATTGGGTTGACGTATCCATTTGTTGATCAAACGATGCCTGATTCTTTTTCAAAAGGATTGTCTTTTTCCTTAGGAGTAAAGGAGACAGAACATATTGTTGAAACCATCAAGGGAGATGTGGATCTGATCATCCTTATCAGTCACATGGGACTACCGCTTGACATAAAATTAGCTTCGTTAGTGAAGGGGATAAATATCATCTTGTCCGGGCATAGCCATGATAGGGTGAAACGTCCCATTTTCCAAGATGAAACAATTATTGTACAAGCAGGTTCGAGTTCCTCGTTTTTAGGGAGACTGGATATAACATTGGAAAATAGGAAATTGCAAGAATTTAATTATGAGCTCATACCAATATTCGAGCATTTTGAGACGGATTGGGAAATGGATGAAATAATCAATTCTATTATCGAACCTTATCAAAAAGATAAAGAGGATATTGTTGGCAGTACAAATTCGATTCTCCATAGAATGACATTAAATGAAGCTCCTATGGATCGATTGATTACAGATGCTTATTTGCATGCCTATGATTGCGATCTTGCCTTTTCACATGGCTGGAGGTATGGATCACCCATCGCAGCGGGACCGGTCAGTGTATACGATTTAAATAGCATTATTCCAACCAATCCTGAGCTATTTACGGTAGAAATAGAGGGGCATAGGTTATTAAAAGCAATTGAAAAAAACTTGGAACAAGTCTTTTCTGCAGACCCCTTTGAACAAAAGGGTGGTTATATTCTGCGTTCATCCGGCATGTTTATGACTTATAAACCATACAATCCGAAAGGAAATCGAATTCAAAGCTTGTTAATAAAGGGAAAGAACGTTGATCTACACAAAACATATAAAATTGTGGGAGGGGGCAAGCAACTTTTTAAAGGGCTAGAAGCCAACAAATCTTATAAAGGGGTACATGCAATTGATGTTATTGAGGCTTATTTGAATAAAAAGACAATCAATTTTAGCGGTGAACAACATATTATCAGTGTATAAAATTCAAAAAGCTTCTGCTATTCTCTTTGTTTAGCATTAATTAAGAAACATAAAAAAGAACTTATCCTCTCTATGTGAAGTGAAGCAATCATTGTTCACCAAACGCTCATTTTTAATTAACCGAATCTTAACAATCATTTTGGATAATAGGGTCGAAAAATGATTCGGATAAATCTTCTCTTTGGAGAAGCTTCCCCGATATAGAGAGGAGCTTTTAAATGAATAAATTATTTATATCTTCAGTTCTTGCAATTGTTATGACCATGGTACTTGGATTTAGCGCACTTTATTTATTTGTGCTCGATTCGAAAAATCAGCTACCTGTAAAAGTTTCTACAGATGATAGTCCTGTAGCTCAAGTTGAAAAGTCAAATCATCCGTATCCTCCGCCAAGTATGGATGATGTTCCTGAGGGTGAAGAGGGAGAATTAATTAAATTGGGAGAAAAAGCTCATAACGAGACGAACACAGTTCTCGATGGATATGTAGGGAATACACTGAGTTGTGCAAGCTGCCATGCAAATGGTGGCGTTGATTCCTCACTTGACCTTGTTGGAGTTTCAAAGACATATCCTCAATATAATTCAAGGGCAGGTAGAGTAGTAAAACTAGAGGATCGTATTAACGGTTGCTTTAAACGAAGTATGAATGGTAAACCTCTTCCTTTGGATAGCAAGGAAATGAAAGCGATGGTTGCCTATTATTCCTTTATTTCAACAAATGTCCCTGATGGTACGAAAGAAAGACCATTGGCCAAGCTGACAAAAGCAGAGGGTGACTTAGCCAAAGTCAATATTGATGAAGGCAGGGAAACTTACAACAAAGCATGTATTACGTGTCATGGTGAGGACGGATCAGGGGCTGGAACAGGACTAGCTCTTTGGGGAGATAAATCGTACAATATTGGCGCGGGAATGGCACGGAACAGGACAGCAGCAGGGTTTATCAAAGAATACATGCCAAAAGCACCGACGGGCGGATATGAACCGGGTTCCTTAACGGAAGAGGAAGCTATGAACATCGCTGCATACATTAACTCAATGAATAGACCGGATTTTCCAGATAAAATTAAAGACTGGCCAAAAGGGGATGCCCCCGATGATGCGGCTTATGAAACACTTGCCAGTAAAAAAGAAACAGAGAAAAAATAAACACTAATGAATGACCCGTTGAAAGCGGGTCATTTTACAGTTAAATTAAAATCATCCTTTTGTAAAACTCATTCTTTAATCGGTATAATAGAGACAAGGGGCTGATTGAGTTGGAAGATAAAAAATTAAGAGGCAAAACAATCTTAGTAGTAGATAGCAATAATGAAAACCGTGCAATGATAAGATTTCACCTTTCGAGGCTAGGATTCGAAATAATAGAAGCTACCAATGGACAAATAGCCCGAGAAAAATACTTAAAGTACGATCCCTGCTTTGTGTTGCTGGAAACATCTCTGCCTGATATGGATGCACTGGAGATTTGCTCGTGGATGCGTTACGAACTTGACAGCAATGTCCCGATCATTATTCTATCATCTGAAAATACAGATTATGACAGGATAGAAGGCTTAAAAAAGGGAGCTGATGATTATATCGGCAAACCCTATAATCTAGAGGAATTAACAATCAGAATCGAAACGGTATTACGGAGAACCGCAAACCGCTGCAGCAAACGGCAAATATCCCAATACTAATGCAAATCACAAAGGACTATGATCTCGAAAGAGTGTGGATCAATCCAATACGCGCCAAAGAACTTGGCATAAAGGATGGGGACTTAGTAGAAGTAAAATCTAATGAGGCAACGAGCAAGATCCGCGTGAAGGTTACCGAACGCATCCATCCTGAAGCATTATTTGTACCGAGCCATTACGGAATTACGTCAAAACACTTAAAAACTGGTAATGGAGTTGGCTTTGGCTATATGGAACACGTTCCTTTTGACTTTGAACCATGGAGTGGGGCTGGCATGATTCACGAAGTTATCGTAAGGGTAAGGAAGGTGGAAGTCTAATGGCGCGTTATGGAATGCTAATGAATACAACTAAATGCGTAGGCTGTTTTGCGTGCCGAGTTAGCTGCCAAATGCAAAATGAGCTGCCTGTCAAAGAATCATTCATAAAATTTTATGAAAAAGAATTAGGCGTTTTCCCAAACGTTAAAAATGAAATTATTCCTGTCCAGTGCCAGCACTGTGAAGATGCACCCTGTGCGAGTGTATGTCCTACAAAAGCTACTTATGTGACAAAAGATGGCATTGTTTTAGTGGATGAAGAACGATGCATTGGCTGTAAATATTGTATGGTTGCCTGTCCCTATAATGCAAGAATTCATAGTGAAGAAACAGGGTGCGTGGAAAAGTGCCGTTTTTGCGCGGAATTAGTTGCAGAAGGAAAACAGCCTGCATGTGTAAGTACTTGTATTAGTAATGCACGTATTTTTGGAGATCTGGATGATCCTAACAGTGATGTTTCGAAGGCAATCATTAAATATAATGCGAAACCCTTGAGACCTGATTTGGGCAAAGCGAAAATTTATTACGTGAGGTGAGTTCAATGGTTTGGGGAACGATTATTGCGGCCTACTTATTTTTGGCCGGGCTAAGTGCAGGCGCGTTTTTGACATCTTCCTATGTATCTCGTAAATACCCTGAAGCAGTTACGATAAGAATTGTGGGCAGAATGATCAGTCCTGCTTTAATGGGTGTTGGCCTGTTGCTGCTCATTTTGGATGCAGAGGCCGGAATAAAGCATCCTTTACGCTTTATCTATCTGTTAACGAATTTCAATTCCGTCATGACAATTGGAACGTATTTCATCAGCATATTTATGATGATTTCACTTTATTTTGCTTTGATGGAAATATTAAAAAAGAATACTATAAAGTTATTTGAGTATGCCGGCGTGTTATTTGCTGTTGCGACGGCGATTTATACAGGTTTCTTGATCGGGGTCATCAGTGCGGTTCCATTATGGAATACGGCCATCCTGCCAATCCTGTTTGTCGTTTCCGGCGTTTCAACAGGAATAGCAGCCACAATGCTGGTTTCCTCGGTCATTAACAAACACGAAGTCCATAAAGTCGCATCTGTAAAAAAATACACTTGATTTTACTAATTACCGAAATATTCCTTTTTCTTCACGATGTTCTTGATCACAAGCTCTTCCAATGAATCTGCTGCCCAGTCTGTTTCTTCCCTGTTGTCCGGTGAATTCAGTAATCTCTTCTGGATCGGGTTAATAGCTGTTGGACTCCTATTGCCAATGGTTGTTGAAGGGCTTGAATTAATGAACTCCAACAAGATTGCGAAGAGTTCAGTCGGGCGGGAAGTCGCTTCTTCGGGTTCAACGGGAATAATCCCTACCCTAATTACCGAAAGTTCCGTGCTGGCTGGTGGATTCATCCTTCGCTACCTCATTCTGGCAGCAGCCGTGCCGATTGCTTTTCTATAGTATGATCGAACTTCCCTTATATAGAGAACTATATTCCTAATGCGGAATATGGTTCTTTTTTATAATGGTCACTTAATCTTTAAATTTTTCCAATTTGAGTGCAATAAAACCTACTAAAATAAATAAGTATAGGAAAGCATTGGAAAGCATTGGATTTTTAATATCTCAGGGGTGATAATAATGGATTTGGAAATGGAACACATTCAGCAGATAATGGATCAATTGCCTGATGGGATTATCGTCATGAATGAGAAAAGGGTCATCTATTTTATGAATTTAAAGGCCCGGGAACTAACTGGTTGGGAAATTGGGGATAAGGTTCCATATTGCACGTATTGTCATCATAGAGAAGTAGAAGATGATGAAGAAAGGTGCCTTAAATGACTCTTTGCCTTACTTTTATTCGCAAATGCCAGTGTATGCAGGCGTAGTGAAAGACTTTAGCATGAGCCTTAAAAGGATTTTTATCAGGGGAGAACTGAATTTTCAATTGATATTAAGGCCTCCGGTAAGAAATGAACATATTGAGATGGCTAAGTTTCACGAATTGCTTGTTCAAGAAACGATGTTGACACAGGAGGCAGAACGGAAAAGGATTGCTCGGGAACTCCATGATCACATTGGACAAAGTGTTTACAGTATTTATTTAGGACTTGAAGGAATAAAGGCGTTTGTTGAAAATGAAAAATACGAAAAACATTTAGCACGAATGACAAACGTAATGGAAAAAACATTGAATGAAATTAAGGATTTATCGAAAAGCTTGAGACCGGAAATTGTTTCCCGGCTTGGAATAAGAGATACATTAACAGAAGCAGTAAGAGAATGGAGAACCCTTTATAATATTGAATTTTATTGATGATCAATCTCACAGACGAAGAGTCTTTTGATTCAGAAAATGAACTTCATTTTTTTCGCGTTTTGCAGGAGGGTATTAATAATGCGATTCGTCATGGCAAAGCAGATTACATCTCAATTCAACTAAAATCATATTTTCATCATGTCTTCTTCAAAGTCTATGATAATGGTATGGGTTTCGAAATCAAAAACGAGAACATTAATGGCCTCGGGACCAAACACATGTTAGAGAGATGCAGAATTCTTGAAGGAGATCTCAGATGGTTCAGTAAATGGGGGGGGGCCTAGTGTTGAAGGGTTTGTCACGTTAGTCAGTAAAGAGGGGAAGGTGCACCATGAACTTAATGATTGTTGATGATCATGAAATTGTACGTGAGGGTTTGGCCATGCTGATGGAGCAATCTTTTTGTATTGATGCGGTTTATTTTGCTTCAGAAGGAAGAGAAGCACTTCGGCTGGCGACAAATTACCCGGTTGATTTAGTGCTTCTGGATTTATCGATGCCTGGCGGATTAGACGGACTATCCGTTATAGGAAAACTAAAAAATTTACTTTCTGATGCGAAGGTCGTTGTTTTTTCAATGTATGGTGACATTCGACATCAGAAAAAAGCCTTCGAATGCGGGGCAGATGGATTTTTAGTGAAACAGTTAAAAAGGAAAGAATTGATTCAGTCAATTGATCAAATCCTGGCAAATCATAAAGTTTTTAATGAGCAGGTGTTTTCAGGAGATACCGAGTCCAGGTCACAATCGGTAGTACCTTTGGATTTGCCGATCACAAACCGGGAGAGGGAAGTGTTCATATTAACGGTAAAAGGTTTTACACAAAAAGATATCGCCGAAAAGCTTCATATCTCCATCAAAACGGTTGAAAATCATCGCGCCGTATTTGTGAAAAATTAGGAAGTCATAAACGAAACGATTGGATAGATATTGCTAAAAAACACAATATTTTTGACCTATAGACTGTTTCTGTTTATCACTATCTCCGCCTTGTTTTGTCACTTTTTAGATGCAAAAGGTTCACACAAAAGAAACAGACATAGATATAGGGGTATGGGTATAATGACGGTGTAAGAAAAAATAAATTGTTTCCGGGAGGAAGTATGTTATGGAACAGCAGGTACCATCTTTAGCGATTATTTTATTATCCGAAAATCTTGAAAAGCTTCATGCAGGCTCATTGGTAGGATCAGTTGCCTCTATGTCAGGAATGACTGTTAATGTATTCGTGACGATGAACGCACTGAAGGCTTTCAAAAAGGAAAACTTTGAAAATGAAAACTTTGTAACTGGCACAATCGGAAAAGAAATGCTTGCGAAGAAGATTCCTTTGTTTAATGAATTGCTGAAGGAAGGCAAGGAAAACGGTGTTCTCCATATTTATGGATGTGCGCTTGCAATGGATATTATGGGCTGGGAAAAAAAAGATATGGTTGATATCTTTGATGATGTTATCGGTGTAACGAAGTTTTTAGGAATGGCCCAGGGAGCACAAGTTATCACTATGTGATACGCAGACGAGGGAAAAAAGAATAGGGCCAATGATTCTTTTTTTCCACACCTGGAAAATTTATTTAACTAACATGGAGGTAAAAGTCATGAGTGAAGCTGTCGTAACTAAATCAATTGATGCCAGAGGAGCATATTGCCCCGGTCCGTTAATGGAACTTGTAAAAGGAATTAAAAAAGGAGCCATTGGCGATGTAATCGAAGTTATTTCTACTGATAAAGGATCTGCCAAAGACATTCCTGAATGGGTAAACAAGATGGGCCACGAAATCGTATACAGAAAAATTGATGGAGACGAATTCAGAATTGCGGTCAGAAAAGCAAAATGAAATCTTACCATGAAGACCGAAATAAAGAGGTGTAATCAATGAAGAACAGAATCGTCGTGCTTGGCGGCGGAAGTGCAGGAACAATGGTGGCGAACAAGCTTGCAAGGCAGCTTGGAGAGCAAGTGAAAAACGGTGACGTAGAAATTGTGCTTCTTTCAAATACCGAAAAGCATATTTACCAGCCGGGATACTTGTTTATCGCTTTTAACGAAAAGCCTTCTAAACACTTTATCCGCAAGCAAGAAACCCTTGTACACAAACTTGTAAACTTGGTATTTGACGATATTATTAAAATCGTGCCTGAAAAGAAAATGGTAGCATCTGCAAAAATACAATACCCATATGATTATCTGGTTATTGCAACTGGATCACATCTGGATTTCGACAGTGTTCCTGGGCTGAAAGAAGGAGCACATAATTTCTATACTCTTGAAGGTGCGGAGCGTTTGCGTGATGATCTTGCGGCTATGGAAAAAGGACGGATTATGATTACCGTTGATGTTCCGCACAAATGCCCGGCCGCACCGCTTGAACTTGCCTTGATGCTGGATGATTATTTCCGCAAGCAAGGAAAACGTAAAGACATCGAGATTAAGTATACGTATCCAATCGGAAGAATTCACTCACTTGCTCCGGTTGCTGAATGGGCATTGCCGGAGTTTGAAAAGCGAGACATCAAATACGAAACCTTCTTTAACCTCGAAGAAGTTGATCCTAAGCGCAAAGTCGCGATTACGATGGACGGAGAGGAACATCAGTATGATATGCTCGTTGCCATCCCTGCCCATACAGGTGCAAAAGCAGTGATCGATTCAGGAATCGGTGATGAGTCAGGATTTATTCCTACAGGCCGGTCTAACTTGAAAATGATAGGACGGGATGATATCTATGTGATTGGCGATGCGACCAACCTGCCTATAAGTAAAGCAGGGTCGACTGCTCATTATCAGTCAGAATCGCTTGTGGCGAATATCATCAATCGGGTGAATGGCCTTCCCGAAACGGCTGTATATAACGGCAAGGTCGCCTGCTTCCTTGAAAACAGTCTGGAAAATGCCAGTATGATCACTTTTGATTACAATAACCCTCCAGAGCCTGCAGCAACTTCTGACCTGTTTCACTGGTTTAAAGCTGTTTATAATGAGCTTTACTGGTTAAATGCTAAAGGAATTTTATAGAAGGGGTGGGTACAATGGTTTTGGAAACACCTCAATCACAAATAATAGAACAAGACCAGCTTAAAAGTTTCACTGATGCCGTTTTAAAGGGAATTACCGGTGAAATGGTGTCTTCGATGGCCGAAAAAGGCGTTAAAATGGTTGAAATGGCCGATGATATTCTCCAACCCGAAACGATCTCTCTTTTAAAGGTTCTTCCGGAAGTGAGTGCAAGCCTGGAACGAACTTTAATGGAAGTCAAACGTCTTGAAGAATCCGGCGTATTGAAGTCTTTGATGCAGCTGGCAGATTTAGCAGCAAGCATGAAAAAAGGCATGACAGGGCCTATGGTAACGGATATGGTTGAAAAAGCCGTCGGCGGCATAGAAATCGCGGACTCATTAATCCAGCTTGGAGCGCTTGACTTAGTCGAAGGCATGCTTAAAGCATTCGATGAAGCTAAAAAGGACAGAACTGGAAAAGCTCCGCTAACTTCCATTCAGCTTATGAAGGCTTTAACAACTAAGGAAACGCGCGAAGGTATGGGCTTAATGGTTTCGTTGTTAAAATTTTTACCAAACGAAATTTTGAAATAAGAAATGACAAAGAGATTTCATTAATGAACTGATTCGCACATAAAGAATGGAGCTTTAACTGCCCAGGGTACTCTAAAGGAGTATCCTGTTTTTTATCTGATTTTTTAAGGAAAAATAATATCTATTCCTCCATCGTTTCTCCACTTTTTTAAATTATGATAAAATCAGCCCTTTTTCTATTCGCTTGTAACTGAGTTCGCAGCTGTATAAGATGATTATAACAACGTCATGCTTAATACTTGTTTTCACATACTTTTTGTGAAGCTTTAAGGAGCAATGGATGAAAGTGATGACTAAATTTAAAAGCATTTCCTTCAAGCTCGGGTTATTATTTAGTGGGATTTTTATTTCCCTGTTTCTCGTTCTTGGGTTCCTTTTATACGGAGTTTTTACTAATTTTTTTGTTGATTACATCAAACAGGATTTATTGGCAAGGGGAAATAATCATGCGAGAATTTTAGAGGACCAGTTCAACAAGGCAACCATAAATCATGTAATTGAAATGGAAAGAGGTGTTAGATCAAAAGTATTAGTAACTGATAGTGAGCAAAAAATTCTTGCTTCATCTGCAGTCCCTGACCAAGACATGAAGCAGCATATTCGTAATAGGGATAATAACGGGGCAGGCCGTATTTTAGAAAGTGATTGGCAGCAGCACAAATATATTATTTCGGTATCGCCAATAGGAAAAAGTACAGGTTATGTGTATATGTACTACCCTGTATATATCCTGAGGGAAATTGTCATGGTAATGAATGCTTTAATCACGATTGCAAGTATCGGCATCGTGTTACTGGCTTTTGGCCTCATTGGAATTCTATCTCGGAAGCTGACGAAACCCCTGCTCACAATGAAAGAGGCAACTAATGAAATGGCATCAGGAAAATATAAGCAAAAAATAGCGATTAAAGGTAACGATGAAATCGCCCAGCTTGGAAATTCCATTCAGAAACTGGGAGAACAGCTGCAGTATTATGAAGATAGCAGGAACGATTTTCTGGCAGCTGTATCGCATGAGCTTCGCACTCCATTAACCTATATAAAAGGATACAGCGATATTCTTAATAAGGAAATCATAAAAAGCAGCGAAGAAAA
This sequence comes from Bacillus canaveralius, assembly GCF_002860125.1. GTDB lineage: Bacteria > Bacillota > Bacilli > Bacillales > Cytobacillaceae > Bacillus_BJ > Bacillus_BJ canaveralius. Next base: position 306,161 of record NZ_PGVA01000028.1, read on the forward strand.
GGCGGAATACTTGAAGATTATTAATAAAGAGGCAAAGCGGATCTCTTTTCTGGTGAATGATTTGTTCGAGATGAGCAAACTTCAGGTGGGGAAATTTGAATTAAATAAAGAGTGGGCTAACATCAATACCATTATTAAAAAAGTAATCTCTAATCTTAAGCCTGCGGCCATGAAAAAAGACCTGGTGTTAAATGAGAGCATTCAAACGGACTTGCCTGCTGTCCATGTTGACACGCAAAGAATGGAACAAGTACTTTATAACCTGATAGAAAATGGAATTAAATATACCAATCATGGCGGGATTACAGTCCGGTCTTATGTGAAAAAAGAGTTTATTGTAATTGAAATAAAAGATACAGGGATTGGAATTCCGCAAGAAGATTTAGCGAAAATCTGGGAACGGTTCTATCGTGTTGACCAATCCCGGACGAGAAAAACCGGGGGAACCGGTCTGGGGTTATACGTTGTCAAGCAGATCATTGAATCGCATGGTGGGGATATTACTGTCAAAAGTACTGAAAACGAAGGTTCTGTTTTCACGATTTTTTTAAAAAAGTGATGTTATTTCAAGATTAATCAAATCATCTTAGGAGAAGAAAAATGAAGAAAATATTAATTGTCGATGATGAATTTGAAATGAGACAGCTGTTGCGCCTGTATTTACAGCAAGAAAACTATCAAGTGGAGGAAGCTGAAAACGGCAGCGAAGCATATCGAAAAATTGAAAAAAATGATTATGATTTAATGATTCTTGACGTCATGATGCCTTTGATGGATGGCTGGGAGACGATCGGACAAGTGAGAAAAATATCGGACATCCCGATCATCATGTTAACAGCAAAGGGGTCGGTCCAGGATAAAGTCACCGGCTTGTCCACAGGGGCTGATGATTACCTGGTAAAACCCTTTGAAGAAGCAGAATTGATGGTAAGGGTTCAAGCTTTGCTCCGCAGGATGCAACATAACGATAAAGAAGATGAAGTGCTGAAATATGAAGGAATTATCTTAAACCTTACTGCTCGTGATGTAATGTATCAGGATAAAAAAATTAATCTCACCCAAACGGAGTTCGATCTGCTCGAAGCTCTCATCAAGCATAGAGGGAAGGTTTTATCAAGAGAGCAGCTTGTGGAACTGATCTGGGGTATTGAATTTATGGGAGATGACCGAACGGTTGACTCTCACATTAAGAATCTCAGGGAAAAATTAAAAGCCTCAGGAATTGATAAGTTACTCGTCAAAACGGTTTGGGGTATCGGATATAAAGTAGAATAAGGTGAGAATATGAAACGACTGTTGCCTATAATGTTATTAACAATCTTAATTTTGCTGGGAGTTTCATTATTAATTTTTGTGTTACGCATGGTCTGGTTTCCTCCCGGCTCCATGGGAATGATGATGGGAAGAAAAATGATGTTCCAGCACATGTTTTTCTGGTTTGGTCAAATGTTTTGGATTTTCCTGATTATTATCGGTGTTATTATATTCATTTGGCTGATAATAAATAAAAAAAATAAGAATTAAAACATATTTAATGAAAAGCTGATAGAGGCCAGCAGTGGCTCCATCAGCTGTTTTATTATTATTAATCTCTACATATTTTCTTCATGATTACACTTTATATTTTAATTATAGAAACAAATATTGATTTAC
>NZ_PGVA01000003.1 GCF_002860125.1 Bacillus canaveralius
AAATAAAAATAAACTTAACGTTGACGTTTTTGCTTGCTTGTTCAGTTTTCAAAGAGCAATACTTTGGAGCGGGTGATGGGAATCGAACCCACATCATCAGCTTGGAAGGCTGAGGTTTTACCACTAAACTACACCCGCAATATTTACATATGGTCGGGAAGACAGGATTCGAACCTGCGACCCCTTGGTCCCAAACCAAGTGCTCTACCAAGCTGAGCTACTTCCCGTATCTCAATTTTAATGGCGCGCCCGACAGGAGTCGAACCCATAACCTTCTGATCCGTAGTCAGACGCTCTATCCAATTGAGCTACGGGCGCTTACTTAAAATAGCAACTAAACTATCATAGCACCTAACTATTATTAAGTCAATACTTTTTTTGGTGCGGCCGAGAGGACTTGAACCTCCACGGGGTTGCCCCCACTAGGCCCTCAACCTAGCGCGTCTGCCGTTCCGCCACGACCGCATCGTTTTAAGGCGACAAAAACTATTATATCACGATAGTTTTCATCATTCAACTGGTAAAGAATGGTGCGGGTGAAGGGAGTCGAACCCCCACGCCTTGCGGCGCCAGATCCTAAGTCTGGTGCGTCTGCCAATTCCGCCACACCCGCGCATTAAATATCGAAATCAGATGTATTTGTTCAATCCGACTTCCGTTTTCTTACTACTAAAATGGTGAGCCATGAAGGACTCGAACCTTCGACCCTCTGATTAAAAGTCAGATGCTCTACCGACTGAGCTAATGGCTCTTTGGCTGGGCTAGCTGGATTCGAACCAACGCATGACGGAGTCAAAGTCCGTTGCCTTACCGCTTGGCTATAGCCCATAGATAAAGAGTTATATTTTAAGTATAATACTGGATTCGTTCTCCAGTTAGATAAACACTTCAATATAAAAAATAACACTAAAATGACCCGTACGGGATTCGAACCCGTGTTACCGCCGTGAAAGGGCGGTGTCTTAACCGCTTGACCAACGGGCCATGCTAAAATATTCTGGCGGAGAAGGAGGGATTTGAACCCTCGCGCCGCTTACGCGACCTACACCCTTAGCAGGGGCGCCTCTTCAGCCTCTTGAGTACTTCCCCATATAAATGGCTCCGCAGGCAGGACTCGAACCTGCGACCATTCGGTTAACAGCCGAATGCTCTACCACTGAGCTACTGCGGAATATTAATAATGCTTCCTAAATTCAGTTTTGCTTCGAATGTCCCCATCTCAGTAAGCTATGCCAAGTTGCAGCTCGATGGGTACAACTCGCAGTTCTTTCATGGAAGCCTTGCTCGTTGCTCTACCACTGAGCTACTGCGGAATATTAATAATGCATCCTAAATTCAGTTTTGCTTCGAATGTCCCCATCTCAGTAAGCTAAGCCAATTTGCGGCTCATACAGCAGTTTAAAGTGAATTTGGCTGAACTTCTATCAATATCGACTCTTACTATTATAAAAACCTCAGGCATATAAGTCAAGATGATTTTTTCATCTGGTCATAGTCCCAAGGTTTCATGAATTTAGTGCGACTTCTTTAACTTTCATCAGTTTGCCTTTACATTTGCCACATACGTATTTAGATGTATTCACTGTCCGTTTCCGTTTGTAAAGATGCCCGCATTGTTTGCATTGGTATATAAGCATTTTACTCAGTGTTTTCTTTTTAGGTTTTTCCGGCAGTGTCGAACAAAAACGGGGAGCGTCTACTTGTTTGAGCAGGGTCCTGAAGTCCTGATCACGATGGCGGTAACCTTTGCCCTCCAAGTGAAGATGATAATGGCATAACTCGTGTTTAATAATACCGATTAATTCTTCCTTACCGAGCTGTTCAAAATACTTTTTGTTGATTTCTATATTGTGGGAGTGGAGGAGATAACGTCCTCCTGTTGAGCGGAGTCGCGCATTGAAAGTAGCCTTATGCCGGAAGAGCCTATGAAAGGATTCAATGGATATTTGCTCGACTAATCTTTGAAGTTCATCATCATTCATGGTGTGTCTCTCCTTTGGGTGAACATGACAACCTATTATAGCATACATTATATATACCTTTTGAAACGAAAATGATTAGGGAGGTATCATTATGCCGGCCTGGTTCCAGAATCAAATGAAGAAGGCATTTTATGAAAAAAATAGTTACCAAATTAAATTATTAAATCAATGTTGGTTTTTTTACCAAAAAAAACACTGCTCTTAAAAAGCAGTGTTTTTTAAAGCGACTGTCTACTCGGCGGGCGACAGCATCGTCAGCGCAACCCTGCCTTTTTGTTTGTCGACACTATCCACCCAAACCGTGACGACATCCCCAACAGAAACGACATCCAACGGGTGCTTTACAAACTGGCGGCGCAGCTTCGAAATGTGAACCAAACCATCCTGTTTGACCCCGATATCGACAAAAGCGCCGAAGTCAACGACATTTCTTACCGTTCCCTGCAGTTCAAGGCCGGGCTTTAAGTCTTCCAATTTGAGAATATCCTGCTTTAACAATGGTTTTGGCAATTCATCACGAGGATCCCGCTCCGGCCTCATTAAAGCTTCGACAATATCCTTTAAGGTTAGTTCACCAATTTTCAATTCAGCGGCTGTTGCTTTAATATCCAAATTATTTAGAGATGCCTTTAACGCTTCTGTGCCAAGGTCTGTTGATTTGAACCCAAGCATACTTAACAATTTTTTAACTTCAGGATAAGTTTCCGGATGGATTGCAGTCCGGTCAAGGGGCTCGCTACCATCAATAACCCGAAGGAATCCGATTGCCTGCTCATATGTCTTGGCGCCAAGCCGGGGTATTTTTTTCAACTGTACCCGGCTCAAAAATTTACCTTCTTCATCACGTTTTTTGATTACATTGATGGCGACCGTTTTCGATAAACCGGCGACATACTGCAAAAGCGAGGCTGACGCTGTATTAACGTTGACGCCGACCTTATTTACAGCTGTTTCTACAACGAAGGTCAGAGACTCAGATAATTTTTTCTGGGACACGTCGTGCTGGTATTGGCCGACACCAACTGACTTCGGATCAATCTTAACGAGCTCAGCTAGAGGATCCTGAAGTCTGCGGGCAATCGATACTGCGCTTCTTTCTTCCACCTGGAATTCAGGAAATTCCTCTCTCGCAATATCTGATGCTGAATAAACACTTGCCCCTGCCTCATTGACAATCAAGTAGAAAATCTCTCCTTGAATCTCTTTGAGGATATCTGCAACAAATTGCTCTGTTTCCCGGGAAGCTGTTCCATTGCCGATCGCGACCATTTCCACTTTATATTGTTGCAGAAGTTTGATTACCTTCTCCTTTGCCTCGTTTACTTTTGAAACAGGCGGATGCGGATAAATAACTCCTTTTTGCAAAAGCTTGCCGGTCTCATCGACAACCGCTAGCTTACAGCCTGTCCGGTATGCAGGATCGACTCCAAGCACAACCTTGCCTTTTAATGGCGGCTGGAGCAGCAGGTTGCGAAGGTTTTCAGAAAAAATATGGATCGCCTGCTCCTCAGCCTTTTCTGTCAACTCATTGCGGATTTCACGTTCAATCGATGGTTGGATAAGCCGCTTGTAGCTATCTTCAATAGCTTCTTCCATGAGGTGTGCTGTAATCGATTCGCGGTTTTTCATCCATTTTCTCGTCAGGAACCCGATGATTTTATCGGTGTTAGGCTTGATCGCGACGCGGATGATATCTTCTTTTTCGCCGCGGTTTAAGGCCAATATGCGGTGCGGGACTATTTTGCTGACAGGTTCGCTGTATTCATAATACATTTCATAAATGTTTTTCTCATCTTTATTTGCATCTTTTACGGCCGTTTCAATTAATCCGCTTTGACTCGTCTCTCTGCGAATCCATTTTCTACTGTCTGCATCATCAGAAACGATTTCAGCAATGATATCTTTTGCACCGGAAATCGCTTCTTCAATTGTAAGCACTTGTTTTTCTTCGGATAAAAAATCATTTGCTTTTTCATCCACTGATCCTTCCTTCGGCAATGCCATGATCCATTCCGCAAAAGGTTCCAGCCCTTTTTCTTTCGCGACAGTCGCCTTCGTCCGGCGCTTCTGTTTATAAGGCCGATATAAATCTTCGACTTCCTGAAGCTTGTTTGCCTGTTCGATTTGCACTTTCAGTTCATTCGTCAGCTTTCCCTGTTCATCAATTAAACGAACGACCTCTTCTTTTCTTTGCTCTAAGTTTTGAATGTATTGCCACCGATCCATAATATCCCGGATTTGTACCTCATCTAGTGCTCCTGTTTGTTCTTTTCGGTAACGGGCGATAAACGGAACCGTGTTCCCTTCCTCCAATAAAGAAATAACACTGCTTACTTGTTTACCCGTAATCTTTTGTTCTGTTGCAATTAAATTTATATATGTATCTTTTTTTTCAACTGTTTTCTCCAAGCTTCGAGCCTCCCGCTAAAAAATAAAGTCTTTTATCCTATTTTACAAAATGTTTTCCTGGTTTGCACGATTATACAGACAAAAAGAGCTTACTGTATTATTGAAGTAAGCTCCCGATTATAAAGGTGGTGTCATCACTTGTGGTCATATATTTAGATTTAATTTCATTAGCGATAAGTTCGAGTGGAAGAAATCCTTTGAGCAAAGACTTTGCTCCCTGCAAATGCAGCCCGTCAGAATGAATGAGGAATTTCGATCTTGGCTCATAAAGAAACCGTTGAGTATGAAAGGATTGCGGTCTTCCTGATAAATAGCCAGTCACCGGCAGGGGATATGTGAGCTTACCGGAGGGGGAATAGAGAAAAAACCGGATGTTTCCTACGCAGCTGTACACGAATTCCCTTGTTTTAAAATAAACCTTGAATATCGATACAGCAGCGCCTCGTTTTTGTAAAAGTGCTTTATTGCAATGATTCATGAGTGTTTCTACATCATCCCCATGATATTGTTCTACCGCAGCTACAACAGCGGACGAAGCTTCATTTGCATATTTACCACTTCCGAGTCCATCTGCTACAACACAGATAAAATATTCATCGGTTTCCTTATAATAATAAGCATCTCCGCATTCCTGCCGGCCTTCTTTTGCTGTTTGGTGAGCTAAAAGTTGGACCTTTTCTTTTGCTGAATCGTTCATGAAAGGCACTCCGAGTTATTCACCTCTGCATGGATGGCTTCTTGTAGTTTCTTGATGGCTCTCCTTTGCAAACGTGAGACGTGCATCTGAGAAATTCCCAATTTGTCACCTGCATCCTTTTGGCTCATATTTTCCAAATACGTATATTGAATGATTTTCTTCTCACGGTCTGTCAGTACATGCAACACTTTTTCCAGCACCATTCGCTGATTAATCTTTTCGTAGCCTTCATCTACATTTCCGACAATATCAAGCAGGGTAACCGTTCCACCGTCAGAATCCGCTTCGATTGAATGATCGACAGACAAAGCCTGATAGCTTTTCCCCATTTCCATTGCTTCAAGCACTTCTTCTTCGGAAACCTCAAGTGCAGCAGCGATTTCTTCTACTTTAGGAGAGCGATGCAACTCCGTAGTCAAATTCTCTACCGTTGTCTTGATTTTCGGGCCAAGCTCCTTAATTCGGCGCGGAACGTGGACACTCCACGTTTTATCTCTTAAAAACCGTTTAATTTCACCAATGATTGTCGGTACGGCAAAAGCTTCAAAGCTTTTGCCGAAAGTTTCATCATAGCGGCGGATCGCTCCCAGCAAGCCAATCATGCCGACTTGAAAAATATCTTCATGAAAGGATCTGCCTTTGGAATACTTTCTAGCGATTGTTTCAACAAGGTTTTGATATTGAAGGACGAGCTGTTTTTGCGCTTCTTCGTCCTGATGCAGCTGATATGCTTTAATTAAGTCGTTCGTTTCTTGCTTGGGTTGGTTAGGTTGAGATTGTTTCTGCATCTATCTCCACCTGCTCTCCTTCCAGGTATTTGGTCATGAAGACCGTCACACCCTCTTTTTGATGGATTCGAACTTCATCCATCAATGTTTCGATAAGATAAAGGCCTAAGCCTCCTTCTCGCATAAATTCTACAGAATCGGTTTGCTCGTACGGTCCGAGTCCTTGACGGGCAGATTGGAAGTCAAAGCTTCTTCCGCTATCCGAAACCATCACTTCCAGGCGGTCCGTGTACAAGCCGAAGCCGATTACAACCTCACCATGTTCGTTTTGCCTGTATGCGTGTTGAACTGCATTCGTACATGCTTCACTCGTGGCAATTTTCAAGTCCTCAATCTCATCATAAGAAAACCCCAGCCTGCTCGCAATGCCAGAAAGGGTTAACCGAATAACTCCGACAAATTCCGGTTTTGCCGGAATTTTCATCTCAATATAGTCAAACGGCTGATTCATTGCACTCCACCTTCTATCTCGCTGTTTATATCGATAATATCGGCAAGACCGGTAATGTCAAATAGCCTTTTTAGCCGTTCAGACAAGCCAACTAATTGAAATTTCCCGTCATGGGAACGGATATTTTTAAAGGCGCCGACAAACACACCTAAACCTGTACTGTCCATATAGGACACTTCGGAAAGGTCGACGATCATTTCAATCCCTTTCTTTTCGGACATTGGTAAAAGGGCTTCTCGGAGTTTTGGCGCAGTATATGCATCAATTTCACCGCTTACTGTTACTTCAACCAAAGTTTCTGTCTCATTTACATCTATTGTTAAATTCATTTTTTGACCCACCTCTTTATCTCAATTGCTCTTTCTGTTTACCCTTTTCGAAAAAAATTAAACATCTCTTTTTAAAATGATTAACGTAAAGTCGTCACGCAATTGAAAGTGCTGAAGCTTTTCAAGTTCCTTATATATATTATTAACAATTTCCTGAGCACTTAAGTGATGGTATTTCCTGATATACCCGATTAATGTTTCTCTCTCGATGAATCCCTCTTCTGTCCTGCATTCTGTTACTCCATCAGACATAAGGACAACCATATCTCCCGGCTTGATTGCCTTTTTATATTGGGTGTATTTTGTACGCTTGTCTACGCCAAGCAGCAAACCCTTTGCTTCCAATTCAAAAAATTCATCCTGAGCTGAACAATAATAAAAACCAGGCTCGTGACCGGCTGATGCATAGTAAAAAATATTTTCGGCCGGATTAAACATACCGTAAAACATCGTGATAAACATGCTTGGATCGACATTTTGTTCGACGACACGGTTGAGGTTTTCAAGAATCACACTCGGTTCATTCCGATTTTCAGGCAAACTGTCCATCGCATATTTGATCATCGACATACAAAGAGCGGCGGGAATTCCTTTTCCAATTACGTCTGCAATCGCGACGCTTATATAATCATTTTCATCCTGGACAAAATGATAGTAATCCCCGTTCATGTGCCTGGCCGGCACACTGATCGCCCCAATATCAAGCCCGTCGATTTTCGGAACTTTTGTACCAAGCAGCGTTTGCTGGACGTTAGCGGCAATTTCCATTTCCGACCTGAGTTCCTGCTGCATATGCCTTAATGTTTGATGTTCCCGGTAAGCTAAGCCATATCCGATCATCACTTCCAATAAAATATCAAACGAGTTCATTACATGGTTCGGAATATCGGGATATAGATCAGTAAGAAGCCCTTTATGAAGGCTGATAATTTCTTCCGGTGAAATCTTATGCTCAATCGTTTTGCGACTGAATTTTTGACTTGCATATAATGCCTGTTCATTCTGTTCTTTTAAATAACTTTCCAATATTTCTCGATACTTTGACTCCATCGATTCGCGAAAATCCATTATGTTCCCCCTAACGGAGCCACTTTGTTGCTTTTATATCTGTACCATTTCCCGGCGATGAATCGATATCAAATTCATCCATTAATCGCTTAACACCCGGCAGCCCGGCTCCCAGTCCGCCTGATGTTGAAAATCCATCTTCCATCACTTGGCGCAAATCACTTATACCAGGTCCGCTATCTATCGCATGAATCAGCAACCCGGCTTTTCCGCCATCATATATTTTTTCGATGCAAATCTGTCCTTGCCCGGCATACAAATAAATGTTCCTTGCGAGTTCGCTTATCGCCGTTGTAATTCTTGCCTGGTCAACTGTTCCGAACCCAAGCTCTTTTGCAACATTCCGCCCAAGCTGGCGGGCTGCAACAATGTCCCACTCATTTATAATCTTAACGCAGGATTGGATTCCCATACAGTCAATCCCCCAGTTCCAGTTGCAATTTCTCCAACCCTTTTTCTAAATCTAAAGCTGTGAGGACATCATCCAACCCAATCCCCAACTCTATCAGCGTAATAGCAACGGCAGGCTGTATTCCGGTAATGACAACTTTTGCACCCATTAGCTTGGACATGCTAATGACATCTCCCAAAACCTTTGCAATAAACGAATCGATAAAATCGATCGAAGTAAGATCGATAACGACTCCGTTTGCGCTTGTTTCATGAATTTTGTGAAGCAAATCCTCTTGGAATTGGAGAGCGGTTTGGTCATCCAACTCCCATTGGATGGAGACTAATAGGCAATCATGCAATTTTAAAATAGGTATTCTCACTCTGCTCCCTCCACATTCACAATTTTGCGATTTGTAATTTCTAATGCCGCTTCAATTCCCTTTTTCAAGGTATTTTTCGTAGTAAATTGATTCAGTTCAATCCCTAAATTCACAATGGTTTGGGCAATTTCCGGACGAATTCCGACAAGCATGCATTTGGCCCCGACAAGACGGACAGCATCTGCCGCCTGGATAATATGATGCGCTACCATCGTATCAACAACCGGAACTCCTGTGATATCAATCAAAACAACTTCCGAACGGTGTTTAACAACCCCGCTCAACAGGTTTTCCATGATCTGCTTGGCCCGTTCTGTATCAATCGTACCAACGAGCGGCATCACCGTGATCTTTTCAAATACGGGAATTAACGGTGCGGATAACTCTTGCAACGCTATTTTTTGCAGGGAAACGGTTCTTTCCCAGGTAGTGGAATACATACTGACGATTTCATTTGTCATCGGTGTCAGCCATTTATCAAAATCATAAACTATATCCATCTGATTATCCCGGGTTATCAGGCCTGCTTCTTGCATTCCTTCAAACACAATTTTCCCGAAAGTCTGTAAACCTTTTGTTACAAATGTTAATGGCCAGCCTAACCGGACCACCTTTTCAGCAAAGTCAGACAGTTTTGCAATGAATTCTTCGTTCGAATCTGTTATGTTCGATACAATCAAATCAATAAATTCACGGCTTGTCCCAATAAACACCTGGTCGGACGCTACGCGAATAATGCGCTCATCGGCCTGTTCCCTAATCTCCTCGATCCAGTCCGTTAACATTGCTTCTCTATTGGTTTGAATGTAATCAACAATTTGTTTATTCATTAAGCCGAACCCTCCCCATTCTATCACACAAAAATTAACCGTACCGTTTTCCTGTATGCTGTAAAGTAAATTTAAATTTGTAAACTAAATTAAATAATCCTTCTCGCGATTCCTTATAACTATTTAATGATAACAAATCCTCTTCGTCAAATTAAATACTACAGGAATGCAGGGATTTCCTGCAAACAAACAAACCTTTTTTGCACCTCTCATGACTAAAGTCATGAGATTCCAGCATACAGAACTGCAACGAACCCTTAAAACAAAATAAAACACCCGCCATTCATCCCACGATTGATATCACGGGTGTTCTGGCGGGTTTCATAAAAACAAAAAAGCAAGCTGCCCAAAACAGCCTGCTATGCAGAAAAAACAAATCTTCATGATGATATATAAACAATATTGGCGGCTGTCCCCTGTAAATTTCTTCATAATCAAGCAAGCGTTTAGACCTGCGCGGGTCAACTTTTTACAATCTCATCATATTATAACTTTATACACGTAAATTTCCGTCGCAACGGCGTTCGGCATGTCTTTTTTCAATAAAAAACGCCCTTTCACCAAAGAGCGTGCTTGCAGTTAAAATTCGATGAGACCCAAACTTATCTGCAAGGCTTCATCCACTTTTTCCATCATTTCGTCATCGAGATGTGTAATCTTATCGGTTAACCGCTGTTTATCAATGGTACGAATCTGTTCTAATAGGATGACCGAGTCGCGTTCAAAACCATATCGTTTCGCATCAATTTCAACATGAGTAGGCAACTTTGCTTTTTGAATTTGTGCTGTGATTGCGGCTACAATTACTGTCGGACTAAACCGATTCCCGATGTCGTTTTGGATGACTAACACTGGACGGACTCCACCTTGTTCTGAACCAACAACTGGTGATAGGTCCGCGAAATATACGTCACCACGTTTGACAATCAAGGGATTACCCTCCGCTTACTAGACGTTCAACTGTGTGTTCTGCCTCATATTCTGCTTGGAATGCTTCAGATGCAATCGTCAAATTAATTTTGGCCATTTCCATATAGCCCCGTCTCATTGATTCACAAATTTGCCTTTTTTTTCGCTCACGTAAATACATTTTTGTAGCTTGGTAAATGAATTCACTTCGGTTTACATTTTCTTGTTTAACAAATCCATCTAATTCGGTTAAAAGATGTTGCGGCAATTTTACCATGATCTCTGTTGTTGCGCCGGATTCTGACACAAACATACACCTCCACCATCAACTACACATCATTTTGAGTCTCTACCATTTCTAATATTATCACTATTCAAGGCCCATGCAAAGACTATTCATTAATTCTTCTGTATTATCGTCCAAAAAAATCAACTTTTATGCATGAAGGCAAACCGAATCCTTCCTTCCAGCGCAAAATAACAACTAAAAAGGTCTGTCATCGGTTTTTTTCACTTTCTCATGGATTTGCTCCCGCCACTCCTATACTATGTCAACAAAGGATTGTTTATGGCTAACATTTTTCCATTTTGTTTAAATATCCTCGGTACACGGTTTGAAATCATACAGGGAATTTCATAGTTAATCGTTTCCAGCTTGGAAGCAATCTCATTTATGGAAATTGTTTCTGCTTTTTGTGAACCAATCAAGGTACAGTTTGTTCCGACTGGAACATAACTTGGTAGCTTGACCATGCATTGATCCATACAAATCCGCCCAACAATTGGCACCCTCCTGCCCTCGACCAGGACGTCCTGTCCCTGAAGCTTTCGGATCCAGCCATCTGCATAACCGATCGGCAGTGTGCCGATCCATTCATCTTCTGCAGCTTCATATGTTGCACCGTAGCTGACCTTTTCACCTTTGTTGATTTTTTTTACATGGACAAGCCGCGAGTGTAATGAGAATGCTTCCTTTAATGCAATCGGCAACTGAGCTGCGATTTCGAGTGAGGGGGTTAATCCATACATGGCGATTCCAACGCGCACCGCATTAAAATGAGCTTCCGGAAACCTGATAGCTGCTGCACTGTTGCTGCTATGGATATAGCGGGGAAGGTTGTCAAGAACGCCGAGCAAATCATTGAAGCGCTCCAACTGCTCCCCAGAATACGAAAGGTCCAGCTCATCCGCGGTCGCAAAATGAGTATAAATACCTTCCATGCGAATTTGGCGATTATTCGTGATCGATGCTTCGAGCTTCCTAAGTTCATCCCTGGTACCGACGCCAATTCTATTCATTCCGGTATCCACTTTAATATGCACCGATATTTCCAGCTCCGGTTTTAAGATTCCCGCAGCCTTAACAATCCACTCCTCTTGAAAAACGGTAAGCGTAAGATTTAACTCAGCTGCGACATTTATATCTTCCGGGCGGCTTGCACCGAGAACAAGAATCGGGGCTGTGATTCCTTTCCTCCTCAGTGCGATTGCTTCGTCCATAAACGCTACGGCCAGCATCGATGCACCGGCACGAAGGGCTGCTTCAGCGGTTTGAATGTCGCCGTGTCCATAGGCATTGGCCTTCACTACAGCAATCATTTCCACCTCGTTCGGCAGTAGTTTTTTTATTGACTTCAGATTATCTTCGATATGATTTAAGTCTATCTCAACCCAGGTATCCCGATAAAAACTTCCTTGGTATTCCACCTGCTCCACTTCCTCCTGAATCCGTTCAACGCTGTATATTTATCATAAAAAGCTACATCCTTGATTATTATGCTCAAGCACCTCTGATGTCAAATGAAGAATTTACTATCCAGCGTCGTTCCTGGATTGCATTCCGCTTCCGGCAAGGCTCTTTAAAGCCAATCAGATTAGATCGCTTTCCCTGAAACTTAAAAACACGGCTCCAAATAGACGTAGAAAGCAGGCTACCAGTCGGAGCCTGCTTTCGCATGTTATTATTTGAATTTCATAAAGCATTCCTTTAATAGAAAAACGAACGGTTATTTACGATTAAGATAGTATTATTCGGTATCCTGCGGCATACTACCGTTTATTAGACAACTACATTCGTTTTTCAGTTTAGCCTATTATATTGTGAAATTCACTCATTTACTTACATTTCCTTGTACAGAACGGGCGATCATTACCAATTCTTCCTTCGTTAAATCGTTGGAAGCAACCATATAGTCGACCCCCTGTTGAGTCCATGTCACCATATTGTCAGCTAAAGCCCCAATCGTAAACCCTAAATCGACCGGCTCGCCATTCATCGTCATAGCCGAAGCAGTTGACTCCATCACTTCTGCTTTTTCTTGCACAAGCGTGAACGTTTTTTCATCGCCATAAGTTAAGACGACCCGTTTTCCATCCGCAGTTGCGATTTCCTTTTCATCTACCAGACTGGCACCAGGAATCTCTGCTGTTGGATATTTGACTGTAAATTCCATCTCATTTAGGTCAGCCATCACTGGCACTTCCAATTGGGCTCCGGTCATATTTTTCTTCATGTCAAAGTCGTTTTTGTCAAAAGTCACATCGAACTTAACATTGGAAAACTCCACTGTTACTAACGCTTTCCGGTCAGGATCCATTACTTTGACACTGACAGGGGCCAGGTCTTTGTTTAAGGTGATTTCCTGCAAAGGAAGCATTTTTTTATTTTGGTAGCGTGTTTTTGTTTCAAACACATAACCTTCTTTCGTTGCTTTGAATTTTGCCTCATTGTCTTCAATAATGTCCGTAATTAAGGATTCATATAAATAGGCCTGGCTGCTATTTTGCGGCCATTCACTCTGGAAACGGAAGCTCTTATTAAGAGCAGGAGTCAGGACAAACACTCCTTCTTCGTTTCGGAGAATCATCTGGCTTTGATCCTTCTGGGCATTTTTTAGATTTACCCGGTAGAAATCAGGTTGTTTATGCCAAATTTCAACATCATACTCCTGCGGCTCCTCCCCCATTTGCAAGGTCATTTTTGCGTCAGCCTTGTAGCCTTTCATTTCCTCAAACTTGCCATTCAGTTCTTGAACAACATCCTCCTGAGTTTTTGAACCGCATGCAGATAAAACGAAAATAACCATTAGCCCGGCGAGAAGCAGCAACCATTTCTTCTTCATTTTTCCAACCCCTTTTGTCTCATTTCAACACGGTTACGGAGAGTAAAAGGATGATCAGACATTGACGCCAGAAACATTTTTCGGTCTGTTGGAGTGACCCTTTTAAAGGGCTTAACGCCAATGTTCCCGCCTTTTTGCCTTGTCTCTCCTGTTGCACACTATGAATATATGAGACAACCTTAATGAATATACCGGGCCGGATGACAAGCTTTTATTTTTTAGAAACTTTTTTCTAAGACCACCTGGGCAACCGCATATTGACGGCTATGGGAGATCGACAAATGCGCACCTGTTTGCAAAGGCTTAATGAAAAACGGCTTTCCTTTCTCATCAGTTGCAACCTCGATGTCCAAAAAAGAAAGATCTTTCCCGATTCCGGTTCCTGCTGCTTTCGCAAAAGCCTCTTTCGCTGCAAATCTTCCTGCCAAATATTCGATTCTTCTGTTAGGAGAAAGCCGTTCAAATTGCTTAATTTCGGCATCTGTTAAAACTCGTTTAATAAATTTCGGCTGGGAAGAGACAATTTCAGAGATCCGCTCCAGCTCGACAATATCCACTCCAATGCCTGAAATCATCATTCATCATCCTTCTATTTCAATTTTTATTGCATAAACAATAGTACAAATAAGGTTTTCCGCTATCGATCCGGGATAGAATGTATGTATATAAATTCGGGGGGTTAATTATGTTTACAAGAACAGAAAGCTTTCGGGAGTTTATCCGTTTTTACCCAGTTATCACCTTTATTCTCATTTTACACGCAATTCTCTATCTATTAACAGTTCTTCCTCTATTTCCCGGCATGCTTTTATTTGAACAATTGGCCGGAGTTAATCTATTTGTTTCAGAAGGACAATGGTGGCGCCTGCTTACACCTATTTTCATGCATGCCGGCTTTGCCCACGTCCTTTTCAACAGCTTTTCCCTTGTATTATTCGGACCGCCCCTCGAGCAAATGCTCGGCAAAATAAAGTTTATTCTTTTATACACGTTCAGCGGGATTCTTGCAAATGTGGCCACCTTTTTGTTGATGCCTTTAACATATACACATGTTGGATCAAGTGGGGCTATTTTCGGTCTGTTCGGCTTTTATCTTGCGATGTTCACTTTTAGAAGGTACATGCTTTCCCGCCAAAATGCCCAAATTATTTTAACTATTTCTGTTATTGGAATCATCATGACGTTTATCCAGCCAAATATCAATATTACCGCACATATTTTCGGTCTTATAGCGGGATTTTTAATCGGGGCTTTCTCTTATACAGACTCAAAAAAAGACATTTATCATCAAGTGAGAGACAACAGTTCATGGCGGCCTGCTGGCAACCGAAAATCGTTCTGGCAGATGCTTCTTTGGGGAGGCGTCGCCTTGCTCGCTGTTCTTGGACTGATTAATAGGTGAATGAATTGCTGTTTATTTAGACAACTGCATTCATTTTTGGGTTTAACTGCGAATTTACTGAGGTAAGTAAGCCAAAACGCGAAAAAGCATCCCTGTACGAAAGGTTTGACAGGGATGCTTTTATTTATGCAATCATAGTTTTATTCAATCTGTTCCGGAATACCATTTATATATTTGAATTGCATCGTTTCTTTCGATGTCAATGACTTTCCCGCCGCCGGCACCAATTCCCGACATGACGAACGCTTCAACTGTTGCCAAGTCTTTGTTCTTTTGAAAATAGCTTTCTTGATTGCTCAAAGACTGGATTTTTATTTTTCTCATATACACAGTGTTTTTAACAATCCCCCGGTATCTGAGCGCAAGCTGCTGATTGTCAAGATTCCAGCCGGCATCTTTATACATTAACAGCGACCAGATCACTGCTGCAATAAAAAGCAGCAGGGATAAATATCCCCACGGACGAAAGAAGACAGCCGGCACAACAGCGAACGGGAAAGCAATTAGCAATCCTCTCGTCACATATCGTACTTTCGCCCTAAGCGGTGCCGGGACAAAACATGTTTCAAGCTGATAGTCATTCAAAACATTTTGCAAAAGATCGCCGATCTTATTTTTTCTGATCATCGGCAGCAACAAAACCTGCGATTGATCGCCTTTTTCGAATGAGCCTCCGGCGCTTTCCAATGATACAGCAGCATAACCAAACGGCTGCCTGATCAAGTTTTCGCTAATTCTCATTGCCTGAATCCGCTTCAACGGAATCGTCGTCTGGCGTTTTTCCAAAAGGCCCCTTGAGATGACTAAATCATTGTTAATTCTTTTTACTGTAAAATCTGCATATTTAAGCATCGTCCCTATTAAGGCAATCACCCAGGCAATGAAAAACCCGATGAACACCAGTGTACTTACAAAAACAATCCCGCTTCCGATCAATCTTTCAAATCCTGTGAACAATCGCCGATAAGGGATAAGCTCATCAAATTGAAAAAAGAACGCGATCACGGCAGAAATGACTACCCCAACACCTCCGGAAGTAGAAGCAAGCAGAAGCAGTTCAGGAGCAGATATTTTATAAATGAGTTCTTCTTCCGTTTCATTAAGTATTTCGACAGGAATGCGGTGATTGTTTTTTGCGGAGGTCAAGATCTGTTGAATAGCATCTGCCTCTGCTTTTGTAATCGCAGTTAAAACAGCCTCCGCCTCGTTCAATCCAAGTCCGCCTGCTGTTTCCACTTTTACTTTCACAAGCCCGAACGGACGATGGAAAATTCCTTCTGAATAGTCAAGGCTTTGAATTCGTTCAAAAGGAATATAGCGTTTCTTTCTAATGACGATTCCGTATTCGATCCTCAATTCACCGACTTCAACGCGGTAAGTAAACCTCAGCCAGGAGAGCACGCCTCCTACAAGGATAAATAGCACTGTTCCAATTGAAATCAACCAGAAAACCCAATCAGCGCCTGTTCCATTTCCGCCCCAGAAAACGAAAATGATAAACGGGAAGAACAGTTCCTTCACATGCCTGGCAAAATTATAAAGTGTAGAGATCGGGTGCAGGCGTTTTGCTTCAGACATCCTCATCCGCCACCCTTGCCAGTTTTGAAATAAAGACACGAAGTTCATCCGCTTCCGCAACATCGACGGCAGGAATTTCATGTACAGTCGCCGCAGTTGAGATCGCGACTGTCGCCAGACTGTATTTTCTCAATAAAGGTCCCTGCCGGGTGTCAACATGCTGAACCCGAATCATCGGCACAAGCGTCCTCTTAATAATAAATATCCCCTGCTGGAGTTCGATCTCTTGTTCTCTAACCTCGTAGCGCCACCGCTTCCAGCGAAGGGAAGGAAACAAATAAACATAAAGATAGCTGTAGCCAAGCATAATCACGACAGTCAATCCAATGATCCAGCTCGGCCAGGAAAAAACAATCGATAAAATAATCAGCGCGGCTCCAACCAGGCCAATAATAACAGACTGGATTGTACCTGATATCCTCCACACTTTTAACGCCCGTTCAGAAATTCTCGTTTGCGGTTCCATTATCACGCCAGTATCCTCCTGCGTTTTCCTTGGTATATCCCCTTTAAGTATACATGAATGTCATACATTTGAAGAAGATGCTATTACTTTTACGCAGAAGCCAAGCTAAAAGTTTTATAAAAAGCAAATCCTCACGGCATCCGAAAGCTTGCTTCATTGATCAATTCTACTCCGGGTACCCGCTTAATCTGCCTCATCAGCTGAAAAAGCGCTTCATCCTTCTTTTTCGCTTCAATCATACAGTAAATTTCCGGAACGGAGCCTTTGATCGTCTTTAAAAACGTCAAAAACATCTCCACATCGATATAATCTCTATGTGCCCGAAAATCTTTTTCGAATCTCGGGCTGGAAATGTGCATTTTAATCGGCAAACTGGAATCACCCCATGTTGAAACAACCCGTTCCCATGCGCCTTCCCAATTGCCAGCCCCTTGATTGGCAAGATGATGGTGTAGTCGAAAACAAGCGGAATCCCGAGCCCCGATAAAAGCTTGAAAGAATGACTTAATGATTGAGCGGAAATTTGCTTTTTACGAGCTGTTTTTCGCACAAAAAAGAGAGCAAATGCTCTCTTACCGATAACTTTTTGAATTGGTTGACTGGCTGCTTCGCTTCGTCCCGGAACGCGGCTTATAAGGGCCTTTTCTTCGACTATTGGCATCATTACCCCTTTTATTATCGTAGCCTCTGCTCCGGTCATTTGAGCTGCGATCTCTCCGCTGCGGGCGAGGAGCTTCTTCTGTCAGCTTAACAGGTGTCATATCAGGTTCTTTTGTAATCATTTTTAATACGGCAGCTACAATAGTGGAAGCATCATGCTGTTCGAGCAGTTGATCCGCTGTTTCTTTATACTGCTGCAGGTTATTGTTTTCGATCGTTTGAAGAATCCTATCGACAGCCGCTTTCTGTTGACCTTCGAACGCTTCATGTTGAGTAGGCGGCTTTAATAGTTCCATCCGCCGTTTTGTTGTTCTTTCGACAACTTTTAAGTAGTCTCTTTCACGGTAAGTAACAAACGTGATCGCCATTCCCGTTTTTCCGGCACGGCCAGTACGCCCAATCCGGTGCACATAGCTTTCAGGATCCTGTGGAATGTCAAAATTATAGACATGGGTCACTCCAGAAATATCCAAGCCGCGCGCAGCAACATCGGTGGCAACAAGAACATCAATCGAACCCTCTTTAAATTTGCGCAATACCGAGATGCGTTTCGCCTGGCTGAGATCGCCGTGGATTCCTTCTGCCATATATCCGCGAAGATTCAAGGCTTCGGCGAGCTCATCTACACGCCGTTTTGTCCTTCCGAATACAATCGCCAGTTCAGGAGATTGGCTGTCAAGAAGCCTTGTCAAAACGTCAAACTTGGTCTTTTCCTGGACCTCTACATAATACTGTTCAATTAGAGGAACCGTTACTTCTTTTGTTTTTACGCGGACAACTTGCGGGTCCTTCATGAATTTTTCAGCCATTCTCTGGATCGGTGCCGGCATCGTTGCTGAGAAAAGTAGCGTTTGCCGCTCTGTTGGAATTTGGCCAAGAATTGCTTCAATATCATCAATAAAGCCCATGTTCAGCATTTCGTCCGCTTCATCGAGAATCGCCATCTTAACATTATTAAGCCGCAATGTTTTACGGTTAATATGATCTAAAATCCGGCCTGGTGTACCCACAATGATATGCGGGTTTTTCTTTAAGGCTCGAATTTGCCGGTTAATGTCCTGCCCGCCATAAATCGCCAAAACGCGGGCTCTTTTTCCATAACCAATTTTATATAGCTCCTCAGACACCTGGATTGCAAGTTCACGAGTTGGTGCGACGATAATTCCCTGGATGACGTCCTGGTCTTTGTCGATTTTTTCAACTAGGGGAATTCCAAATGCAGCCGTTTTACCGGTTCCTGTTTGGGCCTGGCCGATGATATCTTTGTTCTCAAGGCTCAACGGGATCGTCTGGGCTTGAATTGGAGTTGCTTCTTCAAATCCCATTTTCTGAACTGATTTCATTAATGCAGGGCTTAAACCTAAATCTTGAAACTTTGTCAATTTTCATTCTCCTTCTATTCGTACAAAAATGATATAAGGTATGCATCTTTTAAGGGCTTGCTTAAGCTAAGATGACAACCAAATCGGACTCTTCAGCTATTTTTTGCAAATAGCTGGAGCACCTACTAGAGTAATATGTGATGTGAACAGCTGGTGAGTTTTAAACAGCACAACCCAGCAAAACACAAAACTTATTCAGGGTGGTTCGTAAAAAAAGACATTCTCCATCAGGAGCATGTCCGCTTGAAAAAGAAATTTCTCTCTTAGGCACTTTGATGTTAATCTTAGCATTTAACAACATTAAATGCAATGATATCGCATGCCTCAGAGGGGCTTCTAATTCATTATAGACAGATAAATCTAACTCAGATTACTTCTGCTGGTTCGTCTGCTTTTAAAAATTGGAAGACGTCTGAAAAGAGCTGCTCCCTTTTATCACAATGACAAATTAAATGACCCGAGTTGCTCACGTATTTAATATCTTTATGATTCGTTCCAATTTTATCGTACAAGTATCTGGCACTTTTAAGGGGAACAATTCCATCCTCTTCACCCTGGGCAATAAATGTTGGTATTTGGATTTGCTTCAAGAGAGGCCGAATGCTGGCAACCAGCCGTCGGAATTGAATTGTTGCCGATAATGGCGTGCTGATGATTTTTCGCTTATACCTATGAAACAATTCATTTTCTAATAAGCTCCCGGCAACTGCATCCTTGACCATTAATCCTATGTCGGCAGCAAGTTGTCTCGGGTTCACATAATAAGCCGCCGCACTTAGCAGGACCAGTTTAGTAACTGGATAATGAACCGCCAGGTAACTTGCAATGATCCCGCCCATCGAAAAACCGATCAAATAAACTTCATCACATTTCTCCAATAGCATTTGTAATTCTTTTTCTGCATGTTCAATCCACTGTTTGTAACGAATACCCTTCAAACTAAGGGTTTCTCCATGTCCCGGCAGAGTTGGAATTGAGAATTCCCAATCCGTCCTTTCTTGCAAATAGCTAACTAACGGTTCAATTTCAAAGGGAGAGCCGGTAAAACCATGAATGCATAAGCAGCCAATCAGTTTGATCACCCACCATTACTTTCAGTAAAAGTTTGATATAAACATGACTTCCAAAAGAAGTCCTCTTTCTCAGACCGGACCGTTAATGTCGATAGGAAAGGATTATCGACTTTCTCCACGATATCAAAACTCTTTCCCTATTCTTTACTGGTTTACACTTATGATACTAAAGAACAAGAAAGATATCAGTTATGACCAGTGACATGTCAGCAAACGCTTGGTTGAAATGGGCGAGTACTGCAATCATTTCGCATTCTCCTTACACTGGATTTTGCAACCCGATAACAACGTCCTCAAGCTTCATTCCCCGCGAAGCTTTTACGAGGATCAGTGTATTCCGGTCCGTATATTTTTTTAATTCGTTTATTAGATCGTTTTTATCATCAAAAGCAAATATCTTTTCCGCCTCGAATGACTGACGGGCACCTTCTGCGATAAAGCGGCCTAAGGGGCCGTATGTAAAAACATAATCGATCTTTTCAGGATCAAGGCTTGCGCCAGTTTGCTGATGGTATTCAATTTCGAGCGGTCCAAGCTCCAGCATATCGCCAAGAACGACAATCCTTCTTGAAAAGCCCTCCAAATCCGAAATAAGCTCAATCGCAGCCCTCATCGCTGTTGGACTCGCATTATAGGCGTCATTTATAATTCTTTCTCCCTTGGCGCCTTCGACCAGTTCCATTCTCATCTGTGTTAACTTTAAGCCTTGAAAGCCTTTGTCCATTTTTTCGTAAGAAACACCAAAAAAGCGGGCGGTCAGCATGACAGCGAGCGCATTGAGAACATTATGAACCCCAAGAACAGGCAGATGAAATTTTCCTTCAAACCGATTTACTGTAAATTGACTGCCTTGTCCACTCTGGATAATATCGGTGGGATAAAGATCATTTTCGCGCGATTTACCAAATGTTTTAACGGTAAACTTTGCTTCATAATCCTTCAGCCGTTCCCGGAGAAGCGGTTCATCACCGCAATAGACAATCAGACCGCCATCCTGCAAGCCCTTCACAATTTCGAGCTTTGCTTCGGCTATCCCTTCCCGTGATCCGAGATCCTGCAAATGGGCTTCTCCGATATTTGTAATAATCACGGCGTCAGGCCGGGCAAGCTTTGTTAACAATTCAATCTCACCTTTTGCACTCATGCCCATTTCAAGAACAGCCATTTCCGTTTCCGGTTTCAACTGCAGGACGGTCAGGGGCAACCCGATATGGTTGTTAAAATTCCCTTCTGTTTTTTGGACTTTATATTCGAGGGAGAGAACGCTAGCCATCATGTCCTTTGTCGTCGTTTTCCCGTTGCTTCCAGTAATCCCGATGATTTTTGTTGATAACTCGTCTCGATAATTGGCGGCCAGCTCCTGTAAAGCAAGAAGAGTATCCTCGACGATAATAACCGGCAAATCGACGGGTGGGTTTGGTACATCCTTTTGCCAGAACGCGGCCCCTGCACCTTTATTAACTGCTTCCTCCACGAACCTGTGACCATCGGCGTGTTCACCTTTAAAAGGTATAAACAAATTCCCTGTTTCTATCTTTCTCGAATCAATGCTGACCCCGTTAATTTCAGTGTCTCCCCATTGCTGGAGATCAATTTCGGCTTTAATCATTTTTGAAAGCTGCCTGATCGTTTTTCGGATCATTATACTCCTCCTCGGATTATTCCAAAACATGAAGGAACACGGCATCAAGCGCCGTGTATCCCTTTGCTGCTAGAATGTATGCTTAATGTTTTGCTTTTCTGCATGTCTTTCTTCTGCAAGCTTAACAAGACGTTCAATCAGCTCCGGGTATTCAACCCCGGTGTGCTTCCACAGTAAAGGAAACATGCTGAAGGGCGTAAAGCCAGGCATCGTATTGACTTCATTGATATATGCGTTTCCGTCCTTTGTTAAGAAGAAGTCGGCGCGTACCAGTCCTGAGCAATCCAGAGCTTTAAACGATCTAATCGCCATTTCCTTAAGCTCACTGTATTCTTCTTTTGTAACATCCGCCGGGATAATCATCGCGGTATCGCCGTCTTCATATTTTGCTTTATAGTCGTAAAAATCCTTTTTCGGCACAATTTCACCGGCAACTGAACATTCAGGCTCATCATTTCCAAGTACACCGATTTCAATCTCTCTGGCGGTAATGCCTTCTTCGACAATGATCTTCCGATCAAATAGGAAGGCTTCCTCACAGGCTGCTGCTAATTCATCACGGTTGGAAGCCTTGTTGATGCCAACACTGGAACCGAGATTGGCCGGCTTCACGAAACAAGGGTAACCAAGTTGTTTTTCGATTTTTTCATAGGCTGCTTCGCTGGCCTTCACCCACTCACTGCGGGTAAACCAGGCATATTTGACCTGGGCAAGCCCGGCTTGTGCAAATACATTTTTCATGATGATTTTATCCATGCCGGCAGCGGAAGCAAGCACTCCATTACCTACATAAGGAAGGTTTAAAAGCTCAAGCAGACCTTGAACCGTTCCGTCTTCTCCATTTGGTCCATGAAGAAGCGGGAAGATCACATCCAAAGATTGATCCTGCCCTGCTGCGCTTCCTTGAAACAATGCCGGAGCGAGAGCAGCTTGAGAAGCTGCGTCTCCTTGAGAAAACTGCAATGCTTTAACATCAGCCACGGGACCGCTTAATTGCGGCCCTTTTACCCATTTTCCTTCATCTGTTATGTAAATAGGATGAATATCGAATTTTTCTACATCAAGCGCTTTAATGACAGCAAGAGCTGTTTGTAGAGAAACATTATGTTCAGCGGATTTACCCCCGTATAATAACCCAAGTTTAGTTTTCATCATCGAACCTCCAATTAGTCATTCACACGAGTGAATTTCACAATGTAATAAGCTAAACCGAAAAACGAATGAAGTTGTCTAAATAAACAAGAGAATGCCGTAGGAAACGAATAATAATATCTTAATTTTAAATTACTGTTCGTTTTTCAATTAAAGAATTGCTTTATGAAATTCACTCACACACATGGTTTTATTTTAACATGTTCTTTTGAAAGAAAAGAGTCATACGCGATTGTTTTCTAATGGAAATTTATCGCCCGGCGATTTGCCATTACTATTCTCTGTTAAATGACATGCAACATCTTTTCGTACAGCCTGCAGGCGCGAACACAGAAAGCGATTCCGTAATCGCTCTGCTGGGAATAAGTATGGCTGAATGATTGATCCCTCACTATAGTCAACAGATTATTATTTTAACATTATATTAAACTCATTGAAATCTTGTCTATTTCAGAAAACACACAATTATTTTATTTTTATAATATTTATTAGTTAACTTTTCGATTTATTCACGATATAATCCGCCTGATAAAAACAAATGCTTATTTTAGGAGGACATCATCAATAAATTAGGCCTACTGCGCAAGATTATTGTCGCAATTGCCGCTCGGGATCCGGGATCGCCCCTCGGCCTTATTGCTCCTCAATGGTAAGTACTGATCAATTGACTGATCGCACTTGATAGGCCTTTTTTATTTTGTTTTATGACGGATCTGCGTTATTTCACAATCATAACCGGTGCTTTTGCCCTTTTTGGCAACCTTATGGCTGACACTGCCAAGCACCATTTCTTGTCAAGCAACTCTTGATGTAAGCGGCATTTTCGTAACCAATCTCTCATTTTCGCCATTTTTAATGTTTTTCATATATAAAATGTATCTATAATTTTTTTCACCAAAAACATTTCCAGTTGGTGTTTTCCGACAAATAGTTTTAAAAAATATTTCATTGACAACCACTTCCCGAAATCCTAAAGTTATAAGTAACGAATTGCTGTTAATTTAATAATTTTGTTCTCTTATCGAGAGTGGCGGAGGGACTGGCCCTGTGAAGCCCGGCAACCATTCCAATTTGGAATTGGTGCTAAATCCAGCAAAACATTTTAGTTTTGGAAGATGAGAGCGGGCGACCATACATATGATCAAACCTCTCTACTTTGGAGAGGTTTTTTTGTTTTAGAACCTTTATCAAAAAATCAGCTATTTAGAAAGGAAATGAAATCATGGCGGTAATCAGCAAGGAAGATCCTTTATTAGCAAAAATGAAAGAGACCGGGCTCAATTTTTCAGTCGAAGAGTGGGAAAGGGCGGCTGAACGTATTCTTGAGCAAGGCTCGTTCGGTTATATCCAATCAGGGTCCAGCGGTGAAGAAACGCTGCAGAAAAATACGAGAGCTTTTGAACAATACAGCATTTTGCCAAGAGTTTTAACGAATGTAGCAAATCCAGACTTTTCAATAGAATTGTTGAATCAAACTTTTCCTTCCCCTTTATTGTTCGCTCCGGTTGGAATGCAAAGGATTGCTCATCAAGACGGAGAATTGGCTGCAGCAAGAGCAGCAGGCTCGTTTGGAATTCCTTATATTGCAAGTACTGTATCGAGCTACACTATGGAAGAGATTGCCGAAGCGAACCCGTTTAGCCCAAACTGGTTCCAGCTTTACTGGTCCAATGATCGTGATTTATCGTTAAGCATGGTTAAAAGGGCTGAAAACGCCGGTTATCAAGCCCTCGTCGTTACAGTCGATACCGTCATGCTCGGATGGCGGGAAAAGGACTTGCACAATAGCTACTCCCCGCTCAGACTTGGTTTTGGAAAAGCAAACTATATTTCTGATCCTGTTTTTCAGGCTAAAGTGAATATTGAAGACAGTGATGAAGTCGTGGACGAAATTTTAAACCAGATTCTCCATCCTTCCTTTAACTGGGATGATTTGCAGTGGCTAAAAACGCAAACGAGTTTGCCGATTGTTTTAAAAGGAATCCTTCATCCTGACGATGCAGTCGAAGCAGTTAAAAGGGGCTTCGAGGGAATTATTGTGTCAAACCATGGCGGAAGGCAGCTGGACGGGGTCGCATCCTCGCTGGATGCGTTACCATTAATTCGCAACGTTGTGCCCGAAACATTTCCAGTTTTGTTTGACAGCGGCGTCCGCCGTGGCACGGATATGGTCAAGGCGCTTGCACTTGGTGCGGATGCTGTATTGCTTGGAAGGCCTTATGTATACGGGCTGGCGGTTGCAGGCGAACACGGAGTTCAAAAGGTTGTTTCGAACTTACTCGATGAATTTAAAGTATCGGCAGGTCTGGCTGGGGCGAAGAATATTACTGAGGTGAAAAAGACTACTCTCATGCGATATATCATGGATGATGCAAAAGGTTGATAAGTACTGGCGAGCATTTTTTGCTCGCTTTCTTCATGTGACTCAAGTTCGTGAAGCATATCGTTGCCCAGCTAAAAATGCTAACGGTTGTGTAATGATAAAGATTTTGACAACCCTCTCACTTTAATGCTAATTTAAAGAATAACGTCCGTCTGAACAAGAGAAAGCCTTACCAAAAGCCCGTGTAAATTGCTTTTTCTAAGGAGAGGTGAAAGATGAATAAAGAAATTGTAAAATTTTTAAGAAAAAGCTATAACATGAATCAGCGCGACTTTGCAAAGCTCGTTAATTGCAGCTTCTCGCTTATTGCCCTTGTTGAAGTTGGCAAAAGAAGGGTTACAGAAGATCTTGAAAGTAAAATTAAAAACACTTTTGACCTTGATGAAGAACAATTGCAATCGATCGCAACCCTCGTCTCTGAATTCAGCAAAGGCATACCGCCTTTGTTTTAGGGCAATAAAAGTTTCAAGTGCTCTATGTAAAAAAAGATGGAACTGCTAAATCCACCCTTCCGCTATTGAAATTGCCTCTATTTGATTTTTTACACTCAAGCTTATTTAAAATTTCTGATATATAGTTCCGGATGATAAAAATAGCTTGAAATCTCCTTGGCTTTTTTACCTTCTGCGACCATCTTCAATATTTCCCTTTCACAATGCGTCAGTGGATTATCTGTTCGAACGCTCCCAAAAATCAATTTCGGTGAAAATTCCTTTTTCCCCTTCATAACACTCACGTTTCCACTCTTTTTCATCTTACAATCCAGGCCATTTTCTCACAATTTTGATATGATTAAATTATCTTTTAACAGACAAAGGCGGGACACTAGTGAACTGGAAAGAAATCGAACATCAAATGTACACATTATGTATGGTGGTGAAAGGCGATAAGGTGCTGTTAATCAAAAGGCCGGAAGAACGCGGATACCCTGGATTTGTTGCACCCGGCGGCAAAGTCGACTATCCGGAAAGTTTATCTGCAGCGGCCATCCGCGAAGTTAAGGAAGAAACAGGTTTAACTGTTCGCAATATTACGTATAAAGGCCTCGATGAATATGTCAGCCCCCATGAAAATATCCGCCATATGGTTTTTAATTATTTGGCAGACGATGTTGAAGGCGAACTTCTCGATGATCCCCCTGAAGGAGAATTATCTTGGTTTCATAGAGAAGAAGCCTTACAGCTGCCGATGCAGAGCTGGTTTCGACGTAAATTCCCGTTATTTTTTAAAAAAGGGACATTTGAAATCCATACCGTCTGGGATGCGCGAAACAATCGAGAAGCCGAGCATTTCATCAAAAAAATATAGGGAGGTCAGCCCTCTCATGAAACTGCTTTTAAGCCAATCACACTTATGATAATCATGGCGATGAAAAGAATTCGTCGCCAATTTCTGGGCTCGCCGAAAAATAACATCCCAAGCAGCACACTGCCGGCAGCGCCAATACCTGTCCAGACACCATAAGCCGTTCCGATCGGAAGCTCAAGCAATGCCTTTGATAATAAATAAAAGCTTGCAAAACCTGAAATTCCGCAAAGAATGCTATATTTGGTGCGGGTAAAACCATCAGAAAGCTTCATAAATATGACGAAGCCTACTTCACCCAGTCCAGCAAACAGCAAATAGATCCACGACATATTACGAAGCCCCCTCTGTTCTCTCATCTTGATCTGTTGATGAACGTTTCAAACCGATAATCCCTCCGAGCAATAAGGAAATAAACAAAACCTTCAGCAAGCCGGCCGGTTCACCCAAAAATACAATGCCGATTAATGCAGTGCCAGCTGCGCCAATCCCCGTAAACACCGCATAGGCCGTTCCTATCGGAATGGTTTTCATCGCTTTTGCAAACAACATGAAGCTGACAATAATTAACATGATTGTCACAACAGTTGGAACCGGTTCGGAAAAACCCTTTGAGTATTTTAACCCGAACGCCCAGCCAATTTCGCTAAGTCCAGCGAGCAGCAAATAAAACCAAGCCATGATGTGATTCCTCTCTTGTAATCAGGAATTGTTATTTTGCAGTATTCCCTGCCAGAAAATCGTCCAAATCGAGTTTCGCCGTTTTTCATATTCATCCTGATCGTAATAATGAGACTCCATTAACAATCCATCAAGCATGCAGTAAAACGTTGCGACCAAATCCTCCGGGTTTAGAGGGACAATTTCACCTGCATTTATCGCTGTTTTAAAGAAATCCGTGAGCCGTTCACTCGCTTTATTTTCAAAGCCGACAAACTCCTGTTTCATTTTTTCTTTAAGATGATTGGGCGGAAGCAGGACAGCTCTTTTGAAAAAAAGCTTTTCTTCTTTATGGTCGTTAAGATCTGTCAGTTCATTAAAGATCGTTCTTAGTATTTCCCCGGTTCGTTTATCTTTTTCTTCCATTAAAACATTTTCAATCGTCCGCATCTCACTGGACGCATGCTCACGGTAAATGGATAAAAACAAGTCTTCCTTTGAAGGGAAATGAGCATAAATAGACGGTGTCTTGATTCCAACCATTCTCGCTATTTCTGATAAAGCAGTGCCCTCATATCCCTTTTCAGCAAACAATTGCAAAGCAGCGGCCTTTAGTTTGTTAGAAGTCATTATTCCACCTTCCTAATTATCATTAGTTAGATTTTAACAACATAAAGTTTTTAAATCAACTGGAACAACTTGTTATAAAAATCTTTAGGTACATTGATACGAAAGTATTATTTCTAAAAATTCACAATATATACTATAATTTAGAAATACAAATCAGGGGGTGAATGCATTGAAATCATACTTACATATAGGAAAGAAAGTATCTATTAGGGAGATTACGGAAGATGATATCCCAGTGTTTTGGGAGTATATTTATGGCACGGGTGAGCCTGAGTGGAAGAAATGGGATGCCCCCTATTTTCCGCTGGCACCGATGAGCCTTGAGGATTACCGTATCCATATGCGGATGGTTTTAGAGGTTGATCCCGCGCCAAGAATGGCAATCGAAATTGACGGGGAGATTGCTGGCCAGGTTAGCTATTATTGGGAGGATAGGGACTCTCATTGGCTTGAAGCCGGAATTGTGATTTATGATTCAAAGTATTGGAATGGCGGCTATGGAACGGAAGCGCTATCGATATGGGTGGAGCACTTATTTCAAAGCTTGCCTCTTGTTCGTGTAGGAATCACAACCTGGTCCGGAAATAAACGAATGATGCGGGCCGCCGAAAAAATCGGGATGAAGTTGGAAGGACGCATGCGAAAATGCCGGTTTTATAACGGGGAATATTACGATTCAATCAGGATGGGAATTTTACGAGAAGAATGGAGAGAAAAAAAGGAGAGCCAGCTTCTTTAGGAGCTGGCGGTTTATGATATTGCTAATCTCTTAAATACATTCAGAAATTGTTTAACACCCCGTTCCTGCTCCTTTAAAAATACGCTTTGTGTGAAGTGTCCCCTTCCAGCAAAACTTTAAAGCTGCCTCGTTCGATCTGCACAATCGTCAAGCTCGCCCCTTCGATGACAGGTGGCTTCCAAACTTTTTTTTAAAAATCAACATCATCGTTTTTATGACGACCCCATGGCTAACAATCAATAGATTGCCTGCATCATGGCTAGCTTGTAAATCTGTTAGAAAACTGACGAGCCGCATCTTTACATCCTGAAAACATTCTCCATCAACACGCTTGTAGAGTGCAGGTGAATTCCGGTAATGGTCGTAATCCTCTCGATACAGCTCTTGAATCTGATCCTCTGTCATTCCTTGCCAGCAGCCAAGCTGAATTTCCATGAGCCGTTCGTCTTCAATAACAGGAATGGTCCTGCTCCCTTTAATGATCGTGGCCGTTTCTGCTGCTCTGCCGCTCGGGCTTGTATACAGAGCTGTGAACTCGAAATCATGCAGTCTTTCTGCAAGCAGCCCTGCATCTGCTATTCCCCGGGAAGTGAGCTTCGAATCCATCCGCCCCTGCATGCGCTTTTCGATATTCCACTCTGTTTCTCGTGCCTTGTGATGTATAGTGCCAGCATTTTTTCATCCCTTCAGCTGAATCTCCGAAAATAAATCAGCAGCTTTCCGGCGCAGTTTCTCTTCTCCGTTTTTGGAATAAGCGATTAAGAAGCAGGTTGATGGGCCTGATGATTTTTGTAAATCGAGATTGTTTTCACACACATACTCTTTTACATCGCAAAAATGAAGGAGCTCATGTAAAATCCCCTTCGAGCCAACAGGCATCACTTCTTTTACTTCATCCTGTTCGGTACACCATTGAAACAATTGAAGAGGAGCAATGGACTCGGGCTGCTCGACAACCTGATCACCAACCAGCGGCTGGCCGATTACTGCAAATCCGATATCATCGGAAAGGGAAAATTTCCGGTCTGTTTTGTTAAGCTTGCTCCCAACAACGATGATCCCTGCTGCAGATTGCAGCAGCTGAAAATTACTTTCTGTACTGCCGGATATCGGTATATGATCCAGTTCAAGCTCTCTTAGTCCTTGCTTAATACCGATGATCAGTTCCTCCCAGGCACTATCCCCGCTAAAATTATGAATAATGACTGCTAAAGGAGCACCGCCAGCCGCAATGCATTCCATCGCGGCAACGCGAAAACCATAATACGAAACAACCCCGTAAGGCACATGAACGATATCATGCTCCTTTAAACCAATTCCGCCGCTGTTATCACTGGCGATCACAAGCGACTCCCTTTCATTAAAAGGTAAAATGAGCGCATCCCTCACAGCCAGCCTCCTTCCAGCCATGCCATTCGCCTGTTCATTTCACTTGTCCTCCTTGCGCTTGCCCTCACGAAATACTTTTGCGCTTCTGATATACTCAACATCGTGTACGCCGGATCGAAAGTTAACGACCCTTGCCAATGCAAAAAAGTAGTCGGATAAACGATTTAAATATTGCAGAGTAATCGGCGGCATATTCTCATCAGCCTTCGCGAGCTTGACAACAAGGCGCTCAGTCCGGCGTGTAACAGTACGGGCAATGTGAATCGATGCGGAAGCTTTCGTGCCACCCGGCAAGATAAATCTTTCAAGCGCTGGTGCTTCTGCAATAAACTCATCAATTCTTTTCTCAAGGTACGTAACAGCTTCGTCGGTCAGTTTTAGCTGCCTGTTTTTCGAGATGTTCGCCAGATCACCGCCGCAGTCAAACAGCTCATGCTGAATCTTTTCGAGATCGTCCAACACATCGCCGAACAGCTTCCGGTCCAACTCTGCCATGGCCTGGCCCACATAGCAGTTTACCTCATCGACAGTTCCGTAAGCCTCGACCCGTGTATCATCTTTATCAACACGGCCACCAATTAAACTCGTTTGTCCCTTATCCCCTGTGCGCGTATAAATCCTCATCTTCATTCCCCCTGTTTGAGCTGTTTTGACATGCCGTACCAGATTAAATCAACCCTGCTTGAAAACTTTGCGATATCCTGATAAACCCAGCCGGTTAAATCGCGCCACTGTCTCGCGCCCGGATCGGCCGGAACGACCCCTTTTGTAATGTCAGCCCCGATCACCACGAACGTTCTTGCTGGATCCCCCGCTTCCCATGCGAGCCAATTCTGCAATAACCTCTGCCACTCTTCTCTTGAAGCATCAATGCTGCTATTGACATGGCAGTTTTTTAACCACTCTTCTATTCCTTCTAAAACCACCACATGCCCAAAAAATGAACCAGGAAGTGAATTACCTTTATAAGCCGATATCCAAAGATGTTCTTGTTCATTTAACTGATAAAAATTTTTTACCCACGCTGATTTTCCGTTAAAGGCACCGCCCGTAACAAAGTGCACCGATTACCACCTCCAAATGAGTTTAATGACCATTCAAGCTGATAACCTGATCCAAAGGGAATTTTCCATTCCCAAAAATTTTTTTCTTCCGGGGCATA
Source organism: Bacillus canaveralius (assembly GCF_002860125.1). Classification (GTDB taxonomy): domain Bacteria; phylum Bacillota; class Bacilli; order Bacillales; family Cytobacillaceae; genus Bacillus_BJ; species Bacillus_BJ canaveralius. The sequence continues at coordinate 30,982 of NZ_PGVA01000003.1, forward strand.
TGTCATCAGCAAATACCGGATCACCCCGCCGTGTGTAACAAGGGCTGCACTTTTTCTATGATCAGCAAGCATTTTATTTTGCAATTGGGAAAAGCCTTCTTCAATCCGTTCCGTGAACTGCCCAAAGGATTCCCCTTCCGGCGGCTGAACGGTGAACGGACTTGTCAGCCATTCCTGATAATATGAATCTTTTTCTAGTTCGAAATGGTTTTTACCTTCCCATTCGCCAAAATGCAGTTCGCGAAATTCGCTCATTGGCAGCAGGCATTTTCCCGGAAATAAAATCCCGGCTGTTTCCTTGGTTCGCATCAGGTCACTGGCGACGATCAGTTCATAATCCGGAATATGCTTGATCGCTTTAAGCTGCTTCACTCCCTCTTTGCATAATTGCGGATTGGTCCAGCCACAATAGGCCCCTTTTTTGTTTGCCCCGGTCATACCATGACGTAACAGTGCAACAACCATACGATCATCCATAGGAAAAACTCCATTCCTTCAGCAGAGGCCCCGACCACATCCCCGGTGACTCCGCCAAACCATTTGATGATTTTTATTTTTCCATACAATCCTGCACAAATAGATGTGGTAAGCAGAATAACCGCGGTCAGCAGCGATTCCTCGACAAAAAGCCAGCTTGCCACGATAATAACGATTGTATAGAGAAGGTAAGGCCATAAACTCTTCCTGTCCACCGCGTTCGCAAAAAATCGGGCCATCCCCTCCTCTCTTGCCGGCGGCAGGGTGACCAAGTAATAGCCCATCAGGCTTTTGCTCAAAAATGGAATGATCGCAACCACCCAGGCAGCAGCATTGATATCTGCATAAGCTGCCAGCTCATAAATGAACAAAAACTTCCCGGACAGTAAAACGATAACGGATAACACGCCAAAGGCACCTGTTCGCGGATCCTTCATAATTTCAAGGCGCTTATCCTGGTCCTGATAAGAAAAAAAAGCATCACTTGTATCGATCCAGCCATCAAGATGAATGCCGCCAGTCAGCACTATCATTAGCAGCCAGACAACAAAAGCTGTTGCCAGGGCCGAAAGCGGCGTAAACTCCGTGAGTCCGAAAAAAGCCCCACCAATGATCAAGCCTTGAAAAAGTCCCAGTAACGGAAAGGTTTGCACCGCTTTTTGCAGATGATGGGCGTCCATTGGCAGCTGGATGCGGATCGGAATTGAACTGAACAACTGCAGATTAAGCAATAATCCTTTCAGCATCGCGAACCGCTCCCAATCATCATTTCTTTTAGCGTTTGCCAATCCAGGTGCGGAGCAAATCGTTCAGCCAGCTCGTCATATTTCTGTTCCTTGAGTGTCTTCAGCATAACCGGCTTGTGCGTCTGCAGTCCTTTACGGCTCCGCAGCCTGTTCAGCCATTCACTGCGCCATTCATCATTATGAAACAGATGGTGAACGTATGTACCAATCACCCTGCCGTTAAGCTCGCATATTCCTTCCCGGCGATTGTCTTCCAGAAGCAGAAACGGCGTAAGCGATTCTCCATTTTCAGGGAGCGTTTGCCCGAGATGAATTTCATAACCTTCAATCGAAATTTCCTGATTTTTATAAAGCGAGCCCGATGCCCTGACTGTTATCTTTTTTTCGTAAAAAGTCGTAACAGCCGGAATCAAGCCAAGTCCAGGCACACTTTTGCCCGGTGTCCCGGTGTCCGATCCTTCCGCATCAATAAGTGTTCGGGACAGCATTTGGTAGCCGCCGCACAGGCCAATAATCGTACCGCCTTCTTGCAAATATTTGATGAGCAGCTGATCCAGCCCTTGTTTTCTTAAATAAGTTAAATCGCTTATCGTACTTTTTGTGCCGGGAATAATCACGGCATCAGGCCGTCCGAATGTTTTGTTACTGCCAACCCAGCGGATCGCCACATCCTCTTCGTATAAAAATGGTTCAATGTCGCTATAATTTGAGAGATAAGGCAATCTTAACACAGCAATGTCGAGGCCGGTTTTTCCTTGCAGTGAAAAACGATCCGGGAGCGACAGGGAATCCTCCCCCTCAATCATATGCTGATCAAGATAGGGCAGGACGCCAAGAACGGGAAGGCCGGTTTTTGCTTCAATCCAGCTTATTCCATCTGTAAAAAGCTCGCTATCACCGCGAAATTTATTAATGATAATCCCTTTTACCCGTGAGCGTTCCCGGGGGGATAAAAGCCCAAGCGTACCAACAATACTCGCAAAAACTCCGCCTCTATCAATATCTGCAATTAAAATGACCGGGACATCGGCCAGCTCGGCAACTTTCATATTAACAAGCTCTTTATCTTTTAAATTTATTTCAACCGGGCTGCCTGCTCCCTCCATGATGATAAGCTCGTAATCCTTTTCAAGCCTGGATAATGCTTCCTTGATCGTTGCGATTCCTTTTTCGTAAAAAGTGTCGCGATAGTCTCTTCCTGATAAAGTCTGAAACGTTTCTCCGAGCAGGACTACTTCAGCCTGCTGGTCAGAGCGCGGCTTTAATAGAATCGGATTCATCCAGACTATCGCTTCCGTTCCTGCTGCCTCCGCTTGCAGCCCCTGGGCCCGGCCGATTTCCTTACCGTCCGAGGTAACGTATGAGTTATTGGACATATTTTGCGACTTAAAGGGAGCGACCCGGTAGCCTTCACCGGCTAACAGTCGACAAATTGCTGTGACAATCAGGCTTTTGCCAACATCGGAGGCTGTTCCTTGAAACATAATTCCGTTCATTGCGGTTCTCCCTTCATCTCAACAGTGAGACCTGACTCCACCAAATAGGCGCTCCTTGCCTGGCGGACAATCCATTGATGGAGCTCGCCTAGAATTTTACTGTATGTATAAATGACTTCATTATCACGGATCGACTCATTCAATATCTCATTGCTGACAATGATCATTGCCTTACACCGTGCTGCTATCGTCATAATGCTTTCTTTGATTGAAATTTTCACATGCTGGCAATAGTCTCGTTCCCGCCATCCATCCTGTTCTGAAAACAGTCTGTTATTAAGATGAGTTGTTAAACAGTCAAAGAGGACTACCGAATTTGGCGTCAGCTCGGATGCTGCCTGTTCGAGCCCATCCGGGCATTCCAGCGTGATCCAACCGCTCCCGCTCTCCGCTCTTTCCTGCCGATGATGGGAGATCCTCCGCTTCATTTCCTCATCTTCCGTCCGTCCTGATGCAAGATAAAATAAGGATGATCCAGCTTGTTCCGCAAGCTTAACTGCTACGTCCTCTGCAAACCGGCTCTTCCCGCTTCTGACACCGCCTGTTATAAAGATGATTGAACTTGCCGCCATTCCTTAAGTACCTCCATCAGCCTGTCGTTATCTCCAGTTCTTTTCACCGCAAGCCGGAGCCAGCGTCCGTGTAAACCTTTAAAATTGTATGTATGCCTCGCTGCGATTCCCTGTTCCAGTAAAAACTTCAATAATGAAAGCTGATCATTAAGAAACGGATCCTGCAGCAAATAGAAGTTCACGCAAGAATCAGAAAATCGATAGCCGCTCTCTTTATAGAAATGAAACAGTCTGCGCCGTTCGGCTTCAATATATTTACGGCTATCCGTTAAGAACGGGCCGCTGTTTAAGCATTCTACTCCAGCGGCAAGCGCGACACTGTTGACACTCCAATGCGGCTGGAACAACGATACTTTCCTGATTAGTTCATGATCAGCGATTAAGTAGCCGAGCCGTAATCCCGGAATGCTGTATATCTTCGTTAAGGATCGGAGAATCAATAAGTTAGGAAAATCCTTCACAAAAGACACAAACGAAGCTTCATCCTCCAAAAAATGATAAAAAGCTTCATCAATGATGACAAAAGTATTCATTTTAAAGGATTCTTCGACAATTCCTTGAATCGCAGTCCGCGAAAAAGACTGGCCGGTCGGGTTGTTGGGGTTACAAATAAAAACAGCATCCGCCCAGTTTAGCTTATGTAGTACGTGTTCCACATGAAGATCCCAATTTCCTTCTTCAAGAAAATGGTGGATGATTGTGCAGCCTGACGCTCTGCATGCTGTTTCATATTCACAGAAAGATGGTTCGATAATCAATATTCTTTTCCCGGCGAGCCATCTGCCGATAAGAGCAATTAACTCCGCCCCGCCATTTCCAAGCAGAATCGAGTTTTCTGCTAGATCGTCCTGAGCGGCAAGCAGCGAGACGAGTTGGGCTCCTTCAGGATCTGGATAGTCTATTATTTTCGTAAACATTTCATTCCATTTCTCTTTTAATGCTGGCGGCGGACCGAACGGATTTATATTGGCGCTGAAATCGCATATTTGCCGGGGGAGATCGATATTCAAAGTCTTGTATAAGGAATGGGGATTAGAACCGTGCAATGGCATATTCAAACGCTAGACCTCCCAGCCATAGTAATAATAAGAATAATAGAGATGCCCGCTTCATTAACGTAATAGAAGATAAAATATGTTTCTTTTCAAGAGAGAGAATTGGATCACCCATTTTTGCGCGGAAAGAAACAATTCCTTTATAATAGTTCGTTCCGCAGAGCTGGACGCTGAGAATTGCCGCGCATGCCGCTTCACACCAGCCACTGTTCGGGCTTGGATGCTTCTTTGCATCGCGAATAACTATTTTCCATGCTTGTTTTCGGCTTATCATTGCCGGTTGCATGCAGACAATCATCAACAAGGAAGTAAGCCGGCTTGGTAACCAGTTGGCGACATCATCAAGCCTGGCTGACGCCCAGCCAAACTGCCGGTACTTTTCATTGCGGTAGCCAACCATCGAATCGCATGTATTAATCGCCCGATAAGCTACAGAAAAAACAGCGCCGCCGAGCAAGCCCCAAAACAAGGGTGCGGTCACTCCGTCACTTGTATTTTCCGCAACGGTTTCAACCGTTCCGCGGACAATCTCCTCTTGATTAAGCCCATCCGTATCCCTGCCAACAATATAAGAGAGCTTCCTTCTCGCTTCCCCGATTTCACCAGCTTTTAGAGGCTTGTAAACATCAAGAGCTGCTTCCTGCAAACTCTTTTGCGCAACTGTCGTCGAAATTAATATTGCCTCCCAAGCGATCCCGGCTGCCGGATGGATGGCATAAAAACCAACCACACTTAATGCAGTGATCAACATAACGACTGTTAGGACGATTAAAACCATCCCAACCCCTTTCCACTTTCGAAACTGCCCTTTATTCCATTTTCTATCCACACATGCAATAAGAGACCCCATCCAGCGAACAGGATGCGGCCATCTTGGTGGATCTCCGACTAACCAATCAAGCATAAAAGCGATTGTAACGGCTGCGAGATGATAGAGAATCATCGTTCAAGCCTGCCCTGATATTTTTGCAGCGCTTCAACGGTGCATTCGTAAACACCTTTGCCAACGAGCTTGCCAAGTGGGGTAATCGTCCCGCCGAATTCCTGGAGCTTGCCTCGCTGGGAAGCGGCGATCATGATGCTGTCCGTTGAGGATCCGGTAGCCAGCGTTCCCGTCAACCGGTCGTAAACCTGCTCATTTTGCAGCCCTTTCACCTTTGCTTCTGTTGCAGTCATAAGCGCCTGAATGAAAGCCTCTTCACTGAGGGTTCCATTGATAAAAACCCAGATGTTGATCGTGCCGGGCTGCACAATTTCGTAACTGTGCCGTTCACTTTGCGACGCATCAATCGCATTTCCTGCTCCCGCTGTCACGACGATAAATACGGATAGGCCATCATCTTTAAAAAGGCGATAAGCAGCATCCGCCAGATTGACAGCCGTCATCATTCCGACCGTCTCGCCCGGCTCATAGCCGTTTTTTTTCAAAAACTGTGCCATCTCCTCACGATGGTCGCTGCAGTTATAATCCTGATTAACGTGACGGTTTATAAAATTTTGATACCAGCCTGTCCCCGCACCTGTTACCCCTGAGGACATCGTCCTGAGCGGAGCTGGTGCATGAAGCTCAATCATTTCGTCTGAAATTTTTAAAAAGCGTTCATCAATCTCGATGTTCAATTGGCCATCGGAATCCAGTTCGGGAATCATCAGCATTTGCGGTTTCGGAACGTTTGGATGGGGATGCTTTTTCACCGCGGTCCCGTAAACAGCCTGAATCCGGTCCTCCTGCAATACCTCGTTCGGGATATCGTTAATGCTGACCTCTCCGTTATTCAACAAGAGCAGCCTGTCACAATACAGCCCCGCCAAATTTAGATCATGAAAAATAGAAATAACGGTTAAGTCCTCTTCTTTTGCCATTTTTCTTAGTAAATCCAGCAAATCCTTTTGATAGGAGAGATCCAGATGATTGGTCGGTTCATCGAGTAACAACATTTCGGGCTGCTGGGCAAGCGCCTGGGCTAAATAGACGCGCTGGCGCTCCCCGCCGGATAGTTCCGAAAGATGATGATCCTGAAATGAGTCAACACCAGTTTGTTTCATCACTCGTTGAACAATTGCCTCATCTTCTTCGTTCCATGTTTGAAACCAACCCTGCTGATGGGCATATCGGCCAAGCGAAACCGTATCTTTCACCGAATAAGCAAACACCTCTGAAGAATGCTGGGGCAAAACGGCGACCGTCTTTGCGAGCTCCCTTGTAGCATAGCTTGAAATAGGTTTATCTTTTATCAGAATGCTTCCGCTTTTAAACTCGATGATTCCGCTTATCATCTTGAGTAATGTCGTCTTGCCGCTACCATTCGGACCAAGGATCCCAAAAAGTTGACCTTTATTTACTTTAAAAGAAACATTTCTTAAAATCGGATCCCCGGAATAGCCTCCAGACAGATTTTCGATCGTCAGCATGCTCTATCCACTTCTTTCTCTTCTTCTTCTCAGCAAAATCGCAGCAAAGACAGGCGCCCCAATTAATGCGGTGATAACACCGATCGGCAGCTCTGTAGGCGAGATAATCGTTCTCGACACCAAATCTGCCAGAATTAAAAAGCCGCTTCCGGTGATCATTGACAATGGCAGTAAATGTTTATGGTCCGGTCCCCACAGCAGCCTTATTAAGTGTGGAACGACAAGGCCGACAAAGCCGATCGTTCCGGATACAGACACGGCAGCACCGGTTAAAATCGAACCCGCTACCAGAACTATGTGCTTTCGCCTTTGCACATTTACGCCCAAATGCTGCGCTCGTTCCTCCCCAAACGACATCGCATTCAGCTCTTTTGCATTCATCATCAGCAAAAGTACTCCAACGATAAAAAACGGCAAGAAAATGATAATATAATCCCAGCCCCGCATTGAGACGCTCCCCAGCAGCCAGCCAATGATTTGGCGCAGCTCCTCACCTGTTAAAGCAATCATTAAAGAAATCAGTGCTCCTAAAAAAGAACTAAAGATAATTCCCGTTAAAATGATCGTTTCCACTCTCATCGACCGATCTATTTTTCTTGCAAAAAATAAGACAGCAAAAATCGTCGCAAACGAAGCAAGAATACTAAAGACAGGCAGTGTGAACATCCCGGCAAATGGGAGAGTGATCTGAAAGAAAAGCACGACAACCGCGCCAACTGAAGCCCCCGATGAAACGCCAAGTGTATAAGGATCTGCGAGCGGATTCCGTAACAAGCCTTGATAGGCGGCTCCTGCAATTGCAAGAGACGCCCCAACAAGTCCAGCGAGAATGACTCTCGGCAGCCGGATATTCATGACAATATTTGTGTACATCGGTTCTATTGTCCCGCCTATCGGTACTTGGAAAACTTTCGCAGCAATGATTTGGAAGATTTCGGTGACAGGAACCGAAACGGTCCCGACCGATATTCCCATCAGGATTGCAAAAAATAGAAACAATCCTGATAAAACATAAGCAGCTGTGCGATTATTCTCCAAAAATGTCCGGATAAATGGCCTTTGCAAGTTCCTCTACTCCTTCAGCAAGACGAGGGCCTGAACGGGTTACCATGTCAGAGTTTACATCCACTATTTGTTGACTTTGGACGGCCTTCACATCTTGCCAGCCATCCCGGCCCATCACTGCTGCGACCGGATCCCCCGTATATGTGCCATGTGTGGTTAAAACGACATCAGGATTTTTTTCAATAACAGCTTCCTGATCGATCTCAGCCCAGCCTTCCAAATCAGCAAAAGCATTCTTTGCATTGACGATTGTAAGCATTTCGTCCATAAATGTATTCTTTCCGGTAGTAAAAATCGGATCTGTCGAGACCTCAACGTACACCGTTTTCCGATCTGTTTCAGGAATATCAGCCGCTTTGTCCTTTATCTCGTTGATTCGGTCTTTCATGTCTTTAACAATGCGGTCGGCTTCATCAGACTCTCCAGTTGCCGTCCCGATCATTTCAATAGAATCGTATACTTTATCGAAGCTCGTCGCGTCATTGACAACCAAAACCGCAATACCTGCATCTTTTAATTGCTGAAGGCCTGCTTCACCATTATGGGCACTTGACGCGTGTGCCAGGACAAGTTCAGGATCCAGGGAAATGATTTTTTCAACATTAAACTCCATACCGCCAATTTTTTCCTTCGATGCTGTCTCTTCGGGATAATTGTCAAAGTCAGAAATACCGACAATTTCATCCCCTAAACCTAGTTCGAACGCAATTTCCGTATTGCTTGGCATAAGCGAAACGATTTTTTCAGGCTTGTTCTCTATTGTTACTTCTTCTCCGATCCCATCTTTAATCGTGACCGGAAAAGCAGCCTTTTCTGATTGATCAGTTTGTTCTTCTCCACTGTTGCCTGAGTCTGGAGCAGCTTTCTCTGTTTCTCCACAAGCAGCTAACAAACCAACTGAGAGCAGTAGTGCAAATAATAGTGAATATAGTTTTTTCATGTGCTTTCCCCCTACTAAAATATGAACAAACCCCATCCCCTCTCCGAATGTAAATGGGGCATTGTCCGTGTACTCAACGAAAAATAAAAAAAGCACCTCCACGAAATATGGAGATGCGGTGAGGGCTTGTCAATCACAATCCAGTTGCGAACTGTGAACCTTCACACACCTCCCTATCCTCGTAGGTTTTATCGGTGCAGAAACTCAGGCAGGTCTCCTGGCTCATGGTCATCACTTGCTGCATCCTTCCCGTACAATTGCTGTACAGTGGCTTTTTGCAGCTTGCTACCATTTACAGTGGCGGGACCGCGTTGGAATTTTCACCAACTTCCCTTTTAAGTCTTCATTAGAAAGACACCTGGTTCTGTTCGTATGTATTAAATTTTCCGTCAGATTGATTATACACTATCCCTCCGACAAAAAAGCAAGCTTTATCTTCCATAGACCTTGATAAAATCAAACAGGAAAGACACTAATTCGCCAAAACTTGCCACTCTTTCTGTTTTTTATCGTAAATCAGTTTTGCATCTGATCGTTGTCTGCGTACTTGCTGATAATGGTCATACATATCATCCATGTTGGCATAATCGCCGAGTACCCATATCGGAATTTCGATTCTGCTCCTGCTGTGGACAGCGTCCTTCAAGGAAAATAAGACCCCTTCCTTAATATAGCTTGACAGGGAAAACAACAGTTCTTTCGTTACTGGCGGGTATGTGCGTTTTTTCCTCATGCCGAGAAGTGTTTTCTCCATTTTCAAATGGGACAGTTTCAGCGCGGTTGCGTTGCCAAGCATATAGTAAAAATCATTAGTATTCCGGTAATAAATTTTATTAAACCAGCCATCGTCATGGGCTAAATAAACGAATTGGTTGCCAAGATGGCTATAAAAAGGGCGCTTTAAATGCTGCTTTAAATGCCCCAAATAAAGCAACTCGGCGATTTCCTGGCCGGATAATTCATCTAAAGCATCCAGCTCATCAAAGTCCAGCCAACAAAAATCGCCATAGCTATAAACATCATCCTTGATCAATTGTCCGACCCGCTCCTTTGGAACATATTCAAGGGACGTGTGCATATTAAAATCGCCGTCATCAAAACGATGCTTCAGCAATAACAAATGGTTCAATGGTTCGGGCAAGGATATAGCGAATTCATAGAACTCAATCCCATACGACATTACATATTGACTTCCCGTATTCAGATGAACATAAATGAGATCCCGAAATTCCTGATTATGCTTTTTCAATGGCGAAACCCCCGCGCAAGTTTAATACCAGCTTATAAGAAATAGACAGCTTCAGGCGAAACTGTCTAACTTTAACCAACTTAATTGTATCTTTTTCATTTTAGCAAAAATTTTCAATAATATCTCTTTTAAAAACCCATCTTTTTATTAGACCTTATTTTCTGAAAAATAGTTTCACTTTTTCAACGAATTTCTAAAAACTATTTACCGTTACACGGAAACTTAATGCAAAAATTTTTCGTCTATATTATATACGGGCTTACAGAACGATACTGACAGAGAACGAGGTTGAAAATGAATAAAAACCAGGCGAATTTTGATGCTAATTTATTATTTATTATATTTTTATTTATGATCATCAGCTGTGTGTCAATTTATAGTTCTCAAAAGTACTTGCCATATCCGGATAATTTCGCAATGAAGCAAGTTGTCTGGTATGTGGCCGGACTAGTTATATCGACTGCCGTTTACTTTTTTGATTTCGATCAAATTAAAAAAATTTCGGTCTATTTATATTTATTTGGAGTGATGCTTCTGTCTGTTTTAATTGCAGCTCCGGAAAGTATTGCACCAGTCACGAAAGGTGCTAAATCATGGTTTAATTTTGAAGGCATTGGTACGATTCAGCCGTCAGAGTTTATGAAGGTGTTTCTGATCGTGTTCCTGGCAAAATTGATTGCATCACATAATGAAAAGTTTTTGGAGCAGACCATCCGCACCGACCTTGTCCTGATTTGCAAAATCGTCGCAGCCACTTTGCCGCCGCTCGTGCTGATTTTAATGCAGCCTGATGCCGGTACAGCAATGGTTATCTGCATCATCATGATTGGTATGTTGTTGGTATCCGGAATTCATTGGTTAATTATTGCTAGCATGGCATTATTATCGTTAATGGTTCTGGGAGTACTTGTTTACATTTATGTGAAGGTTCCGGATCTTTTATTGCTTTTCCTCGATCCTTACCAGTTAAACCGGATTGAATCATGGCTCGATCCTTTTAAATACCGGGAAGGCATCGGCTATCAACTGGCAAATTCAATCCTCGCAGTAGGCTCTGGAACCTTGTATGGAAAAGGCTTTGACAACGCTCAGGTCGTGGTACCGGAAGCGCACTCTGATTTTATCTTTACAATTATCGGTGAAGAGTTCGGTTTCCTCGGAACAAGCATTGTCGTCGGCTTATACTTTATTCTAATTTATCGAATTATCATTATTGCCCTGCAAAACAAAGGAGTATTTGAATGCCTGATCGCCGCAGGAGTCATTTCCATGCTCACCTTTCATATTTTCGAAAATATCGGCATGGTGATCGGACTCGTACCGATCACAGGCATCCCGTTGCCATTGCTCAGCTATGGCGGCAGCTCGCTTCTAGGGTCTTTATTGGCGTTAAGCCTTGTTTTAAATATCTCGGCGAAAACGAAGAGGTATATGTTTGGGAATAATCAATGATTTGTTTTTCGATCGACTGCTATTTTCGTCATTAGGAGAAATTTGTATAACAGGAACAAAATATGGATCCGGTGCTTGAAGCACTGGATCCATATTTTTTTAACCATGATTATGCCTCAATCTTCTTAAAAAACTGCGGTAAGTGCTCTTTATGTGCTTCCATCATTTCGTCTAAAATTTCCCGGCCGATCCTATCGGACGGAGTCAAAGGATTTATCGTCATCGCCAGCAGGGCTGTATTATAATCGCCCGTGACAGCTGCCTCGGCAGCCACTCTTTCAAATGACTTAATTTGCTGAACAAGCCCGCGGACCGGGACGGGCAGATCTCCCATCACAATTGGTTTAGGACCGTCCTTTGTAATGACACAGCTTACTTCAACTGCAGATTCATTCGGGATACTGGCAATAGCCCCGTTATTCCTTGTATTAACAGGCTGAATATCGCGTTTATCATTGTAAATGGACGTGATCAGGCGTACTGCAGCATCTGAATAATAGGCTCCGCCCCGCTTTTCAAGTTGCGGCGGTTTAATATCCAGGTTGGGATCTTTATAAAGCTCGAACAATTCTTTTTCGAGCTTTTGGACTACTTCAGCACGGGTTCCTTCTTTTTCTGCATTAGCAACATCTTTATCGATCATTTCTTTTGTTTTGTAATAGTACATATGATAGGGACAGGTCAAAATATTTAATGCTTTAATGAATCCCGGTTCCCAGCCCAATCCTTGAATATTCTTGACGAAGCTGCTGTTATTCGGGTCTGTCAACAGATCAATGACTTTATCCTTTACACTCTCTCCGTCGACATAAACATCCAATCCATAAACCATATGATTCAAGCCAGTAAAATCAATACGGATGCGCGAATGTTCCACATCCAGTAATTTGGCGATTCCCATTTCCATCCCGATTGGAACATTGCACAGGCCGACGACTTTTTTAATGTTGGAATCGCGCAGTACTGCTTCTGTTACCATGCCTGCCGGATTCGTGAAGTTAATCAGCCAAGCGTCAGGACATAACTCTTCCATGTCCCGGCAAATTTCCAAGATCACTGGAATTGTCCGCAACCCCTTAAATAATCCGCCTGGGCCGTTCGTTTCCTGGCCAAGCACACCGTATTTCATTGGAATTCGTTCATCTTTTGCGCGTGCTTGCAACAATCCTACCCGGAACTGAGTGGTGACGAAATCTGCATCTTTTAAAGCCTCGCGGCGATCAAGTGTTAAAAAGATTTCTATTGGCAGACCCGCTTTTCTGACCATCCGCCTTGCGAGATTGCCAACGATCTCCAGCTTTTCCCTGCCTGCTTCAATGTCGACCAACCAAAGTTCACTTACAGGAAATTCATCATACCTTTTAATAAAACCCTCGACAAGCTCCGGTGTATAGCTTGAACCTCCGCCAATGGTTGCGATTTTTATACCCTTTTTCATTTCTTTGTACCTCCACCTATTTTGAAATTTTCTCTAACGTGATCATTTCATATAAGTCTACAAATTCAGTGGCTAAATCTTTCAATGTAATAGCATTCATTAAGTGATCCTGGGCGTGAACCATCAGAAGCGAAACTGTCGCTTGTTCTCCCTTTGCTTCTCCCTGTATTAACGAAGTCTGGAATTTATGCGCTTCATTTAATGCATCTGCAGATTCCAGCAATTTTGACCTTGCCGCCTCGAAATCGCCCTGTTTGGCAGCTGCAATAGCTTCCATCGCCGAGCTTTTCCCATTTCCTCCATAAAGGATAATTTGAAAAATAATCCCTTCTAATTCTTCCAATGCTTTCACCTCCGATGTCAAAGGAACTTATTCATATGAGATTGACAATCCCTTATCGCTCCCTCCATTTTCGTCATGAGGAACGTCGTGCTGCTGGCGATTATTCTTATGATGCTTGTTTCGTTATGCCCCGATGATTTCAGTTTATTGTAAAAACGCTTACATTTACACTTATGCTTTTTCCTTTAAGCAACGGAAAAAGTTGATCCTTGATATTTGACGAGATATTCAATGACAGGTAAAGTGAATCATAGCACGAGGCAGCAACGATAAATCTGGAGGTTTTCCCATGAATTCTTATTTGTTATTAGCTATTGCCATTATCTCTGAGCTGTTTGGCACTTCGATGCTAAAAGCATCTGAAGGGTTTACACGAATACTGCCCAGCATTGGTGTCATTTTAGGCTTCGGTGTAGCTTTTTTCTCCCTGTCGCTCTCTCTCAAAACGATCCCATTGAGCATTGCATATGCTATTTGGTCGGGAGTAGGAACCGCTGCAACTGCTGTTATTGGAGTATTAATCTGGAAAGAAAAAATCAGTTTTAATATGGTTGCAGGAATTGTCTTGATCATAGTTGGTGTTGTTTTACTCAATTTAAAAGCGCCATTGCATGAAACGTTTCAGGAACAGGGGCCAGGAAACGAGCAGCAGCATTCCAGGTAATCTAGGAAAGATTGATGCTGCCCCGTAAATCGTTTTGATTTCAGTCTATGTTTCTAGTACCCGTTCATAGAGGTCGACAAATTCCGCAGCTAATTCCTTGATAGTCATGGCATTCATTAAATGATCCTGGGCATGGACCATTAAAAGTGAGACTTCATTCTTAACACCACTTATCTCTACCTGGATTAAAGATGTTTGGATATGGTGCGCTGAGTTTAAAGCCTCGCCCGCCAGCTGCAGTTTTTTTCTCGCTTTTTCAAAATCCCCTTGTTTCGCTGCAGCTATCGCTTCGATTGCCTCACTTCTGGCATTTCCTCCATGAAGAATCAATTCAAAGATGATTTGTTCTTTGTTTTCCAATTGCTTCTCCTCTCTATACAAAGGACTGGTTAAAAGCCTCTTTGTAAGTAACCAATTCAACGCCCTTTTCTGCGACAGCGCTGCGGACATTGTTATCTGTTAGTATCGCAAGCTCACGCACTCTTTGAAGGGCGTAGGAACTCCCGGTTAAAAGCGGTTCGTCAATATATGCTGGATGGCACATTAGTTCAGCGCTTTCATAAGAAAGAGATTGATCAATTAGCTCCAGCAAGTGCTCCGCAGTTAAACTGTCCCCATAAAAATCCGGTATAAAATGCTGAACTGTCGACAATTCAATATTGCTGGAATGTTGCAGGTCAGCTGACACCTTTCGAACCGGAAGATGATATTTTCTGGCAAGCTTGCTGACAATCGGAAATATCTTTTCGTGGCCATGAAGATGATGGTGGCTGTCAAGATGCGTCGGGCTCAGACCGAACGAAAGAAATTTCTCAATTTGGCTCGTGTATTCTTTTTCAATATCCACCAGTTCAGCAACCTCGATCAAAGCATTTGCACGATGAAAATCCCCTTTTTCATTAATAAGCGAAGGGACATTTTCATTCACAGGCCGGCCACAATCCAGCACTAGATGAATTCCTACCCCGAGGTTCGGGTTTTGTAATGCAAGCGCTGCGGCATGCCGGGCGCCAGGCATATTTGTCATCAAAGTGGCTGAAGTAACAATGCCGTTTTGATATGCCTCGATAATTCCAAGGTTAACCCCTTTTGAATATCCAAAGTCATCTGCATTGATAATAAGTTTAGTCATTTTCTCCTCCTATGCATTTATCACTTTATTTTCTTCGCCGCTGATCGGTACAGCACCCTGTTCTTCAGCAAATTTTTGCTTATCCCACATCCTGAAAAACGGGTAATAAATAGAAAATGCAATCACGAAATTGACGAGTTGAATGACGATTCCGGAAATTTTTCCGCCTGTTGCCAAATATCCTCCGATAAATGGCGGCATTGTCCATGGAACGGCAATTCCCGCCGGCTTGGCAACCAGCCCGGTTCTCATGGCAATATAAGTGACAATGACAGTCGCCAGCGGTGTTAATATGAATGGAACAATCATGATCGGATTCATCACAACCGGCATTCCGAACGTGATCGGTTCGTTTATGTTGAATATACCCGGTCCAACCGCCAATCGTCCAAGCTGTTTCATCTGCTGGCTTTTCGCGAGGAAAACCATCGAAAGCACAAGAGCAAATGTAGCTCCGCTTCCGCCCAAGTGAATGAAAATGTCAAAAAACTGTGTTGTAAATATATTAGGAACCTCTTCACCTGCTTGAAACGCGATACGGTTTTGGTCCATTGCCGATAACCAGATTGGAGACATAACCCCGCCTACTATCGTAGCACCGTGCAATCCTGTTGACCATAGTAAATGGATTAAGAAAGCTGCAACAAGGCTGCCAATCAGACTTCCTCCCAAAACACCAAGCGGTTTCCCCAATAGAACCCCGACGATATTATGCAGGCTTTCAAAATCGGTTTGTTCTACTATTAAACGCAATATCCAGATTAGTGCGATAACAATAAAGCCAGGGATCAGGGCAACGAACGATTTACTCACCGCCGGCGGTACGCCATCAGGCATTTTGAAAACAATATTTTTTTGGATAATCCAGCGATAAATCTCTGTAGAAAGAATGGCAATCAACATTGCCACAAATAACCCTTTACTGCCCATTAGTGCAGAAGGAATAGCGCCTCCTACCAAAATAGCTTCAGTTGCACCTTCAGGAGTGAATGAGATTTCATAAGGAGTTGCCAGTAAGAAGGCCGCCACTGAAATTGCCCCCGCTGATAAGGCATCTACAGAATATTTTTCTGCAAGTCTGTAGGCGATCCCAAAGGCCGCGATGATCGCCATAATATCAAATGTAGCCCCTACCGGATAAGTGAGTTTTGTCAGCCATGCCTCTCCAAATGTGCGGGCCATGAAATCCGCATATCCCGGGATGGGCAGAAAACCTAATATTAAAAACACCGAACCGATAATGATTAACGGCATACTTAAGATCAATCCATCGCGCAATGCTTGCAGATGCCTCTGCCCTGCTATTCGCGCCGCTGTTGGCATAACTTTGTTTTCTAACACACTATTAAATTTGCCCACATTTTTCACGCTCCTATTTAGAAACTAATTGTTTAGCAAACTTTAAAACCTCAGCGCCATTACATGTACCATAGTGCACGGTATTTATGACATCGACTGGAATACCCTTTTCTTCGCCCAGCTTCTTAAATGTCGGAAGCAGATAGCGGACCTGCGGACCGACAAGGAGCACATCAGCCTCATCAATATGATTTTTGACCGCATCGCCCGGTACCGCCCAGATTTTACAATCCTGACCCTGTTCTTCCGCACTTTTCTCCATTTTGGTTACTAAAAGACTTGTCGACATTCCTGCTGCACAACATAATAGAATGTTCAAAACATGACCCCCTTTTTGAGAATAAAAGTAAAACTCTTTCGTAATCCAATCTTATTATGGAAACGCTTTCAATTACACACATTGTTTTTCCTTTGCATAACGGAAATCATTGTTTATTTCAAACCTATTGAAAAAACCACCGGCCTCAATTAGCACGAGGTGGTGGTTACTATTGACTGGCAAAGACACTTGTAAAATCTTTGTACGTTCTGCACCGTACCAATTGTTGGACAAGACTTGCATCATCGACTACTTTTCCTAGCAATCTGTACATTTCTTGCAAATCTGAGCTACTGTTTTTTTCAACACATAATAAACAGACAAATTGCACGCGCTTATTTGCCCATACAATTGGCTTTTGCAAAGTACAGATTACCCAGAAAGTTTCCTCAGTCTGCGGCACCATCGGATGCGGAATGGCTACCATATTACCGAAGCAAGTCGGGGATAAAGCTTCCCTTTCAAAAACCGATTGAATAAAAGTGTCATCTACCAATCCATATGATTTCAGCATATTTTCAAGAAAGAGCAGAACTTCGTCACGTGTTTCAAACTTTTCTTGCAGAAAGACTAATTCTTCCCTCGTGTAGTCAATCGTTATGTCCGACCGATGATTGATGACCATTTCAATTCTATGAAAATCCTTTCCGCCCAGAATCGTATTGACCTCTATAACGGGTATTGGCAAAGGCTCCCTGATCGGAATTGTACTGACGATAAAATCAAGTGTATCAAATGGAATCTCGTTTATCTTGTAATACTCAGTTGTGCCTACTACCTCAAGTGCCCCGCTAAACTTAGACTGCAGCTTGTAGAATAATAGCCTGGCACTTCCAAGACCTGAAGCACATACAATCATGCATCGTTTTAACTGGTTGTTCATATTTCTGCGTTCTATAGCTGCCCCAATATGAAGCGCAAGATAAGCAATCTCACTCTCATGAACATCAATCCCGATCTCTTCCTTTATAACCATCCCAGCCAGAATTCCTGATTCAAATGCAACGGGATAATTCGATTTGATCTCGTTAAGCAGCGGGTTTCGCAAGTTCATACCATATTTATAACGATTAATCGCAGGTTTTAAGTGTAGGCTCAAGCCGACAACCAGCTCTTTATCCTGTTTAACTCCAAGCATGAGTTTGTTTTCAATCTTATCCAGTATCTTCATAGTCAGGTCATAGATGCTTTTATCAAGAAAGTTTTGAATCTCTTTGTCACCTATATTCGGATTGGCAACGATTTTAGTGCCCATCAAATGAATCGCTACATAAGCAATTTCAGTTTCCGGGAACACTACCTGCAGCGCGGAATCGATCTTTTTGACTACCTCTTTGGCAACTTCATATTCTTTCTGCTTCATGATATCCATAAATTCGTCAGGATAGATTGATACATAATTGCCATTTCGTATCCGTAAGCATGCAATCGCAATGTGAATAATCAGATTATTTAAGCCGATATCCGATAAGGTGATTTTATTTTGTTTTACCTCATCGAGGATAATGTTTCGAACAGCGTCCATTTCTGCACTAGGCATAATCGAACTATGAGCAATCATATCGTGTTCAGTCCCTCTGCGCCGAAAAATGTATTCAGACATACAAAAGCGCAGCTTTACTTCTTCTCCTCTTAATTTCACACCATAATTAGGCCGCTTTTCTAAAACAATCCCGTAGGCCTGTAATATTTTCTTTACTTCGCGAAGATCATTTTGAACAGTTGATCTGCTGATGTACAATTCATCAGCCAACTCATCGAGCTTTACAAATTTGTCCGAAAGCAACAAGCGCTTGATTAAATAACGGATTCTTTCTTCCGGCAAGGTTGGAAGGTCCTCGTGAAGGGAGCTGTTTTGAAAAACTTCTTTTAATAGCTTTAGAAAACGCTGGTCGTCGTCAATTCTGAGCTCATACCCGCTCCCCCGCACTGATTTAATTCCAGCCCCATTCGCTGACAGTAGCCTGTCCAGCTCTTTAATATCGTTTCTAATGGTTCTCGACGTTACTTGAATCACATTAGCTAAATATTGACTGGTTAATGAATTCCGGGCTGCCATAAGTTCACGCAAAATACTGCTCAACCGGGCATTAAGCATTTTGGCCCCTCCATCCGGTTCATTGAGTGATTTCAGCTTCCTGAACATCATCTGTTGTGTTTTTTTCTATATTATACTGCATCC
Organism: Bacillus canaveralius; assembly: GCF_002860125.1. GTDB lineage: Bacteria > Bacillota > Bacilli > Bacillales > Cytobacillaceae > Bacillus_BJ > Bacillus_BJ canaveralius. Next base: position 49,883 of record NZ_PGVA01000003.1, read on the forward strand.
TTCACTCCAGTTTTCAATTTTACAAATGATTTCGTAAAAAAGAATCCAATAAACAGGGCCAATATGCCAAGGCCAATCATGCTGATTTCCATTAATTTAAGAACTACGCTTAACAATGTAGCAATATAAAGGAGCGCCATGTAGACTTTAATTTCCTTTTGTTGATAATAGCTCGTCAACTTTGCCCCAAACTGGGAGCCAAGCAGACCTCCCGCTGCGAGAAGCAGGCCAACGCGGTAATCAATTGAGATCGTAAGGGCGTAGGAGATAAACCCGACACTCACGATCATTAACACCGCAAAAAGGCTTGTCCCGACAGCCTTTTTCGGGTGGAAACCAAGAAACGCAATCGTTAACGGTACAATAATAAAGCCGCCGCCCACTCCGAGAGCAGTTGAAATAAAGCCGCCAAAAAAGCCGATCAACGCCAGCTTTATGTATGAGGGATGAGTTGCCGCATTGCTTTCGATTATGGCTCCGTTAGCGCCCGTCAGCATTTTAAAGGCAAAATAGCTTAATAAAATTATATAGAAAACAGGAATGACGATTTCATCAAATCCTCTTCTTTCCAAGAAAAAAACGAAAGGCCGGGCAAATTGGGTCGCGATGACTCCGCTGCTCCCAAGAATGAATCCTTCCTTCCACAAGATATTTTTCAGACGAATATGGCCGGCTATTCCTGAACCGGATGTTGCCATTGAATAAAAAAGGCTCATGGTAATTGCCACGATAGGCGAAAAGCCAAGCAATAATAGAATCGGTGTCAGGATAAAACCGCCGCCTACTCCGAAAAAACCAGAAAGGACACTGATGATTGCACCTAAAATAAAGTAAAGTATAATTTCCAACGTTAACACCCTTTTATATGCGTATGTAGTTACGCTGTCAATTTACGTACATGCTCTTCTATTATCACCCTTTTTCACTTCGACCTCAACAACGGAACCGAGCATTATTGTTTTTTACTATAAACACGTTTTAAATTATAATTATATTTATTTTATAATTATTATAATTTAGTATTGATTTTAATATGTATACAGGATAAAATACAAATAAGCTCACATTCAGGAGGGATTTCTATAATGACATTACAAAAACTATTAAACACACAAATTGCGAATTGGAATATTCTTTATACAAAATTGCACCGTTTTCACTGGTATGTAAAAGGGCCACTATTTTTCACCCTTCATGAAAAGTTCGAAGAGCTTTACACGGAAGCTGCCCTTGTTATAGACGAAACAGCTGAACGGTTGTTGGCGATTGGCGGCGAACCGATAGCTACCTTGAAGGAATATATAGAAGCAGCAACATTGCAAGAAACAAACGGCGAAACAACAGCGAATGAAATGGTCCAGTCACTTATTGAAGACTACAGAAAAATAAATGAAGGTTTACAAGAGGTGGCAGTCCTTGCCGAAGAACAAAATGATATCATTACCAATGATCTTGCTATCGGCTTGATTCAAAAAGTTGATAAACATATCTGGATGTTAAATGCATACTTAGGGGAATAAAAAAAAGATAGGTGCCGCAATTCGGCACTTATCTTTTTTTAGAAAAACAATTCTAATAAATGGCTTCAATTAAACAGCAAGGAAAATGACACTGCTTCTGTTCATAACTGAAAAATGTTGTCGGCATACTGGTTTTTTAAGCCGGCTTAATGAACCGAAAATAATGTTTTAAGACGGTCAGCTCACAAGGGGTTTGCAAATAAACCTCTCCATCCATATCGGCTTCCATTCTCTTTTCTGTTTCGATCTTTATTTTGCTTCCTCTTGAAAGCTGAAATTCTCTGCCTGTTTCTTCATTTATTTGAGTTAAATCCAGGGTAAAAAGTTCTTTTAATAATGTTAAACTCGCGTTCTTTACGATAATGATCTCGGCCAGGCCGTCATCAAAGCTGATATTGCAAAAAGGAAGCCGATTCGTTCCAATGAATTGGCCGTTGGCAACAAGGATCATGATTGCTTCACCAGCGCTAGTCTCTCCATCACAGGTTATTGTATAGCGAAAAGGTTCCATTTTATTAATTGTGCGGATTGCACTTAGATAATAGCTGATTTTTCCCAACCGTTCTTTTTCCGCTTCATTGATATTATTTGATGTTTTCGTGACTAGGCCGATACCCCAGAAATTAATCAAGTAATGATCATCAGCCTTGATGGCATCAAACGGCCGAGCGATACCAGTCAACAATGCCTCAGCCGCTGTTCGGATATTTTGGGGAATTTCCATCATTCGGCTTATATCATTACATGTTCCTCCAGGCAATACAGCAATTGCCGGTTTTTTTTGTAATTCGGCCAGTCCATTAATACATTCATGAACCGTTCCATCCCCGCCCAAAATAAACAGCACATCCTGCTCAGCCCCATAGTTTTTACATATTTCAGCAAGATGTCCTTGTTCTGATGATTTCATCACCGTAAGCTGCTCAATTTCTGCTGCTAATATAGGGAGGCAGGCTTCTAAATTTGATTGAACCCCTTGTTGCCCCGCATGCTCATTGTAAACAAGCATAGCTTTGTCTATCTTCCCCATGCCCGCACTCCCTTTTCAGTAAAATTGACTATATTGAATCAATGCCCATTTTAAGAAAAAAATAAACCATGTTTACATAAAGGCAGGATACTGGGTCGCTGCATGCGAATAAAATACGGGTCAATCTTTCTGCCAACGATCGTCTTTGCACAAAAAAAAGGACAGACCGAGATGGTCTGCCCGTTTCTGTTAAATTTTTACTTGTCAGCTGCTTCGCTGACTTCCAGTTTTATTGGCTGGGATTTTTTTACTTCAATATATAAGATGTGATGTCCGTCAAGCTCTTTAACGATAAAATCGTACCCTTCCGCCTGCATGACATCACCCTGCTCAACATCATACCTCTGTGTCAAAATCCAGCCGCCCAGCGTATCGATATCCTCTTCGGGTATAGAAATGCCAAGCAAGTCGTTAACATCGCCGATTAACACCTTGGCGTCAAAAATATAGTGCTGGTTATTGATTTTCCGCACTAGCGGAATTTCATCGGCATCGAATTCGTCACGAATTTCGCCGACAATTTCCTCCAGAATATCTTCAACCGTTATCAGTCCTGCTGTCCCACCGTATTCATCAAGAAGGACTGCCATATGGGTTCGTTCTTTTTGCATCTTCAGCAGCAAATCGTGAATTGGGATGTTTTCAATTACACGAATCACAGGTTTTATATATTTCTCAATCTCAAATTCACTTTTTACAAACAAGCTTGCCGTAAGGAGCTCTTTTATATTGATGATTCCGATGATGTTATCCTTGTCGCCGTCAATAACCGGATATCTTGTAAATTTTTCATCACGAATTGTCCCCAGAATTTCATCAATGGATGCATCCTTGTCAAGGCCAATAATTTCCGTTCTTGGAACCATGATTTCCTTGGCTATTCGATCATCGAATTCAAAAATTTTGTTCACATACTTGAATTCAGATTGATTGATTTCGCCTTTTTTGAAGCTTTCTGAAAGTATGAGGCGAAGCTCTTCTTCACTATGGGCAACTTCATGCTCGGAAGCAGGCTTTAAGCCAAATATCCCCACTAGCAGCCTGGCAGAACCATTGAGGACCCAGATGAAAGGATACATCACACGATAGAAAAGAATCAACGGTCTTGAAAAATAAAGAGTAACAGCCTCCGCTTTCTGAATAGCAACCGTTTTCGGGGCAAGTTCCCCAACTACAACATGCAAAAACGTTACGGAAGCGAATGCGATCGCAAACGATAAGATATGAGATAACGATTCATTTACAGCGTATTTTTCAAATAGGGGAAACAAAAGCCTTTCGACTGTCGGCTCGCCAAGCCATCCTAAACCTAAAGCGGTAATCGTAATGCCAAGCTGGCACGCTGATAAGTACTCATCCAGGGCCCCAATGACCCTTTTAGCAGCTATTGCATTTTTATTTCCTTCTATCACAAGCTGGTCAATTCTCGTTGTTCTAATTTTCACAATAGCAAATTCCGCAGCAACGAAAAATGCGGTTAAAGCTATCAGGATTGCGACTAGTATCAGGTTAACTGTTATCAAGCAAGTGCCTTACTCAAGTAATGAGTAAGACAAACACCTCCCTTTAGGTGAATAAATTATTTTTGATTTAAATGTCAGTTTTAAATCTAGTCTGGGAAAAAGGTAGATTCGCATCCTTCTAAACTCACATCAGTAATAAAAGCAGCGACTGTATTAATGACATGTTCTCAGACGTGAAATGCTTTTTAAAGAGAATGCGTTGATCAGGATCCAGATTTTCCAGAAGTGGAATAATTGTTTCCATATCCTGCTGGAGACGTTTTATCTGTTCTTGTAAAGATCTGATCCATGAATGTTCTGGATTACTTCCTTTTTCTTCGCAATTAAACGTTTTTTTATTTCTTCAAGTGTTAAGTTTTCACGTTTACACTGTTCAATGAACCGTAATTGTTCAAGATCATGATCATCATAATAGCGGTAGTTTGAACCTGAACGTTTCGGTCTTAAAATCCCAATATTCGTATAATAATCGATAGTTCGTTTGGTGACGTTGGCCAATCGGGCCAATTCACCTATACGATATCCTACAACCCCATGGTCAGCCACCCCCCTTTGTCAAAACCATCACGTGATGGTTGTAATCAAATGATATAAAATATAAACGATTCTGGCAAATCATATGTGTCCACGCCACAAAAATGTTTTTTTATCAAAGCTTCTTCATACAAAACTACCCTTTATTTTTTAAATTAATCACAACCATGAACGTTTTTTATGAATCCCGGCAAAAAATGCCTGAAGTGAAAGTCCACAACAGGCTGCCTTAACGATTTTTTTTGAAAATTAATCTGTTTTTTGTGTTCCCGGAATGATGCATCCATCTGGTCCGCAGACATCGTCTGATCTCATTTGTTCTTCAGCACGTTCTCTTTCAAGTTGCTTTTGCTGCCACTCGATATCTATTACAGGAGAGAATTTTTCTGGAAAGCGGATGTACCACCGCTGTTTGCGAATTAAGAAATTATCAGGATCAAGCTCAAGCGCATCATCAAGCTGCTTTAAGGCGTCATCATGTTTTCCGGCACCTGCATACGCCAGTCCGAGCTTAAATTTTGTTTGTGCAAGGCTTACTTCAAGTTCGCTCAGCTTTTTTCGGTGAACATGGTACGTGTCCTGTAGCTGAATCGATTCTTCTTGATTATCGATTAGTTTTTCAACGGCTAAAATATGCTCCTCGTTTGTTACATGAAATCCTTCTTTAATGAGGCGAATCGTGCCGTCATGGTCAATAAAAACTCCATTCGGGACAATCTTAAAGCCAAAAAGGTTCGATAACTTATTTTCGGTATCGACGACTGTTTGAAAAGAGGTATATTCTGTATACCGCCTCACGACCTCAGGTCCTTGAATATCAACAGCAACAGAAAGAATTTCAAAGCCGTTGTCGCGATGCTTTTCATGAAATCGCTGCCAGCCTGGCAGCTGCTCTCTGCATCGTCACCAAGAAGCCCACATAAAGATTAGCGTCTTTTTGCCTTGTAACTCCTTGAGTGCAAATGGGTTACCGCTCATATCTGTTAATGAAAGATCCGGTAATTTTTCAAGCAGCATTTCAACAAGCCTCCCTTTTTAGTACAAAGATACATGAATTCTCAGGCTTAAAGCAAATAATAAGTTTATGCCGGCAATGTTTTATGACCCTCGCACTATTTTTGATAAAAGCGAAGCAAGTCTCCATAAATGATTTGATCTGAATACTCGAGCTCCTGTTTTGCCTGTTCGATAATTGGTTCACAGCTTGCTTTTTCGATGACTATACCTGTATCCTTCTGATAGCAATTGCCTCCTGTAAAAATAAAATCGTTCGAGATAAAGCTTCCATCGCGGAGAACGGTAAATTGATCCCGCTGCTTCGAAAAAAGATCCGTACCAAACTGGATATCTTCTTTTGTTTCAATGCCCAGTAAATGCAACAACGTTGGACGCAAGTCCACTTGGCCGGAGATGGAAGAAATCGTACCGCCTTTAATACCAGGTATATGAATAAATAGAGGGACCCGCTGCAGTCTGATGTTCTCGTACGGGGTGATTTCCTTTCCCAAAAATTGTCCCATCGCCTCATGATGGTTCTCCGAAATCCCATAATGATCTCCATACAAAACAAGAATGGAGTCTTCGTATAAACCTTCCTTTTTTAAATCTTCTATAAAAAGCTTTATGGCTTCATCTGTATAACGTACAGTCGGAAAATAACGATTTAATGTCCCGCTCACAGAGTGGTATTCATCGATCAACCGATCCTCGGGCTTGAGCTCAAACGGAAAATGGTTCGTCAGTGTAATGAACTTTGTGTAAAAAGGACGGGGCATTTGCTTCATATGCTGAACCGACTGATAGAAAAAATCGATATCCTTCATTCCCCATCCAACCGAATTTTGCGCTGTGACTTGATAATCGAGCAGAGAATAAAAACGGTCATATTTTAAATTCCCGTACATCACATCGCGATTCCAAAAGCTTTTATTATTGGCATGCAATGTGGCCGTAAAATATCCTTTTTCCTTCAATTTTTCAGTCATCGAATAATAACGGTTATCAGCATGAGTAAAAAACACAGCTCCCCTGCTTAACGGATACAGTGAATTATCGAGCAGAAATTCAGAATCAGACGTTTTTCCCTGTCCAGTTTGATGATAAAACTCGTCAAAATAGAAGCTTTCCTCCTTAAAGTCATTTAAGAAAGGAGTGATTTCCTGTTCATTAACCTTCTGGCCAATAACAAAGCTTTGGGTCGATTCAAGCGAAACGACAATCAGGTTCTTTCCTTTGCCAATTCCGAACAAAGTTGCTGTGGGCTGTTTATAGCGGGCTTGAGTAAAATTTTCTATATCACTCAATTCATCCCCATCAGCCATTGCCCGCTGTGCTTTTGCTTTTGTATGGAGAAAAGCATCGTAAATATGGTAATGATATGTCCCAATATTTTTCACAAGAATTTCCCTGTCAAACGTCCGTGTCAATAATTCAGACCGCTGCGTTTCGGCCAGGCTTAAGTTTAAGAACGCAAGTGCTGCTGCTATATAATAGAAAGCTGTTTTTTGGGGCCGTGAATAACCTTCCAGTGAAAGGAGAACAGGCTTTCGAACAACAAGATATGCGAGGAAGACAGTGTCCAAGAAATAAAAAATATCAGTCAAGTTAACCAATTCCCTGATACTCGTTCCCAAATCGGCGAAATTGCTCCTCTGCATTAATAAAGGAATCGTGATGAAATCGAAAAACTCGCGGTAATACACCACGTTCGCATATAGAACGACCGATATGAAAGCATGGAAAATGAGCACAAAATAGTTTCGTTTCCTGCCAGTAAAAAACAGGCCAATTCCCGCGCCAATCATCAAAAAGCTTAGTGGGTTTAAAATTAAAATATATTCCTGCATTAGATTTTCGCCGCTCAATTCGAAGCTGTATTTATAGGCTAAATACGTCTTGCACCAGAGAAAGAAAACGGCTGCATGAATGATGTTAACTTTTATTTTTCGATCTGCGCTCACACAACCCCTCCTGATTCTTTCCCAGGTTAAACCATTGTTCAGTGTTCAGTACATGCTTGACAGCATCCTTCATGCTCCGAACTTACCATTCTTGCTTCCATTTCAAAGTATGCGTTTATCGCCATATCTGTATTCATGGCACTGGATCAGCTTGGTGCAGCCGCTTCGATCGTCAACCAGGCATTTATTCTCATTCTTCGCGGACTGGCCGTGTCATTCGGGCTGCCGTTTGCTCATAAATTCCGAGTTTTCCATCATAAACGGCAAATATCAATTTCAGTGATAAAGGCATAAAATTCATCCTTATTGAAAAAATAACAAATAATATGAGGAGGCGAACTAATGGATCTAAATCGGGTTAAACAAATTCTATCTTCTCCAGCTGATATTGAAGTGAAATATCATAATATTTCAGTCTGGATTGACGAGGTGAATGAGGACGGCCGAACAGCAACAGTTCATATGAGAGGGCCGCTCAAAGAGACCAACGTAGTTGAGATTGGAGAGTTAACTGAAGCAGAGTAGCTGTATTCGGAGATGGATAACAAACGCCTGAATTTGCAAAAACCACACTTGCGATTACGACATTGTATCTACACATTCCAGTTAACTTCCTAATCTAATCAAGAACCACCCATATCATTCAGGGTGGTTCTCTCGTTTCTATTCGTGGAACTCTGACTTACAAAATCGACCGAACGATACCCCCATCAACGCGCATGGCTGTTCCGGTTATCGCAGCTGCTTGTTCTGATGCTAAAAATACAACCAGATTTGCTACCTCTTTGCCGGAAACGAAGCGCTTTACCAATGAGCTTGGAAGGCTTTTTTCAAATAGATCCTTCTCAATTTCTTCAAATGTCTGTCCCAATTCGGCTGCCGCTGATTTAAAATGCTCCTCGACTTTTTCAGTGCGGGTGGGCCCGGGCAGAAATGTGTTAGCCGTTACACCGCTCCCTGCTGTGCTTTCGGCGACTCCCCTCGACAATCCCAATATCGCTGCCTTGGTTGCCCCGTAGTGAACCATTTCTCCCGAAAAAAACCCGCCTGTCGAGCTTCCGTTAAAAAGCACTCTCCCCCAGCCTCTCTCAACCATTCCTGCTGCATAATAGCGCGTAAGCCGGACAGCAGTCATCACATTTACTTGAAAATACTGCTCCCATTCCTCGTCATCGATTTCAAAAAAAGGCCTGGGTTCAAATATACCGATGTTATTAACGAGAATATCCGCTTCCGGCCAATATTCCATTAACCGGCTCGCTTCCGCACTCTTGCTCAAATCAGCCGCAAAACCCGTTACCTCTGCTTTCACGACTTCATCATGAAGCCGCGCGACAGCTTCCTCCACGCCTTTCGCGCTGCGCCCGTTAATAAGCACAGTTGCGCCAGCTTCAGCTAAACCTTTTGCAATCGCATATCCTATTCCTGTCGTTGATCCGCTGATAATTGCTTTTTTACCTGCTAAGTTAATATTCACGATTTTTACTCCTTCTTTTTTATGCATAAATTGTCTTGAAACTCAACTAAACCTTTGCATCTTCTTAAAATCTATATTTCCATATTCGCCAAAATTAATATCAATCCTGCAACCACCATCTGTACGGCTGTAAAAGTAAACCCACCAAACTTCGTTTCGCCAGACACCCGATTTTTAACCGTAATCATTTGCTCGTGATATAATGAAACCAATGCATTTAATTGAAGGAGGAGCTAAGATGACGAATCGCAGCAAGCTTATTGGCTATGTCGGAACGTATACAAAAGGTGACAGCAAGGGAATTTATACTTTTGCATTGGATACAGCCCAAGCCGAAATCAGCGGGGTAACTGCTGCCGCTGAGCTGGACAACCCTACATATTTAACGATCAGCAAGGATAATCAATTCCTTTATTCAGTTGTAAAAGAAGGAGAAGCGGGCGGAGTTGCTGCTTTTAAAGTGACTGGCGAAACTGGGAAATTACAACCAATCAACAGCCAGGTAAGCGCAGGATCACCTCCATGCCATCTTAGCGTTGACAGCGAACACCGCCTGGTCATGACTGCAAACTATCATAAAGGAACGCTCGAATCATTTTTGCTCAACAAAGAGAATGGAGCCGTTCAACCTGCCTCATCCATTATCCAATTTGAAGGCACTGGTCCTAACAAAGAGCGCCAGGAAAAGCCGCATACGCATTACGCCGACTTTACACCTGACGGGAAGTATATCGCTGTAGTCGATTTAGGCATTGATAAAGTCCTTACTTATAAAGAAAACAACGGGGTACTGACTGAAGTAAACAGTTTATCGGTCAAAGCGGGAAGCGGGCCAAGACATCTTGTGTTCCATCCAAACCAAAAATATGCATACATTATGACAGAGCTCAGTTCCGAAGTAATTGTTGTTCAATACAATGAACAGGACGGCAGCTTTACTGAACTGCAATATATTGCAACAATTCCGAACGACTTTACCGAGAACAATCAGGGAAGCGCTATTCATATCTCCTCTGATGGCCGCTTCGTATACGCCGCTAACCGGGGGCACAACAGCATCGCCGTTTTCAGCGTCAATGCAGATACGGGTGAACTCACGTTTGTCGAGCATACCTCAACGGAGGGAGACTGGCCGCGCGATTTTGTGTTAGATCCAACAGAAAAATTCCTTGTCGCTTCCAATCAAAATACAAGCAATCTCGTGTTATTTGTCCGGGACGAAGCGTCGGGTAAGCTGAAGCTCCTGCAAGCGGATGTCACCGTTCCCGACCCGGTTTGTGTAAAATTTTTAAATATATAAACAGCAAAGCTGCCGAAACTGGCAGCTTTTTTAATGGGTTGTTTGTTAGTTCTGCTGTTGCAAGGGTATACATTTAATATAGTCGAAACGGAAGAGGAGGAAGAAACGATGGTAAACCACACTAAACGTGTAATCGCTTCTTACGAATCAGAGCTCGAAGCGATCCAGGCAGTCGAAAAGTTGAAAGCGGATGGTTACAGAGCAGAAGATAGACGGTAAGATTGTAAAAAGAACCCGGATCAGGGTTCTTGTACTTTCAAACTGAGTCGAACGATGTTTCTAAATGAATATTAAATCCTTTTTACACTTCAGAGCCGAATACACCTCTATCTTTTCGCAGGGGTGTTCATAGTCTCACTTTCCTTATACTTTGTTAAAAAACCTAAACGCAAAACACCAATCAAAAAATTCGGTGTTTTGCGGGTTATTTAAGCCTTTGCAAGTTTTTTATGTTTTCGGAGCAGTTCATCATGGTGGTGGGTGGAGTAAAGAGCAATAAGGTCTTGTTCCGGTTCGAGGTATGCTTTAGCGCTATTAACAGCTGTCGGTCCTTCCGCGAATCCGCCGGCTATTAATTTTAGCTTATGAGTATAGTTCACAACGTCTCCGGCGGCAAAAATCCCATCGATACTTGTTTTCATATTTCGATCAACTTTAATCGTGCCGTTCTCAATCTCCAGGCCCCAATTCTTGATGGGACCAAGATCGATATCAAAGCCATGGTTCACAAGAAGTTCATCCACGATGATTTCTTCTGTTGCACTTGTTCCCAGCCTGGACACCGTTACGCTCGAAAGTTGTCCGGCCTCTCCAGTCAAGGCTGTTACAGTGTATGGAGTCATTATTGAAATAGAAGAGTTTCTCATCGCTGTTATGTTGCATTCAAGGCCGCCGAACTCATCGCGTCGATGAACGACGGTCACTTTCCTGGCAACTGGTTCCAGTGCGTTCGCCCAATCAACAGCGGAGTTGCCTCCACCCGATATTAAAACATGTTTATCCCTAAAATAATCGATCTTATCTACTGAATAATGAAGGCTTTTACCCTCATAGTCATTTGCATTTTCAACGTCGAGTTTGACAGTTTTCAAAGTCCCGAAACCAGTTGCCAAAATGATCGTGCGGGTATAATGTTTCTCACCGGACTGGCTTGTTAAAACGAACGTTCCATCTTCTTGCTTTGTTAATTCAGTTACCTGCTGATTTAAGATAATTGTCGGATCGAAGGTTTTCGCCTGCTGTTCAAGCTGCTTGATGAAATTTTCACCAGAAATTTGGGGAATACCCCCAATATCGTGAATCATCTTCTCTGGATAAAAATACGACACTTTTCCTCCCAGATGGGGCAGAAATTCGATGATTTTCGTGTTCATTTCACGCATTCCACAGTAATAAGCCGCAAACAAACCAACCGGCCCACCGCCAATGATCGTTACATCATACAATTGATGCCATTGTACCATTGTTTTTTCCTCCTAGAAACTGGCTGCTTCTTTTGATAATCGTGGATTATCCAATAAATCATATGAAAGACAGACAGGTTTTTGCGTTCGCGGATCTTGAACGACCTCTGCATCAATGTGGAATACATCTTTTAAAACTTCTGAAGTCATGATCTCTACAGCAGCCCCTTCCTTAATCACCCTCCCACCGTTCAAAGCGACCATATGGTGGGCAAAACGAGCCGCATGGTTTAAGTCATGGATCACCATCACAATTGTGCGATTCTGTTCTTTATTCAACAGCTCAAGAAGCTTTAGCACCTCAAGCTGATGGGCCATATCAAGATATGTTGTCGGCTCATCTAGCAGTAAGAGATCTGTTTCCTGGGCAATCGCCATCGCAATCCAGGCCCGTTGGCGCTGACCGCCTGAAAGTGTATCAACCGCTTGATGGCTCAATGGCAATAATCCTGTTACCCCCAAAGCCCATTCAATCACTTGGCGGTCTTTATCAGCTAACCGCCCAAATCCGCTTTGATGGGGTGAGCGCCCATAAGAAATGAGTTCATAGACCGTTAATCCAGTCGGAGCTTCGGGTGATTGAGGCAAAATCGCCATCTTCTTCGCAATCTCTTTCGTCGGCATTTTGTGAATCATCTTGCCATCCAAGTAAACAACACCCGCTTTCGCCTCGTGAATTCGGGCCAGTGTTTTTAAAATTGTTGATTTCCCACACCCGTTCGGACCAATAATCGTCGTGATTTCTCCTGGCGGAATACGCAAATTCAAATCCTTTACGATCACCTTTTCACTATAGCCAATTTCCAGATTCTCAGTTGAAAGTGAAACCACGATCATCTCTCCTTTTACTTTATTTTCATTAATAGGTAGATAAAATAAGGGGCACTTAAGATAGAAACGACAACACCAACGGGAATTTCTGAAGGGGCAAGAATATTTTTCCCTATTGTATCAGCCAGCAACAAAAGTAAAGCGCCGAGCAAACTAGTGATCGGGATGAGCAGCTGATGCTTCGGTCCAACCATTCGCCGGGCAATATGGGGAGCTACCAAGCCGAGAAAGGCGATTCCCCCACCGGCCGCCACAATTAAACCTGCGAGTGCAACCGCAACAACCAATAATATTCTCCGTTCGTGTTCTACTTTTGTTCCAAGCCCAATCGCCAGCTGGTCTCCTAAATTCAAAATATTTAACGCATGTGATTTATAAACCGCATAAATGATTAGCAGAAGAATCCACGGCGCCAGCGCCCATACAAATTTCCAATTTGCTCCCCAAATATCACCTGATAACCAGACAGCGGCCTGCATAAAATCCTGCGGATTCATTTTCAGCTGAAAAATGATAATTGCTGCGCCAAACCCGGCATTAACACCAATTCCGACCAGAATTAACCGCACCGGATCAAGCCCCTTTTTCCATGCCAAAACGTAAATAATCAATGCAGCTCCTAAAGCACCAAACAAAGCGAATAACGGCATGATAAACACGCCGGAAGTGCTTAAGTTTGCCATTGAGCCTTGAAAAAAGAAGATAAACAGGATGACTGCAAATCCCGCTCCTGTATTAATCCCCAATATACCGGGGTCAGCTAATTCATTTTTTGATACGCCTTGTAAAATCGCTCCCGAAACAGCGAGTCCTGCACCAATTAACAGGGCAAGAACCATTCCGGGCAGGCGAAAATCGACCAATATTAGTCGGTCCCGCTCCGTCCCCATTCCGAGGAGAGTTTTTATTACATCCAGCGGAGCAATGCGGACTACCCCCATGTTCAAGCTGATAAAAAAGAGAACGACAATGAGGATAGACAGAAAAATCGAAGTAAATAAAAATTTTCTTCTGCCTGTTTTTTTCAGTGTATCCATCACAATCCCCTCCTTTCCCCGCGAGCAAGGTAAAGGAAAAAAGGAACCCCAATTGCCGCTGTGATCGCGCCAACCGGCGTTTCAAATGGAGCATTGACCATCCGCGCTGTTACATCCGAGAGGACTAACAAAAGGCCGCCCAGCACAGCGGAGGACGGAATGATCCAACGGTAATCAGAACCAACCAAAAAGCGCGTGATGTGCGGAATAACCAATCCGATAAACCCGACCGCTCCAGCCACCGATACCGCTGCGCCTGTTAAAAGGAGAATAACAATGATGCCGAGTGCTTTAACGAGCAAGGTATTTTGCCCGAGCCCTTTTGAAACCTCTTCTCCAAGGCTAAGTATCGTAATCGAACGGGAGATTAGCATCGCAAGCAGTAGCCCGGCTCCACCGGCTATCAACAGGATGTATACTGAAGTCCAATTGGTTGAGGCTAACCCTCCTGCGTACCAAAAGCTGATGTTTTTGGCCACTTGAGTGTGGAGACCAATTGCAGTTGAAATCGACCTCAGCAACGCACCTACTGCAACTCCCGCGAGCGCCAGTTTAACGGGCGTTAGCCCACCCTTTGAAAAAGTACCAATCATAAAAACAAGCAGGACCGCGAATCCTGCACCAATAAAAGCTGAAAAGGATTGGCTAACAATCGTGGCTGACGGAAGAAAAGCGAGCGTAACAACAAGCGCAAACGCTGCTCCATCCGTAACACCCATAATCGAAGGGGAAGCGAGCGGATTGCGCGTTAACCCTTGCATAACAGCCCCGGATACGGCAAAAAATGCTCCTACCAATGCTGCGGCGATTGCCCGCGGCAACCTTATTTCCTGAATAATCTGGTGGGATGTCAATTCAGAATTAAAGGCAAAAACAGCTGCAGAAACAGTAGACAGATTTATATCTGCTGCCCCGTAAACAACCGAAAGGACAATCGCAAAAACGATTGCGATAGAACCGCCGACAAGCACGAACATCCCGCTGATTACACGCGACTGTACTTTTTTCGACTCAGCTTGTAAAAAAGAACGTTTGCTCCGCTTCAACCGTCTTACATTCCCTTCCTTCTCCCACTATCAGCTTCACCAGTCTCTCTGACCATTGCTAATCCTTTAGAAGTTAATCTGTTATTCTATATCAAAAAGTAACCCAATTTTAAGTTAAGAATGATAATTATTATCAATACTATTAGTATAACAGGGCTTAAAAATTATTCAATCATGAATACATTAATGTTGCACCGCTGACAGATTTGTTCACTTTTTCTTCAAAAATAAATCTTTAATAGCAGCGGAATATTGACAGTCTACTTGAAAGTGATTATCATTTTCATATAAATCTCTTTTGAATAATAGACCTGGGAGGAAAAAAATGTTTTCGATTAAGAAAAGAATTTTACTTGTCTTTAGTTTAGTATTATTAATATCACTAGGAGCTGCTTGCAGCAGCGAAGACAATTCAAATACATCTGAATCAGGTGAGGGAAAAACAGCAGAAAACAACGGTGAACGTACGTTGGAGGATGCGACTGGCGAGGTTACTATCCCTGCCGATCCCGAACGCATTATTGCTCCTTATTTAGAGGATTCTTTGTTAGCCCTTGGTATTACACCCGCAGCTCAATGGTCGATTGGAGATACTGTCCTCGATTATTTGCAGCCTCAACTAAAAGGAGTCCCGAAAGTCAGTTACGATCTTCCATTAGAACAAGCTATCAGCCATGATCCTGATCTCATCGTGTTCAGCTCCCCATCCGCGATTCAAAATGGGCAGCGTGAAGAGTATCTGAAAATCGCTCCGACCTTTGTACTTAAAGAGGAAGTGAACGCAGATTGGCGCCAACAGCTCCTACAAATGGGTAAGATTGTTGATAAAGAAGATGATGCTGAGAAAACACTTGCTCAATATGACGAAAAAGCCGCCGAAGCCAAAGCGAAAATAAAAGATGCAATTGGGGATGAAACAGCGGCGATTATTTGGGTAATGGGTGAGCAATTCTATTTATTTGAAAATAACCGCTACAGCGCCACTGTTTTGTATAATGATTTAGGTATTCAACAGCCATCTTTTGTCGAGAGTCTCCCTGAAGCAGGAGTACAGTGGGATCCAATTTCACTTGAAAAACTAGCCGAGTTGGACGCAGATCATATTTTCCTTGTGAGCAAAGAAAACGAACCAGGATTGGAAATTTTAGCGAACAGCTCTATATGGCAGGGCCTCCCTGCAGTCACCCAAAACCATGTTTATGAAATGAATGATCCAAGCCATTGGACAATTAACGGCCTGATTGCCCATGAAATGACGATGGATGAAGTGGTAAAGGCTCTTACAAAATAAATTACCTATAGGAAAAGGGGGTTGCTTTTGGCAATTCCCCTTTTTTGATGGTCATCGAAATGAAATAAGCATATCCTGCTCGCTGATATTCGGACTAGGTACTTGGTATTTTGGTATAGGGAGAGCCAAAAATGCTTCTTTGGTTTTGATTTGAAATTATATTTTACCTATACAACTAAAATTCGCAATGTCTTTAGCATCGGTCGGGCCGTCCGGAACTTTGCGGACACCAAGTGTGAGTGATAAGTAATTATTTGAGGAACGTCATAGAAGTACAAAAATTTTCCGTCCACCTCGTGGACTAACGCCTATTTTTTCGCTGAGCGAAACTTTTTTTGACTTCCGTTACTTTTATAGCGAAGATTAAAAACGTTGCTGTAGACCCACTTGCGAAACATTTGGTAAGATAGGCAAGGACTATAAATGGAGGACTAGCCATGGATCAAGACAAATACACTGCTTTAAAAATGGGAGAACGTGGAGCGATGATCAGTATTATCGCTTATCTCTGCCTTTCTGCCTTGAAATTATTTATTGGATATACCTCTGACTCCAGAGCCTTAGTGGCAGACGGATTGAATAATTCAACTGATATTATTGCATCGGTCGCCGTTTTAATAGGATTGAGACTATCGCAAAGGCCTGCCGATGAAGATCATCCCTATGGCCATTGGAAATCGGAAACGGTTGCGTCTTTACTTGCTTCTTTTATTATGATGGCTGTAGGTATACAAGTTCTATATAGTGCAGGTACAACCGTTTTTTCCGGAGATCACCAGGCCCCTGCACCGATTTCTGCGTGGACAGGCTTTCTGAGTGCTGTCGTTATGTATATGGTTTATCGCTATAATAGAAATTTAGCAATAAAAATAAACAGCCAGTCTGTAATGGCTGCCTCAAAGGACAATCTTTCTGATGCCTGGGTCAGTATTGGAACGGCTATTGGAATTGTCGGTTCACAATTCGGCCTTGCCTGGCTGGACCCTTTGACTGCTGTTATTGTCGGTTTATTGATTTGCAAAACCGCTTGGGTTATTTTCCGCGAAGCTTCCCATCATTTAACCGATGGCTTTGACGAGCAGAAAATTGACGACTATAAAGAAACAGTGCAAACGATTTATGGTGTCAAGGGAATTAAAACAATCAAAGCCCGGAATTACGGGAATAACATAGTCGTCGATATCATTATTTTTGTAAATTCGAATTTGGATATCCGCAATGCCCATGATATATCGACAAATGTCGAAGAAGCATTAATAAAAGAGCACGATGTTTACGATGTCCATGTCCATATTGAACCAAATTAACTCGTTATGTATTTGGAGAAGATCGTTGTACAGTTTTATCTTCTCCAAACATTCCGATTGAACAGTTGTACTTTTGATTCTGGATCTTTCTGTATTTCTCGATACTTATCCGTGATTTCCACTAAATTACTCACCGCCGATTCAAACTCTCGCTGCGACAATTGTTTGTTTGCCAGGGCCTGACAGAGAATGGCTATAGCAATTGGCATCGTATCAACATTCACATTCACATTTACATCGACATCTGAGTTACCGCTATCGCCAATGGAAGACTGGGTAATTTGAGACTCATTAACAGACTCATTTTGTTCATCGGGATGGGATTCCTGTTCCCGAACCCGAAATGGATAATTGATCCCTCGTGGTTTCATAAAAATCCTCATTTCAAATCCCAGTTAATTTAAGAATAGGGGTATAAGAATATACCCCTGGTTCGTTAAAGATCATTTTATTATTGTTAGTCTTGCTCCTGGTCGTTGTCTTGCTCTTGATCTGCTTCTTGATCAGCATCAGCATCGGCACGAGTGCGAGCTCTTGCTCTCGATTCAGAATCAACATCGACATCAATGTGAACTTTGGCGTTTCCACTGTCGACAACCTTCGCTTCCGCCCTGTTGTAGTTCCTATTTTTCAGCTTGTTATCTGTTTCCACCTCGGAATCCACTTCAGAGTCGCTTCTGGAATCATTCTCGTTATCAATATCAACATCAGACTCGCTATCGGACCTTGACCAGCTCCTGCTTCGATTGTCTCCGCCACCGTTATTTCGGAACCATGGTTTATTCATCTGTTTTACACCCCTTTCTCTTTGCTTAATCCTATACTATTCAGCTAACCTAAAACTAATTGGACAAAAACCTTAGTGCAAATGTGGAATTTTCCGCTTCCGTTGATTGTTTTCGGGGGAGAATCATTATGGACGAAGATTCCCTATCCTTACACAGGCTGTAACAGGATTTTGCACGGTGGATTTTTCATTCAATAATACGAGTACACCATTAAAAGGTTAGGCTTCAATTTATCTTATTTTTCTCAGTATCTTTCTGTGAAAAAAAGAAGCATCATTATTGACTGATGCTTCAGGATGATTGCTCAAAATTCGTAAAATATAAAAATTCATGTTGGATTTAGTTTGTTTATAATAATTAAGACTGTCTTGTAGTGTACCCGAATGGAATTCAAATCTATGGCCATCCGGATCTGTAAAGTAGATCGATTGTTTGTCCCGGTCATCCCTTTTACGGCCGGGTAGAATATTTACGTTTAAGCTTTTTAAGTGTTCATACAATTTTTCAAAATCGTCTTCGTCGAGTGAAAAAGCAATATGGGTGTAATCATTTGTTTCACTTCTATCTATATCCTTTTCCAGGTTTAAGGCAAGCCACATCCCCAAGAAGTCAAAATAGGCTGTACTCTTCCCCTAAACTAAAAGTTTGGCTCCAAACACATTTTGATAAAACTCAATAGACTTATCTAAATCCGACACAGAAAACAAGAAATGATTTAACCCTTTGATACGCAAAAAACATCCTCCGCCCACTTTTTTGTATTTGGTATTGCCACTAACTTCCCATCCCCTTAATAGCTCCAGCATACTCAGGGGTATTACATAACACTTTACAACCCACTCTGTTCAGATAAAAGGGAAAATGTGCTCACTAGATAGCCAGTTCCAATGATTTTTGTATCCCACTACGTTCAGATAAAATGATTGACCGGGTTTTGAAATTCCCATTCTATTATCTTTTTATATCCCACTACGTTCAGATAAAACACTCAATTTTAACACGAGAAGAACCCCGATATATCTAGGGCTAGACACAATTTCTTGATATACATCGTTTTCAAGTTCTGCTGTAAATTGGTAGTTGTTGTTTCGATTTAAAAAGGAAGCTCAATTCTCTTATTAAAAAGTAATGGAAGTATCTCTCACTACCATTTTATCTCAATAAACACTTTGATTATGGTAAAAAGATGAAAATTTTGTGAAAAACTTAACATAATTTGTCGAATAAAAGAGAATAACTCCTTTATCTTGATTGTTCCCACAACATTTTATGCCTGCTTTTTCAATTCCCGGGGAAATAATGCAGATGACGACATTTCGATGATCCTTGATCCCGATTAAGCAAAGGTACAATTCATTGGGAGATTGTCGTAATGGTTCAATTTTCTAGATTTCCTGTTTGACTTGCTGCCGTAGGTCTTCCAATTCATTCAAAAGTTTCATGACGAGCTCGTCGCTTTGCTTTAGCTGTTCGTTTAAAAGGAGAATCGTATCCTCTTCCCATTTAAAAGGGTCGCCATTATCCGGTGTGCGGGAAATGTTTTCATACACGTCACCTTCCTCACTCTTATCCGGACGGAAGTAGACCGCTACTTCACATCCTTCATCCCCGACGGCGATCCTTTTTCTTAAGCTTACTTTTCCATATCCGAATTTACGGGAAGCAATGCCTCCAAATACGCTTGATGTCATATTGCATAAATGAGGAGCATCCTTAACAACCTCCCCAAAAGGACACTCTTTTGCTTTCACAACCACATGATCTTCATGAACAGCTGAAATATAAAAGTGGCCTCCAATCGAATTTTTCAGATCTACGATCACTTCCGCATACTCATCAATTGTCCAGGCCGCATCTTTATCACCATAAAAACTCTCAATCCATTCCCCTGTCCGCAGCCCAATTTGCCGCACATATTCATCGGCCGTCTTCCCAACTGTCTTCTGGTGGATATGTGCATATTGGGTGATGAGTTTTGAAAGGAACACTGTTCCCGTAAGCGCCGACTTGGAATTCATGTTATACCTCCCTCGTTTTAAAGTAAAATAGGTTATATGCCAACTTCAGTATAAGTGATAAAAGAATAGATTAACAGGATGATAGGACCTAGACTAGATAGAAAATGATCCTCCTGTTAAGAATTGGAATGAGGATCTTTCTTATGAATCCATATGCATATAAACACTTTTTTCGTGCTTGGGAATAGATTGGGTTATTCTTTTACAATTAGGCCGAGAGCTTTTGAGAAACCAATCGCTTGTTCTGATGATACGATACAGCCAGCTAATTTATCAAAGGATACAACTAAGCTTTCGAATGAGCAGCTGCTTAAATCAATATCTGCTAATTCCGTCCCCGCCAAATTAGCTTGATTAAGATTACATTTATTAAACTCGACGTTTTTTAGCTTTGTCTCATAAAAATCAGCATTCGTTAGTAAGCAGTTTTGGAATTTAACTTGCTTGCTATTTGAAAAACTAAATGCGGCATAGGTTGCTAAACAATTTTCAAACAGAACATTACGCATGGTCGACGCTGAAAAATTGCCGCCGATCATTTTACATTCCTTCAATTCAACTTTATGTAAAATCGCATCGCTAAAATCCACATTAGACAAGTCACATTTTTCAAAAATAACATCCGTGAATTCAACGTTTCTAAAAGTGGTGTTTTCAAAGGAGACATTGTTGAAAACGACTTGTTCAAAGATGACTTTATCGGACGTTTCTGCATATATTTTACAATCAGTAACTTTGGCCATACTAAAATACCGCTCTTCCTGTTCCAGTTCATCATTTATCAATAGCGGTGTAATTGCTAGTGGAATTTTCGGAGATTGTACAGTTGCTTTCTTTTTTTGGTTCATCTCGACGAGTCCCTTCAATAACTTTATTCTTTATCAATTATACTGGTCCGAATCATTTATCGCTTACTTGAGCCATTCCAAAATTTCGATTCGATTGCCAAAAGGATCGTGAAAAACATTCTAACTGCATTAGTTTCCAGTCTTGGACATGGCAAGGCGAATTCCCAGCAAGATAAGGATGCCACCAGACACTCGTTGGACCCAAATGGACATTGCCGATAACCGATTTCGTATATGGTTATGGCTTAGGAAAGTTACCAATAGTGAGTACCAGATCATCTCTATAGCCACTGCGGAACAACCATATAACAACTGTGTATAGACCGAAGTTTGCGGATCAACCACCTGAGTGAATAATGACAGATAAAACAAAGTTGCTTTTGGATTTAACAGGCTGGTTAGCAAGCCAACCCGATAAAATTGCCAACGATTGGGTTGATTAACTTCGATGTCGCGGTCGTCAAGCAAAGCTGTCTGATGTTTTTTTGTAAAAAGCGATTTCAACCCCATATAAATTAAGTAACCGGCCCCAAGCCATTTCAGGATGTTAAATAATAATATCGATTGTGAAATGAGTACGCCGATTCCAATCAAACAATAGGCAATATGGATCATGCTCCCGGAACACATCCCAAAGACTGTAGAAATACCATGTTTCTTTGACGATAAGCTCGTCTTAATAGTAATCGCCCATTGCGGACCAGGAGACAGCACGATTAAGAGGCCGGCACCTAAAACCGTTAACCACGTTTGCAGATCTGGCATATAATCCTCTCCTTCAAATTTAAATGAAACGTTTATTTCAGTTTGAATACGAAAATTCCCAGGATCATGATCGCGATCCCAACCAGCTTATTGGCCGTAAACGGCACTTTATCAATACCAAAGAAACCGAAGGAATCGATCAGTAACGCAATAATTAATTGTGAAACGAGCAACAGCGACACCGAGTAGGCAGGCCCAAGCAGCGTTATTCCTTTCATGACACTGAAAACGACGACGGCTCCGAATGCTCCTCCCAATAAATACACTTTATTAACGTCGTTGATTCTTTGAATAGTCCCATCCTTTATGATTAAAAATACGGCCAAAGACACGAGGAATCCCAGGCCATGAACGATTGTGTTTGTCTGCCACAACCCTAGTTTCTCACTCACTCTCGTATTGAAGACCGATTGCAAACTAATAAAGATGCCAGCCAGTACTGAATAAAATAAACCGAGCATATGTAATCTTCCTTTCCTTATTCATAAAGATTTCCCTTTGATAAAATCATTAATTGATTGACGTCTTTTATCAAAATCGCTCCTCGTTTTCTTTCAATGATCCCTTTTGAAACAAGCTGATTAATCACTCGATTCAAGTGTCGATAACTGGTTCCGAGCAGCTCCGCAAATTCAGTTAATTTCGATGTTTTCAATTCTTCTATATGGGCATAGTTATTTTCATCAACCATGGTAGAGACTAGATAGCTGGCAAATTTGTTTTCGACGGGATATAAAAGATTCAAACTTGTCGTATTCGAAAGCGTATATAATTTATGGCTTAAATTTTTAATGATGAAATTTAAAAATTTCGGTTCATTTTCAGCAAATTCGTGGAGTTTTACAAAACTTATTCGAATCATTATCGAATCATTCAAAGATTCAACGGTGTTCCTCACTTCATACCCGGTCATTAATTCGACATCGCCAATAATCCCGAGCGGGTTGATAAACCTCAGTAATAACGATTTTCCATTCGGCAAAATCGTATAAACCTTTAATTTGCCATCTACAAGCAAAGACAAATGGGTTAACGTATCGCCACCCGAACAGACAATTTCCCCCTTTTCAAATGAAAATAGTTTCATATCCGCAATCAGCTTTTCGGTAAAAATCTCTTGGAGGTTTTGGCTTTTAAAATACGACTTTAATAACCATTCATCAGCAATTTCTTTCATCAAATCCCTCTCTCTGTTCCGGGAATACGATATTGTTTACTATTAAATACAATTGCGCATTAAACCAAAAGGACATATGTCCCAGTTAAAGCTAAAATTCCATGTAACTCAATTTTAGACCAATCACTGGAAATGATAAATAAGGAGAGTGAGCTGGGGAAAAGTCCTTCATCCAGGTGGTGAAGCACCAAATTAGGTCACTCGTACGCAGCCTCAAATTAACGTTTGCACATACCGACACCTTTTTATTTTCATAATTCATTTCCCGATAGTAGAAAATAACATCATGAGTTTATAAATCGGGGGTGCGAGAATGTGAAAAAATTAATATTGCTGATTGTAGCGACTGTAATTCTTTTTTTACCTGAATTTGCCCAAGCAGAAGTTGTGAACGACGACGTGAAAGTGGCTTTTTTCAGGGACGGGCATTTATGGACAAAGATAAACGGCAAAGAGGAACAAGTTACAGAGGAACCTGCCCAATTTCCGTACCCGCCACAGTGGTCTCATGACGGGAAGTGGATCATGTATCAAAAAGATGTGATCGCCACGATAAATGATTGCAAAAAAGTTCAGTCGGAAATATGGGTTTACAGCGTAGCAGAGAAAAAACATCAGAAAATTTTCTATGATGGATTTGGCCCGAAATGGTCACCAAAGGAAAATATTATTGCGTTCCAGAGCAGGGGTGTCCTGAATATTTCAGACTTAGACAAATTCTATAATATCGCTTTGGGAGTCGATGATTTTAATTGGTTTCCAGATGGAAAAGGATTTATTGCATCATCTGGCGCTTCGCTTCGCCCTGATGGCTGGACCAATCCGATTCTTTATAAAATTTCGTTAAAGGAAGACTTTAAGAACCTCACCAGTCTTATGGAAAACGCTAAACGGTTTTACACGATTCCTAAAGAGCTTTCCAAAGACAGCGCAAGTGTTATGTCAATTAACGCCACTACCTTTGAATTTTCTCCCGATCATAAGTGGATTTCGTTTATTGTCTCACCGACAGGATCGATGTCGATGGATAGTAATATGCTATGTGTAATCAATACAGATGGAAAAGATTTTGCAGTCATCGATGAAATGATCCTCAATTTAGATAATCCAAAATGGGCTGACCAAAAAAATATGTTAGGATATATAGCCGGCGGAGGGAGGATTGTCGATGGTTTTAAAAACAAAGATATGAAGGTCACCGAAATCCCTTCAAATCAATCATTGAACCTCACTCCTGCCAGTCAGGCTGAATTGGGATTTACATGGGTTAATGACAACTCTCTTATTGTCTCAAGAGTGCCAGAGAGTGAGTGGTCAAACGATCCCAAGGAGCGGCCGAAACCTTCTTTGTACTTGATAAATATTATCGGACAAGAACAAACGAAAATCACCAATCCCCCAGCGGATCTCGGTGATTATCTGCCAAACTATGTACCCGCATTAAAAAAAGTTGCATGGCTAAGAAAAACAGAAGCAAATGAGAGCAGTAATTTATGGATAGCCGATCGCGATGGCAAGAATGCACAAGTCTGGATCAAAGATATTAGCATTAGTGGCTATGCGGTGTACCCCTATTGATAAAAACGGCAAGGGATTTCCGTCCCTTGCTGTTTTTATAATCGAATGTATTGAATAAAAAGACCTTTAATTTAACTTGATACTTTCAATCGCCTGCATCACGTTTGAATAGGTCGTGAACGACGAAAAATCAATTCCGCCATGAACGACTTTTGTCGCTAATTCAGGGCGTATCCCAGTGATAATTACATTGATCCCAAGCAAGCGAAGAACATCATAAATGTGAAAGATATGGCCTGCAACTTCGGCATCAATTGTCACAATTCCAGAAAAATCAATGATCAGGCATTCCACTCTTAGCTGGGGGATTTTCGGGACAACCTTATTTATAAGGTGCTCAGCTCTTTCGAAATCAACTGCACCAATCAATGGCAGGACAGCAACCCCCTCTTGAATTGGAACAATCGGCGCCGATAATTCGTTGATCTGGCCCTGTCTGTTTTTTATAATATTATCAGTGAGGCGTTCAAAGGCGATAATCGTTTCCGTGATGCTGACATCAAGCATCAAGTTCAGGCGTTTGTTAACAAAGATCACATCTTCGGCAGAGAGTCCAAAAGATAAGATGATTTTATTGATACGTTCACTGAACACCAATCTTGTATCGGGATAGCGCCGAATAATACTCGAAATTCTGCCCATTAAAGCTGCTTCGCGCTCCCCGTTTCTTTTGCTCCACTCAATAAGCCCTTCAGGCATTTTAATATCCGTTGAAGTTAAAGCTTCTCCCAAAATTCCAATAAACTCTTTATAAACGACAATTGCCTGTTTAATTTCTTCTGCAGGAATTGTAAATTCAAATTTATCGAGAATTTCATCCAAGATTTCAGTAGCCAATGAGTCCGCAGTATCGGTAAGATATTTAGCAACAGTTGAAATCGAATTCATTTCCCTGACACGTCCTTGTCTTTTAAACGTTTTATTGTTCCATGATGCAAATAAAAATCGCTTATTAATTAAGTGAAACTTGTTTTACTGAAAAGCGTATATCCAACATATATATATTAAAAATAACACAAAAAACCGCATTACAAAATGGGCAGTTTAAGTGAGTTGACTGTAGCAGCTACTATATTAATTATATAAAACAAAAACAAGCTCTGACATGAATAGCTTGTTTTTTTGTAAAGATCATTTATTCAATTTACGATTTTTTTCTCAAATTCCGAATAAGCCTCAACCCAAAAATTCCAACCAGTAATAAAAATAAAAAGATAATGATCGGATAAATAATATTCATAACCAATGCTTTCACCCCAAGATCATTTTCGTTTCCATCAATAGAAATCCATCCATCTTGTGAACATTTAAAAATGTTTCGTTGTAAATAATTTTCATACAATCTTATACTTCTAAAATAACATCGATAGTTTCTAAATGCTACGCCTTCAGTTCATTGTACATAATTATGAAGATTTTTTTCAGAAATACATATTCGCCCTTTACATGTCATTGTAATGGCATTTAGACTCTAATAAATGACCCGCAAAAAAACATTTCATATATAAGGAAACTATTAATGATAGAGGTGAATTTTATGCAGATTGAAGATATTTACGGAGAATTGCCTATTCTGGAGACAGATCGTCTTGTCCTAAGAAAATTGAGCTTGGAAGATTTAGAAGATATCTATTCATATGGATCGAATCAAGAAGTTTCGAAGTATGTAACATGGGATACTCATCTGTCTTCCGCTGATACTAAACAATTTCTGGACTTTGTATTACAACAATATGAAAACAAGAAAATTGCTCCATGGGGAATACAATATAAAGAAAACGGGAGATTGATTGGAACAATTGATTTTGTGTGGTGGAAACCTGCCCACAAAAGCGCAGAAATTGGTTATGTCCTGGCGCCGCAGTACTGGGGTAAAAGCATTGCGACTGAAGCGGCAAAAACTATTATTAAATTTGGATTTACTAACATGGATTTAGTGCGGATTCAAGCACAATGCTTTGTTGACAACAAAGCCTCAGCAAGGGTCATGGAAAAGGCGGGAATGTCGTTTGAAGGCGTTTTGAGGAAATCGATGTTAGTAAAAGGCAGCCATCAGGATATAATGATGTATTCAGTTTTAAAAGAAGAGTTTTCAGCCTGGCTTTGATGGTAGTATATTGATATTATTGCTCCGAAAAGAGAACGTGCAACAATTATATTCAGATAACAAGGATAAATCTCAGGCTCATGATAAAATGTGTTATTAATGATACAAGCGGAGCTTCACAGCCAGCTCCGCTTGCCTTTTATTCAAATTTAAGTTCAGACACGTGAAATGGCGACCACAGATGGCCTCGGGATATCGCCATAGGGCCATCTGCTGTGTGGGTTGTTCGGATCCTCAGTCTCCTCCCCGGGGTGCTGGACCGACAGGAACAATGTCATGCCATCTGGCGCCAGCCATGGGCCCGTTAATTCCGCCTCGACCGGTGCCGAGGCAAACTGCATTGCTTTTCCACGATTCGGCCCTTCTGTCGGGATCATAAAGAAACCGTTATTTCCGAATGGCTCGTAGACCCCTTCGTTCAGTTTGTCAGAGGAAATGTCGGTCGTTACCCACAGATTTCCCGCTTGATCGAACATCATGTTGTCCGGGCAGGCAAACCGCTTTGCGGTCCACCTGATACAAATATCTCATACATAAATGAAGTGCTTTCCGAATCGTTATTATCTTCAACGAGACGATAGATTTGACCGTAATAATTGCCGTGTTCAAGATTATTCGTAAGCGCAATGTAGATGGAACCATCGCGGGGATGGATTTCGATGTCTTCAGGGCGATCAAGCGGTGTTCCACCAACGAGCTTGGCGGCATCACGCGTATTTACCAGCAGTTCGCCCTGTGTTTGATACTTTTCTCTTAATTTAGGGTTCTTGTTAATATCAAGAGGTCTCCATTCGTTAGCACCCATATCGGCTACATAAAGCGTGCCTTTTTCAAGAAGCCTGCTATTCTTTTTTCCTAGTTCCGGTCTGTACACATCGTCACTAACAAATTTATAGACGCACCGGTCGTTCGCATCATCACCCGTATAAACGACAACGTGACCTGATCTGCCAAGGGTCATGACTGCATTTTCATGGGCAAACCGGCCGAGGAATGTATGCTTCTTCGGTGTCGAAGCAGGATTATAAGGATCAATTTCAACTACCCAGCCATAATGCGTGGCATTCAATTCAGTCGTGTCTGTCGCTTCTTGCTCCGGCTTCCGCTCCTGTTCTGCCGTTGACCAATCTTCAATCATATCCATATAATTTTCTTCACAGGAGAACACCGTATTCCACAGTGTTTTTCCGCCCGAACAATTAGCAAAGGTTCCTATAACCGTAGACACTCCGCCTACTGCAGGATCACCTTTCGCGGGCCCAGTCAGATCAATCGGAGTATTGGCGGTAATCCTCCGATTATATCTCGAACCCTTTACAATTCTCCAGTTTCCGTCGCGAGTCTTGCGGATATGGATGACCGAGCCGCCCACATTATACTTTTCGATTTCAATTTGTTCTCTCGTTCTCCTGCCCTGTTCTTCGCGATAACCGGAGACATACATACTAAGATTTCCAATATACTCATGATTCACCCAAAGTAAACCTTCATTCGGATTTCCGCCAAAATAACAGGTAAAATCATTATTAAATCCAAATCTTTCACCATTTCCCAATTCATCGCCCCACGAAGCTACAATATCGTATTGATAACCTCTTGGAACAATCAATTGATCCTGAGTCGACGGACGAATCGGCCGAAACTGCGAGAATAATGAACCATATGGCTGATAACTGGCTAATGGCCTTACTGTCTGCCGCTCGTGAACATACTGGGGATAGTTTTGATATTGTTGATTTCCATAATACGCGAAATAGGGGTAATTCCCATTTGACATAGTTAACCACCTCTCCACCATTGTTTTTCTACTTGGACAGTTATTCCACTGTTATGTATATGACTGAAGAGATGGTTCTTTTCTCTTTTTAAATAAATTTCATAAAAGAACAAGCTATGTACGAGTTTCTTCCTACTGACAATATTACAAAACAGCAATAATCCCAATGAAAGAAGCACAGACGAGCTGGCGAGATTATATATCCGCGAACAACAACATATTATCCGCGAAGCGGCTCAACCGGATTCAAATTTTTTGCACAACAAAAACCCTCGATATCCAAGGGTCCTTGTTTTAGCTATTAATCTATTTCCCGATTATGTTCGTCCATCATTAAATCTTAAATTGGGCAATCGTCAGTTGCAGTTCTTCAGCGAGTTGAGAAAGTGCCAGTGCTGAAGATGAGACCTCTTCCATCGTCGCGAGAGATTCCTGGCTGGCAGACGATGTTTGTTGGCTCGCACTCGCGCTTTCCTCGGCTGTTTTGTTGACCACGTCCATAGAGCTGACAATTTGTTGGCTGCCGGCAGACATTTGTTGAACGGTAGCCGCGACTTCTTGCACTTTTCCTGTTACATTTGCTACGGCAGATTCAATAACAATAAATGTTTCGCTCACCTGTTGCGTTCTGGCAACGCCATCAGCCACTTTTTCTGTGCCGCGATTCATTGATTCGACTGCGCTTTCAGTTTCTGTTTGAATTTTTCCAATCAATTCGGCAATCTGTTGGGCAGAGCTTGCAGATTCTTCGGCAAGCTTACGGACTTCGTCGGCTACGACCGCAAACCCCCTTCCCATTTCACCGGCCCGGGCAGCCTCGATCGCTGCATTCAATGCGAGTAAATTAGTTTGACTGGCAATTTCGGTGATCATCGAAACAATCTTGCCAATCTCGTTGGATCGATCACCAAGAGTTTCGATGATTGTGGCTGTTTCTTGGACGGTTACATCAATTTCATTCATCTGTTCCAAAACTGACTTAACAGCGTTGACCCCCTCTGCAGACGCCTCGGAGGCGTTTTCCGCCAGGCCTGTGACTTCCTCACTATTAACAGCGATTTGCTGTATCCCCTCTGACATCTGATTGACCGCTGTCGCAGTTTCAAAGACGGAACTCAATTGTTTTTCTGATCCAGCTGCCAATTGTTGGGTGGCAGACACAATTTGTTCGGTCGCTTTTGTCGTTTGCTCTGCACCTGCTGTCAGTTCTTCCGAGGACGCTGCTACTTGAACTGAAGCGTCTCGAACTTTTGACAATATAGAACGAAGATCCTGAACCATCTTATTCGTCGCGAGCATCAGATCTGCCACTTCATCCTGTGATTTCACCTTCATTTCCGCCACGGTCAGATCGCCGCCTGCGACTTGGGTTAATGCTGTTGATACGGTTTGGATTGGTTTGGAAATCATTCTTGACAAGAAGACTCCAATAACAACTGCTCCCACACATGCAATAACACTTAATATCGCTACCAAAACCTGCGTTGATTTAACCTGTTCGCTTGTCTCTATTGCTGATGTATCCATGATTTCTCTTTGGCCATTGGCAATCGATTCTGCTTGCGGCGCCAATTCCTTGCCGATCGGAAATACGTCACTAAGAAAAAAATCGACAAGGACCTGATTATCTTCTTGAGGCAATTTGAGTAATTTTTCATACCTCGACTTAAATTCAGTATTATGATCCGTCAGATCATTTAAAGTTTTTTTAAAGTCTTTGAGAACAACTAGATCGTTTGTTTCGTCAATCAGCTTGTCCATTTCTGAATTTGCTTCTTGTAGCTTATTGATGTTTTCTGCATCGCCCGTGATCAGGTAACCTCGCAGAAAATTAGTTTGTTCCAATGCAAGTGCCTGCATTTCCTTAGCATTAAGCGCAATAATTGCCCGTCTATTGACGAGATCATCATAAGATTTATCAGTTTTGTTCAAGGAGTAATAAAAAATTCCACTGATAAATCCTAGTAAAGCTGCCACAGATAAAAATCCGCCAATCAACTTTTTACCAATTGTCCATTTCATTTACATTTCCTCCATAATCATGATGTATTAGTGGTATATGGTAGCTTAGTTTACTAGATAAATGAAAATTCTACCATCAGGGGATTCCCTGATTTTTACATAGGGGAAAAAGGAGAATTGTGTCAATTCGTGTCACAAAAATGAAGGCCCAACCCGAAAAAATGTTATTTCCGAGTTGGGCCCGATTATTTAAACCAGCCTTTCTTTTTAAACCATATCGCCATCCCAAATCCTACTGCAAACATGACAAATAATGTTGCAAAGTACCCGTATTTCCAGGTCAATTCCGGCATGTTTTCAAAGTTCATTCCGTAAACCCCTGCAATAAACGTTAATGGCATAAAAATCGTTGTGATAACCGTTAATACCTTCATGACGCGGTTAGACTGATTGGCATTTAATGAAAGGTAGCTATCGCGGATATCCATTGTTATTTCTCTATTCGTATCAATCATTTCTGATAATTTAAGTAAATGATCATGAATGTCAGCAAAATATTCTTTTCTATGTTGCAAATTTGTAAGCCGATGTGAATTTAGCATACGGTATAACAAATCCTTCATAGGAGAAACCGTATGTCTAAATGATAATAGATCGTGCCGTGTGTCAAATAAGCCTTCGAGCAGCTCTTCCATACTCTTATTTGTGGAATTATCTTCTATTTCAGTAAGAGTATCTTCTATTTTATAAATGATGGGAAAATAATTATCGACTAGCTTATCGATTAAATGGTATAAAACAAGATATTGATCCCATCGCTCCAACTTGGACGATTCGTGAAGCCGCCCCCATACTTCCTCAATTTCATTTGATTGATGTTGGTGAAAAGTGACAATATAATGCTCACCAAGAAATACATTTACTTCTTCTTTTTCGAACGTTTCAGGATTTACACTATGCGTTACAAAAAAGACTTGTTCCTCATAATAGTCGAGCTTCGGGCGTTGTAGTCTGACCGTACAATCTTCAATCGCAAGTGGATGGAAGCGGAGGGGATGCTGTAATATCAGAAGTTCGTCAGCGGTCGGTTCTGAAAAATCAATCCAATACCACAAATAGTCATTTGAAATTAGCTCCTCAATAGCTATGTCATAGACCAGTTTATACGAATGAGTAATAGCATATGTTTTGATCATTAAGACCTTCTCCCAACAGGAACGACTTATTTCTTAGTAATTAAGCGATTTTTTATAAAGAGAGCGGCGAATAAAATAAGTATAACTGCCAAAATAGCGTAAACCACATTTGAATAGATATCCATATAGCCAACAATGGTTTCCCAGGAAGAGCCAACCGCGGCTCCGATATTGACGAGGATGATATTCCAAATGAGTGTTCCTGCTGTTGTAAAAATGAGAAAAATCCCAAAGTTCATCCGAGCCATACCTGCCGGTACCGAAATAAGGCTTCTGATCAAAGGGATCAGCCTGCAGAAGAAAACCGTCCAAACCCCATACCTGTCAAACCATTCATTTGCTTTATGAACGTCTTTTTTTGTTAAACGGAGAATATGTCCCCATTTTTCGACGATCTTTTCGATTCGTTCTATATTAATCAGCAAGCCAACCCAGTAAAGAACGGCTGCCCCGGCAACGGACCCAAGAGTAGAGACTGCGACCACTCCGGTTATACTCATATTTGATGTCGTTGTCATAAAGCCGCCGAATGTTAAAATGACCTCTGATGGGATCGGTGGAAAAATATTTTCTAATGCGATAAGCAAAAATATCCCCATATATCCGTAATTATTCATTATTTCCGTTATCCAGTTTTCCATTTTGATTTTCTCCCTATAAATAAATATTTTATTTCTCCAACCATTGTCTTTTTAGTTCCAAAATATGCTGCTAAACTAGCTCCTGAATTTTAATGTCCAGGATAATATCATAATTCTCATTATAACAAGAGGATAAACGTTATAGAAACACATAGATTAAAACTGATCGAATTGGCAGATTCCAAATCAGCTCAGCCACCATCTGCATTTACCATTTTTCCTTTTAAACGCTGAAACAACCAGATTGTAAATCCAAGCCAAAGTCCACCTGCTAAATAACCGCCGATAATATCACTTGGGTAATGGACTCCTAAATAAATTCGGCTTATTCCGATTATACAAATCATAAAGACGCTGAACATAATCAAAATTCTGCGTCCCGATTTGCTGGGAATATGTCTCAAGAGCAAGAATGTCGATATCCCATATACCGACATTGCATTCATGGCATGTCCACTCGGAAAACTATAGCCACCTATCTCAATTAAGCGGTGCAAGTCGGGGCGGGCCCGCTGAAATATCAGCTTTAATAGTTGATTTAAAACAGCTGATCCGGAGGTGACGGCAATATATAATGTTAGTTCTGAACGATCATCCAAAAATTTCCTAATTAAAAACAAAAATATCAGCGAAAGAATCACGATCACAGGTGCAGATCCAATAAGAGTGAAAAATTTCATGACAGATGTTAGATAAAGTGATTCAAACCCTTGAATATAGGCAATCGCGATATTATCAAAGCGTATGAGTTTGGAGCCGCTGATTGAGAACGCCATAAAACTAAATGCGGTGAGAGAGATGATAGCCAGTATGGAAGGCGTTATCAGTTGATATTTTTTCTTCATCTGGACACACCCTTTCTGGTTCACTATATTTGTGTACTTCCCAAGAAAGAAAACTAATTTCTATTGTAACAAATTCCTGGCATATAAAATAACATACCCTTTACCGTGATTTTAAAATAGCTCCCGCTGGATCCTTCATCCATATTTTCAATAATGGGATCAATTTTATTTCAGCCAGGATAGCTTCCCTCCATAAACGTACCTTCTCAGGAAAATCAATATATTAGACATTATCGTAATAAAATATTATTCTACTGTTAACGATAGTCTTTTTTAACGGCAACTTCTCTTCCTGTTGCCGCCTTAACTACCATTTGATAAATTTGGGAAAACTATACTCGAAAACTATCATTCGAGTCTCTTTCAATCCTTCAAGCGATCGACCTCTATGTAATGCAACAAAAATGCTCAGGCAAACTAAAATTGTAAGTTAATTCCTTCCCGTTTTTGTCACAATTTTTTCAGTATAATTATGTTAACATCATATGTATAGTGTTAATCAAAATGTCTTGGTCAAGGGTTTATGCTTATTTATTGTGTGAACAATTGAGCATTTTTTGTGATGTATTGAACAATAATTTCCTATAAAGGAGTGAACATTGGTGAAGCCAATCAATAAACTGGTTTCTCTTCTTGCAGTAATTCCAGTCATATTCTTAAGTGGCTGCGTACCGGACATGGTTGTATTTGAGCCTCAAGGTCCTGCAGCCAGATCCATTATGGAATTAATCAATTGGTCTCTATGGTGGATGCTACTCGTAGTGGCGGTTGTGTTTGCATTATTTGCTTACATCGTTTGGAAATACAGAGAAAGAAAAGAAAACATGGATTACGAACCACCAGAAGAACACGGGAGCACGCTTCTTGAAATTATTTGGACCGGCATCCCGATTTTGATCGTTATTGCCTTGACGATTCCGACAGTTAAAACGCTTTATGCATTGGAAGATGTGCCTAAAGGCTATGAAAATAAAGAACCGATTACAATCCATGTAACTTCTGCCGATTGGAAATGGATCTTCAGCTATCCGGAACAAGGAATTGAAACTATAAACTATGTGAATATTCCTGAGGATACTCCAGTCAACTTTAAGCTTACCTCTGCAAGTACGATGCAATCTTTCTGGGTTCCTGCGTTGGGCGGCCAGAAGTACACAATGGGTAAGATGGAAACGCAACTGTATCTGGTTGCCGACAATCCAGGATCCTATGAAGGCAGAAACTCAAACTTTAACGGAAAAGGTTATGCAGAAATGCAGTTCGAAGTTCTTGCCCAGACTGAAGATGAATTTGACAAGTGGGTCAACGAAGCTAAAGCAACTGCTCCAAAGCTGACTGAAAAAGAGTATGAGAAATTGCTCGAACCAACACATTTGGGCCGACTGACTTTTTCAAACACGCATTTAGCGTGGGTTGACCACTCGGAAATGGATTCGAAGACCTATACAAACCCTGATCTTTACAAGACTCACGGTTACCGGGGCAAAACGTTTGAGGAAGAAGACAACTATAAGAACAAAACAGGTAACGACCAAGAGCATAAGCATGAAGGACATGAACAACATGCAGATACTGAACAAGCCGATGGAGGTGACCATCATGGGCATTAAATGGGATGAGATTTTATTAACTGGAGACCCATTATTACTAGGTTCACAGATTGCCATTCTTTTAACTATGATTGGTATAATTGCTGGAATTACTTATTTGAAGAAGTGGAAATGGCTGTGGACGGAATGGTTGACCACTGTAGATCATAAACGAATTGGGATTATGTACATTATTTCGGCAGTGTTGATGTTTTTCCGTGGCGGCATGGATGGATTGATGATGAAAGTACAGACATCACGTCCTGAAATGCAACTTTTGGACGCACAGCATTATAATGAAGTTTTTACAACACACGGAGTCATTATGATTTTGTTCATGGCGATGCCTTTCCTGATCGGTTTAATGAACGTCGTGATTCCGCTGCAAATTGGTGCAAGAGACGTGGCTTTCCCGCAACTGAATGCCTTAAGCTTCTGGTTATTCTTTAGCGGTGCGATGCTTTTCAATATTTCCTTTGTCATCGGTGGTTCACCGGATGCAGGCTGGACTTCATATTTTCCTCTGGCAGGAAAAGAATTTAGTCCGGGAATCGGCAATAACTATTATGCCGTTGCCCTTCAGATTGCAGGGATCGGTACATTAATGACAGGGATTAACTTCATCGTGACGATTCTAAAAATGCGGACTAAAGGCATGACATTAATGAAGATGCCAATGTTCACATGGACTACATTAGTAACGTCTGTTATTATCGTAGCGGCTTTCCCTATTTTCACAGTCGCCCTTGCACTAATGACATTTGACCGCCTTTATGGAACTCACTTCTTCACGCTGTCCGGCGGCGGAATGGATATGCTCTGGGCTAACCTTTTCTGGTTATGGGCCCACCCGGAAGTATATATCGTAGCTTTGCCTGCTTTCGGTATTTTTTCAGAGATTATTGCGACATTTTCGCGTAAATCGTTATTCGGATATAAATCAATGGTCGGCTCGATTGTCGGTATTGCCGTGTTAAGTATGGTTGTTTGGGTCCATCACTTCTATACAATGGGTGCAGGACCTGGTGTAAACTCATTCTTCTCGATCACAACAATGGCAATCGCCGTACCAACTGGTGTAAAAGTCTTCAACTGGCTATTCACGATGCGAAAGGGCCGGATTAAAATGGCTACACCGATGCTTTGGGCACTCGCTTTCGTTCCATGTTTTGTTATTGGAGGCGTAACGGGTGTTATGCTTGGAATGGGTGCAGCTGACTACCAGTACCATAACACTCTGTTCCTGGTCGCTCACTTCCATTACGTGCTTATTCCTGGTGTCGTGTTTGCCGTATTTGGTGCACTTTACTACTGGTGGCCAAAAATGTTTGGGCATATGCTGAACGAAAGACTTGGAAAATGGCATTTCTGGCTGTTTGTGATTGGTTTCAATCTTACTTTCATGCCGATGTTCTTCCTTGGCTTAAACGGAGCCGTACGCCGGGCTTACACGTATTCAGCTGAATCAGGATTTGCGCCATTGTTTGGCTTGTCGGCTATCGGCTCACTGATTCTTGCGGCTGGCTTTGCAGTCTTCTGCTATAACATCTATTGGAGCATCCGTTATGCGGATCGCAACATTTCAAGCGATCCTTGGGATGCAAGAACATTGGAATGGGCAACAGCATCACCTGTTCAGCACTATAATTTTGCAAAATTGCATGAAGTAGAAACACAGGATGCCTTCTGGCACATGAAGAAAACGAAAACAGGTTTAACACTTTCAGATAAAGAAATCGAAGAAATTCACATGCCAAGCAATTCCGGCCTGCCTTTCATTATGTGTGTTGTATTCGGTATTGCAGGATTCTTCCTCGTATTCGAATGGCATATCGCTGCGGCCATTGCAGGTCTCGGTATTATTGCCGGATTAATCGTTCGTTCATTTGATTATAACGATGGATACCACGTTCCAGTTGAGGAAATCAAAGAAACAGAACATGCTTGGAGAAACGTCGAAGGAGAGGTGAATAATCATGTCAGCTAATGTCAATACGTCATTGCCTTTGGAATACCAAACAGAGCAAAGCCGCCTGAACATTCTCGGGTTCTGGATTTTCCTTGGCGCTGAAATTGTTTTATTTGCCACGCTTTTCGGTGTTTACGCAGTGCTTTACCAACGTTATGCAGGCGGTCCAACCCATCAGGATATTATTATGATAAAAGAAGTTATGATCCAGACACTCTTGCTATTAACAAGCAGCTTCACGATGGGACTGGCAATCTTTGAAATGCGCCGCGGCAACCTGAAGGGACTGATAGCATGGCTGGTCATTACCTTATTGCTCGGTGCAGGGTTCCTTTTCATGGAAATAAATGAATTCACGCATTACGTCCATAAAGGCGCAACGATGCAAACCAGCGCCTTCCTATCGAGCTTTTTCGTTCTGCTCGGAACTCATGGAGCTCACGTAACACTCGGGATTGGCTGGGCTATTATGATTATTATCCAGCTTGTGAAACGAGGACTAACCCCGGTAACGGCTCGGAAAACGTTCATTATCGGTTTGTACTGGCACTTTCTTGATGTTATTTGGATTTTCATTTTTACATTCGTTTATTTAAAAGGGATGGTGGCCTAGATGGATAAGAAAACAAACGCTTTTCCAATCAGCCATGTCGTAGGATTCGTAATCTCATTGGTTTTAACGTTGGCCGCAGCAGGCATAGCGCTGAAAACCAATTTATCGTTCAAAGTGATCATGATGATCATCGGCACATTAGCTGTGCTGCAGGCTGCCCTTCAGTTAACAATGTTTATGCACATGAATGAAGGCGAAGATGGCAAGACTCAAACGATCAACGTAATTTATGGCATCTTCACTGCGATTATCATTGTCGCAGGTACTGTATGGGTGATGTCATTTGGCATGCACTCCCATTAATTGATAGTCTTATAGATGAAAATTCCGGCTAAACTTTAGCCGGAATTTTTTTTGCTATCATGCAGCTTGTTTGAGCTTTTCTTCTTTTGCTTTTTTTCTTTTTCTGTTAGTCAATGTCTGTACCGCTCCGGCCAGGCCAGATGGAAACGCCAATAAGACAATGATGTATAAGAGCCCAAGGAAGATCGACCACCTTTCAAATATCGGGTAGTCTCCCGCAAGCTCTGATAAGAAATGCTGGATAAATTCCACCACTCCTGCCCCGGCAATTGCCCCCGCCAGTGTTCCCAATCCGCCAATCATCGTCATCAATAACGCATCCAAAGTCGTTTCAATCGAAAAAACTGTCGTATTGACAAACCGGAGAGTTACTACATACAATGCTCCGCTAAAGGCCGCCACAGTTCCCGCTACAATACTGGCAATAACTTTATAATGCAGGATTTTATAGCCGAGTGCTTCGGCCCGCTGCTCATTTTGAGAAATCGCTTTGAGTACTTTTCCTAAAGATGATGTCGTGAAAAGACGCAGCAATAGAAAAAGGACGACAAGACTAATTAACGAGATGTAGTAAAAAGAGAACCGGTCCCGAAAAATATCGGGTACATGGAAAGTGAAGCCATCTCCGCCATGTGTCAACGTCCGCCATTTTTCCGCAAGCACAAGGAACAGTTGGGAAACAGCAAGTGTAAGCATCGCGTAAAAATGGCTTTTTAATCGCAGCGACAACATGCCAATTACATAACTAACCAGCGCCGCCAAAACAACTGCAACACATACTGCAATGAAAAAGTTGATTAACGTTGCCTCATAACGATCGAGCATGAGCGCAATACTATAGGAACCTATCCCAAAAAACATACAGTGCCCAAATGAAACAATTCCCGTATAACCCAAGAGGATATCAAAGCTCATCGCAAAAATAGCGAAAATAAATATTTGCGTAAACAGAATAAGCATGCTCCGGGAATCATTTACAACCGGAAATAACATTAAAAAGAAAAGAATGGCTATCCCCCAGGGTAGATGGATTCGTTTAGAAAATTCGGTCATGAAGAGCTCACCCCTTTTTCACCAAAAAATCCTGTCGGCTTAACCAATAAGACGAACACAAGCAGCAACATATTCATGGCAAGCGATAAATCAGGAAGATAATACGCGATAAAGGCTCCTGCTATCCCGACGATCAAGGAAGCCACAGCAGAACCCTGGACGCTCCCCATCCCGCCAATAATAACGACGATAAAGGCTAAAATAGCATACTGCATACCCATTTCTGCATACACCACACCGGAATACGGCGCGAGCAACGAACCACCCAATGCAGCCATCCCGGCTCCCAATAAAAATACGAAGGAGAAAATGGCTTTGATGTTGATGCCAAGTGCCTGGACCATCTCTTTATCAATAACACCGGCACGGATCATCAGTCCTATTTTCGTTTTCTTCAACAACAGCAATAAGCCGGCGTAGATGATCAAGCCAATGACAATGACAAATAGTCGATATTTGATCAAGATGATGCCGTCAAACACAAGGCTTCCTTGCAGCCAGGTCGGCAATGAAGCGCGAATCGGGTTAGGTCCCCAAAACACTTTCAAGCATTCAGTTAAGACAAGCATACCGCCGAGCGTAACTAGAAGCTGAAGAACATGGTTTCCATACACCGGGCTAATCAAAAATTTTTCCAATATCCAGCCGAGGAGCATTCCCATCGCAATGGCACCGATTATCGCCAAAATAAAGCTGCCGGTTTCGTTAAATAGCCATACACCCGTATAAGCTCCCCAGGCAAACAAGCCGCCATGGGCAAAATTCAGGACACTCATGAGCCCAAAAATTAGTGTAAGCCCTGATGCTAACAAAAAAATGAGCATCCCAGTTGACACACCATTTACAAATAAATTCACCAGCACTTCCACTTTCATTGCACCTCCTTATAACATCAGGCAATCCCTAAATATTTTTGGCATGTTTCTTTATCTTCTTTCAGATCACTCATAAGGCCGTTATGGACAATCTTCCCGTCATCCATAATGTGGAAATACTCGCCAATTTGACTTGCCATTAAAAAATTTTGTTCGACAAGCAGTACGGTTGTTTTTTCCTTCATCTTTAAAATCGATTCCATAAGCTTTTCAACCATAATTGGTGACAATCCTTTACTCGGCTCGTCAATTAACATCAGACCGGAACTATTAATATAAGCTCGCGAAATAGCAAGCATCTGTTTTTGCCCTCCGCTTAATAAGCCGCTTTTTTTATGCCAGAACTTTTTCAAGTCTGGAAATAACTGAAGCATCCAATCAACTTTCTCTTCCGTCTGGAGACTTTTTTTCATTTGGGCGAGGGAGAATGTTTCTTCCACCGTTAAGTCATAAAATATACCCTGGTTTTCCGGCACATAGCCAATTCCTTTTTGCGAAATCGTATGGGTCGGCAAACCGCTGACCTTCTCTTCGCCGTAGTAAACAGCTCCATTGGCAATAGTATGAAAGCCCATAATCGAACGGAGCGTTGTTGTCTTTCCGGCACCATTTCTTCCAAACAATACGGTAATCGAACCTTTGTTGACGCTAAACGAAACACCCTGTAAAATATGGAACTGATCTAAATACGTCTCTATATTAACGACCTTTAAAAGTGTCATGATATAGACCCCCTAAATAAGCAGATTGCACACGTTCATCTTTGATAATCTCTGGAGGTATCCCTTCAGCCAATAACTCCCCGTGAAACAACACGACAAGATGGTCTGAGAGATGAAGGATCATTTCCATTTTGTGCTCAATTAGGACAATTGTTTTGCCGCTTTCTTTTTTGATATTCTCGATCACTTGTAAAATGGCCGGAACTTCTTCTATCGATATTCCGGCTGTTGGTTCATCAAGCAACAATAAATCTGTGTTAAGTGCTAATAGCATCGCAAGTTCCAATTTCCGCTTCTCTCCATGTGCCAGGTCTTTTGCAAGGACTCCTTCTTTTTCCTGAAGCAAAACAACTTCAAGAAGATACCTTGCTTGTTTTTGCTGCTGCCGGAATTCGGATCGTTTTGGAAATAACCGATAATAATCTTTAGCAAATGACTGCACGCCGAGCCGGACATTTTCAAGCACTGTCAAGTCAGGAAAAATATTAATAAGCTGAAAAGAGCGCCCGATGCCGAGCCGGGTCCTGTTTGCAATGGATAACCTGGTAATATTCTGCTCCTTAAAGTAAATCTCTCCTTCTGTCGGGGAAAGCTGCCCGCTTAACAGATTAAATAAAGTAGTTTTTCCTGCCCCGTTCGGTCCAATAATCGACGTCAGCTTTCCTTTTGGAATATTTAGATGAACGTCTTTAATGACTTGATGTTTTCCAAAAGAGACAGAGAGATTACGGGCTTCTAATAAATTTTCCAAGTAAAAGCCTCCTATTCTTTTATTCGTTTTCAAACAAGAAGGAGATGCATGATTCATCCCCTTCTTTTTGACTATTCTGAAATTAATTCCCGCACTTATTTATTCCGTACTGGCGGCTCTGTTTCTTCCATACTTAATTCTTTCACTAAAACAGGAACAGGATGGTCGATACCGTCTTGTTTTTCCAGTGTGATCGCATAAAGTGCCTGCAACGCTTGATGGTCTTCAGCCCGGAATTTCATCGGTCCCTTCGGCGTTTCAAATTCCATTCCTTCCATCGTCTCAATGAGAGTATCAATATCGGTATCTCCCTCGGCCTGTTTTAATGCTTCGACGATCGAAATAGCCGCTGACATTCCACCAGCAGTGAACAAGTCTGGAATTGCCCCATCATTCCGTTTTTTATGCTCTTCAACTAACCAATCATTCACTTTGTTGTCTGGAAGTGTATGATAATAAATCGAGAAACCTTCCATTCCAATAAGTGCATCCATCGTTTTTAATGACGCGATATCCTGTGCAGCCGTTGAAATTTTGATTCCCTGGTCTTCGACTTGCATATCCTTTAATTGCTTCCAGGGAGCGTTGGAACCAGCCCATACGATAAATAAATAATCCGGCTTTGAGCTAATAATATTTTGAATGTTCGCCGTAAAATCTGTTGAGGCTGCATCGGCATATTGTTCATTGATAATCTCTGCTCCCAGTTTTTCCGCTCCTTCTTTAAATGCAGCCACTCCCTCTCGCCCGTACGCATTATCTTGAGCGAGTGTAGCGATTTTAACTCCTTTTTCAGCGATTGCAGCCGCACCGGCAACCGCATCCTGGGAAGAGTTTCGCCCCGTTCTGAAAATGTATCGGTTCCAGTTCTCCCCTGTAATACTGTCAGCAACGGCAGGTTCCACAACCATTACTTTTTCATATTCCTCCGCAAGCGGCAATACTGCCAAAGTGTCACTTGAGCTTGATGAACCAACCAGGAAGTCAACTTCATCTTCCTCCAGCAATTTTGTCGCTTTTTTAACAGCAACATCCGGTTTTGTCTCCGTGTCTTCTACAACAAATTCAATCTTTTTGCCAGCCACTTCACGTTTTCCTTCGGTTGCATAATCGAGCCCGAGCTCAAATCCCTCGACTGTTTGTTTCCCATACGACTCAAGAGCGCCTGTCAGCGAAGCGAGAACACCCACCTTAATGGTGTCTTTACTCGTTTCACTAGAATTTGCTTTTCCGCCAGAGCACGCTGCTGTTATCAAAAGTAAACCGATTATCCATGTCGAGATCAGCGTGTTAAGCCAATGACGTTGTTTTTCTTTCATCCTTCATTCCCCCATTTAGTTTGCTTTCTTAAAGAATTGAATTCGCTGCAGCAGCCCATCAGCAATGATGATATTTCCGTTCTTATCAATGTCAAGACCCTGTGGTGAAAAGAAATTTCCCGCGGTTCCACTAAAGCTGCCAAACTGCTCAAGAAATCTGCCGTTTTGATCGTAAATGTTCATGCGATTATTCGATGTGTCCGTGACGTAGACAAGATCATTGCTATCGATGGAAATGCCTGTTGGCAGAAAGAGGTCCCCTGGGCCTTCACGCCAGTTTTCCAATGGATCAAGGTTTCCTGCTCCATTGTTCGTACCCCATTTGGCAAGAAAGTTCCCATTGTTATCAAATTTTTGGATTCTGTTATTAATTCGGTCAACAACATAGACGTTATCCTTGGAGTCAATCGCCAGCTGCATCGGTTGAGAAAACTGTCCGTTACCGCTCCCCTTTGTTCCCCATTCCTTCATGTAATAGAAAAACGAGTTGAATTTTTGAATTCGGTTGTTTTCAGAGTCAGCGACAAAAATATTGCCGTTACTGTCGACAGCCACCCCTGATGGAAACTGAAAATATCCGCTTAACGTACCGAGAGAACCGTAAGATGCGAGGAACACTCCTGAATTTGAAAACTTCTGAATCCGGTGGTTAACCGAATCGGCTATATACACATTGTCATATCGATCGACAGCAATCTGTCGCGGCACAAAAAATTGGCCGGCGTAGCTTCCATAACCTAGTGGTCCACCGTTCCCATACATGCTTCCCCATTTGCTAATGATATCGCCGCTGGAATTATATTTTAAGATGCGATGGTTAAACGAATCGGATACAAATATATTTCCGTATGAATCACTTTCAACATCATAAGGACCTGCAAACTGTTTATCCCCATTCCGTTCAGTGCCGACTTCCATATAGAATGAAGCTGATAAACCATATTCCTTGTAAACAAGCAGGCGGTTATTGCCGGTGTCTGTGATATATAAATTCCCGAGGCCATCAGGCAAAATTTGATTCGGATAAACAAATTGCGGAAAGCTGCCTGTTGTATATAAAAATTGATCCTGATTATTGAATTTCATAATGCGGTTGTTATATGTATCGGCTACATATAACGATCCCGTTTGCCGATCAAAATTAATCCCGCGTGGATGGTAAAATTGATAAGAACCCATCCCATGCTCAAGGCTGCCAATTTTTCGTTTATATACGCCGTTCGCGCCAAACACCTGGATTCGATTATTGTACGTATCAGCAATATATATCTCGTTTTGCGCATTTATCGCAATTCCCTGGGGCAGGGCCAATTGGCCATTCTCTTTACCATAGCTCCCAATTGTTAATAAGTATTGACCGTCCGGGCTGTATTTCTGGATGCGATGATTGAATTCATCGGTAATGTAATAATTGTTATTCCCGTCAACAGCGATCTCTCTTGGAAAACCAAACTGGCCATTTGCTGTTCCTTTAGTTCCCCAGCTTTTTATAAATTGAAATTGTGAATTAAACTTTTGAATCCGATAATTTCCGGTGTCTGCAACCAGTATATTTCCGTCTATGTCAATGGCGATTCCAAACGGCATGT
The DNA here is from genome assembly GCF_002860125.1 of Bacillus canaveralius. Taxonomy (GTDB): domain Bacteria; phylum Bacillota; class Bacilli; order Bacillales; family Cytobacillaceae; genus Bacillus_BJ; species Bacillus_BJ canaveralius. Next base: position 93,687 of record NZ_PGVA01000003.1, read on the forward strand.
TAAACTGCCCAGGGTTTTTTCCTAACGTGCCAAACGTATTGACAACTCTCCCGGCAGAATCCAGCTTCACAATCCGATGATTGCCCATATCGACCATATAGATAAATCCGCTTGCGTCCCGTGCCAGGGCGACTGGAGTCCGAAACAGATTTGAGCTGTCTATCTCATTACCCCACGATTTTTCATATGTAACAGTGGCGGCACTAACTCCTGTCACAAACATGCTTATCATTATGACAATCATGATCGACAATCGCACAATTTGTTTCATGTCTTTTCCCCTTTCCATTCGATAACTGTCGCGGCCCAAGTATATCCGGTACCAGCACTGACAGTGACGGCAATATCTCCGGGCTCTAACTTTCCTTGTTCACTGGCAAAATGGAGGCCGATACAAGGATCAAGTGCTGACATATGCCCATGATGATCCAAGTACAATGCCTTCTCCTCGGGTAGATTCAATGATTGTAACAATTCCCTGAACATTGAACGTTTTGTATGCAACGGCAAAAGTATTTTAATATCCTCTGGCGTAAATCCGCTCTTTTTTAGTGATTTGCGAATCACTTCTGTGAAATATGGAATAGACAGTGGATCGAGCCGTGCTTTCATGCCTGCAGGATCGACGACATCAATATAATGCTCCCGCTTTTCAACGGTTTCAAAGCTGGCAAAACGTTTAGATCCACCTGCGGGAATTCGGACATCATCATGAAAAGAACCATCTGTTGTGATAGCGCTTTCTAAAATGTCGCTCATTTTTGCTCCCCGTTTAACTAAAACAGCACTTCCGCCATCGGCGAAATTAAACATAAATCGTGAACGCGGATTATCGTAATCAATAATTTGCGATTCCTTACAACCACCGACAAGCAAAATGTTGTGAATCGATTGATCGGATTTCAGCATGTCCTTGGCAACCTTTAAAGCAATCGGGAAGCAGGAGCTCACATTCATAATTTCAAAGGCGTAGGCATTTTTCGTTCCAAGCTCATACTGAATCTTCGGGGCACTCGACCAAACATGATAGTCTTTATGTGGGCTGCCAAAATAGATGACCACATCAATCGATAAAGGATCTACTTTGGCTAAAATCGGGCGCGCCGCTGCGATCGCGAGGTCGGAAGCATGCATCGTATCATCAGCTACATGCTTTTGGTATAAACCAAACTTATCAATGATCACATTTTCAGGGATCCCTGTCTTTTCGGCTAAGACGGCCGCTGTTTCGATCTCGTTTGGAAAATAAGTACTTGTTGCTTCAATCCCAATATTCACGATATTTCTGCCTCCTCCTTCGGAACCATCATTACAGCTGATCCTGTCAGTACAAGCTCCTCCTTTTGATTATGGCATTCAGTTAACAACTTTAAGATGTTCTTTTCTTTGATAAATTCATCGACAGTGGCTGTTGCGGTGATGGTGTCCCCGATAAAAACAGGGGCTTTGAAACGTATCGTCTGTTCCATATACACGGAGCCTTTTCCCGGTAAATGCATTCCGAGAAGTTGCGACAGTAAGCTTGAGGTTAATAAACCATGGGCAATCCGCTGGTTAAATCTTGTTTTCTTCGCATACTCGCGATCGATATGGATCGGGTTAAAATCGCCGCTTAAACCGGCGAATAAAACAAAATCGGTTTCTGTTATTGTTTTACTGCACGACGCCTGCTGTCCTATTGTAAATCCAGACATTTCTTTCACCTGCTTCTTAATTAGTTACGAGACGGTTTTTTTGAATTTTCCCGGTTGAATTTTTCGGCAATTCATCTAAAAAGACCACTTGTTTTGGAACTTTATATTTCGCTAATAAGCTGTGACAATGGTCGATAATATCATCTTGTGTCAACAGACTTCCCTCAGTTTTCACGACATAAGCGGCCGGTACTTCTCCCCAGATCGAATCAGCAACTCCAACCACCGCTACTTCTTGTACTTCCGAAAGCTGGCCAATTGCTTGTTCTACTTCGAGCGGATAAATGTTTTCTCCGCCTGAAATAATCATTTCTTTTCTTCGTCCGACAATGTATAGAAACCCTTCGTCATCAGCTCTTGCTAAATCCCCTGTATAAAGCCAGCCATCCCGAATCGCGTCGTTTGTTGCTTCAGGCCTTTTCCAATATTCCTTCATCACATTAGGTCCCCGGACGATTAACTCACCGACCTCTCCCGTTCCAACTTCGTTTCCTTGTCGATCGACAAGCATGTAGTCACAATAAAGAACAGGCTTGCCAATTGACCCTATTTTCCGGTTAGCATCTTCCTCTGACAGCATGAAGACAGTCGGCGATGTTTCCGTCATCCCAAACCCTTGCCCGAAAAGAAAGCCTTTATCGACAAACGCTTTAATAAGTTCGGGAGGACAAGGGGCGCCGCCATTATAAAACCAACGGACAGATTGTAAATTTTTCGCCTGGAATGATGGGCATTTTAACAGGGCTTGATGAATTGCAGGCACACCCATCACGACCGTAGCCTGGTGTTCTTCAATCATCGACAGAGCTTTAGCCGGCTCAAACTTGCCTGGAATAACAATGGTTCCACCTGTAAATAAAGTCGGGAGGGCGAATAAACCGATTCCTCCGATATGGAAAAGCGGCAGCAAAACAATCGAACGATCTTTTGAATTTAAATCAATTGCGAGTATATTATTAATCGCATTCCAAAACATATTTTTTTGCGTTAAAACCGCGCCCTTTGGCTTACCGGTCGTACCCGATGTATAACAAATAATAAAGGAAGCGTTTTCATTTATTTCATAGGAAAGACGATTCAGGGGTTCTTCAAGATGTGTTAAAGTCTCTAACGCCACTACTTGTTCGATACCTGATTCTGTTTCTAATGATTTTGCCATCTGTTGAAAAGCTTCTTCAGCAAATAAAACAGTCGATTCACTGTCTTTTAGCTGAAAGACAAGCTCGTTCATGTTTAAGCGAATATTAAGCGGAACAGCAATACATTCGATTTTGGCAATCGCAAAAAGCAAGACGACATATTCCAATCGGTTTTGTGACAAAATCGCAATCCGGTCCCCCCTTTTTACACCAAGCCTCCGAAATAAGTAAGCTGCAGCCTTGCATATTTTCTCGTCCAATTCTTTGTATGTGATCTTTTCTTGTTCTGTGATGATGGCAATGCGATCTGGATGTATGCTTGCGTGTTTTTCAATCCAATAGGCAATACCTTGCATAAACTCCACCTCACTTTTATTGTTTTTTCAGCCCCTCAAAAATTAAAGTCATAGCTGCATCAAATGCTTCTTCGGGTACATCTTGCTTTTCCCAGTAGACCCAGCGCATTCCAAGAAACTGGCCAATTGACATTAAGCAGTACGCAACCGTCTCCCGGTCAATCTCTTTAAACTCCCCTGCACTGATTCCGGCTGACAGGCTTTTTAAAAAACCAGCTGCAAGCTTGTCGTAATACCAGCGATACAGCTCTTCATCGACAACTACCGCCTGCTGGACGATGCTGTATAGATTGCGGCGATTTTTTACCCAGTTAAAAAACGCCTGGAATCCCTTTCGTTGTGAATCTTCATAGTTTACAGCGTTGGCCATTTCTTCTTTAATCGTTAAACGCAAATCGCGGCTAAATTGGCGGATTAGTTCATCAAAAATATCTTTTTTTGATGGAAAGTAATTATAAAAAGTTCCCTGGGCTACTTTTGCCTCCTGGCAAATGTTAACGATCGAAGCTTCATAATAGCCTTTTTTACCAAACACCTCTTCTGCAGCAGCCAACAGCTTTTCTCTCGTTTCCATTCCTTTTTGCGTCAAAATCTTATCATCATAAACGGCTTTTTCTGACACCTGAATCACCTCTCAGTTTTCATTATATAGACTTTTCTGAATTTTACAATATGTTTTTTATTTAAAATGGATTAAATCTAATACCAACAAAAAAACTTGAGAACACTCCAACCATTAGCCGGAATTCCCAAGTTTTTTTAAAAAAATTGATTTGTAGACTGATAGAAAATTAATATAATTGCGGTGATTTTTTATAAACAAACGTTGAAGTTGATCTGTGCTGACGCTGGACAGCCCGTCTCTTCCCGCTTGCTTCTTCCATGATCTTGATAAATATACAAAAACCAAAGGTTAAAATCGAAGACACCATAATACTTAAACTAATCGAAATAAGGTAACCCTGCTTGATACCGCTTGCAAATAAACTAACTAAAAACAATGAAAAACCCGATAACCAAAACATGGTCGTTACAATCTTAATCACCTTTAAAGATTTCACCTGCTGTTCACTCATGATTATTCATCCCCTTTACAGAATATTTTATATTTGTTCACAAATTTGTCAAACTTTTTTTGCGAACAATATTTCTTTCTCATTCTCTTTCTGCTTATAGATTTATAAACCGGGCATTAGCCCAAAGCCATTTCCTTGGCTAAACATACTAAAATTCGTGATAGAATACGGTATAACTAGCCAGGAAAGACAGTGATTTTATAAAGCTGGATTCATTCAAATATAATTGGCAGGTACGGGAAGAATGGTTTGAATGGTGTAAAGATGTTTCAAATGATGAGCTTTTAAAGAATCGTGTAGGCGGAATAGGAAGCATTATAAAAACCTTATTTCATGTTGTTGATGCAGAACAAATATGGATACATCCATAAAATGAATATTCCTGTTATTAAGAAAGACTTTGAGAAGATGACGGCAATTAGTGAGGTAAAGGGATTTTCTGACTCTACCCGTCCGGCATTACAGAACTTTTTAAACACATGGACAGCTGAAACGGAAGAAAACATATATAGTGTGAAGCGAAAATAATGGTGAGATTGTTAGCTTTCCATATAAAAAGGTCATTCAGCATGTTATCACCCATGAAATTCATCATATCGGTCAATTATCGATCTGGTCCAGAGAGCTTGGAATAAAACCTGTTCATCCGATTTAATAATAAGAGTATATTAGTATTATCATAAATAAGAGCAGGCCATTAAGGTCTGCTCTTTCGGTCATTTCGTGTTTTTACCTTTTATAAAAACAAGGGCCAAACCAATAATAACTACTAAAACTAATATAATTATAGTAAATACAGGGAGTTCGTCGCTCCAAGATAACGTTCCTTCTTTTAACATCATATACGATACTGATTTCTTTATAGTGTTTGATACATCATGTATAGCATATACTATGATTCCCGTTAAATATCCTTATACAGGAAACTATACGATTGATGTAAAGCTACCGAACTCCACTTGTCGGGAAAGCCAGTAGCTTTTGGAATTTTTGCTTATTCTTTTATTTTTAGCTTTATTTCAAAGCTCTTACCATTAGAATTTTTGGAATCAATATAAATGAGAGCCTTTTTACTGGATACGGAGATTTTTACACCTTCGCTAGCTGCAACTACTGTAGGATTCGGTACATCAACTTTCAGTTTCATTTTATCCAAGCTAAAAGTCGGATCAGAAATGGCAATGGTGACCGTATCTCCATCCTTCTTTACTAGAATTGAAGCTTGATTATAGGATGTGAGATTACTAACCGTTTTCTTTTTATCACTGAAGAAATTAAATCCTTTGATTCCCAGCTTCATATTTTCAACGGCATGGACATCTTCTGTATTGGATAATACCTTTACGCTCGGACTTGCCGCATATTGTTCTGTTTTCTTTTCATCAAAATTAGGTAAAATCACGTAGGCATATTTCGCTTTTTGTGGATTCTTTCCATGATCCATGCCCAATGTAAAGAAGTTCTTCGTTACTTTTGTATCTGGGTTTCCTGTGCGAATTTTTCTTAAGTTTTTGGAAACTGTATCATTCGTAACTTCGATATGAGCGGCCTCTGGGAAATAATAGCCTACCTTAGTACCCTCAGCATTCGTTTTGAAATGAATCCATTTTAAATTGTACTCCCCAGTGGCTGGATCTATTAATCTATCCTTATCATATGTTTCTCCAGCAATAGAACTTGTTTCCGTTCCATCAAACATGCGATTGTCGATCGTGGAGATGACCTCTCTTCCCATTATATCTTCGATACCAGATCCCATTAAGACAATCTCATCGTCAAACATAAAGGCTGACTTATTTGCTTCTGCATTTTTATATACTACAAAGTCTTCTGGTAATAACCCCCGTTGTTTATCGTTAAATCCAATTTCATCCCCAAGCTGGATACCTGAAACTCCATATTTTCCAAGCTTTACTCCTCCCGAATAATTATTTGTACCTACTGGAAAATACACATAATCATTTTGTGACTCAGAAGAAGCATAAAAATTTAATGGATGATTCGTATTTTCATAGTAGAGCTTTCCGCCATAAAGTTCTGGAATCGTTTTTCTTTCTTCTACAGGTACAGTTGTACCCGGGAATTTATAAGGATTGATGGTCGCAAAAAAATTAGCTCCAAAAGACCTCGTTTGATTATTTCCAGATAAATACAAATAATAGGCCCCATCCCCTTGGAACCATGGCATTAAATTTTCGCCGCTCATATATTCATATTTGCTGATTCTATTGGAGCTTCTGGAAAAAGCAAAAGCATACGAATCTCTTAAATGCACGGTTTTATCCATTAAGTTAAAGGCATAGTGGTTTGCTTCATCAATCCCATTTTTAGCCTCAATTTCAGGATTTGTCATTAGCTGATTAAAATTGAGAATCGAAGCATATGAAGTAAAAGATCCTGTAGAGATAGTCCCTTTAGTAGTGTCAGCGATATATTTTATATGTGATTTTAACTGTTTACTGTCTTCTTTATCTAAGTAGTTCGTTAAATCTACCATCGCTTCTATGATGCTATGGACATCCTGATAACCTGTTCCAGTCCTTGAGATCGCTCTCCCTTTTACGATTTCCATCATATAACCTTCAAATATGACTGGTGAAAAACCTTTGTATATCCAATCCTTTACAGCCGGAACCAATAGTTCTTCAGGGTTGTATTTACTGTCCGCTAGTATGTTCATGGTTTGGATAATTCTATTTAAGAGAACTTTTCCATAAGAGCCTGTATAGGCAACTCTATGATGTTGAATAAAAGAACCGTCCTCATAAAACCCATCCCTAATTCCATTAATGAGATTGTTGGGATCGATGGTTTTAAAAACAGTTAGAATATGATCTACTGCCTTCGAAACTCGTTCTTCGTCCCCAACCAGTGCCCCTTGTATAATTCGATTGGTTGCAATATCAGCCAGGTTGGCACCAGTATGAAACCGGGAAGTTAAATCGATATCTCCATTTGTGCCGTTCCTTAAATACAAATCCATTGACTCTGTATAGGCATTAATTAATTCTGGTTTATAATTTTTAATCTCATCCTCTAACAGCAGCAGTGTTTTCGTAATATTCATCGGCATGCCGATTTCCCATGAATACCAATTTCCATAATAGCCCTTTTCTTGATCTTTGAAGAAGTTCGAGTAAAGCCAATCTAATCCATCAATTACTTTATAGATGGTTTCCTGATTTTCATATAAATTTACACCACTTGAATCAACTCTCTTGTACGTTTTAGTGGCAAGTGCCATTTGGTATAAATATAAATAGGAGTTGCTTAAATTGGCATCCTTCTCTCCAAGGACCAGATTGTCAAATAGGAATTTTTCTTCCCCATTCACTCGATCTTCACTAGATAGGAAGGAAGCAAGCCTTGTATTTGCCATGTTATGGACTGAATTAATCTTAGTATCTAGTACGTAATTATTGTTCATACTCTCGTTACCGACAAGGTACTCACTATAGTTCAGCTTTAATTGATGCAATTGATCTAAAACATTCGCATTGCTAGTATAGACAGCCGCATCTGCAGTAACTGGTGCCGGCTTTTCAGAGGCTTGAGCATTGTTGTTCGATTCTATAATTGGCACGGTTAAGAAGGTTGTTAATGTGAGTGAAGACGCTAAGATTCGCTTCAGATTTTTATCCATTAAGACACCATCCTAATTTATATTTTTATGATATCGAAATCAAAATACCGTTACCGTGCCAACCATCCTCCGTCGACCGCTAAAATATGACCGTTTATATAATCGGAAGCTCTGCTTGATAAAAATACAACAGCACCCATCAAATCAGATGGATCTGCCCAGCGGCCGGCCGGGATTCGGGACAGGATTTCAGTGTTGCGCTTTTCATCCGCTCTAATTAGGGCTGTATTATCCGTAGCAATATAACCAGGGGCAATCGCATTGATTTGAATATTATATTCGGCTAATTCATTTGCAAATGCTTTTGTAAGACCTGCAACCGCATGTTTACTGGCTGTGTACGGCGGTACAAACTTGCCGCCTTGGAATGAGAGCATGGAAGCAATATTAATAATTTTTCCTCTCTTCTGCTCAACCATCACTTTGGCCGCTTCCTGGCTCAGTAAGTATAGAGAGTTTAAATTGACCTCCATAACTGTATCCCAGTCTTCTTCCTTATACTCCAATAATGGAGCACGAAGGATCATACCAGCATTGTTTACTAAAATATCAATCTTTCCAAATGTTTTTAGGCATTCTGCTGCTACTTGTTTTACGGAATCCCTATTGGCTAAATCCGCTTGAAAAAACACAGCCCGCCGTCCTGTCTCTTCAATTATTTCCCTTGTCTCATCCCAATTTCCGCTCCTTGAGACAAGAAAAAGATCGGCACCAGCTTTAGCAAGTGCAGCAGCATACCCCTGCCCTAATCCTTTGTTTGCTCCTGTCACGATCGCCACTTTACCGATTAGGCTAAAATAGTCAAGTGAAAATGATGTAAGATCATTTATCATTCAATTCATCCTCCTTTTCTAACTAGAATCTGAATATAGAACTGCTCCCTCGCTAAGTGGTTAACGCAATTCTTCCATTTTCACATGATCCATGTCGCTATAAGTGATATTTTCTCCGCACATTCCCCAAATAAAGGTGTAATTGCTTGTTGCTGTTCCTGTATGGATGGACCAGCTTGGTGAAATGGCTGCTTGTTCATTTTTCATCACTAAATGTCTTGTTTCATCCGGCTTGCCCATAAAATGGAAAACACGAGTGTCAGGATTCATATCAAAATATAAATAAACTTCCATACGGCGCTCATGGGTATGACAAGGCATCGTATTCCAGACACTTCCCGGTGCAAGCATTGTTAATCCCATTTGCAGCTGACAGCTCTCACAAACATTTGGATGAACGTATTGATAGATTTTGCGCTCATTTAATGTTTCAGAAGCACCCATTTGTAAAGGATCAATTTTGTTAATATCAATTTTAACTGTCGGATACGTATGATGTGCGGGAGCAGAATTAATATAAAATTTAGCTGGATTGCTGGCATCCCTGGAAGAGAATAATACCTCCCTTATGCCTTTGCCAACATATAATCCGTCTCGCTGCTTCATGTCATATTCTGTTCCATCAAGCACGACAGAGCCTTCTCCGCCGATGTTAATAATTCCAAGTTCACGGCGTTCTAAGAAATACTCGACTCCTAATTCTTTATCAAGCTTAATCGTTAATTTCTGTTCAGCCGGAGTCACTCCGCCAAATATCATTCGGTCAACATGCGTATAAGTTAAGTGAACCTTGCCTGATTCAAAAACAGTTTCAATGAGAAATTCTCTTCTAAGTTCATCTGTTGTGTATTTTTTCATATCCTCCGGATGGTGTGCATAACGTGTCTCCATTATTTATCTCTCCTTTTTGATGGTATTGACCTTAAAAGGCTTAAGTTAAAATTTAAATACTAGCGAACAATTTTGCCGTGATCAGTGTTAGCAAACTAAAAAACCTCTTTACTTGAAAATACATTGCAGTCCTCATTTTCATTGGGAAATACCCTGCTGACTAAGGAGTAGATTAGATAAGCACCTATGCTGAAACTCATTAACATGGCTGCAGGGAAATAGAGACATAATACAACGGCCCCTGCAATGATCAGGATGGACAAGAAGGTATAATGCAAGCGGCTGATTGATAATAGCAATGCATTTTTAATAACCTTAGCCAAAGATGCTTGATAATGAACGCTCACAGGGAAGATATAGATAGATACAATCAAGTACAAAATTCCTAAGAGAAAAAAGAATGAAAATAAGATGTATTTGACATCGGAATTTAGCTGATTGGTTATAATAAAATCCCCCAAAAGCAAACCGGCAAAAGCCATCCACAAAGTTCCAATCAAAAAGCTTTGTTTAAAATTCTCTTTAAATAGACAGAAAAAAGCCGAAAAAATTTGAATATCCTTTCGATTTTTCCACTCCCGTACAACACCGAACATGGCCGCTGTAGCAGGAAAAATGGTCAGGATTGGAAGGCATGTCAGCAGCCAGAGGGTATTCAACAAGAACGCATTCATAATAAACTCCATAGTTTTATAAATCTTCCCATCCATCATCCCTATCTTTTCCCCTTTCCCTCACTGAGTTTATGAAAATTCATTAAAAGGTGGGCGTTTCCCAAGTCGCCTTTATCTTCCCTTACCAATACATTTTCCAGTCCTTAACGAGCCTGATTAAAGCTTCAAAATAATAATAATCTCCCCAAATACAGCTCTCATCTACTCCGCGGCCGCCGCCTTTATAATAGACAGCGTGCTTTAGAATACCATTAGCTTCACTATCAATTTCGGTTGTATAGTTTTCATATAATGATTGAATCATTATAAGCGCTGCATTTTCATACGTTCTCCTTTCTGGGTCGGTTAAAGGCAAATGCTTCGCCATCTCCAGCAGTCCGCATACGGTAATGGCTGCCGCAGAACTGTCACGTTCTTCATCACCTTCTGTAAAAATTAAGTCCCAGTAGCAAATTTGATCTTCCGGCAGTCTATTTAAATAATAGTTTGTAAGCTTTTTCGCTAATTCGATTAAACTCCAATCATGAATATATTGGTAGCTTAGAGGAAATCCATAAATACCCCATGATTGCCCGCGTGCCCAACAGGAATTATCAGAATACCCCTGCCTTGTGTTTCCATACAATGGTTTGCCTGTGTTTGGATCCATGTAGTAAGTATGGAATGTTGAAGCATCCTGCCTGACTATATATTTGGCCGCCTGCTTGACATGCGTTTGACCAATTTCACGATAGACAGATTTTCCGGTCACTTCTGATGCCCAGTAAAGCAAAGGCAGGTTCATGTTGCAATCAATGATCATCCTTCCCCGTTCCTTTGGATCATTCAAGTCTCCCCATGCCTGGATAATGCCTGCTTTATCGAGGTATCTGGTAATTAATAAATCTGCGGCTTTAATTGCAGTTTCTTTCGCCTCTTCATTTCCCGTTAACTTATATGCGCTTACACAGGACAAAGTGTACAAAAACCCTAGATCATGATGATCTACTTCAATCCGATTATCAAGGCGCTCTTTGAAGCTCTCCACTTGCTTTTCGGCCACTTTCCGGTATTTTTCATTCCTTGTGTATTCATAGGCAAGCCACAGCATCCCCGTCCAAAAGCTTGTTGTCCATTCCACGTTTTGAATCGGTTTATAGACAAGATTTTCACTATTTGAATCGGGAAACATATCTGTAAAAACATCTAAGCTTTGATCAATTTTAGCTAATACATGTTGAATTGCCTTTTCCACAAAAGCCCGGTTAACAGCAGATGTTTTCTCAAACCGTTCTTTATCCCGGATTTTTTCTTCTCGAACTTCATCAACAAATACAGTCATTTCAGGATCACCTCAAAATATATAGTAGAAAAGGTTCTTTCAAGTCTTTAAGCCAGGACCATCTGCCGTTCCAGTCCTTCTGCAATCGAATGTGAAAAGGTCTTCTATCTTTTCAGGATGAAACTGGAAAAGTGGTAAACAATCCTCATTTTCAGAACCTGCTGCCTAGCGATACCATTGATCCACAAAACGTTTTGCACCTTTAACCTTTTATACCAGTGTTAGCAACTCCCTTGATAAAATGGTCTTGAGCTAAGAAGTAAACAAGGATGGTTGGTACAATGGCGGAAACGGCCGCAGCCATTAGCAATGAATATTCAGTATTGTATTCAGTGACAAAATGCTGGATCCCTAACTGCAATGTATATAAGTGATCAGACGTTAAGTAAATCAATGGACCAAGAAAATCGTTCCAAGCGTGCATAAAGGTAAAAATCACTAATGTAGCAATAACAGGTTTAGACAATGGCATTATAATCTTGCGATAGATGCCAAACTCGGATAGGCCATCAATTCTTGCAGCTTCCAATAATTCATCAGGTATCGATAAGAAAAATTGGCGGAACAAGAAAACACCGAATGGATTGAATGAGCCGAGTAATATCAGTGCCCAATGGGAATTAACGAGTCCAATCTCACTCATCAGCATAAATTGTGGAATCATCATAACCTGATAGGGAATCATCATCGTAGCGATATAGATGAAAAATAAAATATTGTTTTCAGGAAATTTAATTTTTGCAAAAGCATAGCCTGCCAGTGAGCTATTAATCACAAGCAAAAAGGTAGTGATAACAGAAATCTTCAATGTATTTAAGTAATAAATATGAAACGGCACCCGTGTCCAAACTTCTTTGTAGTTGCTCCAATGAAATGTTTCAGGAATCCATTTAATCGGAAATCCGAAAATTTCTGATTCTGCTTTCAATGAAGCCGAAAGCATCCAGACAAACGGAAGAATCATTATTAATGAAACCAATGTCAAGGCAATATAGGTGATCAGTTTTTTCACGGCTATTTTCCGCGGTTTAGATGTATCTGTATAAACTGAGGGTTCTGTGACAATCTCCATGAAAATTTCAGCTCCTTACTTCATGTTTAAACATGGCAAATTGGCGAAATTAATAGTTAACCCACTTTTTTTGACCTTTAAATTGGAAAAAAGTGAAGATAAGAATGATCAGGAACAGCACATACGCCATCGCAGAAGCGTATCCGTATTCAAATTGCTTAAAGGCTGTATTGTAAATATCATAAACAAGAACATGTGTGGACCTTCCAGGCCCGCCTCCAGTCAAGGTATAAATTAAATCAAACACTTTAAATGAATTAATTACACCGATAATCATCGTAAAGAAGATGACAGATGACAGCATGGGTAATGTGACATTGAAAAATTTCGCGATTGGTCCAGCCCCATCTAAATCAGCAGCCTCATACAAATCGTCTGGTATATTTTGCAGTCCCGCCAAATAGAGAATCATATAATAACCAATTGAATGCCATATATACACAATAGAAACGGAAATTAACGCCCAGTCCGGAGATGAAAGCCATCCAGGCAGATTCTCAACTCCAAACCTTATCATGAGACCATTGATAGGTCCCATTGTAGGATTGAAGATTAATTGCCATACTGCTGCAACCGCAATGGTCGCGGTAACATAAGGTAAAAACACTGCGGTTCTAAAAAGTTTAAGAAAGCGGATTCCCCGATTTAAAGCAACTGCTACGAGAATCGATAGAAATAATGTAACTGGAACTGAAATCAATGTGAAAAGAATGGTATTAACAAATGAAATTCGAAAATTAGGATCATATAATAAAGTCTTGTAGTTTTCTAGTCCGATAAATTCTATTTGTCCGAAGCCATTCCATGAGGTAAAACTCATCAAAAAGGAAGCAATAACGGGTATAAAGATAAATGCAAGAAAACCGATGATATTTGGAAATAGAAATGCATAGGCGATCAAGCGGTTTCGTCTTATCACAGTCGATTTTGGTCTTCTGTTTTTGTTCATCGTCTTCAGCCCTTTCCATGTAAAACGGTGCACTGCCGCTTTCTTTCACTCCAGCAGCAGTGCGTCATTCCTTTATTTTTGTTGATCGCCGTACTTGCTTGCCCATTCACTTTGGACACGTTTTGTTATCTCTTTAATCGCATCATCAACAGATTTCTGGCCGATTAAGACAAGCTCTCCCTCTTGTTTAAATATCTGACCTACCACAATATTATTGACGCCTGGGATCATTGGATATTCAGGATAATCTTTTGTCTCTAAGAAGTAATGAAGATTTTTCGGTTTTTGCGATCCATCACCGAGATACGCCTTTTCAATATCTTCATCCATATATCCTGTCAAATAGCCTTCTGAAGCAAGCAGCTTCGCACCATCTTTGCCTGTCATGTATTTGAGGAATTCAAAAGCTTCTTTTGGATGTTCCGTGTTTTTATTCATCATGATCGATACAGGCAATGCAAGTGATGTATTTTTTGCAACACCCTCTGGACGCGGAATTGGAGCAACATTCCAGTCAAATTTTAATGTTCCTTCTTTTTCCGCCTGACGCAGCTGAGCAACATGCCAGTCCCCAATTATGTTCATAGCAATATTTCCTTTTTGGAATGCCGTATTATAATGAGCACCAGTAGATACTTGTTCAGACCATTTCATAATCGAGCCGTCTTCTTCAAGGTCAACCCTTAACTGCAATGCATCCTTAAACGGTGTTAAGTCTTTATCAATGATGGAAGCGCCACCTTGAACAGCACTCATATACCATGTTTGCGGCCACTGTTGTAAATAGGCGCCATATATTTTATTATTCCCGCTTCCACTGGACATCTCTTTCGCCAATTCGCGGAATTCATTCCATGTCATATCGTCACTTGGATAGTCTATACCTTTTTCATCAAACAGGGTTTTATTATAGTAGAGCATCCAGTTAGATTTACGATATGGCAGAGTCATGACCTTACCATCTACTTTATAGGCTTCATACATCGTTCCGTATCCAGATACATCCATTTTACTTTCTTGAATGTAATCATCTAGTGGTGCCAGCAATCCCGTGTCGATCATATTATCCATTTGCCCAGTAAATAAATCATAGCCTTCGCCACTTGAAAGCTGCATACGGAGCTTTTCATAATATTGCTCTTGCGGGAAGGTTTCAAATGTGATTTCAATATTCGGATGATCCTTTTTGAAATTTTCGTATGCACTTTCAAATACTTCTTGATCCGCCGGGAATACAGCCATTTTTAAATCGACTTTTTCATTTGAACCACCCTGCTTTTCTGCTTCGGCACTCCCTTCTTTTGTGCCGCCATTAGAGCACCCTGCAATCAGGCCGATGAATACAATCAAAACAGCGAATAAACTCACTACTTTTTTCACGCCAATTTCCCCCTTAATTTTTTAAATATTTTGTTATATACTAAGTGTAAGGGTTTTCATTTTTTGTCATAAGTAGAAAATTTTATTCCCCTTTTTCCACACTGGGAGTGACTTCCGTGATTTTTCTATACTTGCTTTGTATTGTTCTTTTAGTACTTTTTATCTATAAAAATTTAAACAGCTGGTCCATCTTCTTCTTAAGTACGTTAACAATTAGCTGGATATTAGCCTATGTTTCTTTTACACTCTACCTGTCAAAATTCAATTACTACTATAATGTTGTCAATCAATTTATAGATTTCAGTCCGGGCAACTGGAATAATCTTGTACTAATAAACTTTGATGCGAATACATTGATCCGCCTGTTTAATTTTGGGATCATCCTCTTTTATTTTTCTTTGTTAAGTTATTCTGTTTCGTTTGTGTGCAGCCTTAAGTTTAATAAAAAATGGGGCTTTTTTTTCGCGGCCATTGTCGGGATCGCCACCGTCCAATACCTTTTTTATGACCCAAGCGTGAATCTCATGGTACAGGACTATGCGTTTAGAGGGGAATTATTGCATCAATACCAGCTGTACAGCCGTGCAGGAGATATTGTGTTCCAGGTGGTAAATTTCGTTTATATTTTAATAAGCCTAGCTTTATTCGCATACCATTATTCCCGTTATTACAGGCTTAGATATATCCGTGACTATACGCTCTATAATTTAATCAGCCTGGTGCCTTTGACATTTGTGCACCTCTTTATTTTTAACTGGGCACCAAACAACTTTGTCAGAACAACATTCAGTAATAGTTATATAAACTATTTGCAGCCGCCAATCAATTTGTTTTTAGTGGAGTATCGCTTTTTTCCCATTATTGCTCTCTTTGCTATCGCATTTATGATCTATAATCTTTTTAAATACAAATCGAATGAAGCCCACTATTCAAGTATCAATTTTATTACAAAGAAAACAATTGACACTGCTTCTTTGGGAGTTAGAGCGTTTACACATTCGATCAAGAACCACTTACTCGCCATTCGTTCAGAAACGGAATACTTACAGGAACGACTTGCTGATGATGAAGAAGCGTTATACAGCCTAAAGCTAATCATGGATTCTTGTGAAAAGTCCTTTCAAAACATTAATGATGCAAATGATAAGCTCAAGCAGATTACGCTAAACATGAAAGTTGTCCCATTAAACATTCCCATCGAGAGAGCAATTGAACGATTCCATTTGACAAATGCAGCCATCCATTATGAAAGACCTAATTCCAGCATTCTGGTTTATATTGATGAAGAACAAATCCATGAAGCAATTTACAATATCCTAAAAAATGCAGTAGAAGCTTTAGATAGCAATGGACAGATTTGGATCAAAATTAATGAAGTAGAACTATGGGGAACGATAACAATCATGGACAACGGTCCAGGAATTGATGCTGAAAACATCAATGAAATCTTCACACCTTTTTTTTCTACAAAACCGACCATTTCCAATTGGGGCATTGGGCTGTCATTTTGCCATAAGGTTATCACGGCTCATGAAGGGAAAATTGAAGTTTCAAGCGAAAAAGGGAAATTAACTCAATTTGACATATTATTGCCGCTGGTAAAGAGGGTATAAAAATGTACCCCCTTATTCATTCTTTTATGGGAGAGGGTTCTAATGGAAAACATTAAGATTTTAATTGCGGATGATATGGAAGCTAACAGGAGGCGCCTTGATAGGATGATACGCGCTGCTGGAAATCTTTCGTTAGTAGCTTCTGCTAAAAGCGGATATGAAGCGGTTGCCTATGCCGCGGTCAAGAAACCGGACATTATATTGATGGATATTGAAATGGAAAGCCAAATGGCAGGGATCAATGCGGCAGCAGAAATCCATAAAATATTGCCCGAAACAAAAGTCATTATGCTGACTGTTCATCAAGATAATAACATTGTCTTTGCCGCCTTTCAAACTGGTATCGTCGATTATGTAATAAAAACAGCACCGAAGGAAGAAATACTGGAAGCCATTTATTCCGCCTCCAGCAACCAATCACCCATTCGCCCAATTATTGCTGAAAAAATCAGGCAGGAGTTCGCACGGATCAAAAAATCAGAAGATCATTTAACCCATTTTTTTAAAATCATCGCTAACCTAACACCATCCGAGCTGGAGGTATTAAAACTACTTTGCAGCGGGTTAAAACGGAAGGAAATAGCTGAAGCACGCGCCGTAGAAATCGAAACAATCAAAAAGCAAATCGGAAGACTTTTACAAAAATTTAGTAAAAAAACGACCAGGGAAATTGTAGAGGAGGTTAACGAGCTAAAACTATTCGATATATTAAAAGATATTTCTTAAGCTAAAAAAAGTGGATGGAAGGCATTCAACAGACTTAACAAAGCAATATCTATTGATTGAACTGTAGCTCCTAAACTGTCAGACTTCCTCCTCTACTTTAATAGCCGACTTGTTCAAGCTAAGCGAAGACAAAACTGTTCTTTGTTAATCAAACGTTTGTTTAAATAATCAGGCATCTGTATCTGGTATGTTGCCTGATCATATTCAATCTTAGAAACAGATTTTACCAGATTAGATTCTGCTTTAACATTCTCATGCTGTATCAGCAACAAAGTGTGAAATAGCAATAAGCCATTTCACACTTTGCTTGTTCCGATACTCAAATAGGCATTTCCCGCTGGCTTCTTTTTCTGGCTCCAGTTATCAAATTTTTGACACCTGAGGCAGTCAATACGCCCAAAATCACCAGTATAACTCCGATGATTTGGAACACGGTAACCTCTGCTCCAATTATGAATGAAATCATCATGGTGACTATCGGAACAAGATTAAAAAATAAAGAAGTTCTACCTGCACCAATTAACTTCATTCCCTCGTTCCACCATAAATAGCCTAAAACAGTGGTGAAAAGGGCCATAAAAGTAACCGCTCCCCAAGCACCGATAGAAACCTCAGCTAAACGAACAGGATTTTGATTGAACCCTTTCCCAAATACAACCGTCCTTAACAAATTCCTGGATATCCTCTAATGCCATTCCAGTATCTTTCAAGCTTTTCAAAAATTTTATAAATTGAACATCTCTTTCTGAGTATGCCCTTTTCCCACCGTTAAGCCGTTCTGGTGAAGGCAGGAAAAAATTTTATTCTGTTAACAATTAACCATAACTGGAAATTTTCAAAATTATGCCGATATAGTTTGCATATACATATTTATTCGATGAGAGAAGGTCAACAATGAGCATTCGTAAAAAGTTGTTTATGTTATTAGGAGTTTTAATTGTTTCATTGCTTTTATTAGGTACATATTCGATTATTCAGCTTAAATCAACTCATGAGAAAAACACTGAATTAACCAATGCTTTCGTGATTGAGAACCATTTAAAACATATTCAATACCGGCTAGCAGGATTATCAAATGATGAAAGAGCTTTTTTAATTCAAGGTGATGCAAAATTTCCTGAACAAATGGAAGAAAAGGCGCAAGATGTACTGAAGTCCATTGAAACGGTTAAAGGAATGGTAAATGGCTCTGAGGAACACGCAAGAATTACCGATGTTGAAAAAGGCTTTAACGAATATTGGGCAGTGAGCCAACGTGTAGTAGATCAATATAAGACCAACACGGATGAGGCACTGGACCTGCATTTTGGGGAAGAACGTACAATCCGAAAAGAAATACTTGATCCTAAAATTGATGAGTATTTGGAAGATCTCACTGCTGAGATAGACGGAGATAACAAGAAGCTGGAAGCCGACATTAATCGTTTCATGTTGATCTTAATCATTTTAACCATTGCGGTGTCTGCGCTTGGAATCATTTTTGGGCTGGTCGTCATCGCCTCAATTTTAAGACCTTTACATCGATTGAATACGCAAATGAAAGAGATTGCTACCGGTGAAGCAGACCTTACAAAACAGATACTCGTAAAAAACCGCGATGAATTAGGTGAGCTTTCCTCGTCATTTAACGATTTTATTCAAACCATCCGGCAAATTATTGTCAGCATTAAAACGTCGTCGGAACAGGTCGCTGCTTCATCCGAACAGTTTTCGGCAAGTGCAGAACAATCGAAAGTCACTTCAGAGCAAGTGTCACACTCAATGCAGGAAATTGCCGCAAGCACTGTTATGCAGAGCACCATGACTGAGGAAAGCACTATTTCGTTAAGGGAGTCCCTCCAGGGATTAACCAATATCACTACATACAGTACCGATGTAGCAGGAACGACAAATACTGTTAAAGAAAAGGCAGAAAACGGTGCAAGTGCTGTTAATCAGATTGTCGAACAGATGCAGTCCATTCAGTCATCGGTTGAAAATACCGTTTATGGAATCACATCATTGGCTGATTCCGCTTCAAAAATCAGCGATTTCACTGCTCTCATTAATGATATTGCAGCACAAACCAATCTGTTGGCTCTAAACGCTGCGATCGAAGCAGCCCGGGCCGGAGAACATGGCAAAGGTTTTGCCGTCGTCGCTGAAGAAGTAAGAAAGCTGGCTGAACAATCAGGCGAGTCAGCAAATCAAATAAAAGAAATCGTCGTAAGCATTCAAAGAGAAACAGAAGAATCGGTCAATTCCATTCAAAACGTAAAAGAAGATGTGTCGTCCGGAATGATGATTACAAAAGAAACTGCAACTCAATTTAATGAAATCCTGAATTCCATCGAATCAGTTTCATCACAAATTCAGGAGATTGCTGCAACTTCTCAACAGCTGAATTCCGGATTCGAACTGGTAACCAATTCTGTTGAGGACATGTCTGCCTTAACAAAGGAGACCACTGAGAGAACAGAACTGGTTGCAGCATCAACGGAAGAACAATTGGCTTCTTCAGAAGAAATCCTGAATGCAGCTAATTCGTTAACGTCATTAGCTGAGGATTTACAAGGCATGATCAAGCGTTTTCAAATATAAATCACTGGATTTAAAGAGAGTGTCCAACGAAGCAACTTTCGGGGACACCCTCTCCTATTTTTTACCTGCTCAGTTAATCTGCCACTATCTTATTGCCACCACCAAGATTGGGCACCGTACGGATATTCAACCCGGCTGTCCAAATGAGCAAAGCTGCTCTCATTGTATATTCCGCTGAATCCACATGTTTTAGCGGTATTTTTTACGGTTGTACTCGATACACCAGAAATAGCGACGTCCGCAGCAATGCCATACATATGCTGGCTATTTGAAGCTCCTCCCACATTGCTATTATGTGAAATACTGCGGAAGCCCGAATTAATCGTGACAGGCTTATTCCCTGCCTTCACGCGAAGTGCTTCGAGCTTGTACATCAAACGGCGAACATTTTCCTTTACCGTTGCAGCCGATACTTTTCCACCGTTAAATCCACTTCCGTCCTTCGAATAAAACTCAGTATAGTTAAAATTCTTAGTGCCTGTTGAACTTTCAAGAGCATTTAGCTTCGCCTGGGTGCCGGCTCCGACAATACCATCTGCCGTTAACCCGTAAGCGCGTTGAAATCTTTTAACAGCTGCCGTTGTGCCGGGACCAAACTGACCATCTACAGCAACATAGGTTTGCGAAGCGGAATCAGCCGCCCAGCCGGCAACGCGGATTTGCAGCTCTTTAACGTCTTCACCACTCGAACCCTCTTGAAGAGTACGATTCCAGGAATACGCCTCGGCCTCTGGCGCTGCCAGCAAGGATAAACCTAAGCCAAGGAAAAGAGTAAACCAAAATACTTGAAAGAATCTTGCATGGTTTTTAGTCATTTCTATCAATCTCCTATCTACTATTATTTTTCAGATCAATCCAAATCTCTAACAGTTAAAAGGCTGATGAAATAGGATAACAGGGAGATATCTAGCTGTTGAACGTCTGTGTTCACATGGACTTTTTTCACCGACAAGAGTTTCACAAGGTACTAAGCGCTGACTTTCAAATTCATAACTTTCGATAGGCTTTATCACCCCTCATTTTTATTGTTTTTCCATTTATGTAACATTCATCTAGAAGTATTTTAAATATTAACAATATTCCCTTAATATGTATACATGTCAAAATTACTCTTTTTTTATCATAAAATATCTAAAAAAATTATTTTTTGGTACTTTTAGCCTTTGAAACAACAAAAAAAGACAACCTTACGGGCGGTTGTCTTGCGTTTTGGTATTGGTAATTGTATTTGACGAATGTGTGGTTAATAGAAATAAAAAAAGATAAGCTAATTCACCATTGGAATGGTATCAGCTTATCTTGTTTACTAAATTTTCTTACTGGGTAACCGCCCTGTCCGGTTCAGCCGGTCCTTCATGTGCAAGTGCATCATAGACAAACGTGAAGGCATTTGGGTCATAGGAGATGCCCTGGTGCTCAATTTGATCCAGTGGATAGTAGTCTTGCAAGGTAATATTTTTCACTTGTTGCGATGGTCCGCCGAGAAAGGACGAAGTATACGGGACAACGACCTCATCGTTACTGGTTGCGACTACCGTATAAGACACACTGCCAGGGGTTTCATCACCTGCATTCAGTTTTCTCAGAAAGTCGGAGCCTGTTCGCTGCTGGTCGCAGGCAGCACATGAACCGAGTCCCGAACCTAACGACGTTAAGCCTGAAAGCCCGGCAACGCCTATTGTTCCATGATTGGATGGAACCAGCCCGATAAGGTCATCGACTTTTTTGGAGCCGCCTAGATATTTAATATAATAGCGCGGCATCATCCCGCCTTGGCTGTGCCCGACAATCGACACTTTCTTCGCACCGGTATGCTTCAACACGTTATCGATAAAGGCAGCGAGCTCTGCTGCCGAATCCTCAATTGGACCCGATGCGGGGCCAGCATTGCTTAAGCCGTAATTCAATGAGTAAACACAGTAGCCTTTTGCAGCTAACAATGGTGAAAGATTGGCCCAATTTCGTTCCATTGTCTCAAATGTTCCCGGTACAAGGATGATTGGTTCAGGATGGGCAGCATCAGGTCGGCACGTCGGGTCATTTGCCCCCGGTGGCGGCGGTCCTTGCTGAGCCAGGAAGCCACCTGGTGGTAGGCTTGCCGCTCCCTTCACCGTGCCATTGCTCGAAATAATAAATATAATCGCTACCAAAAATGAAAAAACAGAAACGAAACACTTTTTCACTTGAATTCCTCACTTTCTCCTAAAATAGAATTTTTTTAAAGCTTTAGCTTACTTATAGAAAAAGAGACACGCAAAAACACCTAATTGAATCAGGAATTTTGCGTGAGTCTCCATTTTCTCCATCGCTATTATTAACTTATATTAATCTAATACATTGAACACGCTATCATTTTCATACACATTTTGTTTTTGGCGTGCAAGATCATTGTTTTTCTATACCCGAACTGACGAAACTTAAACCAAAAAAGTCCCCAATAGCGGAACTTTTCTGGTATCAGTTTGGATTTTGCTTTGCACCGATATGCTGTTGAAACAATGACAGAAGTAAAATCATTTGCGGTACTAGTGATTTCCGACGGCTCAATACAAGTAATGCACGTCCACAAAATAAAATGAAGGCAGCTACTCCTCTTCTCCCCCACTGCTGACAATCACTCCGCAAGCTTGTCGTTTGCCTGCGTCACCTGTTTTCCTGGTTTCTTCATCAGGGCCGCCTTGCCCAGCAGCTTGATAGCGATCAGGAATGTTGCCAAAGTTATCTGGTTTTTCATGGATCATGACAGCTAGTTCCTGCTCCGTTATTTGTTCCATCGTTAAACGGTCAAATACTGCAGAATAGTTGGCAGTACCGTCTTCGTTTACATAAAGGGAAGGCATATCCCCAGCATGGCCGGAATGCATTTCGTTATTTGGATTAAAGTGTCCTCCCGCTGTTGTGAAGGGACCTTCTGCTGCATCAGGTTCACAAACGCCTTTTTCGTGAATATGGAAACCATGATGACCTGGCTTTAACCCTGTCATACTCGCCTTAATCAGTATATGTTCGTCATGTTCAGAAAAACTAACCGTGCCAACGATTTTCTTATTCACATCTTTGACCTCCGCTTTGGCTTGAGGTTCTTTTAGTTCAGCTGATACTATCTCCTGTTCAGTTGTTTCAGCTTTATTGCTGTTTTCATCGCTCGAATTCTCCCCGGCACCGCACCCAAACAATAACAGAACTGCAAACATGGGCAAAAGCGGTTTGATCCAGCATTTTATCATGATGGCGCTCCTCTCTACTTTTTCCACTATTATTCCACTTATTTTATAATGTAAAACAAAAATGATTTTTAAAATATCTAAATAATCAATCTTTAACATTTTCAACATACCTACTTAATATTCTTTTTCTATTATAAAAGCGAGGTTCATCGTATCATCCAAAAAACGGAGGTAGAAAAGATGAAAAAAAGAAAAATAGTTGCTCCATTATTAAGTTTAGCTGTTTTATTTCCATCAGCCTCGAATGTATTTGCTCACCCTCACAAACCTGTTGCCGTACAGAAGGTGGAGTTTGTTGGAATGGACGCTCCTGATACTGATCAAGAGCGTTCAATGATGTACAGTGACGCATCTGTTGTCGTTACATATAAAAATGGTGCTCAAAAAACGCTTCCGCTCAAATATCAATCGTTGTTCCAACCCGGTGATGTCATCAACGGCAAAACTGCAGGTGCAGCCTATGATGCAAACGGAAAGATGATTACGAACCCCGAGGGAAAACCATATGTATCTACTTCACCTGACAGCAATACCCTCCTTAAAGTGAATGGAAAGTTATACATGGTCAACCACTATGAAGGTATGCCATCAAACAATATTGGAAACATGCCAAAATCAATGGTTTTAAATACGGTTGAACAAAATAGAAAAACTGGGGAACTGACCGTAACTGATATGAACCCGATTGATTTTTCAGCTGACGGCGGTATTTGGACGCCTTGTGCAGGTTCATTGACTCCATGGAACACCCATTTGGGCAGCGAAGAATATGAACCGGATGCAAGAGCCCATGAAGCAAATCCTGAAAAGTCTTCGGTTACTCAATTTGCACGGAACTACTATCAAGACAATACTATTATTGGCAATCCATATCTTTACGGTCATCTTCCGGAGGTAAAGGTTAATGCAAACGGAACAGCGAAAGCCGTTAAACATTATAGTATGGGACGCCTTTCGTTCGAAAATGTAAAAGTAGCACCGGATAACCGAACGGTTTACTATGGCGATGACGGCTCATATACAATGTCGTTTATGTATGTGGCAGACAAGGAAAGAAACTTATCTGCAGGCACGCTGTATGCTGCAAAATGGATTCAAACAGGTGAACAAAACGGCGGTTCTGCTGATTTACAATGGATCAAATTGGGCCATGCTACCGATGCTGAAATCAAAAAATTAGCTCAAAAAGTTAAGTTCAGCGATATCTTTGAGACTACTACAGACGTAGCTAATGCCAAAGCAAATGGATTTACAAGAGTGAAAGCCGGCGGACGAGATGAATGGCTAAAACTAAAACCCGGCATGGAAAAAGCTGCTGCGTTCTTGGAATCTCGCCGTTATGGTGCGCTGTTAGGAGCAACTTCGGAATTTAACAAAATGGAAACAGTAGAACTTAACAAGGCCGATAACAAGATGTACATGACTATGTCAACAATCGCCGGCGGAATGACAGCCAACCCGAAAGATCCTGTCGATGATATTCATGTTTCTAAAATCAATGCCGGCGGAGTTTATGAAATGCCGTTATCCAGAGGCCAAAAGGATCGCGATGGCAATAAAATTAACAGCAAATATGTAGCGAATAAGATCAACGGACTAGTATTGGGAGAAGATCTTCCAGTTAAAGATGCAGCAGGAAACTCAGCAAATCCTGACAAAATTTCAAATCCTGACAATATTGTCTACTCTGAAAAGATGAGAACACTGTTTATCGCCGAAGATGGCGGTATGCATCATAACAACTACGGATGGGCTTTTAATGTTGATACAAAGAAGCTTTCCCGTATCGTCTCCGCTCCTGATGAAGGAGAAGTTACAGGTATACAAGCGATTGATAACTTGAATGGTTTTGCGTATCTGATGGTCGGTTCGCAAAATCCAGGAAATGTTGGTTATTTATCAGGCTTACCTTCCGTTGCAGGGAATGGAGAAGATGATAGAGACGATGACGATGACAGAGATGATGATTACGGTCATAGAGATGACGACGATGATAATAACAATGACCAAAATGGGAACAATGATGACTAAGACGATAACAAATAACAAGAAAAGGACCGTTGGATATTATCCAATGATCCTTTTCTTTGATTATTCAATCAACACAAAATAAAACCTTTATCTCACGAATATAACCCAGTGAATGAAAATGAATTAAATCAGTTAATACTGATACTAGTGCGAGATAGGGTTTATCCGTTCTTTTTAAAAACACATACGATCTTGGAGGGTAAACGGTGAGTCAACAAAATAAAAACAATTGGCAGGACCTCAGAATTACCCTGCTTCAATTTGCCTTAAATATAGCATTAATTTTACTCGCCATTAGTTTATGCGCTTTGCTTGGAAAGGAAATTATCTTTTTCATTCAAGTTTCTATTTTTAATCCAGAGCTTGAGATTCATTATGAACTTCTCGAACGCATCCTGAACTTTTTTTTATACTTCGAATTCATTGCCATGGTTGTTAAATATTTCAAAGAAGATTACCATTTTCCAATTCGGTATTTTCTTTATATTGGAATTACCGCGATGATACGCTTAATTATTGTCTATCATGAAAATCCCGTTAATACGCTTTTGTACTCTTTTTCCATCCTTGTGTTAATTGTCAGTTTTTATATTATGAATTCTTCGACGGCCAGAAAGGGAAAATTATAATTTTTGATGCTATTTAAAAACCCGGCGTGAACCGGGCTTCTTGCATTAATGTTCGTTTCCTCCAGTGTCAGGAGATGGATGTTCCTCAATGGGTACATGTTGTGGCCGCTCCGGGTAATTCCGCTTCTCCGGATCTTCGGGACCGGTGAAATCACCTCTTTGATTTGTATATTTCCGTTCAATTCTTTTTGGCATGGTTTTCACCCCCTTTCTATAGGATGGATGAAATTTCACGGTTGATAACAGGAAATTTCTAGTTTATGGAACCAACAAGATTCATAACCCGTTGATAAAGATAGATGATGATAATAATCCGAGAAGGTGAAAAATAAGCTCTAAAAAGTCCTTTTTGGAGAAATTAGAGCAAATTCGATCGATAATCGGAATTGTCATTACAAATATTTACAATTTCGGCTGTTTATTTCCAAAATATTACTTATTTGAGTATCGACTCAGAATAATTAAGCGGAAAACGAACGGATTTAAGCGAAAATTGCCTTGATTTAAGCGAAAAAATCAAGAATTAAGCGAAAACCAGCTTTATTTAAGCGAAACCATTATATGTATCGATCAGATCATATTTCAAGTACTGTTAATGTATGTCTTGAACAAAGGACCTAACTTTAAGGCTCCTTTTTATTTCCACAGAGCTCCATCAATTCTAACAGATTACTGTTTTATAGAACTAACTAAGATCATAAAAATTTTCAAATTGATAAATGAGAAAAGAATAATTAAAAATGATAATTGACTCTCACGTTACGTGATGCTTTATAGTCTTAATTGAAGGGAGATCAATGTGATGGCAATGCGGGTAAAAGAAGTTGCGGATTTGGTTGGCATCAGTGTGCGCACACTGCATCATTATGATGAAATTGGGTTGCTAACCCCAGATGAGACAACTGAGTCGGGTTACCGCCTTTACTCAGATAATAATCTCCAAATGCTGCAACAAATCTTATTTTTTAAGGAACTTGGTTTCCCTTTAAAGAAAATTAAAGACATTATCAAGAGTCCTTCATTTGACCAACAAGAAGCGCTGGAGTTACATCGCAAAATGTTGCTTGAGAAACGGCATCGGCTTAATAAAATGATTGCGACTGTTGATAAAACCATTCAACACTCGAAAGGAGAAATCCAAATGACAAGCAAAGAAAAATTTGAAGGATTTGATTTTAGTCATAATCCATACGAACAGGAAGCACGTCAACGCTGGGGAGATGACGCTGTTGATAATGCAAACACCAAACTAGGGAACATGTCTAAAGCTGAGCAAGAAGCAATGTCTGAAGAAATGTCTGCAATCTATACGAAGCTTGCAGCCCTTCGACACGAGTCACCTGCATCAGAGGAATCGCAAGCAGCTATTAATGACTGGTACGATTTTTTAAACAAGATGGGCCATTATTCACTCGATGCTTTCAAGGGACTTGGACAGTTGTACGTTGATGATAAGCGCTTTACGAAAAACATCGATGGATTTGGTGAGGGCTTAGCGGAATTTCTTCGTGATGCCATGGCGATCTACGCGGACAAAAAAAGAAAATGATCTAAGATGCAGGGCATTTGCCCTGCATTTTTTAATTATTGCCTCTTACATGTCCCCTAATGCCGATCCTACCGTTAGCATACATCTGGGTTTAGAGCAAAGACTATACAGGTAAAGAATAAACAAGGAGGCGATCGTCTATGGATATGCAGCGCAGTTCTTCCACCGATAAATTTATCCCGATGAGTTCAATTACTCATGGAGTCGGCAAAGAGATAGCTGCTGATATTTTCAATTATACAGTCCAAATTGTAAATGTGTGTTTCGTTGGTACTCCGGGTGAAAGTAATGATTGGGTTCTTATTGATGCCGGCATGCCAAGATCTGCAAACATGATCATTTCAAAAGCAGAAGATCGGTTTGGCGCAGGCGCCCGTCCAAAAGCCATTATTCTCACACATGCTCACTTTGATCATATCGGCGCCATTGTGGATTTGGTTGAAAAATGGAATGTTCCGGTCTATGCCCACGAGTTAGAGCTTCCATACTTAACCGGGAAAAAGAATTACCCAAAACCTGACGGGACTGTTGAAGGCGGGTTAATCGCAAAAATTTCTCCATTTTTCCCAAACGAAGCGATTGATTTAGGTTCCCATGTCCATGCCCTTCCCCCCGATGGGTCTATCCCGGAAATGCCCGACTGGCGCTGGATCCACACACCCGGGCATTCAGAAGGGCATATTTCATTATTCCGGGATGCTGACAGGGCTTTAATTGCTGGTGATGCTTTTGTAACCGTTAAACAAGAAGACCTGTATGACGTACTAACCCAGGATCTTGAAATGCATGGACCGCCCCGGTATTTAACCACCGACTGGCAGGCTGCCTGGAAGTCGGTAAAACAGCTCGAAGCATTAAATCCGAAATTAGCTGTTACAGGACATGGGCTTCCCGTCTCAGGTGAATGGCTGGCTGAAAACCTCGCAACACTTGCAAGAGATTTCGATAAAATCGCCATCCCTGACCATGGAAGATATACTGATTAAATTTGTCCCATAGAAAAGACACCTATTTTTATCAAATAGATGTCTTTTTTTATCTCATCATAAAAAGAGTTGCCGCAACCCCGAATTGTGCGGCTTCTGTCTATACTCAAACCAAGTAAAAATGTACCATTATCAATAAAAAATTTATGCTAACTTTAGTAACCATTTTATCAACACACCCTATCTAAAATAGAATATTGTGTATTCTCGTTACAATTTAAAGTTAACATAAATCTATTAAACTAATGTTAATGCAGCATAAATATTTCGTTAACATAACACTTTTCTATAAATTATGACTATATTATTATAGATTTCAGCAAGCAGATTATTACTATTCGCTTTCGAGTCACGCCGGTCAGTCGTCTTTTCTTATTTGGATATCATCTGTGATTTTATCATCGTGCTCGTTTTTCAAAGAAAGCACGGCGGCCTTTCCGTCACTCGGAGAACCATCAGAAAAATACATCGGAAACAAGGAAAAAAACAGAACATAAAACGAAAAGTATATAAATTGGTTCCACAAAACCGAATCCTCTAAACGACCAGAATAAATGAGCCAATTAACGATTACTATACTTGTAAAATTAAAAATTGAGCCGCCAAGATATATAATCATATTCGTTAGACGATTATCATATCTTAACGATTTAAATTCACATGCTCCATTCCAGAAATAATATTTCCTTACTTCAATTCTCCAAAACGAAAACAAGTGTTTTCCGCAGCCGATGACGAGTTTCTTTTCAGTCCCTCCAAAAATAGACACAAAAAAAATATGGCCACTCAAATGGATAAACGTTACAACCGGGAGAATTAAGAAAAACGAAACGAGAAATTTCAGGACCTCAAACATACTAAGCATGAAGAAACTCCCCCTTTAAACGCATGTAGATGTATTGGTAGTCGTGCTTCATTAAAGGACGCTATTTTGATACCCGGGATGAAGCTATAATAACTAGCAATATTTCTCAAGCCGCCATATCGTATTTATTCGAAAATTTCGATGATTAGCAATAAGCCTTATTGGTTGAAGCGTATATTTCATTAGTGTTAAGGTTGTCTTGTTGGCTTTTAATCCCAAGCTTACAGATTTGTCTGCTAGTTCCCCGCAATGAATCCATGTGCTTAGTTGTTCACAGTTGAACAAGGCTGCTAATTAAACATATTTAGATATAGAAGAAAGCCTTCTCTTAGGAATAAAAAATTCCACTATAACCAATCATTTAATAAATAACCCAGGTTAATTTTTAATCGATATATGCATACCGGGTAACTAGAAACGGAGGATATGAATGAAACCTAACGTAGAAGTAAGGGATGTTTCGAAGATTTTTGGGAAATCCCCAAAGGCTGCGATCGACCTTTTAAAGAAGGGGCTTTCTAAAAAGGAAATTTTACAAAAGACCGGTCAAACTGTCGGGGTAAACAAGGCTAACTTTGAGATTTATCCCGGTGAAATTTTTGTGATTATGGGATTGTCTGGTAGTGGGAAGTCCACATTAATCAGGATGTTTAACCGGCTGATCACGCCGACTTCCGGTGAAATTCTGATTGACGGCGAGGACATTCTGAAAATGAACGCCGAGCGGTTAAGGGAGACAAGACGAGAGAAGATCAGTATGGTCTTTCAAAATTTTGCTCTTTTTCCTCACAAGACGATTCTCGAAAATGCCGAATACGGGCTGGAAATTCAAAAAGTACCAGCGGCAGAACGAGCGGAAAAAGCATTAAAATCTCTGGAAGTTGTCGGATTAAAAGGCTATGAGCATCAGTATCCCGCACAGCTTAGCGGCGGAATGCAACAGCGCGTTGGATTAGCAAGGGCTCTTGCCAATGATCCGGAGATCCTGCTCATGGACGAAGCCTTCAGTGCCCTTGACCCGTTAATTCGCCGTGATATGCAGGACGAGCTTTTAGAACTGCAGGAGAATCTGAATAAAACGATTATATTTATTACTCATGATTTAGACGAAGCGTTAAGAATCGGTGATCGAATTGCCTTAATGAAAGACGGAAGTATTATTCAACTGGGTACTCCGGAAGAGATTATGATGAATCCGGCCAATGAATATGTAGAACGATTTGTAGAAGATGTTGATTTATCGAATGTTCTGACTGCTTCACATGTAATGAAAAGAGCGGAAAGAATTTCAGTCGACAGAGGCCCCCGGGTTGCTCTGCAAATTATGAAGGAGCAAGGCTACTCAAGTATTTTCGTCGTTGATAGAAAGAAAAAATTGTTGGGGGCTATTACAGCTGAACAAGCTACACAGGCCATTAAAGAAAGCCTAACCATTCAGGATGTCATGACTAAGGATATCCCTTCAGTAGATGAAAATGTTATTATCTCTACAATATTGGATGAGATCGCAACCTCAAGTTCACCACTTGCGGTTGTAGACAACGAAAACAAATTAAAGGGAATCATCATTCGTGGCAGTGTCATTGGTGCGCTTGCCGGTAATAGAGATTTCTTAAATGATATAGGAAGTGATTAAATGAATATACCACGAATTCCTTTGGGATCATGGATTGATCGGCTTGTTGATTGGATAACAGCTACCTTCGGCGGGTTGTTTGACTTTTTAACAGCTCTCATTGAAGGGACACTGGCTATATTCGTTAATGTGCTGAACGCCGGTCCCTCAATTGTCTTAATACTAATTCTGACTTTATTGGCATTATACACAAGCAGATGGACACTTGGAGTTTTTACTTTGATCAGTCTGCTGCTCATTCAGAATCTCGGTTATTGGGACGCTACAGTTGATACTCTAGCACTTGTTCTTTCATCGGGACTCATAACGATTTTGATTGGGATACCAATTGGGATTTGGGTATCACAAAGTGATACAGCAAAACAGATCGTAACACCAATATTGGATTTTATGCAGACAATGCCAGCCTTCGTCTATTTGATTCCATCCATTTTGTTTTTTGGAATTGGCGTTGTGCCAGGTATTATCGCTTCGGTTATCTTTGCAGTTGCTCCCACGATCCGATTGACGAATTTAGGCATTCGTGAAGTTCCTCGGGACTTGATTGAAGCCACGGAAGCATTTGGTTCAACAACTAGCCAAAGACTGTTGAAAGTCCAGCTTCCATTGGCTGCACCAACAATTCTTGCCGGTGTAAACCAGAGTATTATGCTCTCCCTTTCAATGGTTGTAATCGCTTCTCTAGTTGGCGCACCAGGGCTCGGTGCAGAAGTATATCGGGCAGTGACTCAGATTAAAGTGGGTCAGGGTTTCGAAGCCGGATTATCGATCGTTATTATCGCGATTATTTTGGACCGCATCTCACAAAACCTTAGAAAACCCGCCTATTCCCACATCATAAACCCGAAGATCGTATTCGGAATCATCGGTGCTGCTTTTATAATCATGTTTGCTTACTTTGGATTTTTAGAAGGAAATCGTGATGAACAAGCCGCTAATGACCATGTCGGCGCTCAGGTCGATTATCAAATCACCGGCATTGATCCCGGATCCGGATTAATGAAAGCTACGGAAAAAGCCATGGAAGATTATGATTTAGAAGATTGGACGCTTCGGGAAGGTTCGTCTGCAGCAATGACGGCTGAGTTAAAGAAAGCGTATGAAAAGGAAGAACCGATTATCATCACAGGTTGGACGCCGCACTGGATGTATCAGAAGTATGATTTGAAGTATCTGGACGATCCGAAAGGCTCCTACGGTGAAGGTGAATCGATCCATACGGTTGTAAGAAAAGGACTCGAAGAAGAGGCACCTGGGGCTTACCAAATACTTGACCAGTTTTATTGGGAACCTAGTGATATGGAAGAAGTTATGGTGGAGATTCAAGAAGGTGCTGATCCTGAAACAGCAGCTCAAAACTGGATTAATTCCCATAGCGAAGTAGTCCAAACATGGATAGAAGGCGCTCAGCAAGGCAATGGCCAAGAAATCGTTATTGTTTATGTTGCCTGGGAATCAGAAATTGCAAGTACCAATGTTATCAGTGAAGTTTTAGAACAGCAGGGATATAACGTCAACATGAAACAGGTTGAAGCAGGCCCAATGTTTGCCGGAATTGCCGATGGAAGTGCTGACGCAATGGTTGCAGCATGGTTGCCAACCACCCACGCTGATTATTTTACACGTTATGAAGATGCTTTGGTTGATCTCGGAGCGAATCTGGAAGGAACCAGGCTGGGGTTAACCGTTCCAGAATACATGGAAATAGATTCAATCGACGATTTAAAGTAATGATAGAGAAGGTATCCTTTTAAAGGATGCCTTTTTTATTTAAGTCCTCGCCTCGCATTAAATCTAGCACTGGATAAACCAAAAAGAATCGTTTTCTCTCCTCCATTTCCAAAAGAATAATTTAGAGCAATTTCACATCATTCCACTAGAATTACAAGTTATAACCTACACTAATGAGTTTAGTACTTTAGGTACTACAACTAACGGGATATCCCGCTAATACTTTATGTGTAAATTTCACTTTCGACAAAAAATTCCCTGGATTTGTATATAGTATTTGAAATATTATGATAAATACAAAAGTGAATGCATCTTCATTCATTTTATGTACAAAACCATACTTGGAGGTATTATGGATGAATGTTTTCAACTTACTTTCTGTTGAGTTTGCAAAGCTAGCAGCAAACAAGGCGCTTCTTTTTTCCATTATTGCCGCTTTACTTGTACCTGTTGCCTATGGAGGGATTCTCCTCTCTGCTGACTGGGGCCCTTATGACAATCTGTCAAACTTGCCGGTTGCCGTCGTCAATAATGATAAAGGAGCGATGTCGGAAGATGAACCGATCAACGTAGGAAGAGAATTGGTGGCGAATTTGAAAAAAGGAAAGCAGTTAGGCTGGAAATTCGTCGATTCGGCAAAAGCGATGAAAGGACTACAGAATAATGACTTCTATATCGTCATTGTGATACCCGAAGATTTTTCCCAGCGCGTGACAACCGTCCTTGATCCAAATCCCAAAAAGCTTGAACTAGAATACATCCAAAATGAAGGACTTAACTTCCTCGCCTCACAAGTTACCAGAACCGCTACTGAAAGAATTCGCGAGCAACTGGCAAATACAATCACCGAACAATACGTTACATCCGTCATGGGTGAGGTTGCCGATGGATTTGAGAAAGCAGCCGACGGATCGGCCCAGCTTGCTGACGGAACAACACAGCTTCATGACGGAACAACTGAATTACAGCAGTCCGTCACTGAAAAATCGCCAGACATCGCGAGGCTGGCCGATGGCGCGAATCAGCTTAAAGGAGGAACAGGACAGCTCGTAAATTCCCTTTCTTCCAAGCAAGCAGATATTACAAAGCTGGCAAATGGCACGAAAGAATTAAAAAATGGTACTTCCCGTCTGTTAAAAGGATTACACGATAAATCCGGTGATATTTCGCGGCTCTCTAATGGAGCAAAGGAGCTGCATAATGGTATGGTAAGCCTGAAAGGCGGAACCTCGCAAATATTAGCTGGATTGCAGCGGGCCGAGGCTGGCAGTACGAAGCTTAGAGCCGGCATCGAGGGCCGTTTAGTACCCGGCAGTGCGAAGGTAACAGATGGTGCTGTAAGGCTCGCAGATGGGGCCGTCCAATTGGAGGCAGGAATTAAGGAATATCAAAACTTTAATGTTACGACAAAACTGGATCCTAACTATCAAAAAATAGTAGAAGGGGCCGAAAAAATATTAGCAGGGGCAATTTCTGTAAGGGATGGCTCAACGCAAATCTCTAACGGACTCGCTTCTACGGCAGCTCCTGGAGCAGTAGATCTGAACGAAGGAATTAAAAAGCTGTTAGCCGGTCAAATACAGGTTGATGATGGAGCAGCGAAGCTGGAAGCAGGAGCAAAACAAATTGCTGACGGGAATGCCGCAGTTAACAATGGGTGGTCGGAACTGACAAATGGTGTGACTGCCCTGGACAAAGGGGCGGGCCAAATCTCCGATGGGAATGCTAAAGTAGACGAAGGTTGGAAAGCGCTTACAACTGGGGCGTCTAAAATCAATAACGGAATGGGCCAAGTAAGCAATGGTACCACCAGTGTGAATGAAGGCTGGGGAAAATTGGCTGATGGCACTACCAAGCTAAACGATGGAGCCGGAAAAGTGAATGATGGAACCCAGCAACTCGCTTCAGGGCTGAAGGATGGAGCAGAAAAAACGGGCAGACTGAAAACTGGAGAAGAAAATGCCGGCATGTTCGCCGCCCCGGTTGAACTGGTCAGCGATAAAATTAACGGATATGAATATTACCGTGATTCGACTGCTCCATATATACTGACACTTGGTTTGTTCTCCGGCATCTTGATCATGTCGATGTTTATTGATTTTAAAAGGCCGCCATTCGTATCTAGCGTCCGCTGGTTCGCAGTTAAATTTATGCACTTGGGCTCATTGGCCATCGTTCAAGCCATTTTACTTCTCAGTGTTGTTCTTTTAGGCCTTAAATTGCATGTGACCAACCCGATTGGATTGATTGTATTTGCGCTCATAGCCAGCGTGACGTTTTCAGCAATTGTGCTCTTCCTTGCCGCATTCGGAGGAAACATTGGCCGCTTTATCGCTTTAGTGTTCATTATCTTGCAGCTCTCCATTACCGGCGCAAACCTGCCGATCGATATGCTGCCTGAAACGTATAGAAATGTAAGCGCATACCTTCCGTTTACCTATTCAATTGCCGGGTTTAAATCAGTGATTTCTTTAAATAGTTTCGGCTCGGCACTTGTAAACGCCGGAATGCTGCTTATATTCCTTGTCATTTTTGGTTTGTTGTCATGGGTCGCAATTTTTATAAAAAAGAAATATCAACAACAAGACTCTGACATGGCAGCAGAAACGGTAGTCTAAAAATAGGGACGGACGCCAGACATGATGGCGCCGTACCGTATATTTTTATAAATGGGCAAAACTTAAATATCAATTAATTTTGTTATTTCACATATAAACTACAGTGAGTGGTGGAGGTTATCAAAAAATAATGTATTTGCAATGAATGCATTTACCAGGTTTTTTCAAAGGGATCCTGATAGAGCTTCAGTTTTTTCAATGTTCGGTGTACACTTTTAAAACTTTCTCGAGATCTTCCATGTGGGCGACTTGCAAGAGCTGGCGTTGCCGGTTCGTTTCAATCACCAAAATGCCGTCTTCTGACAGATTCATATTTTTCACGCGGTCATAATCAGAATAAAAATTTCCATAAAAATATCCCTGTTCTTTAAATCTTGCTTTTGGCGTTCGAAGCAATACGAAATAAAGAATAATCGCTGCATAACCTGCCAACAAATACGTAACCATATCATTGCCGCCGCTCACGATGTTGGAGACAACCAGAATGACCAGCAATCCTGCAAAAATAAGCTGATCCGCCAAATTGCGTTTTTTTAAAGGAACAGTAAGAATCGTCTTTCCTTTTAACATCGGAATGACGAGGGAGTCATATACAATATACGCAAGCGATAGTGCAATCAAAGCCAATAATATTCCTTCTGTGATAGACATTAACCTTACCTCCTCACTTCAC
Source organism: Bacillus canaveralius (assembly GCF_002860125.1). Classification (GTDB taxonomy): domain Bacteria; phylum Bacillota; class Bacilli; order Bacillales; family Cytobacillaceae; genus Bacillus_BJ; species Bacillus_BJ canaveralius. The sequence continues at coordinate 129,579 of NZ_PGVA01000003.1, forward strand.
ATTTTAACATATAGAACGAGAATCGCAGCGATGCCGATTCTCGTTCGTTACCGTTGCCAGCCATGATGGCGTGGCATTTTTGTCCATTCTATTTAGCCAGGAATCCGCCCCAGTATCCAACAATACCAAGTGCGAAAATACCGAGTATGATCCACAATGGATTGACTTTTTTCTTCAGTAGCCACATGCATACAAAAGTTAAAAGCAACGGCAAAAGACCAGGCATTAACTGATCCAAAATACTTTGAATTGTTGTTGTTGTTACTTCACCCGTTTCAGGATTCTCAATCTCGGAAACAACTAATGGTATTTTCATGGATGTCCATTTGTTAACCAGCGCTCCCATAACGAATAGACCGAGAATCGATGCACCTTCTGTCAGCTTTTGAAGCAGGTTGCCTCCCATGTCGGAAACGACGTTGGAGCCTTTGTGGTAGCCGTAAGAGACACCCCACCATCTAACACCAAGACGAACAGCATTGAACAACACAAAGAACAAAAGCGGACCTAAAATATTGCCGGACATGGCAATCGATGCACCAAGCGCGGCAAATATCGGACGCACCGTACCCCAAAAGATCGGGTCGCCAACACCAGCAAGTGGCCCCATCAAACCTACTTTAATACCGTTGATGGCTGCATCTTCGATTTCTGCGCCATTTGCCCGCTGTTCCTCCATCGCAAGGGTCACGCCTAAAATCGGGGCTGATGCAAATGGCTGGGTATTAAAGAATTCATTATGCCTCTTCATTGCTTGCTTCCGTTCTTCGCTGCCTTCAGGATACAGGCGGCGGATCGCAGGCGCCATGGCGAAAGCGTATCCTAAAGCTTGCATCCGTTCAAAGTTCCAGGATCCTTGAAGTAAGTTGGAGCGAATGAAAACCGCACGCAAATCACGCTTTGTCAGTTTCTTTTCACCTGTATCAGGTGCCATTACATTCGTTTCAGTACTCATTTTGCGTTCCTTCCCTTCTTAGTCTAACTCATCGTCAAGATCGTCGTCATACCCTGAAGCTGCTCTGTCACTTGACGCGAATGCGACTTTATTGTATTTCGGGCTTAATTGAATATACACGATCGCCATGACTAAACCGAGTACGCCCAGGGCAACCAAGTTAAATTCGGTGTAAGCGGCAATAACAAATCCAACGAAGAAGAATGGCATCAAGTATGGTGCTTGCATCATATTGATTACCATCGCATAACCGACAACAACAATGATACCTCCGGCAACATTCAATCCGCCTGTTACAACATCCGGAATCGCATCCAACATGTTCCTGACAGCAGAAGTTCCGACCGTTACGACAACAAGGAGAGCAGGAATCGCAATACGCATCGCTTGCAAGAGCAACGCACTTATATGCAGCAAATCCATCCCTCGCAAATCTCCTTTTTCTGACATTCTATCAGCTCCATGCTGGAACCCAACAGTAATGGTACGGACCAGGATCGTCAGTACCTGACCAGCTGCAGCAAGTGGAATCGCCAGCGCGATACCTGCACCGATATCTTGCCCCCCTGCAATAACAAGGATAGTAGAAATAATCGATGCTAAAGCAGCGTCAGGCGCAACGGCTGCTCCAATGTTCATCCATCCGAGAGCAATCATTTCGAGAGTACCGCCAATGATAACGCCGGTTGTTACATCCCCTAATACCAGACCAATTAACGTACATGCAATCAGCGGACGGTGGGTCTGAAATTCATCAAGGATTGACCCCATCCCTGAAATACAAGATACGATGAAGACTAGGATAATTTGTATTACAGAAACATCCACGATTTTCCCTCCTTAGAGTAAATAATGTGAAAAGAAGTGCAGATTTTTAACCATTCTTTAAGCAGTTGACTTATCAATAGGCAGGTAAAACGGTTACAATATTTCAGTCGCTCGATATGCCGGCAACCACCTCCTTAATGAGTCTCAAGGTCATAAACCAAAGTACTCCAGAAGTCTATCGACTAACACCGTACTGGAAGCTCGTCTGTTGTCGCAAGGTAATCAGGAAACCATCAGTCACTTTGTCATCCGTATTAGCTTCATACCCGTACATGTATGCGTCCGCCCCAGGTTCTTATTTGCCAGCTTGCAGCTTGTCTAAAAGCTGAATAATTGCCACTTTATTGTCCGCGGCCACTTTGCGAATTTCCAATTCAATGTTGCGGGCGGCCAGTTCGCGAAATGCTTGAATGTCTTTTTCATCAACCGATACGGCATTGGTAATCATCGTTTTGCCTTCTTTGTAAGCAATCCCGCCGATGTTTACAGATTTAATGGGGACACCTGCATCAACCAGGCGCAGTACGTCGGCCGGGTTTGTGAACAGGAACATAACTCGGTCATTTTCATATTTCGGGTTGTTGTACACGCGAATTGCTTTGTCAATGTCCACGACACTGGCTTTTATCCCAGGAGGTGCCACTTGAGTGAGCAAGGTCTTACGGACCGTATCATTTGCCACCTCGTCACTGACTACAATAATCCGGCTAACGCGGGCCTCTTTCGTCCAAACAGTTGCCACTTGTCCGTGAATCAAACGGTCGTCAACACGTGCTAATGCGATAATCATTTTATAATTCCTCCTCTGATTCTTCAGTTATAACTAAGCTTTTTCTTAAGGACTTAACACCCATGCTACCTGCATTTAAAGCCGTGTCCACCAGCTCATCAAATCCCAGCGACGATCGCATCGCCAACGTTTCCAGAAGCATCGGAATGTTTACCCCTGCGATTACATCATAATCAGGTTTCGGCAAAGCAATTTGGCTTGCAGCATTATACGGGCTGCCACCGAATAAATCGACCATAAACAGGACGCCTTCAGCGGTATCAAGATTAGACAATTGTTCATTGAATTTTTTAATCAATGTATCTGTATTTTCACCAGGAACAAAATCGATAAAGGTTACATTTTCTTGCGGGCCGATGATCATTTCGGATGATCTTAATAATTGTTCTGCTGATGCTCCGTGTGTCCCAATGATAATGGCAGTTGTCATCGTTCGACCTCCTTTTTCATCTTTCAACAATAATACTTGCAAGATTCATGCCAACTTTCTGTATCAAATTAATACTCCTATCATTCAAGCATTCTCTTTTTATTTTGAAAATATATTGATACACTATTAATAAATCTTTAATACTCAAAAAGTGTTTTTGATGTCAACAAAAGAACACTGTCTTAAATAAGATTGATCTGGTTGATTCATTTTAAATATTGCGCTCTATTCTTTTCTTTGAATAAGCTAAAACGCCGCCCTGATTTAACCACGATTGTTTGATGATTTATGTATATGCTTAAAGTTTATTCAAAAAGCCCCTGCTCCCATTAAAATCGCCATCATTATGTATATACACAAAATAAGACTGCCAAAAAGGTCGAAACAACCTTCTGGCAGCCTTACGCTGGATATTTAAATTGCCCGTTGTCCTTCGATTTGTTTATCTACTATATCAACCAGGTAATACAGTTCATCATCTGTCAACGAAAGATTAATCTTGTCCTTAAATACTTGTGCCACCGCTTTAAAAGCTTCTTTTTTTGTTTCCTGCTCATCTGTAACGTCCGAAGTATAACTGAGGCTGTCGTGTATTACCGCACGCTCAAGTGCACATCCAATATGCAGGCTCAGATTAATTTTTGTCGCGTTACTAAAGGAAAAAGCGATGAGTTTTTCTATATTTTCTACAAATTCGAGGATCGTCCCGATCACTTTTTTTGGATTCAAATATGTTAAAAACTCATTTAAGCTTTCTTTACTCATTTCACGTACCATCACTTCCGGCCGCGGATTTGAGGGAATTAAATGGCGATTTTGGATCAAGTTCATGAATTGTGCTTCCCCGTCGCCTACAAATAGTGATTCAATCGGAATAAACGGCACATGAATTTTCGGGTCCACAATTCCGACGGTCAAAAGCACATCATAACTTTCCAAGTAGTGATCAATGCTGTGTTCAACTTCATTTATTGGCAGAGGTATGACCTTAATTTCACTTTTACCAATGTTGCGAAGCAATTGCTCTATAAATTGTTTCAGTTTCTCCGCAGTTCCTTCCCCGGTCGAGCAGACAGATAATATAGCGAGCGGCTTGTTCAGCATCAGGGTTTCCGCCTGTTCTACCTGGTAAATTCCGTAACCTTTAAAATCTTTCAGAGAGTCATAAATCTCATCCAAATCCATGGCCATGATCGTTGCTTTCCGAACAGCTTCAATCACAAGCGGCGTCGATACCATATCCAGTGTTCGAGTCTGAATACCTGTATCGTTCGTGATGACTTGGCCGAACCCTGTCAGCGAGCCCATATCGACTAGTAGCAAAACACCTTTCCCCATATCTATTTCTCTTACCCGCTCGCGCATTTCGTCCAGAATTTCTTTTGGACTAAGATCCAGCGGCATATCAATAAAGTCTATATTCGTTTCTCCAAGCAATTTTTTGACGACTGTGACCATGCTGCTTGCTGTACTGCTGCCATGCGCTGCGACAAGAATTGCTACATGCTCAGCCTTTTGATCCTTTAACAGCGAAGTAAGGATAATCGTCAAATACATAGCCTCCATCCCGGGGACAACGATATGGAATCGTTCCTCAATCAGGCTACAGATTTCCAGAGACAACTGATACTCCTTCGGCCTGTCATTGATGACATTTTCGATATTTGTATAACCCGCTAATTTTTGCGTTTTCGACCTTTTTAAAAACGAGGTGAGATGCAGACTGAAAGCAAGCAGGAAGCGCTCCGTTACCTTTTGTTTTAATCGCTTTTCAACCAGATCCTGTACTTCCTCGCTGAAAGTCAAAATGTTTTCGTCAACAATCTTTAAAATTTTCTCTCGATTGAGCGCATTGCTGGAAAATTTGTTGTAAAACTTGTTCAAGTGGATATCAATATCCAGCTTCAAAAATCGGTTGATGTCATCATCCGATACCGCTTGCTCCATCATAAATGTAACTTTATCTTCAATAATACTGTATAAATTAAAGTCCGGTTCATAAGGGTCTTCTTCAAACAGAGCTTTATTATTCCCTTCCGGATATATCATCAAATTCGGCTCCAGCATCTGGGACAACTCCTGCATTTCCTGCCGGCGCCTGCTCAGATAAAAAAGGCCATTTTTGATTTCCGGAGGCAGCCGTTTAAATTCGATTGTGATGACTTCTTCATTTAAACAACGAAGAAAGCCATTGGCGCAGACAAGCTGAATATTTGATTTCAGCTGTCCAACGTTTCCAAAAGTAGTGTTGCCAATCAATGCTTTCATAACTTCAGCATCAATTTTAATCGATTTTTGGACGCGGTTTGCCTCATTGGCCAATAAAAATTTTAAAATATCAATCTTGTCTATTGGCAGGCGTTCTTCAAAGGACGGGATGCTGATCAATATCGGGATGCGGCGGACAAAGGTTTTAAGCAAGGAAGATTCCGGGTCTTCGGTTGTCGCACCAATGATCATGACATTGGCTTTATGCTTCCGCTCCGTTTCTCCCAGGCTGCTGTATGTCCCGGTGTCCATAAAATAAAAAATCATTTCCTGGCCCTCAGGGGGAAGGCGGTGGATTTCATCGAGAAACAGGATACCTCCATCGGCCTTGGCGACCAGTCCTTCTTTATGGCTATCCGCTCCCGTGAATGCCCCTTTCACATGGCCGAACACATGGGACAGCAAAAGCTGAGGGTTATTATAATAATCTGCGCAGTTGAATACGACGAACGGGGTATCTTCCGTGTATGGGCCGGCATGTTTTGCATAGTTGAACATCATATTGGCAAATAGCGTTTTCCCAACCCCGGTCTGGCCGACAATCAATGTATGCAGGCCGTGAGGCGGATACAAAACGGCTGCTTTCGCTCTCTCCACCTGAATGCGCAAGCTCGTTTTTGACCCGATCAAATCGTCAAATGGGCTCGGTTCCTCCTCTGTATCGATTTGCGATGATGGTTTCGATTGCCCATTTCGGTAGGCCAGGATGCTTGCCATGCTTTCATACTCGTAAATATCATTCGGCAACTGAGACTGTATCAACTTTTCAATACAGTCCTTCACGAGGTAACGGACCGGGCGGCCTTTAATCTTGATAATCATATTTTGGCGCAATAGTTTGTTTAATTCCGCGCTCACATTGTTTCTGAGAATATCTAAATGATCCGCGATATCTGAAGCAGTGAACCCCTCCATACGGATAAAATCATCGAGCTTTTTACCATCAGACTGTTCGACTAAATAAGCATAAATTTTATCGATACGCTTCATAGGAAATCCCCCCTTTTTTCGAATACACTACATAAATAGTATCATGAATGTATTCGCTATCAATATTAATTTCATGTCAAGCTTGCGAACTCTTCTCAGAAAATCCAAGCAAAGTGCGCAATTGGTCATCGAGTTATTTCGGCAAAATTTCCCGTAAAAACCGCTCACATCATATACATACACCAAGATATGGATAAATTATTAAATAAAGGGGCAAGTTAATGATAAATCTGGGAAAGTCCATTAAATTCAGGAGGGTTCTTAATATGATGGAGCTTCACGAAAACATGGAATTCGAAATGAAAAGCGGCTTTATGCCAAACCTCAGCAACTCAGACAGATTAAAGATTTTAGAAGTGACACAAGGAAGCATAGTAATAAAAATGGATAATTCGAATTACCGAGGGGTTTTTCCGAGGGATAGCTTTCAATACTGGATTAAAAAAGGTTCGTTAGTACATGTAGGTGACAATAAGAGACAAAGTTCGTAGGTTGATGGCGCTGGTTAATACCAGTGTTTTTTTCTATAAGATCATTTAGTACGTTCATCTCACAAAAGAACCAGCCCGCTCCGGTGTCTCTTTCACTCATAGAAAAGAGGATCCGGGTCAATGGAGTAGCTCCAGGACCAATTTGGATCCCATTAATTCCTTCCTCATTTTCAGCAGAAGACGTCAAAACGTTCGGCACCTGCACGCCAAAAGTGCCTATAAATTGGGCTGGCCAGCCTTATGATTCAGCCATGGCAGCTGGTTTAATTTTTATTTCCAGAATTACTCTACAACCTCAAGCGTGACATCGATATTCCCTCTCGTTGCTTTTGAGTATGGGCAGAAATCATGAGCTTTATGAACAAGCTCTTCTAATTTTGCCTTATCTATATCCGTTCCTTTTACCTGCAACGTTACCGCAAGTTTGAATCCGTCATCAGCTTCGTCTTTTAACAGGCTGACATTTGCCGTCACCTCGGATTCAAAGCTGACACGTTCCTTCTTGGCCATAAATTGTAACGCTCCGTCAAAGCAGGCAGCGTACCCAGCCGCAAAAAGCTGCTCCGGATTTGATGCATCAGGTAATTGCTTCGCTCTTGGAGTCCCTGGCATGGCAAGATCTTTTTTAATATTACCATCAGACGACTCAACTCTTCCTTCCCTTCCTCCAACAGCAGTTGCCGATGATGTAAACAATGGTTCAGACATGAAATTCCCTCTCCTTCACCAAAAATTTTTTTACAGAGCCTATATAAGTGTTCTCTCAAAGCCCTGGTGTTATTTACATTCTTTACTAAAGCATTAAATCCTTTGTAAATATATTCCCGCAGAAAAAAAGCGCAAACCACATCAACCAGTTTACACTTTGATTATGATTGGATTTTACAAGTCAAACAATATCGATCCAGATCTTAAATGCGGTTGCTGCTATTAGCACAGCTAAAATTACTTGCAGGATTTTCGTATTAATTTTTTTTCCGGCCATTGCTCCGAGTGGTGCCGCGATGATACTAGCGACAACCATAATGAACGCGGGATAAAAAGCCACTTGCCCGGTTGTGATTTTTCCGGCCGTTGCCCCGATCGATGAAATAAACGTAATCGCCAACGAAGAAGCAATCGTCATTCGTGTTGGAATTTTCAAGACCACTAGCATAATGGGCACTAACAGGAACGCCCCTGCTGCACCGACAATACCTGATGCGATACCTACTATTAATGCCAAAACGGCTGCGAGTCCCTTGTTAAAATTGACGTGGTCAAGCGGAATACTATCAAGATCTTTTTTCGGTATAAACATCATAATGGCAGCTATTAGCGCCAGAATACCATAGACGATATTTATCCCGTCTTCCGGCATCATCCTGGATCCATAACCACCGACTAAACTTCCGATTAAAATGCTGGCACCCATATGCCCAATTAACGATTTATTTAAATATCCGCCTTTGCGATATGCCCAGACCCCGCCGATCGTGGCGAAAAATACTTGAATAGCACTAATTCCCGACACTTCATGAGCGCTAAATCCCGCCAGACCAAATAAAGGCGGAATGTATAAAAGCATTGGATATTTAATAATCGAACCGCCAATGCCAAGCATTCCGGAAATATAAGAACCAATGAAACCAATAAGAAAAATCGTCACTATAAAGGCAATTTCCACTCCTGATACCCCCTTCAAGAAAAGGGAACCAGCTCCTGGTTCCCTCTTTGCATTAACTCTTTTTAATCCAAAACTTGAACACTCCATTATCTTCTCTGGCCTCTAAAAGCTGATGCCCTCCTGCATTCGACCATGCAGTCAGGTCACTCTTTGCCCCTTTATCGGTCGCATGGATTTCCAATACCTGGCCAGCCGCCAACCCATCAAGAGCCTTTTTCGTTTTTACAATCGGCATTGGACAAGCCAATCCTGTTGCATCTAGAACTTTATCTGATTTCATAAGCGATCTCTCCTTAAAACTCATATCCGCGGAAAAGTATGATTTATCCGCGGAAAAGTGCCATTTATCCGCGGAAACGTGGGATTTATCCGCGGAAAAGTGGGATTTATCCGCGGAAACGTACGGTTTAACGTATCGCACAGCGGTTTGGGCCAATTTCCATTTCACGCTGCTTTTCTTCGTCCGGATGGATTTTCCCCATGTTCGTTTGGCGAATTTCTTGATAAGCATTTGGCTGAGGGGGCAGGTTTTCGGTAACTATTTTTCGAAACTCCGCTTCATCCTCAATGCTTAACCCGTGGTTTTTAGCAAACAATACTCCTAATTTTTCAGAAACACTTCCATCGGCATTCAATTCTTCGTTAACCATAAAGTGAGCTGGCAGGACAATTAATTCAGTAGATAATTCCTTATAACGCTTATAAAGTGATTCCCGTAGATCTTGCACCCAATCATCGGCCATTCCGGCGAGGTCCGGTCTCCCAATCGAATCAACGAACAAAATATCACCTGACAGCAAGAACTTTTCATCGACAATAAACGATGTCGAGCCAATGGTATGGCCTGGGGAGTACAATGCATGTATATTGATGGCCGAGTTTCCGATATTCACATGGTTGTCGCCTTCCAAAGGCTGGTATTCAAATGTGACTTCAGCTGCATCCTTTGGCGGTAACCAGTAGGTGGCATTCGTTGTTTCAGCAATGATTCTTCCGCCTGAAATATGATCCGCATGAAGATGCGTGTCAAATACATGCGTGATATGAACGCCGAGGTTTCGGGTAAAGTCTAAATACACATCTGTCATTCGGGTAGCATCAACAACGGCTGCTTCTCCGTTTGAAACAATCATATATGACAAACATCCCTTCCCGATTCGAACAAACTGATAGATCTCTCCTCCACCATTTAAATCGCCGACCTTAACGGGTTCTAAATGTTCACTCCATGCCTTCATACCACCCTTAAGGTAAAAAACTTCACGTCCAGCTTCTGATAGCATTTCAGCGATCATGATGGACGAACCTTCTTTGGAGCACACTACTAATACCTCTATGCCTGCAGGCAGCTGGTCAATTATTTTTTCAACCCCATCGAGTAGTTCAAAGTAAGGAATATTTAGGTATGCAAAATTCTCACCTTCTATTTTCCAGTCTTTAAAATCGGTTTGATTTCGAACGTCCAGTATAAATAACTTTTCTTTCTTGATCACTTTTTGTGCCACTTCTTGCGCGGTCATAATATTTACAGTCATTTCACATACTCCCACCCGTATAATTTTTGTTAAGGACTTCAGAAATTTATGCTCTTTGTGTTGCCCGTCCATTTGCTCATGCCCGGTACAACATTGACAACTTTTTTAAAACCTTTTTCCGTTAGTTTTTGTGCGGCAAAATCGCTGCGGCTTCCTGTCCGGCATACAACATAAATTTCATCATCTTTGTTTAGCTCATCTAAACGACTTTCCAAGTCCCCTAAAGGAATGGAAATAGCCTCTGGAATATGATTAAAAGCATATTCAGCCGTTTCTCTCACATCAACTACGACAATCACCGCGTCTGCCTGCAGTTTTTTCATAAGTTCTTCATTATGGGCGACAATGGGATGTTTTGCTTCGTGTGACGTCTCTTCACCTGATGATTTTCGTAAGTAGTGCTTTAACATTTCTCCTTCTTCAATCGTCCCTAAATACTGATGGCCAGCGCTCTCTGCCCATGCTCTAAGATCCGCCTTCGAGCCTTTGTCAGTTGCTTGCACTTCGAGGACTAGACCGGCTTCAAGCTGATTGATAGCTTTTTTTGTTTTTACAATAGGCATTGGACAAGCCAGCCCTTTTGCATCTAACATCATATCGGCTTTAATCATTGTTACCTCCTGCATCGTTATACCCACCGCGGTATTTAATATCATAAAATTTTTTAACTCCGTTTTTGGGGTTATGTTTTCCATCAATTCGTCCACCTTGTGCGATAATTATAAACAGCGTATTCCACCTATTACATTTGTTGTCTTCTTAAATAAACAAGTTGACATTACCTTTCTCAGCATCTCCCAAGTATGCGGCTACACCTGCATATTCGATATCATCCAACAGTTCTTCTTGTTGAAGCCCCAATAAATCCATCGTCATTGTACAAGCAACTAATTTAACATCTTGTTCTTGCGCCATTTCAATTAATTGTGGCAGCGTAAGGGCATTATGCTTATTGATTACATCCTTAATCATTTTCGGTCCAAAACCGGCAAAATTCATTTTTGAAAGTCCCATCTTATCTGCGCCTCTCGGCATCATTTTTGCAAAAATTTTTTCTATAAAACCTTTATTCACCTGAATATCTTCATCTTTACGTAAAGCATTCAATCCCCAAAACGTATGGAAAATCGTGACCTCATGGTCATATGCAGCAGCACCGTTTGCAATAATGTAAGCAGCCATTGTTTTATCGTAATCGCCACTGAACAGTACAATGGTTGTCTTTTTCTTTTCAGTCATTTTTATTCCTCCCGCAAATTCTGTTTTACCCCTATGGGTATGTTGTGATCGAAAAAAATTTTTCGCTTTCAATGATATAATAATACCCAGGTGGGTATTATATTATTGTAGAGTAGAAAACAGGAATTAGATATTGTCTTCTTGTCCTCGGGTTTCAGGGTGTTCCA